>CAYMCO010000078.1:0-2094 GCA_964388955.1 uncultured Anaerolineaceae bacterium | reverse complement strand
AGATGGAGCCCGCTTACCGAGGGCCGGCCTTCTCATTCCAATCTCAGTGGAGCGGCCCCGGGATGCTGGGCGAAAAGATGACCGGGTTGTATAAAGCATATAATCGAGCGAGAAGAGATGGCCCGTCCCCGGGCCGCTCACCTCGCGCCGTTAGGCGTCTCTCTCAAGCTTGAATAATACTCCACCATTGTGCATGTCCAGATTTGGAGGCTACTTGAAATGAGTAATCATCAAAGCCCAAATCTATGCTCGCTCTGCGGAACCGCCCTGGAGGATGGATTCCTAAGTTATAGCTCAGGCGCGGTTTGGCATGTAACAAGACCCCGCGGGTGGAGGCGCGTGTTCTGGAGTGCATACACTTCAGGAGAACGTGTTTTTGGGAGCATTATCTCGTCTCCCGTCGTCTCATCCGTGCCCGCTCTCCGATGTCCAAATTGCGCTGCTGTCATAATTCCGGGTAAATCCTCCAGCGGTAACATTAGAGGCGAAAACGAGAGAGCCCCCTAACCTCTATGAAAGCGTTGCAGTTGTCAAGGATAAATGGCGCGTGATGGGCGAGTAGTCTCCCCAGGATCTAGCCGGTCTCCCCCCCCGCAAAGAACGCGGGACTTTGCGGAAACATCTATCCCACGCTGTCGCTCTGGACAGTGTGCGTCGTCAAAGCGACAAGAGCGTCTCCAGTTGGCGTCTGGCAATCAATTCACGTATCTCAGAGGATACAGGTTAGGCACGCCCTCACGCCAGCTTGGGAGAGTCCTGCCTGCTAATGGCAGGATCGCGATAAGGTTCTCCTTTCTTGAGGATCCAGAAAGAGGATTCAGCCAGGTGCCTGGCGACAGCCCCCACGGCAATGGCGTGTCCCTTTCTTCGACAAATCCTTTCATAGATCCGGGAGACCTTCTTCTGTCTCCATGATGGGTGATGCCGATGGGCAACGATAGCGTTGGCTGCTTCGATGAACTCCCACTTGAGATGGTTATTGGCTTGCTTGCGCATGTGTCCATAGCGGGTCTTCCCTCCGCTGGAATGGACTTTGGGGACCAATCCTGAATAGGCGGCCAGGTGGCCTGCGGTGGCGAAGCGCTCGATGGTGCCGATCTCGCGTTCAATAACGATAGAGAGAATATCTGCCACACCGGGAAGGGATGTCAACAGCTGCATGTCGGGGGTGAGTTGGATGCGCTCGAGAATGCGTTCTTCGAGCACAGCGATCTGGTGGATGACGGCATCAAGTAGATCGAGATGCTGTTGGAGACAGCGACCAGTTTCAGGGGGAAGTTTCTTGATGGTTCGATCGAGCCAGGCTCTTCCTTTACCGACGAAGATATCGCTGTGCTCAGATGTGTTGAGGGCATACTTGGCGAGGGTAGAGTGAATGCGGTTCTTGAGAGAAGTACGGGGCTTAGAGAAAGCCAGGCGGGTTCGGTGAAGCTCTCGTTCGTCGCGGATCTCGCCGGGAGGCAGCCAGACGACAGGGAGGCTTCCCAAATGGACCGGAGTGGCGAGCCCTTTGGCGTCGAGCTTGTCGGTCTTGTTGATGTTGCCCATGATCCCGCGGCCTTCATTGCCAAGCACGTGATGTGGGCCGCGGGATGATCACCTTGGCCTTTGCAGCATGGGCGAGAAGGGGCACACAGCCGGCTTGCTCGATCTCATCGACGATCCGCCTGTGCCTGCACCACAGGTGCAGGCGGTAGTAATTGCCGACCGTTTCAAGGGCGACAGGGGTTCCTTCCGGGAATCCGGAAACGAACTCGAGGATCGCTCCGGGTTTGTGATTGACCCGGGTCTGCTGAACGGATAAGGTAGAAGAGTCAAAGACAGCGAAAACCGAGTAGCGTCTGCCTGCCCTGCCTGCACTGCGCCCCAGGCACATGTGGCGGGCTAGGCCAGGGTGGGCATCACAGCACATTATGGTGTTCATGCTGCACCTCTCCTCATTGGTTCTCGACGCGACTACCAGTGTAGCTTGAGGTGCAGCGCTTTCATATAATCAATTCGCTGCCCCGCAAACTGCGCGGGATCTCCGACAGCACATTCGCGGAGCCCGTCCTGAGTGCAACGAAGGGCTCAGTACAGGCTCCCCGGGGATCC
>CAYMCO010000077.1:0-2276 GCA_964388955.1 uncultured Anaerolineaceae bacterium | reverse complement strand
CCGAACTGCTGTGCCTTGGAGCAGTGGCGCAGCCCGCTGGCCAGGTTTTCGAGCATCACCATGACGGAGGGGATGTGCTGGCGTTCCATATAGAAGAAAATCGCGTCCGCGAGGTGCACGTTGTCCAGCGCGTCGGCGACGATCATGGCCTCGCGGTGCTCGTCGGCGGTGGCCGGCCGGGTCTCCCAGGTGTCCAGATCGAGGTAGCGCATGCCCATGCCCTGCATGAAGTAGAAAGTGTTCCCGCCCACCATCAAATCCTGCTCGCGGTCCCGGGCCTTCAGGAGGTAGCTGCTGGGGCATTGGCGGATGCACTCCTCCACGATGGCCGGCGGGATGCGCACCCTGCGCTCGGAGAGGTCCACCTGGCAGCCGCGCTCCCGATACAGCTTCAAGGCGCCCTGATGCTCGATGCGCATGCCGGTCTTCTGCAGCGTGTAGAGCGCGCCGCGGTGGATGGCCTCCACCTCCTCGGGGCGCAGCAGGTCCAGCGGTTTGAATCTGCGGGTGAAGCCTTTGATCATCTGAAGCGCTCCCTCAAGCCTGGATGAGCTGCCGGCAGAGTTTGACGCCGCCCGGTGCGGTGGCGTCGTAGCCGTCCGCGCCGATGCTCTGGGCGAACTGTTCGTTGATGGCGCCGCCGCCGACGATGACCTTCACCTGGCGGCGCAGGCCCTCGGCCTCGAGGGCCTGGAGCACCTTCTTCTGCTCCTGGGCGGTGATGGTGAGCAGGGCGGACATGGCGACCACGCTGGGTTGGTGCTCCTTGACTGCGGCCACGAAACGGTCCACGGGCACATCGATGCCCAGGTCGATGACCTGAAAGCCGTCCGCGGTCAGCAGGGTGCAGAGGATGGTCTTGCCGATGTTGTGGATATCGCCGGCCACGGTGCCGGCGACCACGACGCCGGCGCTCTCGCGCTTCTCGCCCCGCTGCTGGATCTGCGCTTCCAGGATGGGGATGGCGTTCTGCATGGCCTCGGCAGCCCCGACCAGCTCGGGCAGGAAGCAATCCCCGGCGCCGAAGGCCTCACCGACCTCGCGAATAGCGCCGGTGAGCGCGTCCAGCGCTTCCAGCGGGGAGATTCCCGTCTCCACCGCTTTCTGCGCCCAGTTCCTGGCGGCTTCGTGGTCGTATTCCTTGACGGATCTGGCCGGGTTGTCGAGTATCTCTGCTTGCGTCGTTTTCCTTCCTCTTCTGCGTGCGTGGAATCCCGGCGATCTGCGGGGGCCGGCGGGGGAGCGGTCCGCCGCGCATTCGGGCCGCGGCCGGACCAACCCGCGAGGAGCCCGCGCTCAGGCTCCCTGCTTGAGGGTCTCCATGTACTCGGACCACTCCTCGTCGGAGATCACCCCTCGCCCGCGATAGTATTCCCGGGCCTCCTGGAGGACATTCTGGATGCCTTCCTCCTGATCGTCGCTGAGCGGCAGGGGATGGTGGGTCTCCAGTATCTCGCGCACCTTCTCCTTCGCCCGGGCCAGCATGTCCTTCTTGCCGGACTTCAACCAGGAGGCATAGGATTCGACATCTGTGACCTGCGGGAAGTAATTCTCCTTCTGCCACCATTCGCGCGTATGCGCGGTTCCCAGGTAGTGGCCAGGGATCGGGCCCACCTGGCTGATCACGTCGACGGCCAGAGTGTCCTCGGTGACATTCGCGCCTTGGAGCACGTGCCCGATCCAACCGGCAACGTCGTCTTCCATGACTGCAAGTTCTGGGCTGTAGAAAAGCTCCACACTCGAGCCGCCTTGGTAGAGGTGCACGTGGCCGCCGGAGAGGGCGGAGAGCAGGGTGCCGGTGGATTTCTCGAAACCGGCCTGAAAGTCGATCTTCTTCGAGTTGCTGGCGAAGCCGGCGTTGGACCAGATGGGAATCTCGTATTCTCGCAGCATCTGGTTCATCATGGCGGTTGTCACTCCCCGGGAGGGCACCCCCAACAGCTTGTGGCCGGTGCGCATATCTGGCGGGGAGGCGCCATGATGGAAGGCCAGCGGAGCGCCCGGCCGGTACAATTGGGTGAGCACGACCCAGCCCATCATCTCCGCCACCTGAAGCACCACCGCGCCCGCCATGGTCGCGGGTCCCGTTGCGCCCATGTTGACGCTCAGGGCTGGGACGATGGGGATGTCGGCTTCAATATAGCGAAAAGCCGCTTGGACTCCGCCCTGTTGGATCGTGAGCGGCGCGGCATGCTCGATCTCGGGGAACAGATCGGTCCCCGCGGCCTTGGCCATCTTGATGGCGAAGATCTCCGTGTCCTGGATGTTCCCGGCCA
>CAYMCO010000076.1:0-3076 GCA_964388955.1 uncultured Anaerolineaceae bacterium | reverse complement strand
AAGTGCCCGGTTCCCACCCCTCGGATGAGCCAGAGCAGGGGCAGGGTAAGCAGCAGCGGGAGCCATTCGGGGCGGGGAAACATCAGCGCCGGGGAGATGAGAACAAGGACAAGCCAATCGTATTGAGAAATGGCTCGGGCAAACAAGATGACTTTGTTTGGCTTTCGGCTTTCGGCTCTCGGCTTTCGGCTCAATTTCCATCCTTGTTGTCTAAATTACTGAGGCGGACTTAAGCGCTTGATGAAGGCTGTCAACATTCGCTTCACCCGAACCGCCTCGCCGTTCAACTGCTCGTACGTTCCATCCGCCAGCATGCCCAAGTCCTTGGCCAGAAGCAGATGGTATTCGAGCTCGCTCGCTGAGCCCATGGAGATCTGAAGGAAGCGCCTGAATTCCGGATCGCCTTCTCGACCGCACCCTTCAGCAATATTCGCTGCGATCGAAACTGCAGCTCTGCGCATTTGGCTCGTGATGCCGTAAAGCTCATTTTTGGGAAAACCTAAGGTAGCTCGATAGACCTGGAGAGCAAGCGCATGCGCCTTGGTCCACACGCGCAGATCCCTAAAACCCCTCATCGCTGTCCCCCTCCCTCCGATTGGATCGATAACCCAGACGGACAATTCCAGCTGAATATACAGATCGTTCGGCACACAGCTCACCACCCCGGCGCCGAGGTCCTCCCCGGTGGAGGGCGAGAAGCCGACAGCCGACGGCCGACAGCTGACAGCCGTATCAACTTTCCAACCCGCAACCTTCAACCATCAACGCCCCCGCCCCCCTGCTCCCTCGCTCCCCTGCTCTCCCCGCTTCCCCCACCGGACGCGCGTTCGCCGCGCGGAGCCGGCGAGCAGATGGGCCAGCGTAACGAGGCCGAAGAGGGCCAGGCGCGGCTCGAGCAGCAGGCGCCAGAAGGCGGGGAACATGCGATCCCGGTTGTGCCCGGCGAGGAACGCCCGCAGGCGCGGGGTGAGGCAGTCCAGCAGGCGCTCATAGTCGCCCCGCTCGAGCTGGTCCAGCAGCAGGCGAATGCCCCACTGCAGGTCCAGCTCCCGTTTGAGCGGCCGCAGGGCCTTCGCATAGGGGATGTCCGTCAGGATGGCCTCGGCCGCGGCGGCCGCGCCGGCAAGTCCGGTCACCGTGCCGCCCACGGTGGTCACCTTCACCTGCCCGGCGGCGTCACCGATCAGGTACACCGGGGCCCCGTTCCCGAGCGACCAGGGCCGCAGGCGCGGGTGGTGCATGGCGACGCGCGCCCCCTGGAAGCGCAGCGGGCGCCAGCCGCGCCGCGCCAGGGTCGTCCTGACCAGGTCCCCGGCGTCCCGCCGTCCATCGCCGATCAGGCCCAGGACGGCGCGGCCTTCCCTTTCGGGGATCAGCCAGTAGAAGTAGGGAGTTTCGGCGGGCTCGAACCACACCTGCGTTGTGGTGGGGTCCCAGCCTTCGGGGAGGGCGATTTCGGCCTGGACCAGGGGCTCGACGGACGGATGGGGCAATCCGGCGGCGCGCCCCACGTCGCTGGCGATGCCGTCGGCGCCGATCACGGCCCGCGCCTGCGCCCGGCGGCGGCCGCTTGGGGTCTCGAAGGTCAGTTCCAGCCCCCCGGGGCGGGGTTCGAACCCCCGGAAGCGGTGGTTCAAATATACTCGGGCGCCCGCCCCTGCGGCCCGCTCGAAGAGCCAGCGCGCCAGGGCACCGCGCTCGACGATCAGGTCGGGCTCGTGCAGCGCCAGGGTGACCTCCCGCTCCCCGGCGCCCAGGCGAATGTGGCTTGTGTTGTTGAGCCGTGCCCGCTCGGGCAGGCCCTCCAACAACCGCTCGATCTCCGGCGTGATGATCAACGTGCGGCGCGGCGGATCAACCCGCCCATAGCGCTCGAAAAGCGCCACCTGCGCCCCGCCCGCCGCCAGCCGTTCGGCGGCGTACAGCCCCGCTGAAGAAGCCCCCACTACCGCGACGTCAAACCCCACTGCCGTCTCCCTTCGCGCTGCTCCAGGCCAGATCCTCTCCGATCCGGCCCAACCCTTAATCATAGAATCGACCGCCCGGCCGGGAAAGGTACCGCAGTCACCTTCTGCGTCTGGCCCGTGGGTCATATGTCTCCGTTGCAGGTTTGCGAGTTTGCACTTCGGGATGTTGGGGCGTTTCGTTTCGACCAACGACGAACGTCAAATCGGTTTTCGCGTTGGCACGTTGGAACGTTGCCACTTTTAAGCGTGCAAACCTGCGAGCGTTCAAACGTGGGGCCCCGGCCTTCAATCCCCGGCGACTGAAGTCGCGGCAACTTGAAGCGAAGTCCACCTGCGTGGACTCGGCAGACCCTGGGGGTGCCAAGAGCATATTCCGTCTCCGTCCTTGCCGATCGCCGACAGCCGATCGCCGACGGCCTAGATCAACCTGCAACCGATTGACGCCTCTCGCCGTGCGGTTTGCGCAATGCGCATCGCGCAGCTAGCTGTCAGCTCTCAGCGTTCAGCTTTCAGCTCGTGAGCGCTCATCGGGAGCTGGTTTCGCCCGCGGCCAGGTCTTTGGCTGAGAGCTGATGGCCGATAGCCGACAGCCGATGGCCAATATCAACCTGCAACCATCAACCGAAAAACCGACCAGCGACGAACGTCAAATCGGTTTTCGCGTTGGCACGTTGGAACGTTGCCACTTTTAAGCGTGCAAACCTGCGAGCGTTCAAACGTGGGGCCCCGGCCTTCAATCCCCGGCGACTGAAGTCGCGGCAACTTGAAGCGAAGTCCACCTGCGTGGACTCGGCAGACCCTGGGGGTGCCAAGAGCATATTCCGTCTCCGTCCTTGCCGATCGCCGACAGCCGATCGCCGACGGCCTAGGTCAACCCGCAACCAATCCACGCCTCTCGCCGTGCGGTTTGCGCAATGCGCATCGCGCAGCTAGCTGTCAGCTTTCAGCATTCAGCTTTCCGCCCGTGAGCGCCCATCGGGAGCTGGTTTTGCCCTCGGCCAGGTCTTTGGCTGAGAGCTGATGGCTGATAGCCGACAGCCGATCGCCGACGGCCGATGGTAGTATCTCATTGAGTGGTGTAAATACGGGCTTGTGAAAGTGGCCATCGT
>CAYMCO010000075.1:0-3102 GCA_964388955.1 uncultured Anaerolineaceae bacterium | reverse complement strand
GAAGGCCTACAAGAGCGGGAAGCTGAAGAAGAAGGCGAAGAAGAAGCCCAAGAAGAACAAGAAGAAAGGGAAGAAGAAGAATTCTTCCCACGGCCTGGCGAAGGTGCATGCGAAGATCATGCCGCAGGAGGGAGAACCGCCGCAAGATGAATCGACGCTGACGCCAACACTGCCATCTGAAGCGATGCCGGTCGAGACGCCGGTACCTACCGCGACGGCTACTCCCGAGCCGACTCAGACGGAGGAGCCATCACCATGGCTGGTATTCAAGAGACTCCCTGAAGGCATCGAGCCGATCACCACACCAATGCCCGAACGAACTCCTACCCCTACTCCAACTGCAGAGGAAATGGAAAGGGCGAGGGCTCGCCGATTGGCGCAAGCAAAGCAGGAATATATCGAGCTGGAACCGCTTGAATATATCCGATACAACGTATACTGGGCGAACGGGATTGATTACTATCAGATGGCGGCGAACAAGGAAGACAACCAACTCCCATTAGAAATGATAAACGACAATGATACCTATCCGGGAGGAGTGCGACCTGCAATCGCCATGATCGCGGCTGAAGAAATAAACTCCAGCTTTGTTAGAGAATTGCGCATGGATCCTGCTCACTATCCGAATTATGAACCTGTCTTCTTTGAGGAATTGAAAAGGGTGCACGCGAAGGTATACTCGGATGTTGAAGACGACATGATTGCGGAAGGGCAAGGCAGGGCAGTCACAATCGAGGAAATCGCCTCTCGGCAGTTCATCCGCAGCATATTCAGCCTGATCAAGAAATGGTGGAGCTATGAGGCTGGGGTGCGGTAGGGAACGCGAAGAAGAGGCGAGGAATAGAACTGGAGGCCATGGCTCGATCTCTCCAGATCGAGTGGCCCCCGCGTTCTTGATGCCTCTTGTATTTCTCGTGATTCTTCTCGGGGCATGCACTCCTGAACCCGCTGCTTCACCTCTACTTGAGATCGATCCTGGACAGGATATTCTGTCTGTCGCAGATCATCTTCCGAGTGCGATTCAACAGTCGATTGATTGGAGATCCTCTGCACATCTGGCATGGATTGATATTGACGTTGCCGAAAGAAGATCCGAGGTAGCATTCGCCTTCGATAACCCCAACAATCCCGAAGACGGATTGCTGGTTTATCTTGAACCGAGCGGTGACGGATATACCATTCGTACAAGAGAAGTCTTCTCTGAAGGTCGAACGAGTGTGAGCCCGCCAATTGAGTACGGGGACTGGGCAGTTGATAGCATAGAGATCGGGGAAATGGCTTTCCAACGAGCCAGGGCCTTTCTCATTGAGCATCCTGAAGTAGATAAGATGGACATGCAACTAGCGGGCCTCTCGGGATCATCGGCCGATCACATCAGTGTTGAGGCTGGCGACCTGGTATGGAGTGTCATGTTCTATTCTTCTCCCGGGACCATCCTCGATCTATACTATGATCCGTTGAGCGGTGATTTCTTGGGGGAGGTCACCCGGGAGAATTGATTTCTTCTTCGAGGTTTTCCACCCGATTGATACTTCCTCACTTAAGCAGCAAGCCCCCTCCCTCCCAAACCAACGCTGTCTTGTGCTAGATGAAAGTTGCCAGATGCCATGCCGAATCAACCTCGGTCGTGAACGGAAGCCAGCCGTTGCGGTCGCTCCATTCTCATACCCAACCAAGCAGGATCGGTCGATTGCGCGAAGCGCGATAAAGGGGGAGCGGAGCGCAGGCCATGAAATCTTACGCATCGGAAGTGACCACGCCGCCGGAGCGGAGCGACTTGTGGGCGGGGGAGCTCGTCCCGAGCGGAGCGAGGGATCTCGGGACCACGCATTGGTTCCTCCCGCACCCCCTCACAAAGCAGAGTCGAGCGTCAGAGCCCATCAGACCCATTGCTTGGGGGAGAGAATGCGTCAGCAGCCCGCACGCGCCCTTTCCGCAGCTTCGGAGCAGCGGCCGTGTCTTGCCCTGCGCGCCTCGGTGGTTAGGCCGTTGGGAAGCGGAATATCCTGGCCTGGTGTTATTGATCTGCTGGCGGCTGCTCAGCTAGGAAGGCGCCAAGGGTGGCAGCCAGAGGGGGAAGGTCATCTTGGACAGTATGCCAAAGGATATCAAGGTTGATGTCGAAGTAAGCGTGCACGAGCCGATGGCGGATTCCGATAATGTCACTCCAAGGTAATTGAAGGAGGCTACTTCGCGTGTCTTCAGAGGTTTGATATGCCGCTTCTCCGATGATTTCGATTGCCTTGACAAGGCCGAGCACCAGAAGGCGGTTATCATCCAAATCGTGACGGCTCCTGCCCTTTGCGAAGTTGAGGGCCTCGTTGGTGGCCTGCAGCATGTGTCGAAGTCGGACGAGATCATCCTTCCGCATATTGAACCTCGGCTTCTTCGAGGACGTCCTCACGGAAGTGGGGGCTAAGATCCTCAGGAGTACGCAGGTCAACTCTTCGTCCGTCAAAGAAGGAAGAAAGCTCTCGCTCTAGGCGCACGATGCCGAAAAGTCCCGGGGTGCTCTCGGGCTGGAACTCCACGAGGACATCAACATCACTTTCCGGTGTCAGATCATGATGGATGATGGAACCAAAGATCGCCAACCGGCGGATGCCGTGCGTCTTGCAGAATGCGGCGAGCCGCTTCCGATCAATTGTCAGCCCAGCCATTCGAGCCTCCCGTCGTGGCCGAGGATATCCCAGCCCAAAGCGCTGGGTCCCTAGTCTCTAGCTTAACCGCTCTTGGTCGCATCGGCAAGGATGTAGGTGCGCTGTGCGGTATGCGCTTTGGCCTCTTCACCTTGGAATCTGTGCTTTGCGCCTTGTGCAGAGGACGGCGGCGGCGGATTGGGGTTCGGTGAGGGCGTTGGCACCCGAGAACGTGTGAATATTCAACGGCATTTGGAACTGCGGACCAACGACGTGCGCCAAGCGCATATTTATCTTCAGCTTTCATCGTTCGGCTCGTCACGGACATTCAACAGTCGCCTGTACTTTTCAGGGCGTTGTGCGCTGGTGGCTGACCGCCGATGGCCGGCCCCCCTGCACCCCTGCTCGGTGATCCCTGCTCACTGATCCCTTTCCTCAACCCTCTTCGCTCTCTCTGATTCGG
>CAYMCO010000074.1:0-4538 GCA_964388955.1 uncultured Anaerolineaceae bacterium | reverse complement strand
CGACACTCTATGGGCCGAAGCTTAGCCTAGTTGCCCACCTTCTTCGTATGCACCCTAGGAAACGGGAGTGCTAGACAGGGCAGGAAAGTTATGCTATATTTTCTGTGCTGAAAGGCCAGGGCTGAGAGCAGACTCTCAGTCTTTTTCTAACGTCTCCCCGAAAGGGGTGACGTTCGTTACATAATGCGAGTGATAGGCGGAATCCATGGTGGATAATACAGTTTACCTGACCAAACAAGGCCTCGAGAAACTGGAAAAGGAGCTTGACCATTTGGTCAACGTCCGTCGCCAGGAGGTCGCCCATCGGCTGCACGAGGCCATTGAGGACGGCGAGTTGATCGAGAATGCTGAATATGAGGCTGCCAAGAACGAGCAGGCATTTGTCGAAGGCCGCATCCTGGAGCTGGAGCGCATGCTGTCCAAAGCCAAGATTATCGAGGCCGGGAAGAACAAAGACGTTATCCAGGTCGGCAGCACTGTGATCATCGAGCCGGATGATGGCCCGAAGGAGACCTATACCATTGTGGGCGCGGCGGAAGCAAACCCGAAAGATGGCCTGATTTCGAATCAATCCCCGCTGGGGCGGGCGCTGCTGGGCAAGAAGATCGGAGAGCCCGTGGAATACGAGGCGCCGGCCGGGGCACTGCGCTACAAAGTCGTCAAGATTCAGTAGACAGGGCGATTCCAATTGCCCCGCGCCGAGCATTCGCGCGGGGCTTTTTTTGTGAGTTGCGATATTATGAGTGCCGTGGATGAGCCAGCCCAGCGAAGGTGTCCAGGGCGGCGCGATCCGATCGGCCGGAGGGCGAGGGAGTGAGGCATCTATGGCGGAGTTGAATGAACTGGAGCAAGTGCGCGTAGAGAAGCTGGAGGCGCTGCGCGAGGCGGGCCTGCAGGCGTATCCGCGCCAGACAGAACGGACGCATACCAGCCGCGAGGCCATCAAGGCCCTTATGGATGCAGCGGAGGGTGAAACTGTGCGCGCCGTGGTGGCGGGGCGCCTGCGGTCCATCCGCGAGATGGGGAAGATCACCTTCGCCCATATCGAGGACGGCGCGGGCAAGCTTCAGTTGTTCTTCCGGCAGGATACCTTGGGTGAGGCGCGCTATGGGATTCTCGGGCGCTACTTCGACATCGGCGATTTCATCGAGGCGGGCGGGCATATGTTCGAGACGCGAACCGGGGAGGTCACATTGTGGGTGGAAGATTTCCGCATGCTCTCCAAGGCGGTCACGCCCCTCCCGGCTGCCAAAGAGGAGATCGTCGACGGCGAGCGCGTGGTCTACTCCGCCTTCTCCGACCCGGAGGCGCGCTACCGGGAGCGCTACGTCGATCTGGCTGTGAATCCGCAGATCCGGGAGGTCTTCGAGACGCGCGCCCGCATCGTGAACGCGCTGCGCCGATTCCTGGACGACCGTGGTTTCTTGGAAGTCGAGACGCCGATCCTGCAGCCCATATACGGCGGCGCCGCTGCCCAGCCCTTCATCACCCATCACAACCAGCTCCACCAGGATCTATATCTGCGCATCTCCTTTGAGCTGTATCTCAAGCGCTTGCTGGTGGGGGGGTACGAGCGGGTGTACGAGATCGGCCGCGACTTCCGCAACGAGGGCGTGTCCCACAAGCACAATCCCGAGTTTACACAAATCGAGTTCTATATGGCGTACGCCGATTACAAGGATGTGATGGACCTGACGGAAGAGATGGTCTGCTTTGTGGCGGAGGATGCGGTGGGCGGGAGGGAGATCCGGTACCAGGGGCACGATATTGACCTCTCGCCGCCCTGGCAGCGGATTCCCCTTGCGGAGGCGCTCGCCGAGATGACCGGGATTGACTTGGCGGAATTCCCGACCGCGGAACCGCTGCGCGCCGAGATGATCCGCCGCGGGCATCAACCCGAGCCGGGATCGACGCGAGGGAAACTGATCGACTCGCTGCTCAGCAGTCAGGTGGAACCCATGCTGATCCAGCCTACGATTCTGTATGATTACCCGCGTGATATCTCCCCGCTGGCGAAGAGCAAGCCAGGCGATCCGGGGACCGTGGAGCGCTTCGAGGGCTTCGTGGGGGGGATGGAGATCTGCAACGCGTTCACCGAGTTGAACGACCCCTTCGACCAGGAGGCGCGTTTCCTGGAGATGGGGCGCGACTATGCGGCGCACGACTCCGAGCGACATCCCATGGATGAGGACTACTTGCGCGCCATGCGCTACGGGATGCCGCCGAACGGGGGTTTCGGGATGGGTGTGGACCGCTTGACAATGCTGCTGACGGATCGCCCGAACATCCGGGAGGTGATTCTCTTCCCCCATCTGCGCAGCCGGGAGTGAGCGGTGGGCGACGGGCGGTGTGGTATGCGCGGTGTGTGTCGAGCTGGCAGACATCGGCTCAATGCCAATCCCCCACGAATGACGAATGAGCTGCGCTTCGTGCAGGGAGCAGTCGGTAGGGATCAGGGATTGGTGAGTAGTGGGCAATGAGTGGTCAGTCGATCGCCGACCACCGATAGTCGACAGCCATATCAACCTTCAACCTGTAGCCTGCAACTTGGTTTTTCTCCCCTGCTCCCTCGCTCCCCTGCTCCCCTCGTTCTCTCTTCCGGGAAGGGGTTGGGGGGTGGGTCATGCGTTGCGCGCGGCAACCCCGGCCTACTCCAGGCTGAGCAAGTAATCCGCGAGCAGGCGCACGCCGAAGCCGGTGGCCCGCTGTGGGCTGTGGACCTTATATTCCTTGACCGTGGCTACACCCGCGACATCGATGTGCGCCCAGGGGATCCCGGGCTCGACGAATTGGCGAAGGAACATCCCAGCGGTGATGGGCTGGGCCTGCCGGCCGCCCGAGTTACGCAGATCGCTGTCGTATCCTTTGATCAATTTGAAATAGTCTTCGTCCAGGGGCAGGCGCCACAGTCGCTCGTGGGTTCGCTCGCCCGCCGCCGACAGCGCCGCGCAAAGGTCATCGTCGTTGCTCATCAACCCGGCGCGATAGGGCCCCAGGGCAACCACCACGCCGCTGGTAAGAGTCGCCAAGTCGATCACAGCCCGCGGCCGGTAGGTGCGCTCCACATAGCTGAGCGCGTCGGCCAGCACCAGGCGCCCCTCGGCGTCGGTGCTGATCACCTCCACGGTCTTGCCCGAGAGTGTCCGCACGATATCGTTGGGTCGGTATGCGCGCTCCGAGAGCGCGTTCTCCGCCGCGGCGATGACACCGATCACCCGATTTTCGAGCTCCAGATCCGCCGCAGCGCGCATCACCCCCGCCACCGCCATTCCGCCCCACTTGTCATACTTCATGCCGAGCATCCCGTCGCGCGTCTTGAGGGAATAGCCGCCGGTGTCGAAGGTGATCGTCTTTCCGACGACGGCGATGGGCGGTGCCTCGCCCCTCCCGGGTCCCCCGGGCCATTCCAGGGTGATCAATCGCGGCGGTGTGCCGCTCCCCATACCCACCGCCAGAATGGCTCCTGCCCCCATTTCCGCCAGGTCGGTTTCGTCCAAGACCTGGATCTTCAAACCCCATTCCTCGGCCAGCGTACGGCACCGCCCGGCAAGGCTGACCGGGTTGACAACGTTGGGCGGGTCATGTGCCCAGTCGCGGGCCATGTTGGCGCCGGCCACAATGCGCTCGATCTGCGACGCGCGCCGCTCGAGATCCGGATCGGGTCGCTCTATCAGCAGGGAGAGCGCGGGGACGGCATCTTGGGGAGCGTCGGATTTCAGGCGCGTGTATTCGAATTCCCCCATGAGGAATCCCTCCAGTGCGGCTGCCTGCGCGCCCTCGATCCCCAGCGGAGCCAAACTGCTGGAGTCGATGCCCACGCGCGCAAGCCCGCGGCCGTACGCCCAACGCGCAGCCTTCATGGCCGCCTTGCGGATGGTATGGCGCTCGATTTTTCCCCTTTCACCGAGTGAGACCTGGGCGACCCGTGCCCCAGATTCGCCACCGGGATCTCCGCTGGGACAGAACTGCAGCTCTCCGACTTGTGTGGACAAGGCGCCGGGTGGCTCCCCTTCCCCTGCGGGGAGGAACCGCAGCAGGAGGTCACCGCGCCACGCATCTCTCAAGACAACGCTGCCTTCATTCATCGTCATGCTCCATCAGGGATGATTCTGTGATTGGATGGGTCCCCAAAGTCTGGTCCGATTATATCCCCAGAGCTGTCCTGGCTGTTGTCTCGTAGGGCGGCTTTGCTAGCCGCCTGTGACTCCACAACGGTGGGGATGCCGGGTAGCAAACCCGTTGTGTAGGGCGGCTTTGCTAGCCGCCTATGACTCCGCAAATGTGAGGATGCCGGGTAGCAAACCCGTTGTGTAGGGCGGCTTTGCTAGCCGCTTATGACTCTGCAAATGTGAGGAAGCCGGGTAGCAAACCCGTTGTGTAGGGCGGCTTTGCTAGCCGCCTACGACTCCGCAAAGGTGGGGAAGCCGGGTAGCAAACCCGTTATGTAGGGCGGCTTTGCTAGCCGCCTATGGCTCCGCAAGTGTGAGGAAGCCGGGCAGCAAACCCGTTGTGTAGGGCGGCTTTGCTAGCCGCCTATG
>CAYMCO010000073.1:0-5809 GCA_964388955.1 uncultured Anaerolineaceae bacterium | reverse complement strand
CTCCTGAAGCTTCGCTTCAGCGCCAAGCAGAGCTTGGCGACTCCACATGGCCTTCGATCGTGACGGCAAGCTTGAAGGGGCAGGCCGGCAGCAGATGGCCGACCGCCGATTACAGGCGAACAGGGGGTGACTTAGCATGAGAACGCGTTCTGCGAAAGCGAACCGTGGGATTGAGCGGGCCGGGGCGCCGTGCGGTATGCGCTGCGAGGCGCCCTTCGCGGGCTGCGGACAACCTCCGCGCCTCGACAAGCTTGCCATCGAAGAGGGGTCCCTGTCCAAAAGATTGCCACTTCGGGCTTCGCCCTCCTCGCAATGAGCGTGGGGGGTGGAGGGCCAAGTCGGGCTATCCATGATCACGCTCATCACATAGAATAGCTCGGGTAACGAGAGGGCCCTAAACAGGGTTAATCGCCTTGAAACCACCTTCATTCGGGGACGCTCTTATGCAGAAACTACGCGCACTTCTCCGTTCCAGAACCTTTCTCGTGTTGTCCTTGATGGGGGCGATCTTCGCGCTGGCTTTCCTGGAGGCAGGCTGGGTGCAGGATGCGGATGCCCGAACCTCCAAGGGACACCTTTATCAGGTAGTGCCGACGACGAAACCGACCAAAGAACCCCGGAAGAGGCGGACGCGGACTCCTACCTACATCTATTTCCCCCCCACCGAAACGCCGACCGCCACGGAGACTCCGCTGCTGCCGACGGAGACAGCCAGCCTGACCGCGACGCAAGCCTCGACCTCCACCGCCACGGCGCTTCCCTCCGCCACCGACACACAAGAGCCCACCCTCGCCCCCGCGCCCAGTTCTACGCCGTTGCCGGTCCCCGAAGAGCCCTCCCCGTTCTTCTCTATCAACGCGCTGGGAGTCCTATCCCTGATTGCGGCGCTGCTCGGCCTCGTACTGTTGGCCTGGGCAGTCCGCAGAGGTTTCCGCTGATACCGGAGCAGCCCGGTTCTTTGCGATCTGCCAGCGCGTCCTTGTCGGACGCCCGCCCCTCGCGCTGGGAGCGGTAGGAGCAAAGAGGGGATTGAAAAGCCGCTTTGGATGCGATTGCATTACAGGCGGGCCCTGGCGGAGACGCAAGCAGGAACACTTCTTGCAACGCATTGCCGTGGATCAAGTCGGCCGAATGGAATGGCGCAGCCCGCATTCCGACCAGCAAGGTGGGGCCATGGGGCCCCACCTCCCCCCCAATGCCATTCCATTTGGCAGGTCCGCTCGAGAGGGCGGCGGAAGCGCGCATCCGTCCGCTGGCGAGATCTTCTTCACCGGTGGAGCACGCGCACCCGAGCGCTCCCGCCAAGGGAGATCGGTGAGGGGTAAGTCTCAGGGAGGAGCAACATCATGTTCCCCAATGATCGAAAACCAGCCAGCCGCTTCGTCATCCTGGTGGGGATTCTGCTGTTCCTCCTGCTCCTGGCATCCGCCGGCATGGGGTGGGGCGGGGATGCGGAGGCGCAGACGGTGTTTACTGCGACCCGCACGGCTTCGGTGACCCCCTCCATGACGTGGACGCCTTCGGTGTCGCCGACGGTGACCACCACCTCGACCATCACCCCGACGCCCTCGGAAACCCCCATTCCCTCCCCAACCGTGGGGGTGACACCGCTCTTGCTCACACCGGAGCCCACCTTGCCCCCGCTCGTCACTCCTACACCCGCGCCGGCCGGGGGCTTCGCTTTGGGCTCCTTCCTGCCGTGGCTTATTCTGATCGTGCTGCTCCTGCTCATCGGCGGCGGCGTGGTGGCGTTCTTCCTGCTTCGCAGGAGCGGGACGGAATAGTTGGCGCGATGCGTGGTGCGGTATGCGCTTTGCGGGCTGCGCGCCGCCCGGCCAACAGTGAGCGGCAGGCCCTAAGCAGTACGCTGACATCTGATATCTGACGCACGACCTCCGACCGACGACGAAAGAGAGGCGTTGGCCGGTTGATCGCGTTCAAACGCTCCGGCGATCAAAAGGCGGCGCGAGTGCACGAGATGCGGCGTGGGCCGGAGTCGAAGGGCTTGAAGACTCGGGCCGTCGGGATATGCCGGCTAGCAAACCCGGCCTACAGTCGCCGCCGTCGCGCCCGCGCACCTGTTCATGCAGTTCAACTGCTGAAGCTTCGCTTCAGCGCCAAGCAGAGCTTGGCGACTCCACATGCCCTTCGATCCCGACGGCAAGCTTCAAGGGGCAGGCCGGCGTCCGATGGCCGACCGCCGCTATCCGGCGTACGACCAACGACGAAAGAGAGCCGTCGGCCCGTTGATAGCGTCCTGATGCGCACAAGTTCGAACGTGAAACGCAATCCACGGCCCTGCCTGCGCGTTCTGACCCACATGACAACTGTGACAAACCCACGTACACTATTCCCCTCGGGTGAACAATGCGAACATACCGTCCTCATCAGTTGATTTCCGCCTGCGCCCTGCTGCTTGGTGTGGCTATCCTCTGGCCGGCGGCGAGTTGGTCTGGGACGGCCCACGCCCAGACGGTCCCCACCCTGGTTCCCACCGCCACGGCGACGGCGAGCTCCACTCCCGCCCCCACTTCGCCACCTCGTGAAGCGACATCCACCCCGACCGTCTCCGGCCCGGCACCTACCCAAGGGAGGAGCCCAACGGCCAGCCCTTCGCCGGCCGTGCCGACCGGCACGCCTTCCCCTATACCACAGGCCACCCAAACCGCCCCATCCGGCGGCGGGGCGGGACCCGGCGCCCAGACCCCTCAGGCCTCGCCGGCAGCCTCGGAATATCCGCCGGCGCCCACACAAGGCATGGCGGACGTCACCCCTTCGCCCCAGGGGACCGCGCCCGAGTGGCCGTGGCATCCGGTGGTCACCGGCGCGGTGATGGCCCTGATTGGGATTGTTGTTCTGGTTGTAGCAGATCTGCTGCTGGGGAGATGGATCGACCGGGGCGGGGGATCGTGAGGTTCTAATTCTTGGAGAAAGGGGAGCGGAGGCTCACCTTCCAGGCGCCTTCGGCCTCGGGCAAGCCACGATGGCCGATGGGTGAGGCGCCCGGCGGGTTGGCCGTCATGATCGGGAGTCAGGCCCTGAGGGATGAAGGTTGGCGGCGCCTGGCGGTCTGGCTGCCGGGGATCCTGACGCTCGCCGTGCTGCTCCCGATATACGGCCTCACCCAGGCGCCCGGACTCACCTGGGCCAACTATGGCATGGACGGAGGCGACCTGTTCGCCGCCGCGGTAAACGCGGGGATCCCCCATCCCACCGGCTACCCGACATACATCCTCCTGGCTCGGGCGCTGCTCGCCATCCCGCTCGGCGACCCCGCACGGCGTCTGATCTGGCTGTCATCCCTTGGAATCGCCTTGGCGGCAGGGCTGATGGGGATCCTGGTGGCCCGCGCTTCGGGGAAAGGCGCCTTCGCTGGCGCGCTTCGAGGGACTGCGGTGGGCCTGGCCTTTGGCCTCGCCCCGATCCCATGGTCGCAAGCGCTGGTGATCGAGGTGCACGGCCTGCATATCCTGTTTGTGGCGACGGCGCTGGCCCTCTGGGCCGGATGGGAGGGGGCTGCGGTTCGGCGGGCGGGCCCGCTGGTAGCGCTGGGTGGGCTGTGTGGTCTGGCGTTGGGGAATCATCTCACCTTTGGGCTGCTGCTGCCGGCGCTGGCGCTGGCCTATTGGCGGACGGCCCCCAGGGGGGCTCGGGGCAGGTGGGCCGCGGGATCCCTGCTGGCCTTCGGCCTCGGCTTGGGTGTGTACGCATACCTGCCGCTGGCGGCGCGCGGCCACCCTTCTGTCAACTGGGGGGACCCGAGCACATGGCAGGGATTCCGCTGGGTGGTCACCGGGGGCCCCTACCGAGGGTTGGCTTTTGGCCTGCCCCTGGCGGAAATCCCGCGCCGGGTCGCGGCTTGGGCTGACTTGCTCGTGGGGCAATTTGGCCTCCTGGGTGTCGCGGTGGGGTTGGTTGGCCTGGTATACGGGCGCTCTCGGCTTCCATGGCTCGATCGCATCAGCTACTGGATGGTGCCTGTGTTCTCCCTGTTCGCCCTGGGATACAACACGGCGGACTCCTTCGCCTATCTCATCCCCGCCTATCTTGCATTTGCCTGGTGGATCGGGCTTGGCCTGCAAGTGGCCGCAGAGCGGGTGGCGCGGTTCGGGGCGCGCCGCGCCGCACTGGCCGTCTCCGCGCTGCTGTTGGTGGAAATCGGGCTGCGGGGGCCCGGCCGCTGGCGGGCGGTGGATGCCAGCGGGGATCGGGCCGCCCAGGAGTTCGTTGCCCGCATCCTGGCGGGGGCGCCCCCCCAGGCCCTGGTGATCACCGAAGGCACGGAGGACACCTTCGCGCTCTGGTACGCTCTTTTTGGGCGCGGATGGCGCCCTGACCTGCGGGTGGTGGTCGCCCCGCTGGCGCAGTATGGGTGGTACCGGGAGGGCCTTCGCCAGACCTATCCCGCGCTGGCCTTCCCCGATTCCTATACCGGCGATCCCCGCGCATGGGTGGACCGTTTGCTGGCCCGCAACCCTGCGCCGGTGTGCCGCACCCATTTGAACGAGGCGGGGTCGGAGGAGCGGGTGAGTTTCCTCTGTGACCTGTGATGGATTGCATTTGAGGGCGCTGCGCGCTAACCTGCGGGGGCGGGAGAAAGCGGCGGAAGGCCCTTCAGGTGCCGCATCCTGCGCAGCGCCCGCCCGCAGCCCGCTTCCCGGCCGAGGCTCGCGCGAGCGCTTCCCGGTGGTCGAGGGCTGTGGGCGCGGGATCGTTTGAAGGGCGGGTCCGGGCGAAGCGTGGGCGCGCCTCGATATCATGGGCGTTGATCATACTGCTGGAATTGGAAGGCAGCCGCGAGGCGGGCGCAAGATCCGCACCGGCGAAATCACGTGCGAGTTAGGGAGCGATGAAAGAAATCAAGGAGCTGCGACCTCAATCCGGGCCGTCATTTGTCTCCAAGGTCCCGTGGCGTTCCTGGCTGCTGAGCATCCCTTTGATCTTCGCTGGGGTGTTGTCGGGCGCGGCGCTGCGCCAGTTCGGCGGCCTGTATGCGGAGACGATGGGCGGCGAGGGGAGCTCGCTGATCACGGTGGCGGGGCTCTTGTTCGCCATGGCCATCCTGTCATTGGCGGCGGCCATGGTGTGCACCCTCGTCCGCCCGGTCTCAGTGGCCGGGCTGTTCGTCGCGCTGGCAGCCGGGCTGATGATGCTCACCTGGCGCCCTTCGCTTTGGTCCGTCATCGGATCGGCGATATTCCTGGCGGCCGCCCTATCCTACCTGGCGAGCGTGACCAGGGGTTTGACCGACCGGGTGCGCTTCTCCCCCTTCTGGATCGGTATGCGCTCTTCGACCATGCTCACCGGCTTTGTCCTCGCCGCCTGCATCAGCCTTTCCCTGGGGACAGGGCGTTATATCGAGACAAACGGTTTCAGCTTCCCCCAGGAGATGGAGGGGCTGATGGCCAAACTCTCGGATTACTATCTCGAAGAGGCGATCCCGCAGGAGATGCAGGGTCTGGTGGATCTGTCACAACTGCGAGCCCAGCTCCAGGCTCAAGTCTTGGACAGCATGACTCGCATGCTCGAGCCCTACAGCCAGTATATCCCGTTGGCGGCCGCTGCCATCGCCTACCCGCTGCTCTCCCTGGCCAACCGGGTGATTTCCCTGCTGTCTGCTCTGGCGCTGGAGGGCATCTTTCCCCTGCTTGAGTGGATGGGGCTATTCTCGGTGAATCTCCACCGCCAGGATGTCGAGCGCCTCGCGCCGAGGTGAGCGATGCGCGTTGCGCAATGCGGCTTGCGCTGTGCGCGATGCGGTATGCGCGTGAAATCTGCGACAAGGCCGATCGATCCCAACCGCTGGTGC
>CAYMCO010000072.1:0-5867 GCA_964388955.1 uncultured Anaerolineaceae bacterium | reverse complement strand
ATGTATTGATTTGCTAAAGTGGGGCTTGACGGCAGCGCCTACATAGAAGGCGGCGCAGTAGTGTCCCACAATTGCCGCGGGGATTGCTTAGCAGGCGCGGCTGAGCAGTCCCCCAAGTGTAATCTATCTTTTAGGGAGTCTTTTCTTTCCTCATCAATCATGCCTCCTCAGTTGTGCCTAGGTTGCCTCTTCTGAGCAGCATCGGTTGTCAGTGCAGAACAAGTCAGGCAGAGCGCCTCCTAGGCGAAGCGACGTTATCGAGCTCCCTGATGCGAAGTTTCATCAAGCGGTTGGCGCCGTGTCGGGTCCAACGCATTCCCTGCCCCTTGCCTGTCCTGGACGGACGGTCCAGGGAAGCGCCGGCAGATGACGATGTCGATGTTCTTTTCGACGGCCCCTGAGCCCTCGACGCAGAGCAGCCTGGCCTCGGCAGAGAGATGTGGGCGCAGGGAGCGGGCACCGTAGAAGCCGCTGCGATTGGTTTCCAGGTATCCGAGCAGAGCTTCGACCCGCTCCGGATCACCGATGCCGTTGATCTTGGCCAGGCGAACGGCGGGGATGATCTTGTGGCCATCTCCGCGATAGAGATAATGCTTGGGCCGATGGACCAGATGGGGATGCTCGGGAAAAGTGCGGTGAAGGGCGTTGATGAGATGCCACCAGTCCAGCTGGTAGATGGCCCGCCAGCGATCGTGGCCGGCCAGGGCTTCGATCCAGTCAGCCCCGTTGCCGACGAGCAGCAGATGCAGCACCCGGCTGATCGCCAGGTGAAGCTCGCCCTTGATGAACAGGCGCTCTCCGAAATCCTGAGCCGTCTCCACCCCGGCGTAGCGAACACGTTCTTTCAGCCGATAGCGTTTGTGCCTGGCTGTTTTGCTGACCAGAGATTTGCCAGAAGTGAGCACGCCGAGGCGCACTTCAAAGCGATCACTTTCTTCGCGTTGGGCTCGCAGAAAGGTGCCGTCCACTTCCGCCAGCACCATCTCTCGCTCTTTGGGATCGCGCTCCGGGATCACCCCATGTTCAAAGACTTCAACTTGCTGTTCGTCCTCTTCTTCCACAATCTCAGCGCCTTCTCTCTGCACCCAGCCGTACAGACTGCGGTGGTCCACTTCTTCTTCCAGGAAGCTGCCCAGCAGATACGCCGCCTGTCGGTAGGGAATGCGGGTCGCCAGGGCAACCGCCTGGCTGGTGATCCACGGGCTGTCGTGCTGCCGCGGCTGCAGATCGAGAGCCTGATCCAGCGGATAGAAGAAATGCCCCTGCTCGCTGCGAACCTGGTAGCGGCGCAGCCCCGGCTGATCTTCCAGCACCTGTGCCGCTATGGCCTTAGCAGCCTTAAGCAGGAGTTCCCTGCCCGCATGCTGCGCGGCCTGGCCGATCTGGGCTTCGAGCGCTTCCAGATTGGTCGCATTTGGGCTTATACTGGTGGTGACCGCCGTTCTTACGGTGGTCATGGTAGGCTCCCCTTTCAGTGGTTGCCAGACTACTCGGGTGAGCCTACTATCTGTTCCCCTCCTCGGCAATTATGCGACGCAACCTAGCCGGCGATTCCCCGTTGCTTTCCGACCCCGAGGTATGATATTATATCATACTGGAGGTTTCTTATGCCAAAAGAGAAAGTAGCCGTAACCATAGACAGAGACTTGCTTTCGAGACTGGATAGATTGGTTAGCGAAGGGCGTTATCCAAGTCGAAGCCGGGCAGTGGAAGAGGCAATCCAGGATAGCCTTGAGAAGGTCGAGCATTCGCGTCTGGCCCGAGAAAGTGCGAAGCTGGACCCAGTATTCGAGCAATCCTTGGCAGAGGAAGGCCTGGCAGGAGATATTTCTGAGTGGCCAGAATACTGAGGGGGGAGATCTATTGGGCCGATTTGAACCCTGTTCGGGGCAGGGAGCAGGCGGGGCATCGCCCAGTGGCGATTATTAGTCACGATGTCTTCAATGAGCGATCCGGAACGGTTATCGCAATGGCAATCACGAGCCAGCCTCAGAGGGCTGGCTTTCCCCTTACCCATGAATTGAAGAGCGGGGATTTACCGAAGCGCTCCTGGGTCAAGATGAGTCAGGTACGCACACTTTCAATTGGGCGATTGGCTAATAGGATCGGGATGATTGATCCCGTAGAGATTTCCGAGCTTATCGCAGGCTTGAACGAAATCATCGCCGGCTAACCATTCGCTGCCCCGCATACCACGCGGGATCTCCGAAAGCACATTCGCGGAGCCCGTCCTGAGGGCAACGAAGGGCTCAGTACAGGCTCCCCGGGGATCCTGCCAAGAAGATGCAGGACGAACTGTGCGGGGCGAATTGCAGGCCAGGTTGTATCATGGGGGTACTGCCGGAGGAAGAGACGAACCGAGCCCCGGCCGCTGCCTGCCCAGGACGCAGCCTGCACCCTGGACAGACCGCCAGGGCAGGCTGGACGCAGTCCAGGGTCCAGGGTCCAGGGAGCTCATAGCCGTAAGCCAGCGCCAGTGGAAGGAGCCCGAGGAAGACCAATGGTGGACTATTCAGAAATGATCTTTCAGTTCTTGGTCGCTCTACTGGGGGTGGACCCTCTTGTCTGGCGACGAATACAAGTCCCGGGAGGATACAGCTTCTGGGATCTGCATGTGGCGATCCAGGACGCAATGGGTTGGGAGGATTACCATCTGCATGAGTTTTCTCTCCATGATCCTCAAGTTGACAGGAGGATACGGATAGGGATGCTGGATGATGAAGAACCTTTCGGAGAAGATTACCTTCCCGATTACCTGACAGCCATATCCGCCTACTTCAACTATCGGTTGCATGATCCTACGGCACTATATACATACGATTTTGGCGATGGCTGGCGTCACGTCCTGGCCTTCGAGGGGATTGTTAGCCGGGATGAGGCTCTGGACTATCCTCGTTGCATGTCGGGGAAAATGAAATGTCCTCCGGAGGATTGTGGCGGTCCGGGGGGCTATGCAAACTTTCTCGAAGCTATTGGCGATCCTCACCACGATGAACACGAGATGCTTCTCACTTGGATCGGTGGCTATTTCGATCCGACGGATTTTCATCCTCTCCAAGTTCAGTTTGATGATCCAGGGGAGAGGTGGGAATTGGCATTTGGACAAGAGTAACGCCGGCTAACCATTCGCTGCCCCGCAAACTGCGCGGGATCTCTGACAGCACATTCGCGGAGCCCGTCCTGAGTGTAATGAAGGGCTCAGTACAGGCTCCCCGGGGATCCTGCTAGGAACATGCAGGACGAACTGTGCGGGGCGAAATGCAGGCCAGGTTATATGATGGGGATGGTTGGGGAACAAGAGAAGGGGCGAGCCCCGGCCGCTCCCTGCCCAGGACGCAGCCTGCACCCTGGACAGACCGCCAGGGCAGGCTGGACGCAGTCCAGGGTCCAGGGTCCAGGGAGCTCATAGCCGTTAGGCATCCGGAGGAGACTCGTGCTATCGCTTGAAGATTCTCGTTGGAGCCGGCTTAGAAGCAACTATGGTACCGGAACTTCGGTCGTTCAGCTGCTGTCCAAAGCCGCCGCCGGAGATCCGCTAGACGAATGGTTTGATGATTTGTTCCAGGAGCTATTGCACCAGTACACACTCAGCGAGGTGGCATATGCAGCCGTTTCTCATCTTGTGCGAATCGCGAATGAAAGGCAGGATGTGCGCAAGGCCTTGGTCGTACTCATTGGCGGGTGCTATGCATATTCCGATGAATCCAGATCACCCCCAATACCGCAGGATTTTGAAGAAGAATGGAGATTGGCTCGTCACGAAGCTCTCCTCTTGGCACTTGAGGTACTAAGGGATCCAGATCTTGACGAGAATGACACTCGCTATCTCCTGTCTTCCGTAGCGGCGCTCAAAGGCGAAAAGGAACTGTCCGTCGCGATTGAATCCCTCGACGTGGAGATTCAGTGCCCAGAATGTGGAAACCTGATTGTGCTTTTGGGGAACCAGCAGCGATGAATATTCTGGTAGATGGCAATACCAGGATCGTGCCCTACGATACCGGATGCCTAACCATTCGCTGCCCCGTAAACTGCGCGGGATCTCTGACAGCACATCCGCGGAGCCCGTCCTGAGTGCAACGAAGGGCTCAGTACAGGCTGCCCGGGGATCCTGCTAAGAACATGCAGGACGAACTATGCGGGGCGAAATGCAGGCCAGGATGTATTATGGTGATGGTTGGGGAGCAAAAGGTGGGTCGAGCCCCGGCCGCTGCCTGCACCCTGGACAGACCGCCAGGGCAGGCTGGAGGCAGCCTGCCCGGGACGCAGTCCAGGGTCCAGGGAGCTCATAGCCGTTAGGGCGCATGACTGACTGACCAGATCATAGGAGGCTTCAATGGGTCGAATCGTTGTGATGAACCATCTGACCTTGGATGGGGTGATGCAAGGGCCGGGGCGCCCGGACGAGGACACGCGAGACGGATTTGCGGAGGGTGGCTGGGCCAGCCGCTCTGCAGCGGCGGGGGATGCCGCGGGCCAGGCAATGGGCGAGCGAATGGCGGCTGGTGGCGGGTTGGCCGGGTGGCTGTTCGGGCGGAGGACATACGATGATTTGCTTGCTCACTGGAACCGCGAGGGCGGGCCATTCAAAGATGCGCTGAATCAGACGCCCAAGTATGTTGTGTCGACCACTCTCACGGAACCCCTACCTTGGCCAAATTCGACGCTGCTGCGCGGCGATATCCGGGAGGCGGTGCGGACGCTCAAGGCTCAAACGAGTGGCGTGCTGGCAATCATGGGCAGCGGGCGTTTGATTGAGGTCCTGATGCCCGCTGGCGTGATTGACGAATACTTGCTGATGATCCACCCACTGATTCTCGGCACCGGTCGCCGGCTTTTCCCAGAGCAAGTGAAGCTGCCGCTGCGGTTGACAGACTGCGTCACATCGTCCGCCGGTGTGGTGATCGCCACCTACGAACCGGAGACGGAATGAAAATGAATGGCGTGTCCTCGGCCGGGACTCAAACGGCATCCAATCCCCGGCGGATTGCGTCCTAACATGCCGTTCCACCCGACCGCTCACCTGCAGTTCGCGGCGGGTGAACTCTTGCGTTTGGGGTGAGATCCTCAATTCACAGTGGGACTTACTCAAAGTGGAGCATAAATGAATATGACAGATCCCAAGGTCGATGCATATCTGGACGACATTGAGCAGTGGCAGGATGAATCACGGGAATTGAGAAGGATCATTCTTGAATGTGATCTGACCGAAGAATTCAAGTGGCGCCAGCCTTGCTACACGTTGGATGGAAGCAACGTAGTCATAATTCAAGGATTCAAAGAATATTGTGCGATCATGTTCTTCAAAGGCGCCCTGTTAGAAGATGCAGATGGGATCTTGGTCAAACCTGGCAAGACGCAGGCAGGGCGCCAAGTTCGGTTCACCAACCGTCAAGAAATCCTTGAGATGGAGCCAATGCTAAAGGCCTATATTGAAGAAGCCATTCGTGTGGAAAACGCAGGTTTGAAAGTAAAGAAGAGAGAGACTTCAGACTTCGAAATACCTGAAGAGTTACAAATCAAGTTGGATGAGAATCCCGCCCTGAAGAATGCGTTTGAAGGATTGACGCCAGGCCGCCAAAGAGGATACCTTCACTATTTCGCTTCAGCAAAACAATCCAAAACTAGACAGTCAAGGGTTGAAAAGCACATGCAGAGGATCCTTGATGGTAAGGGATTGAATGATCCTTGATCAGTCTTCTTCCACGCTGCTTCCTGAAGATCAGCAAGACTTGACGATCTCCCGCTAACCATTCGCTGCCCCGCAGACTGCGCGGGATCTCCGACAGCACATCCGCGGAGCCCGTCCTGAGTGCAACGAAGGGCTCAGTACAGGCTCCCCGGGGATCCTGCTAGGAACAAGCAGGACG
>CAYMCO010000071.1:0-6081 GCA_964388955.1 uncultured Anaerolineaceae bacterium | reverse complement strand
GGCAGACGCGCGCGACTCAAAATCGCGTTCCTTCGGGAGTGTGGGTTCGACTCCCACCTTCGGCATTCGGCGATTATAGCACAGCGGGCCTTGGTTCCTGTGCGCCTTCCTGTTCGTCCGGGATAAGCCGCACACGAATCGGGCTTTCATCTACCCTCGCAATATGAGAGAGCCAACGCGAAGGACCAACGCATGACCGATGGGATTGTCTTCTCTATCCACATCACCCGCTCAGAAGGCGGCGACATCCAGAGCGTCCCCGAGGCCGAGTTGATCCCTGGCCAAGGACTCCGCGGTGATCGCTACTTCCGGAATACGGGCGGGGATCCGGCCCGAGAGTTGACATTGGTGGAGCTTGAGCAAGTCGAGCGCTTCAACCAAGATTCGGGCGTCCAACTGGATCCCGCCGCCACGCGCCGGAACATTGTCACCAAAGGAGTCCCGCTGAATGATCTGGTTGGCAAATCCTTCCGAATCGGGGAGGCGCTCGTCCAAGGCATTGATCTGTGCGAGCCCTGCAGCTATCTGGGGGAGAAGCTGGCTGGTGATCTCAGCGCACGTGAGATCATTGAACGCTTTGTCCACCGCGGCGGACTGCGAGCACGGATACTGGAAGGCGCCGTGGTGCAGGTCGGCGACCCGATCCGCATTTCCCCGGAAGGGAAATAGGGATCGGTCACTCTCACCGCGCTCCCCTGGCGCGCCACGCGAATTCACCACCCGTCGCTCTCCCAGCCTGACTGTGGTAGCCTGAGAGCGATGAAATCCTTCCTGCTGCGATTCGCCCTGGCTTTGACTCTTGGCGCGGCCCTTGGCTTGCTTTACGGTTGGCTCATACAACCGGTGGAGTATGTCGACACCGCGCCGGCTTCCTTGCGTGAGGACTACCGAGCGGACTATGTACTCATGGTCGCGGAGGCTTATTCTCAGGAGGGAGACCTCGATCTAGCCCTGCGTCGCATTGCAGCACTTGGATCGCAACCGCCCTTGCAGATTGTGCGGCAAGCCCTAACATTCGCCATGGAGCATGATTTTCAAGCCTCGGATGTGCAGCGCCTGAACCGTCTGGGGGTCGATATCGAATCCCAGACGATGGCCCCCGAGATCAAGGCGCCCTGATGCGCAGACTATGGCTGCCCTTCGCCTTGGGTTTCGTGCTGGGCGTGGTCGCGGGTCTGTACTACGCTTGGACGGTAAACCCCGTGAATTATGTGGATACTGCGCCGGCCTCTCTCCGAAGGGATTTCAAATCCCAATACATCGCTTTGATCGCCTCGGCCTATGGCGCGACCGGAGACCTGGAGAGGGCCGCTGCCCGCCTTGAGTTGTTCCCAGAAGACAACGATCCACAGACCCTCGCCGCGCTCGCCCAGGAGTGGCTGGCCCCCGGACATCCGCCAAGCGAGGCACGCTCGCTGGTCCTGCTGGCAGCCGACTTGGGAGGCGCCCCCCTCGCCCACTTCGCCACTCCTGCTCGGGGAGCCGCTCCAAGCCCGACATCCTCAGCGGTGGTCCGGCCCACCACCGCGTCGCCGCGTCTGACGCCCCCCTCGCCCAAGCCCACGCCACCCCCCGGCCCCACACCCACTCCGACCCCTGAGGCCGCCTTTCGCCTGCTCAGCCGTGAGGAAATCTGTGACCCTCGCGTGACGGATCCGCTGATTCAGGTGCTCGCCCAAAACTCAAGCGGGGCGCCACTCCCGGGGATCCGGGTAGACGTCATCTGGGATACCGGCGAGGACAGTTTCTACACTGGACTCAAGCCGGAAATGGGTGCTGGTTACGGCGATTTCACAATGTCCGACGGGGTTACCTACGCGCTGCGGCTGTCGCCGGGCGGGGATGTCATCCACGATCTGCAGTCAGGCGATTGTTACGGCCCGTCCGGCGAATACTTCCCGAGTTCCTGGCGGCTGACCTTCCAGCAGCCCACTGCCCCTTGATCCTATCCCGCTCATGGACCTGAGAAATCTCGGCCGGCGCGGCCAAGCCGTGGGGAAATCACCAAGCGCGGGATGGAAAGGCCTTCGACGCGCGCGCGGCGGCCGCCAAGCGAGTGGTTCTGCCTTCGGCATCTAAAGGTCAACCGGCAGCCTCCTCACCCTGGTTCTCCCGACTTTCGACTACCTCGGCGGCTTCGCCGGTCCCGCCTGGCGCCGGTAATCCCAGCTCCAGCTCATCTTCCATAGTGATCTGACCTCTGAGGAAGGCACCTTCCTCCGTGGAGAAGGAGACGGTGGTGACATCGCCCCACACTCGCCCGGTGCGGCTGATCTCAACCCTCTGAGCGGTGATATCGCCCTTTACCGAGCCAGATACGATCACGCTCTTTGCGCGAATGTGCCTGGTGGTCACCCGCCCTTGCTCCCCAACGACCACCACGCCATTGATAGTGATCTGCCCGTCAAAGGCGCCATCGATTCGCACCCCACCAATGCCATTGATTTCGCCCTGCCAGCTGATGCCCGCCCCCAGGACCGAGTTCACGCGCTCGTCGGCCCTATCCGCTGTCCGGCGATCTTCGTCGGCTCTACGAAACATGCTGTCCTCCCGAGAGTGAATGGGGTCTCACTCAACCGCCCCCGCGTTGGCGGCCAGGTCCCGCGCCGACGGAAGCCCTCCAATGCTCCTGGCCGCCATGACGGCGTTCACAATCGATCTGGCGACCACCTCCGCCGCCTGCGCGCCCACAAGATTCACGTCCAGCTTGCGGTTACCAATAGAAAGGGCGAAAAGGGTGTCGCCGTCGAGCATGGTATGAGCGGGACACACCGCGCGCGCAACCCCATCATGGGCCATTTGGGCGACCTTGTTGGCTGCCTCCTTATCCAGCCTGGCATTGGTGGCCACCACGCCGATGACTGTGTTTCCCCTGGAGGCGAAGCGCAGCGCCCCACGGTCCACCAGGCTTTCCATGACCGCCAGCGTATCCGCAAAGTAGGCCTCGCCTCCAATCTTGAGCGGCCCTACTTTCAGTGAGCGGGCGCCGGCCAGAATCCTGCCTGTGTTCGGATCAATCACGTCCCCAAAAGCGTTCACCGCCACGATGGCCGCCACCACCGCCTTCCCGATTCTTACGCTGGCGGTCCCAACACCGCTCTTCATCGCGCCTGCCATGCCGAGCACCTTGCCCACGCTGGCTCCCATACCCACGCCCGCATTCCCCTGGGCGGGTGGATCCGAAGAGGCGTTCACGCAGGCTGCATAGCCCATCTCGCTATCTGGACGAACATCGGCCCGGCCCAATCCCAAGTCGAACAGGATTGCAGCCGGCACGATCGGGACCTTCGCCACCCGCACATCAAATCCCACACCTTGCTGCTCCAAATAGCGCACCACCCCAGAGGCGGAGTCCAGTCCGAAGGCCGAACCGCCGGAGAGCATCACCGCATTCACCTTCTGCACCAAGTGCATCGGGCGCAGCGGATCGGTCTCCCGGGTGCCTGGCGCACCCCCGCGTTGATCGACACCACCGACCGCGCCGCCCTCGCACAAGACGACAGTGCAGCCGGTCAAAGCATCCGGATCATGGGCGTGCCCGACTTTGATCCCTGCTACATCGGTGATTGCGCCTTGGAATGCCATTCAGCCCGCCATCTTGTAACCGAAGTCGCGCAGCAGCTTCTTACGGGCCGCAACATCGGCTTCGGTCTCCACGCCTTTGGTCTTGAACCCATCCACTACACCGAGAACACCCCGGCCTTGATCCGTCTCTGCCAGAAGGACCTGGACCGGATTGGCCGTGGCACACATGATTCGGCAGACTTCGGGCACGTCCCGGATGGTCTTCAGAACGTTGACAGGGTAAGCGTTCCCCAAGAAGACGATGAAGATGTGGCCAGCGGAGAGCGCCAGGGCATTCTTTGTCGCCAGTTCCACAAGTTCCTCCGAGGTTCCGCTGGCCCGCACAAGGGTCGGTCCGGAGGCCTCGCAGAACGCCAACCCAAATTCGATGCCGGGAACCGCGGTCACCAGCGCCTCGTGCATATCCTCGACAGTCTTTATGAAGTGGGATTGGCCCAAGATCACGTTCACGTCGTCGGGCTTCTCGATAGCAATGCTCAGCAATTCCATGGTGGCCTCCCTCGGCACCCAAATCCTTTCGAAGCTCTACTGCCTCCAGCCCTCCCCCCATTGTAGTCGAGAGGTGCTGCCATGAAAACGTCCGTCTTTCGGGGGGAAGCGCGTTCCATTTCGGGGGAGGGGCGAGACGTGTTCGATCTTGGGGGTGTCCCCATTCCGGGGTAGAGGCCCGCGGCCGGCACGGTCTTGGTCTCGCATCTTATTGTTCGGCCGGTCCGGGGCAGGTCCATCGCCCTGGGTCCCCCTTTTCTATTTCCAAGAAGGGGAATATGATGGCCCCGCGCGCGGTGTGGCCGGGGCGCGTCTGGCCGGGATGGACGATCCTTGGCCGCTTGGGCGGCGGGGACAATACACCCTATCTCAGCGATAAGGAGCGAGAGTCATGGCAGAACAAGGGGTCGCAACCACTCTGGAGGACAATGACAGGGTCCGGATCACGGAATGGCGAATGCCCGCCGGGAGCACCACCGGTTGGCACCGCCACGGACTGGACTATGTGGTTGTTCCTCTGACAGATGGGCGGCTGAGGCTGCTCGGCCCTGACGGGCAGGCGACCATCACCGAACTATCCGCCGGGGGGGCATACTTCCGCCGGGCGGGAGTGGAACACGAGACTTTCAACGCCTCCGAGGGGACCTTCCGATTCATCGAGGTGGAGATCAAAACCCATCAAGCGTGATGCCAGCAGGGAAAGTCGGCTGCCCTCTTCGGGCTGATTCGGCAGGTTGCCATATCGATCGGGGCTGGAGCGCCATCACCGGCTCACGGGGTTCTCGCTCCGCAATGCCTCCGTGGCCGTCGCTTTCCGTCATCGATGGAGCACAACGAGTCACGCAGATCGCTCGCTGGAGTGTCCCGGAAACACCTTTCCACCCGGATTGATGGATGCGTAGGCGTAGTTCACGGCCACCGTGACCTGACCGTATCCGATGACGATCAAGTTCAAGGGGTCCAGATCTTCCTGCAGGGCCACATCCCCGGCCGCGTAGATGCCCGGCAGGCTGGTCTCCATCTTGGCGTTCACCTTGACATATCGCCGCCCAATAGTCTCCATCCCCCAGTTGCGTATCGGCCCCAAGTCGGCTTTGAAACCCAACGCCAAGATAATCGTATCCACTCCAATCGTCGTCTCCTCGTCCGTGCGATTGTCGAAGATCACCGCGCGCTCGACACGGCCATCCCCCTGCACCTCGCGCAGCTCGTACCAGATGTGCACATCTACATTCGAGGCATGCAGTTGGTTTACGGACGAGTCGTGGGCGCGAAACCCCTCCCGCCGGTGGATCAGAGTGACTTGCTCAGCCAAGGGTTCCAACGCCAATGCCCAATCCACGGCACTGTCACCCCCACCAACCACCAGCACACGCTTCCCGGCATACGGTTCAACACTCTTGATGATGTACTCGACCCCCTTGCCCTCGAAGCGCTCCACGCTCTCATTCTTCAGTTTGATGGGGTGGAAAGCGCCGATGCCCGCCGCGATCACGATGGTGCGCGTGAGGTGCTGGGCTTTATCCGTCCCGATTCGCCAGCCCATCTTCCCGTCCGGCAGCTCCAGGCGGGCCAATTCCTCCGCTCGCTCCCCTAGCGCCAAAGCCGGATCCCATTGCATCGCCTGCGCCTCAAGCTCCTCAATCAACATTTTTGATCGCACCTTCGAGAACCCCGGCACGTCATAGATGAATTTCTCAGGGTAGATGGCTGACAATTGGCCCCCAGACTGGGGTAGGGCGTCGATGATCTTGCACGACATTTCGCGCAAGCCTGCATAGAAGGCACCGAACAGCCCTGTAGGCCCGGCTCCGATAAAAGTGATATCAAAGATCTCAGCATCTCTCTGGTCGCCCATTTGGCATCCTTATGTTCAAGATCGAGATAGGGGAGAACAGCGGATTCGATTATATGGGTCGCAGCAGGGCGTGTCAATCAGCGGTCACTCCAGGGGGTGCATACGAAGAAGGTGGGCAACTAGGCTAAGCTTCGGCCCATAGAGTGTCG
>CAYMCO010000070.1:0-6298 GCA_964388955.1 uncultured Anaerolineaceae bacterium | reverse complement strand
TTATGGAGGCGGAGGTATCCCGCATCCATCAATTGGGGAAGATCGCTCAAACCAGAATCGCAGAGTCGGGCGTATGAGAGTCGGTTCGGCCATTCTGTGGCGGCTCTATTCCATGCTCCTGCAACTCTACCCCCTTGCGTTTCGGCAGGCATTCGGGGCGGAGATGTGCCACGTGTTCCGGCAGGCCATCCGCGATGCCAGACGCCGGGGAACCAGGCATTTGGCCTGGCGGGTCTGGCGGGAGTATATCGACTGTCTGCGCGGCGCATCGGTCGAGCAATGGCTTGTAATCCGGGCCCGGTTGATTAGGATCCCCGGTATCCATCGTGGTCAAGCGGGGCTTCCCGGCCCCGTCAAACATTCGGGGAGGTCCCCCATGTGGTCAGGATTTTCATCGTACCCATTCGAAGAGCCCAGGGGCACCTTGTGGGCCGTCGCTCCCCCCTTCCTCTTTGGCCTTGGGATATCGTTGTACTCGCTTGTCGGCGCCGGGCCCTTGGACTCGACCCCCCTGTGGCGGACGGTTCTCAGCCTTACTCTCGGTCTGCTGCCTGCCCTCCTCATCGGCGCCATGGCGATCAGCGCGCTGATCCGGCGTATACCGGATCAATACTGGGTATGGGTCGGCTCAGGCTATCTGGGTTTTGTGCTGTTTGTGGAGGTCGTCTCGGAAGAGCGGGCCGAGATGGGAAAGACGATCCTATCGCCAACAGCCGACTCAGCCATAGCGGCCATCCTGCTTGCCGCGGGAGCGGCGCTGATGATCATCGCCGCCCTGAGGGGTTGGCGCCAAGCCGGAATGCTTGGCATCGGACTCTCTGGGACACTGGGACTCTCGCTGTTCGTGTCGGCCACCGCGGCTCCCTTCTACCGATACGACCTGGCCCTCGCCGCTGCTCCGGCCGGAGCCATCTTCTCGGCGTTGGCGCTTGCCTATCTCCAGAGCTCTTCGCCCGCGGCGCGAGCCGCCGCGCTGGTCGGATCTCTTGCCATGAACATCCTGTGCCTCAGCCTGGCCAACCCCGCCTGGGGTGACTGGATGCACGCCCAAGGCCGGCCGGGCCTGGATCTTCCCTTACTCGTCCTCTCGGCTGTGCTGCTGCTGATCAGCCCGCTGCTCCGGCTGATCACGAGCCCCCTGGAACGCGCGTTGGGGAGGCGATAGGGACCCCATCCCTCGGTGTCCAGATAGACCGTCCGGACGGAAGACGGCATATCGACGTTCGCCGCTTCGACGGCGCGTTGATGCAAGGATATCCCGGCGCCCAGTTCATTTCAACAAGGCGCTTCGCAGGGAGTGTATTCCGTGTAGGGTGGCAAGGCCCTGCAGGGTGGGCATGAACCGGATGCCATCCAATTCCAGGCTCAGGCATGCACATACCCCCACCCCCGACCCCTCCCCCCGATCCGTCATTGCGAGGAGCCCGAAGGGCGACGTGGCAATCTTCTGGAGAGCGAATCCTCTTCGATGGAAAGATTGCCACGGCGCTCCGCGCCTCGCAATGACTTTTCTATGAGGGTCGAAATAAACACCAAGCGTGGGGGAAGCAGAGGGGGTGGGGGCCGTAAAGGCGAGGCGGGAAGGAGCGTCGCGCCCAGGCCGTGGCGGGAGGGATCAGGAGGCCGGCGCGCCACGAGACTTCGGATGCACCCGGATGGGGCGGTTCAGTGCGTTCCAAGGAGCAGCCGTAGCCAAGACATGTCGCCTCACCGAGATGGTTTACAATCCCCCTCGCAACTGACGATAACCCGCAAGCGGTATCGGGAATCCCCCCGCGCGTTGAACCGCACACATCGATGCGCATCGGATTGGGAGACAAGCATGGCCGGCAGTCACAACCGACCCATCGCAGTATATGGCGCTATGGCGGCGAACATCGCCATCGCGGCGACCAAATTCGTGGTCGCGATCGCCTCCGGAAGCTCCTCCATGCTCTCCGAAGGGATACATTCAGTGGCGGATTCGGGCAACCAGGCGCTGCTTCTGCTGGGGATCAAACGCAGTGGGCGCCCCGCCGACACATTGCATCCATTCGGATATGGGAAGGAGCTCTACTTCTGGAGCCTGATCGTGGCCATTGTGCTGTTCGGAATCGGCGGTGGGATGTCCATTTATGAGGGCATCACCCATATCCGGCATCCCGAAGCGCTCACCGACCCGACATGGAACTACATCGTGCTGGCACTCGCGGCGCTGTTTGAGGGCACATCCCTCAGTATCGCCCTGCGAGAGCTGTTTTCCAACCCGGATGCCGGCCGGAATGTCTGGACTGAGGTGAAGCGCAGCAAGGATCCCAGCGTTTTCGTCGTCGTCCTCGAAGACTCCGCTGCCCTCGCCGGGCTATTGCTCGCCTTCCTGGGTGTATTCCTGGCGCATCGCCTCGGCTCACCGGTCTACGACGGTCTGGCATCCGTCTGCATCGGGGTGTTGCTGGGCTGTGTCGCCATCCTGCTGGCGCAGGAAAGCAAAGGGCTGCTGCTCGGGGAAAGCACGGATCCGGACATCGTCGCCTTTGTGCAGCAGGTGAGCGAGGACGACCCGGATGTGCTGGCGGTGAAGCGGCCACTCACAATGCACATGGGCCCCAGAGCTGTGCTGCTCACTATGGATGTGTCTTTCCGGGCGGACATGACCAGCGCGGAGCTGTCTGCAGCCATCGACCGTCTGGAGGCGCAGATCACCCGGGACCATCCGGAGATCCGCCGCATCTATATCGAAGCCCAGTCCCTAAAGGACTTTTCCCGGGAGTAGCCCTTTCAGCGCCGCCAGCCAGAATCGTGAAGGCCCACCATCGCCGTGTCAGGTCCGCCGCACAGATCGCAGCAGCAGGAGCAGGACGGCCGCCCCGACCAAGGCGGTGATCACATCGTTGACGAAGCCTGTTCCAATGTGGATGTTGAGCAGATTGAAGAGCCAGCCACCGATGAAGGCTCCCAATATGCCCACTACAATCTTACCCACCAGGTCCACACGGATGCCCGAGATGAGAATGTCCGCCAGCAGTCCAGCGATACCGCCGATCACGATCCATGCCACGATCTGATCCAACGACATGATGCCTCCTTTTGGCTAATGGCCAACTGGCACTGCACTCGCTCGAATTCTCCGGTACCGAGTGGGCAGCGCCATGGGATAAAGGGCAATTCGCCCATGATGCGGCAATCATGGGCCTCATAGGACAAACGACAGCAAACGGAGCACCTCGAAATAGTCCTTGCACCCGAAGCCAAGTGTGAACGGATCCGTCAGCTCTGCACCCGGGAAGAAGCTGCTTTCGAAGGCTCTGGAGTGATCCTTATAGCGAATCTCCACCGAGAATTCCGCCGGCAGGGAGACCAAGCAGGCTCCCAAGTCCCCTGAAAGGGCGGCGGTGACGCCGTTCTCGATACGCTCCAGCGCCAGCGAAGGGTGGATGTTTACCGTGGAATTGCCGATCCCTCGCTTCACTGCCACGCTGGTGATATCGGGAATGCGGTCCCTCGCCGCGCTGCAGATCCCCTCGTCCCCCGATAGAAACACGACCGGGACGCCCAGCGTCGCGGCGGCAAATGCATGCAGCAGGAATTCGGACGCCAACTCAGCGTTGATCTTGATCCACGCGGCTCGCCCAGAGATGGTGTGGGCCAGCGGGCTGGCGGCCGTGCCTGCGGAGGCGTGGTAGCCGACCATGAGAACAGCATCGAAACTCTCATCCAGCTCCTGCACCATGCTGAAGGGATGGCCGCTCCAACCGCGCACCAATCGCACCTCGCGCGGCAGTTTGGCCGGCATCAGGTTCCTTCCGCTGGCGTGTGCGTCTTTGACCCAGATCTCCCTCGCCCCCGCCTGCAGCGCGCCATCGCAAGCGGCGCTCACCTCCGCAGTCATCTGCTCCCGAAACTCGGAGTAATCCGCCTCTCCCTTCGTGGCCTCATCCGAATTGCTCGCGCCTGTGACACCTTCGATGTCGGCGCTGATGAATACCTTCATGTCTCCGCCTCCTGTGGGCAAGGTTCTTCTCGGCTTTGATCTCCCACGATCCAATGCGTGGCCTTCGCCTTGGCCAGCAATCCTCCGGCGGGGTCCCGGACATCCGCCCGCAGGTGCAGCCATGGATGGTCAAGCCGGACCAAATGACCGGTCACCTGGATATACGCCAATTCGCTGTAGGCGGGGCGGCTGAACTTCATCTCCAACCGGCGGGTGACGTTGGGAGGCGCCACCAGCATGCTCAACGGCCCCAGCGTGTTGTCCACCGCCGCGGTCACCATGCCCCCCTGCACAATTCCATAGGGATTGAGGTACGCGCTCCGCACCGGAAATCGAGCCACTAACCGGGCATTCTCTGCATCGTACTCGATGAACTCCCCTTGCATGTACGCAAAGATCGGAGGCGGGATCAGATACTCCTCCAGTCGGTCCCCCAGTTGGCGCTTGAGCATGCCGATAATGATCTGAAACAGCTCTGGATGCATCGAGACTTCCGGCATTCCTCCCTCCGCAGCAATCTGCACGCGTGGCTTCCGGCCAGGGGCGCGGAGGCGGTAACAAAAGGGGAGCGCAGGATCGGCCCAAGCTACCCGGCCGTCCCATGGACCGGGCCGCTTACGCGCCATCTATTCTCTGAGCGCCGCCGGCCGAGCCGCTTGCATCCGGCGCAGGCCCAGCACCGCCATAGCTACCCCCAGCGCAGCGCCGATCGCGAAGCTGCTGATGGATACCAGCGGGACGTCAAACTGCTTGATCCCAATTCCCAGAAGCGCCCACATGATCACGAGCACGAAGACCGCATCCCCTCGGGAGACCGCCATAAAGAGCGCCAGGCCGCCGCTGATCAAGAGCATGATCACCGCCCAGGCTGCCGGACCGATCCCCCAACCGCCCCAGCCGACAAAGTCCAGCACATCGGCCGCGTTGGCGATGGTGGCCACACTGATCCATGCAAGATACAAGCTGAAGGGCACATCCACGCACCAGCGCTCGGCACCGCGAGAGCCACTCATACCAATCTTCAGACGGGAATAGACAACCGCCAACGAGATCAACAGAGCAAGCATCGCCAGCATGGAGAGCTGAAAGGACTCGTAGTGCCAGGCGAACAGCCAGGCGATGTTCGCCGCGCTGCTGACCAAGAACAGCCCCCTGACACGGCGAAGGCGGCTGGTGGCTCCTTTGGCGGGCAGCGCCTGATAGATCCCGAAGGCGATCAACGCGAGGTAGATGAGCCCCCAAATCGAGAAAACGTAGCCGGCCGGAACGAAGAGCACGTCAAAACGGTCCGAGATTTCAGCCGTTGTCTGCCCGTTCAAAGGGAGCGCGTTTGCCAAACCGTTCACCACCAGAGTCGCGATAACTGCAAGGACGACGCCAATCTGCGGAAGAGAGATGCCCCTCATGATCCACCTCCTTGCGTTGCCTCCGGGCCACCGTCCATCCACGTTTCGTCGGTTGCCCTTCACGACTTGCGCTTCGCCCAAGTGGCCTGCTCCAGGCCCCACGAGCGCGTTTCATCATCCTGTTCGTTTGCGCGCATGCCCACCTTCTCCAAGGTCCGATCGGAGGCCGCATTATCGCGCAGAGTGCAAGGCGCGACGGACCACACATCGACAGGCCCCTCTTTCCCGTTGAGTTCCAGTTGCCGATGTGTGAGGCTTGCCGTGTCGATGGCGTATCGAGCAGACTTGTCCATCTGGCGCCCGGCTGGCACTATCTCGCGCCATTGGGTTTTCTGATGGGCGGCCTCTGCCGCCCCTGGAACATCCGCTGTGGAATTCCGGACGCCACATCGCATCCTGCAGCAGCGAAGAAAACGAGTCCACCGACCGCCCTCAAGCGGGCTCCGCCTCGGGGCTCTTGCCCCGATTGCGCGGCGTCCATTCCACTGGATTGTCCCAGTCCGGGGCTTTCCAGGGCATGTTCTCTGGCTTCACCAAGTGGAGGATGTCCTTGAAGAACTGCAGGCGCTCACCATCGCCCATTGGTGTGAATCGCTCGGCGATGCTAAGGTTCTCCTCCAACTGGTCCATGCTTTCCATGCCCACGATAACCGTGTCGACCGGCAGGCTGAAGGCGTATCGCAGAGCGCGTTCAACCTCATGAGTCAAGGTCCCCGCACCGAGCACCTTCATCCCAACCGTCCCCACGCCTCTCTGCCTGGCCGCGGGCAGGAACTCCTCCGCAAAGCTCAGGATGAAGTGATCCAAGACAGAAAGCGCCACCAGCGCGCTGTCGAAGGGGAAGCGGTCAAGCGCCTCCAGCAGAATGGCCGGATCGGAATGGGAGCTGATGCTGATATGGCGCACCAGTCCCTGCTCTCGG
>CAYMCO010000069.1:0-7898 GCA_964388955.1 uncultured Anaerolineaceae bacterium | reverse complement strand
GTACAATCCACTCGACATCCAGACAAAGAGTGAGGGGACCCATGCGACCTGTATACGCCATCTCGGGCGGGGTCTCGAAATTCGCCAAGGCCCGCCCGGACAAGACCTTTCCAGCGGTGGTAAAGGAGGCCTACGACTACGCCATCGCCGATCTGGAGCTCGATTTCCCGACCTTCACCCCGCTGGCCGACGGATCGGTGGCCTCCTACTTCTCCGACCATTTTTCCCGCCAGCTCATGGCCGGCATCATGGCCCAGGATTACCTGGGCCTGTGCCCCAAACCGAGCCACCGCGTGGAGGGCGGCGGCGCCACCGGCGGGCTGTGCTTCCAGGAGGCCTGGAAGGCCATCGCCTCCGGCCATATGGAGGTGTGCGTCGCCTACGGCTTCGAGACCATGAGCCACGTGGAAACCTGGAAAGGCAACGAATTCATCGCCCTGGCCTCCGACGTCTCCTGGGATTACCCGGTGGGCGGGTTTTACTCCGGCTACTACGCCATGATGGTCACCCGGCACATGAAGGAATTCGGCACCACCGTGGAGCAGATGGCGCATGTCTCGGTCAAGAACCACATCAACGCCTACCACAACCCCTACGCCCAGAAGCGGCACCGCTACAGCATACAGGACGTGCGGGATGCCCCCATGGTCGCCTGGCCGCTCACCCGCCTGGATATCTGCGTGATGTCCGACGGCGCCGCGGCGACCATCCTGGCCTCGCAGGAGGGGATCCGGCGCTTGGAGGGCGCCGGGGCGAAGGTTCCCCGCCCATTGGCGCGCGTGACGGGCATCGGGCGCGGCACCGACGCCATGCGCATGGCCGACCGGCCGCACGTGGACTACGAGACCTTCATGCGAGACTACGCGACGGAACAGGAGCGCGGCTCGGATGACACGCGCGCCTACTACCGGAAACTGTGGGATGCCGGGACGCGCTATCCGGGGGTGCATTCCTTCCGCGCCGGCCGTGCGGCGGGCAATATGGCCTACAAACAGGCCGGGATCGATGACCCGCTGGGGGAGCTGGATTTCATCGAGCTGCACGACGCCTATACCTCCAGCGAGATCCAGACCTACGAGGACATGGGCCTGTGCCGCTACGGGGAGGGCGGCCCCTTCGCCGCCTCGGGCAGGGCGCATATGCCCGGCCTGGACTACGGGCTGCCGCTGCCGGAGGACCCCGCCTGCCCGGTCAACCCCTCCGGCGGGCTCATCGCCTGCGGCCACCCGGTGGGGGCGACCGGCTTGATGCAGGCCGTGTTCGCCCTCTGGCAGGTGCAGGGGAGCGTCGAGAAGCACTTCCGCGATCCGGCGCTGCAGGTGCCGGACGCGGCGCGAGGCGCGATCCACTCCCACGCCGGCACGGGGACCTACGTGACCATCAGCATCCTGGAACGGGAGGCGTAGCCATGCCGAAAATGCCCGATAAACGGCCCGAGACACTGGGCGGATACATCGTGCACGGGGTGCCCTTCCCCGTGGAGACGGACCCCGATGCGCTCGCCTTTCTCAAGCGCATGGCCCCCATCCAGATCGAGCAGGACTACGCCATCACCTACCTGCACTCATACGGGCAGGACAGCCCGTGGTTCGCCGCCGCCAGCAACAAGGTGCTTCTCGCCAGCCAGGCACCCGGGAGCGGATATACCTATGCCACGCCGCGCGGACACGACATGTACAGCGGCGAAGAGACCCGCTGGATCGATATCACCGATCGCGCCGCGCATGTGCACGCCTTCACGGTGTGCTATTTCGGCTCCGAGGAGTTCCTGTCCGAGACGCCCTTCGTGCTGGCGCTGATCGAATTCGAGGCGGTGGACACCCTCTTCCTGACGCGGCTGCTGGGCGTCGATCCGGCCGAACCCTCCCTGGACTGGATCGGCATGCCGGTCCGCCCTCGCTTCCTGCGCAACAGCAAGCTCAAGCCAACCGACGTGTATTTCGTGCCGGAAGGTGACCCGGAGTAGAGGCTTCGGGGGAGACGCTTTGAGGGAGAGAAGGAAGCTGTCAGCTTTCAGCGATCAGCTAATATCAAAAGGGGGAGTGTATGAAGACTTTCAGAAACTTGAAGGTTTGGCAGAAGGCGCACAAGCTGGTGATAGAGATCTACAAATGCACCGAAGCCTTGCCGAGCCACGAAATATACGGTCTGAGGAGCCAGGTGCGCCGGTCAGCTGTATCTGTTCCCTCGAACATCGCGGAAGGATGTGGCAGGAATGGTGATGCGGAATTGAGCCGGTTCTTTAGCATCGCCATGGGCTCAGCTAGCGAGCTGGAATATCAGATCTTACTCGCCAACGATCTCGGTTATTTGGCGGCCGAAGTCCATCAAAGCCTTGAGATGCAAATCGACGAGGTCAAACGCATGCTGGCGGGCTTCATCAAGAGATTGCGGGATGACCGCTGAGAGCCGACCGCTGAGGGCTGACCGCTGAGAGCTGACCGCTGAGGGCTTTTCCAACCTGCAACCCATCGTCCATCCTGTCATATAATGATGCGCATGTCTTTCCGCCCTCCCGCGATTTGCGTTCCCGGACTCGCTGATCCAGAATCGGAAAGCGGGCGCAGGTGCGCGCCTCCGCAGGACCTCGGGGAGGAGCTGCCCTGACTTGACGCTTGAAGGCACCACCGCTGAGAGGCCCTTGGGGCGGCCGATACGGACCCATGAGGCGCGTCACGGACTGCGCCGTGGGTATGCCATTTTCGGGATCCTGGCCGCCTTGGGCACGCTTGTTGCAGCCATCTTGGCGGTCTGGCGCTGGGGGTATGCCTACCAACACTTCGGGCCCGCGGTGGTCGCCCGTTGGGCCGCGCCCTACGCAGAGGCCGCCGGCGTATTCGCACTGCTTGCCCTGTTCGGCCTGGCCCGGCTGCTGCGCTTGGGGAGTACGGTGGTGGGCACATTTCGATACGGGATCGTCTGCAGGAACGGACGTCGAAATCGGGCTATCCCGTGGCGGGCCATCCGCCTGACATTCACCACCGCGCTGAGCTACCCGGCTCTCGGTATGGGCCGGCGGGGAAGACAGGAGCTGCTGTTGGTGCTGGAGGATGGGCAGAAGGTGCGGCTGGACAGCCGGCTGGAGGATATCGACGAATTGGCGGAGACCGTCAAAGAGCATGTCTACCCTGAGCTGCTGGCGGAGTACACAGACCTCTTCGCCAGCGGCCGCGACCTGACCTTCGGGCCGCTGCGCCTTTCCCACACCGGGGTGCATGGAGGGCGCCGGGAAATCGCCTGGCGCGAATTGGGGGAGGTCAAATTCGATCGCGGCAGGCTGATCGTCGCCGGCAAAGCCGGCTCGGACCGCCTCAGCCTCCGGACCCCCGCCCATCAGGTGCCAAACGTGGAATTATGTGCCCAATTAATCGAACGATTCGGACGTCAACCATGACAAAGAAGGTTTCGCTCCTGGTCCCCCTGGCGCTCATCGCGGCGCTGCTCAGTTGCTCCCTGCCGACCCCCTATTTCAGCGGCGAGCCCGTGCCGCCCCTGAATGTGGCGCCGTCGACGCCCATGCCCGCCGCCGAGGTGATCTTCAGCGCGACCGTGCCCGATGCCCTCTCCCCAGGGGCCGAGGTGGCGCTGGTGCTGCTGGACGAGGTCACCGGCATGGCCTACAACCAGCAGTCCTACACCATGGTGCGCATCTCGGACCGGCTGTGGCAGGTGCGCCTAACTCCCCCCGTGGGAGCCCTGCTGCGTTATCGCTACAAGCGCCTGGGCCCTGAACCGATGGAGGAGATCGATCGCTACGGCCGCCGGATTTCCAGCCGGGTGGCGCTGATCACCGGGCCGGGGGAGATGCGCGATGTGATCACCGCCTGGGCGGACGCCCCCTATGAGGGTCCCACAGGCCGGGTGACCGGCCAATTGGTGAGCTCGGAGGACGGCCAGCCGCTCGCCGAGATGCTGGTCAACGTCGCCGGGCGCCAAACCTACAGCGACTCCGAGGGGAGGTTCCGGATCGACGGCCTGCCCCCGGGTCTGCACCGGGTGACGGCCTTCAGCCCGGACGGCGCCTATCGCACCGCCCAGCAGGAAGCCCAGGTCGCCGCCGGCAGCGCCACGCCCGCCCGCCTGGCGCTCACACCGGCCAAGCCGATCCAAGCCACCTTCCAGGTCACGGTGCCGGAGGACACCACCCCCGGTGTGCCCGTTCTGTTCGCCGGGAACCAGCGCCATTTCGGGGAGCTGTATACCGAGCTGCCCAGCGGCTTGAGCACCAACCGCTACCGCATGCCCAGGCTGGTGTATGTGGATCCGACACACTATCTGATGCTGGCGACGCTCTTTGAGGGCATGGACCTGCGCTACAAGTACACGCTCGGGGATGGCTTGTGGAACGCCGAACGGGACGGGGATCGCAACCTGATCACCCGCAGGCTGATCGTCCCCGACCATGACATCACCATGCAGGATACCGTCGCCACCTGGAACAGCGGCGAAGGGCAGATCCTGCTCTTTCATGCCACCGCCCCGGGCAAGACACCGGCGGGCGACGAAATCACCCTGCAGCTCAACCCGGTCGTGTGGTTCGACCCGCTCCCCATGTGGCAGCTATCGGAAGACGAGTGGTTCTACGCCCTGCGCGGGCCCTTGAGCTTCAGCCAGCCTCTGAGCTACCGCTACTGCCGGAACGCGCTGTGCAGCGGAGCCGTCGACCTGCAGGAGGCCGACGATGTGAACTCCGAACGTGACCTGCTGGGCGCGCCCGCCGGCCAGGAGATCCAGGACGAGATCTTCGCCTGGAAGTGGGAACAGGGCGGTGGGATCGCCACCTCCGTCGTGGCCCCCGAGCGCATCCCCTCGCGACCGGAATTCGAGGTTGGGGTGGAAATCGCCCCCGCCTACCAGCCTTCCTGGGCCCGATATTTCGACCCCTCCCTGGCGCAAGTCGCCGATTTGGGCGCCAATTCGCTCACGCTCACCCCCACATGGGTTTGGACGACATCCCAACCGCTTCCCTCCCTGGAATTCGACCCCACCAGATCGCCCTTCTCCGACGAGCTGGCGTCCTCCGTCCGGCAGGCCTACGCCCACGGACTGCGGGTGAACATGCGCGCCACCACGGTCACCGCCGGGCCCGGGCCGGATGCGTGGTGGGCCACCGCCCCGCGGGTCGACGCCTGGTGGACTACATGGTTCGACGAGTACCGCTCCTTCGTCCTGACCGTCGCCCAAGAAGCCCAAGGCGCGGGGGCGGAGAAGCTCGTTATCGGCGGCCCCGAGGTGGAGCCGGCCCTGCCCGATGGGCGGTTGGCCGACGGATCCCCTTCCGGCGTTCCGGCGGACGCAGGCGACCGGTGGCGGGCGCTGATCGCGGAGATCCGCCAGCGGTTCAGCGGCCGGCTGGCCTTCGAGATCGAATATGGGGAGAAGGTGCAGCGGCCCCCTGACTTCCTCGAAGACGTGGACGAAATTCATGTCTACTGGCACGCCGCGCTGACCGGCGCACCCGAGGCGGACTTCGAAGAACTGGAGCCCAAAGCTGCGCAGGCCTTCACCGAATTGCTCACCGCGCTGAATGCATTCCGGAGCAAGCCCATCCGCCTGAGCGTGGAATACCTCTCCATTTTGGGAAGCTCGACCGGCTGCGCCCCGACCATCGATCAAGGCTGCCGCCCGCCGGCCGAATTCGACCAGGGAGCGGATCCGGATCCCGACCTGCAGCTCGACCTGCAGGTGCAGGCCACGGTCATCAACGCGGTGATGCTGGAGGCCTATAGCCGCTCCCGGATCACGGGGTTCTACACGCGGCGCTTCAATCCCATCACCCCGCTGCGGGACAAGTCCGCTTCCGTGCACGGCAAGCCCGCTCAGGATGTATTATGGTACTGGTACCCGCGCATCACGGGCGCCATCGCCGAGTAGGCGGGGCCCGAAGGCCGCAACCAGGAAATCCACCAGTCGCATAGGAGGCCCACGATGGGAGAGACGGACATCAACCCTGATGTCGTTTGGCGTCCTGATTCGGCGTACGTTGAGCGCGCCCACCTCACCCATTTCATGCGCCGGCACGGCATCGCCTCCTTTGAAGATCTGCTGCTGCGCGCCAAACAGGATGTGGGCTGGTTCACCGATGCCGTGCTGCAATACCTGCAGGTCGAATTCAGCCGCCCCTATGAGCGCGTGGTAGATCTCAGCCGCGGGATTGCCTGGCCGGAGTGGTGCGTCGGGGGGCACATGAACATCGTCCATAACTGCCTGGACAAGTGGCTGGGGACATCGCTGGAGGGCCGGACCGCGCTCGTCTTCGAGCAGGAAGAGGGCGATTGGGGCCGTCTCTCCTACGCCGAGCTCGCCCATCGGGTCGACCAGGTGGCCAACGGCCTGCGCGCCCTGGGATTGTCCCAAGGCGACGCGGTGGGCTTGTATATGCCCATGACGCCGGAGCTCATCGCCGCCATGCTGGCTGTCGCCAGGATCGGCGCCGTGATCCTGCCGCTGTTCTCAGGGTACGGCGCGGGCGCGGTGGCCAGCCGGCTGCAAGATGGGGAGGCGAAGGCGCTCTTCACCAGCGACGGGTTCTTCCGCCACGGGGCGCTGGTGGATATGAAAGCCATCGCCGACCGGGCGGTGGCGCGGTCCCCCTCCGTGGAGCATGTCATCGTGCATCAGCGCGCCGGGAACGACGTCCGGATGCACCCTGGGCGCGACCATTGGTGGCACGAACTCCTGGAGGGGCAGCTCGGCCCGGCCGAGGCGGCAGACACCGCCGCCGAGGATCTCCTCATGATCATCTACACCTCCGGCACCACCGGCCGCCCCAAGGGCGCCGTGCACACCCACTGCGGCTTCCCGGTGAAAGCGGCGCAGGACATGGCCTTCGGCACCGATGTCCACCGCGGCGATTTGATCTACTGGATGACCGACATGGGCTGGATGATGGGCCCCTGGCTGGTTTTCGGATCGCTGATCCTGGGCGCCTCCATGTTCATCTATGACGGCGCGCCCGACTACCCCGGGCCCGACCGCGTCTGGCAGATGGTGGAGCGGCACGGTGTGAACGTGCTCGGCCTGGCGCCGACCTTTGTGCGCGCCCTGCGCCCCGGCGGCGAGGCGCCGATCCGCGCCCACGATCTCTCCAGCCTGCGCTTCTTCGGCTCCACCGGGGAGTCGTGGGACCCGGAGGCGTGGATGTGGCTCTTCGAGGTGGTCGGCAGGCGCCGGGTGCCGATCATCAATTATTCGGGTGGCACGGAGATCTCGGGCGGCATTCTGATGGGCAACCCCATCCGGCCGCTCAAGCCCTGCGCCTTCTCCGGGCCCTGCCCGGGGATCGACGCAGACGTTTTCGACGAGGACGGGCGGCCGATCCGGGGCCAGGTGGGCGAGTTGGTGGTCAAGACCCCGTGGATCGGCATGACGCGCGGTTTCTGGCGCGATCCGCAGCGCTACGAGGAGACCTACTGGTCCCGCTGGGAGGGCGTTTGGGCGCACGGGGACTGGGCGATGGTTGATGAGGATGGGATGTGGTACATCCTGGGCCGCTCGGACGACACCATCAAGGTGGCCGGCAAGCGCATCGGCCCGGCGGAGGTCGAGTCCACCCTGATGGCGCACCCCTCCGTCACCGAGGCGGCGGCCATCGGTATCCCCGATCCGCTCAAGGGCAGCGCGCTGCTGTGCTTCTGCGTGCTCAAGCCGGGCGCCCATCCCAGCGCGGCCCTGGAGTCCGAGCTCAAGGATCGGGTGATCTCCGAGCTCGGCAAACCGCTGGCCCCCAAAGCCATCCGTTTCTTGCCGGACCTGCCCAAGACGCGCAACGCCAAGATCATGCGGCGCATGATCCGGGCGGCGTATCTCGGGGTGGACCCGGGGGACACCTCCGCGCTGGTCAATCCGGAGGTGCTGCAGGCGGTGAGGGGGAAAGGGGATGCGGAAGTATAGGGGGA
>CAYMCO010000068.1:0-8341 GCA_964388955.1 uncultured Anaerolineaceae bacterium | reverse complement strand
CGGTGCGGGATGCGGTCCGAACGGCCCTGCAGGCGATTGGGCCGGCATACAGGACCCCGGGGCTGAAGAGTCCTCAGGAGCATAACGGGCTCGCATTGGGGCGCATTTGGTAGAATCTGAGCCGTAGCCGGACAGCGTTTCAGGGCGTTGGCCTCAAGGTCAGAAAAGAGAACTGTCGCTTCCCCCCGCGTCGGTTGAGCACTTTGCCCAGGGAACGATCGCTCACCCCGAAAGGGATGGTATCGCTCCGGCGGACAGCGGCCGCCTTGTGGCCTCTCGGACTGGCGCTGCTCTTCCTCGCCCTGATGTTGTACTTCTTCCCTTTCCGGATCAGGCTGGAATACGATCCCGATGAGGGCATCAACCTGATCAAGGCGCTGCTGGTTGGGCGCGGATATCCGCTCTATCGCGCCATCTGGAGCGACCAGCCGCCGCTCTTCACTTTCATGTTGGCGGGATGGATGCATGTATTTGGCTTCCATGTGATCCCCGCCCGCATCCTGATGCTCGTCATGTCGACACTGCTCCTCTGGGGGGCGACCGAATTCCTGCGACGGGCGGTGGCACCCGTCCACGCCATTTTCGGGGCTACCCTGATCGCCCTGCTCCCCTACTACACCCGGTTGAGCGCCTCGGTGTTGATCGGGCTTCCCGGTATCACGTTCGCGGTGCTTTCACTTGGCGCCCTCGCCATCTGGCACCAGCGTCGCCGCGATATCTGGCTCGGCCTATCTGCAGCCGCCTTCAGCATCTCGGTCGGGATCAAGCTGCTCACCGGCTTCCTGGGCCCGATCACCGTCATAGGGCTGCTATTGGATGAGCATCATCGCCAACCGCAGCTCGCCTCTTGGATTCGAATCCTGAAGCCAGCGCTCTTATGGGGGTCCACGGCGGCCATGCTGGCCGGGCTGGCGATGATGCTCCTCGTGGGCCCGGGAAACCTGTCGCAGCTGATCAGCCCGCACCTCGCCGCGGCCCAGACCCCGGCGTTGGTGGATCCCTCACAGAACAACAGCCTGACCGATCTGCTCTCGCCCTCCCGCTATGTGCTCCTGCTGGCCATCCTGGGCGGTGTGTTCGCCCTCACGCGAGGCCGTTGGCTATGCGCATACTTGCTTGCCTGGGGGGGCGCGGCGATTGCGCTGCTGTCCATTCAGACCCCACTCTGGTATCACCACCAACTGCTGGTCACCGTGCCCGCCGCCATGCTCGCCGGGGCCGGCGCGGGGGAGGCCTGGGACGCGGCTCGGGAGTTGCTCACAGGGCGGCGAACCTCATGGCCGCGCCTGATCGCGGCAATGCTTGCCGCAGCCCTATTCGGGCTCACGCTTAGATCCCTTCTGCCGGATGCCCTCGGACGCTTTACAACCCATCAGAAAGCCACCGCCCGAGGGGACGCGGACATCCTCGAGAACAACAACATCCTTGCGGAGATGGCCGAATACTCGGGGGAGACACACTGGATCGTCACCGACATGCCGATCTACGCCTTTCGCGCCGGGCTGCTCGTACCACCTGAACTGGCGGTCTTCACCAAGAAACGCCTGCGGAGCGGTTTCCTGAGCGAATCGCAAGTTATCGGGGTGATCGACGCCTACCGGCCGGAGCAGATCTTGCTGGGTCGGTTCAAATTGGATCGCCTAAAGGAATTCCTTCATGGCCGGTACGCGCTGGCGCTGCAGGGTAATGCGGGAGATCTATATGTGCGGGAGGATTTGAAGTCGCGGGAACCCTGACGGTCGGTTGTGGGTAAAATCTGCCGCCGGAGCGGGCGCCCGCTCGGCTATTGATGAAAGCACTGCTCCTGGCACATGGCCATCCACTCTATGACCGTATCTGGAGCGACCAACCTCCGCTATTCAGTCTGATGCTCAAAGCCTGGATGGACGCCTTTCGCGCCGGGCTGCTCGTGCCGCCTGAAATGGCAGTCTTCGCTGAGAAGCGCTTGGAGACGGGCTTTCTCACTCAGGAGGCCGTCCTGGGCGTGATCACGGAATATCAGCCGGAGCAAATCTTGCTGGGGCGTTTCGAGTTGGGCCGCGTGGAGGATGCCCTTGCTGGACGGTACGAGCTCGTGCTGAGAGGCAGTGCGGGGGATCTGTTCATCCGCGAGGACTTGGTGTTCCCGATATCCGCGGCACTAATCCACTATGGGCCATATGTTTCCAAGCGAATGCAGCCCAGCTCGCGCACCGAGACAAGTCTCTGACTAATGCTCCTGCGCCATTCACGCACCCGATCCATCGGCGTGAAAGTCCTCTCATCAAATGGGACGCAGTCGAGGAACAGATGCTCTGTTGGAGTCAGGTGCGGAATTACCAGCCATAAGCGGCTCGAATCCGATTCGAGGGATGACAATTCCACGTCGGGAAGATTCACATCCCGAAAGGAGACGAGGGGGGTGATCGCTGTGTCCCCCTGGTAGTAGAAATGCAGTGGGACCAGGTCCTGATAATGAAGAGTGACGATCACGTCTCGCTGCGGATCGGTTTCTTCCGCAAGGACGTGCCCCAACGCCCGCCAGTTTGCATGTTGACGCTGTACAGGACTGAAGAAGACTTTTGAAAGCCCCATCGCCGTAAGCGTCAAGATCGATAGGCCCGCGGCGATGCGAAGGGCGGGCAGTTTGAAGCTGTCGATGCCCGCTGCGACCAGCAGAACATATGCCGGAAATGCGATCATCAGGTATCGATCCATGTACATTGGGACATGGAGCGAAAGCAAGAAGGTGACCAAGACCGGAACGAAGAGCCACGAGCCCATGAGCACGAAGCGCCGTCGGGAAGCCATCAAACCCGCCACCATCATGGCGAGAAAAACGCATAGCGCGATGGATACACCCAAGGTGAGCTGGTCCGCTGATCCAAAGCTGAAGTCCCACACCGTGGAAAGCAGATCGGTGAGAACGGGCGGGCGTGAAGTCCCGCCCGATCCATAGTAATTCCCCCATCGCACCACAACGATGATCCACGGAATCAGTGTGAGATAGGCTCCCACGATGGATGCTGCCCAGCGGCGAAGCAGCGGATAAGTCACGCGAAATGTCGCCGCAAAGAAGACCAGTTGGACTAGTGGAAGAAAATGTGCGAAGAGATGCGTGTTCAGGGCCGCACCCAGGGTAAGGGACAGCCCGATCCAGTGCCGCGGCTTGGGTCTGCCGTAGACGATCTGGAAGAAAAAGATCATGACCAGCACTGTCAGCAGACCGATCAATGAGTACATGCGGGTTTCACGCGAATACCACACATGGAAGGGATTCAGCGCCACGATGGCAGCGGCCAATACACCCACGCGCGTTGAATACAGCTTGCGGCCGAGCTCTCCAATCGCGGGGATCGTCGCGACACCGGCAGCCACGGACAAGAGGCGCACGAGAAATTCGCGCACTGGCTGCGAGACGAATGGGCGCAGGAGTATGTAGAACAGCGGCGAATGTTGGAGCCCCTCCTGGAGCATCGATTGTATTGCGACTCCGATGGGTTGAGAGGCGAACAACACACTCAGCGTTTCATCGAACCATAGGCTCTGCTGGCCAAGGCGATAAAGGCGGAAAGCAGCTCCCAGCGCGGTGATCCCCAAGATCGCATATTGATAGGTCGCAAGTCGAGACTTCTTTGGCAGACACAAGCGACCCTTCACAGATTTCATCGTCTATGCGCTTCCAAGGGCGAGACTTGAAGGTTGTGTGGAAAGCAGTCCGGACACGGATGAGAACAGATGGCCGGCGGGCCGGCTAGGTCCACGCGCCCTGGATCTCGCGCACAGGCCGGTTCTCTCATGAGCCCGCCGACCAATTTTTCCTCCTCTCCGTTGAGATACCTCGCGCTGCGCACAGTATCACACAAGACACGATTGGAGCAAACTCCCCGGAAAGAGCTGCACCTCGCTTCGGCATCCAGGCCGATCACGCGCGATCGCATCAAATGCATATGATATGCCAAATCCAGGAGGGCTCGCCGCCACAAGCTGACGGCCGTGTTGCGGCGCAGACTGCTCGATGAAGAAAGCGGCGCCTTTGGGTTGGGATCAATCGCGTCGTGTGGCGACGAAGTATCCATATAAGCCATGACGGAGAGAGAATGCGTGCTATTGCGGTGCCAGAAGGCCTTGCGGATTTCCCTGCGGCGCACAGACCCAGGGCGCCATATTCACCGGCCAGGGCCTGCACTTGGCAGGAGTCGCTCGTCGCGGTGATTGACCCGAGCGCCCGACGTGATCTCGCGCTCGTTGCGTGGCCTTTCCTTCGCAGTATGGCCTCTGTGCGCGAGATCATCCACTTCGTAGTAGAGACATTCACCTATGAAGACAAGTCCATCACCGATCTCGCAGACCCGGCTCCAGGGGAGGAACGCGGAGAGAAAGCGGAGCCTGGCGACGGCGGTCACGAAAAGGAGTGCGAGGAACATCAACTTCCGCACGAGATCCGACGGCATGGGGCACGTAGGTCGAGCGAGGATCCGCACGGACCGCCAACAGAACGGACAGGAGATGAGCATGACCATCCTGAAGATACCAGTGGGGAGAAACGAGCTCTATAGAGAACCCGCGGAAATGTGCGGCAGCTAGCAGAGCCATCCATAAAGGGTTGGTATACCCTTCTACCCGCTCGCCAGGGTTGAACACCGGTCCTGTACCTTCCGCCAGGTTTCGGGGGTAGCGAAACGTGATGTAAGCGTCATCGTAGATGCTCAGAGACCCTCGGTAGACAGACAAGACCTGCGCCAGGAATATGCAAGCAATCCCAGAACGATGATCTTGGCCGGGGGGCTCCAATCCCCTATCGCCCACAGGATGACGAATATCGCCAGGAACACGTTGACCGGTTTGACATCCAAGAAACATGACCCGGCGCCCACCAGCCTGGGCCGCTCTTGGCCCGTTCCAAGCCACGCCAACCCGGGCGCCAAAAGCAGAAGGCCGCCATTTCGAGATCTCCTGCGTTTGCCCCCTACCGTTCACGCTGATGGTAATCTGTGAACCACCTCAGGTCTGCCGCCAACTGGGATGTCAACTCCCCGGTGGCAAAGCGCGGCGGCAGATCGCTCGGAAGCCCGACCCTCGGCACCGTGGAATAGCAGCGATCGTTGGAGTGGCTTCCTCTCCTAAGTGCATCATACACACGCTTGAAATACTCGGCAACGGCGCCGTCATCGCCGGAGGTCACTGTTGTCTTCCGGGCGCCAACCCGGTCAGCTATTTTCAGCAATTGACCGATGGGTTCAGCCTCAATCACTTTCTCTATCCAGCCAGGTATCTGCTGGCCCTCGCCATATTGGGCGGGGGCATGGCTGCGTTGATCCGTAACTGGCTGCCGGACATCAGCATGCGGTTCAAATCCCATCGCGAGGCGATAATCCGGACGGACGAGGATTTCCTGGCAGACAATCCCATCCTGAGCGAAATGACTCGATATGCGCCGCAAGCGCGCTGGGTGGTCACCGATCTGCCGATCTACGCCTTTCGCGCGAACCTGCTCGTTCCACCCGAACTGGCCGTGTTCACAAGAAAGCGCATGGAGACGGGTTTCCTGACCGAGGCGCAAGTGATAAATGTCATCGAGGCATACCAGCCGGAACAGATCCTCCTTGGGCGATTTCGGTACGACCGGTTGGATGATTATGTGACTGAGCGGTTCGAGCCTGTGGCCGAGAAAGAAGGGGCGAGGTTGTACGTTCGGGAGGGCTTGCGTAGACCAGGGAACTAACGCCAATTGGCCTGTGAAGCATCCAGCCAGTCATAGATCTCCTGCGTTTGCCCCTCCTCACCTTCACGCTGATGATACTGGGCAAGCCACCGCAGGTCAGCAACCATCTGGGGGGTCAACTCCCCCGTGGCGAACCATGGTGATAGATCGGTCGGCAACCCGACCATTCGCACCGTGGAGTAGTAGTAGTCGTTTGAGTAGCTGCCGCCCCGCAGGCCTGCATACATTCGCTCGAAATACCCGGCAGCAGCCGCGTCTTCGCCGGAGGCGCGCAGGATTCTCCCGACCAGTTGCAGGTTGCGCGGAGTAGCTCCGGCCAGGAAGATCGCTTCCTGAGCCGTGCGCAGGGCGTCCTCCGTCATGTCCATCCGCAGTTGTATCACCGCCAGCGGAGCGTAGAGGCGTGTGTCTCGCGGATTCGCCTCCAACTCAGATGTGAACGACGCTAGGGCGTCCGATAGCCCTTCCCCGGCGGGCTGCTCCAAGGACGATTCGCTCAGCGGCGAGTCCGGTGAGCGCCCCTGCTCGTACCCCGCAGCCGCCCTCCGCCGGAGATCCGTGGCATCGAAGAATGGACTCTCCGCCAAGGGAGGGCCCAGCGCCAGCGCCCGCCGATACTGCGAGATTGCGGCCCCTGCATTCCCCATCGCCTCCTCCATCCTGCCGAGATTCAAATGGAATATGGGGAATTTGGGTGCCGCATCGGCGGCGGCGCGCATGAGCTGCAGCGCGGCATCCCGCTGTCCCCTCTGCCATTCAAGGGCTGCCAGATTGGCTCTTGGGATGGCCCAATAGGGATCCACATCCAGCCCTCGTTCGAGAGCGGCGCTGGCCTCGTCGAGCCAAACCGCTTGCGCCGGCCCCGCTTGGAGCTGTTCGAGAGCAAGGGCGCACTCCGCCCAATAGAGCGGCATGGCGGGGTTCCGTCGCGCTGCGCGGCAGAGTTGCTCTTGGGCCTGCCGGGTGCCATCCGTAGCAAACCCCAGCAGGCCATCCCAATAGGTGAGCGCGCCGCGGAACTCGAAGAAGGTGAGCGCGCCCAGCGTAAGGATTCCCACGCCAATGGCGGCGACGCCGGTCTTGAAGCCAAGGATCCTCAGGCGCTCCCGAGGAACAAAGCGCGAAGCGAGCGCCAGGATCAAGACAGCCAAGAGCGCGTAAAAGGGACGCTGAAACAGGTCATCAAGCGTGTGATGAGCGGTCAATGCGATCAGCGACCCGGCATAGGCGGCGAAGGCGGCGCGGTCAGCGGGCGAGTTGATCACCTGCTTCCAAGATAGAAAGAGCGCCCCACCGAGCAGCACGGCCGCGGCGGTCATGAGGCCGAGGCCCAGCAGACCGCTCTCCGCGGCCGTTTGGAACCACAGGCTGTGCGCGTGGCTGTGAATTTCGCTGGGCGGGCGGCCGGCGATAGAGACGAAGTAGGGGGTATAGGCGCCCGGCCCCTGGCCGATGAGCGGCGAATGCGAGAACATGTCCCAGGCCACCCGCCAGACCTCCGCCCGGGCCGTGGCCAAGGACATGCTGCCGACATCGATCGTCTTCTGCAGCAGGACAAGGCCAATTCCGGCAACCAGGATGCAGAACAGAGCGCCGATCGCAACGGTCCTGCCGGTTATCTTTTGGATGGCTCGGCCGTGGCCACCTGCGAAAAGTGGGCTCAAGCGGCCCGCATATAGGAGCGCCAGGGAGGTCCCGATCCCAAGGGCAGCCGCCCCCCAGCCGGCACGGGAAGCCGTCTGATAGAGCACGAACAGGAACAGCCCCAGGGCCGGGAGCCACAGGAGCCGCCGCACCAGATGCCTCTCGCGCAGGAATCGGACCAGCGCGATCGGGAAGGTCAGATAGATGACGCCGGCCATGACATTGGGATGGCCCAAGAAAGGTCCGGAGGCGCGGAAGCCGGCGGGTGGAGATGAGAAGAACGCCCCGGTGATATCCCACCACTCCTTGTTCCACAGCAGATATCCGAGCAGCGCGCCGAAGGAAAGCAGGCCGACCAGAATCATGAGCGCGTTCTCCACTACGCGGGCCCTGAGGCCGTGGGCCAGCCAATCGCTCCACATGAAATATGTGAGCAGGGCAGACAATCCGATCCAGGCCGGTCGCAGGCCATATTGCGGGACCAAAGATGCGGGCACCAGGGCCACTTGCAGAAGGACAAATGCGCTGAGCGGAAGGGCGAAACGGTGAATCTGCAACTGCTCGCGGGAGCGGATCTTGAAAGCCAGCCAAACGAGCAAGGCGGCGATCAGCGAGAGCCAGCCGAATAGGCGGGCGCGGGGTTGCGTGAGGTCGAGCGTGGATGCCCATATTACGAGCATGATCCAGCACAATCCGAACTGCGTTAGTCGACCGAAGTCGGGGCGTGAGTTAGGGGTTCCCCTTTGGATTTGCGGGTTGGAATCAAGGAGGTCTGCTGGATTCATCCTGCTCCGGCGTGATCCGCCGCTGCGGCGGAGAATGTTGGCCCCGGCGATGCTCCCGCGCGCCTCGTCCAGCCGCGGTCCGAGAATTGCGCGGGCCGCCCCAGTGTAGCCGCCGGGCCGTGGCCGGGCAAGCGGCCGGAAGGTCCCACACTCCAGCGCCCTCCCCCCTGCCCCCCTGCCCCCCTGCTCCCTTGCTCCCCTGCCCCCC
>CAYMCO010000067.1:0-8487 GCA_964388955.1 uncultured Anaerolineaceae bacterium | reverse complement strand
GATTCCCGACAATGGAAGCAGATTACCACGGATTCATATTCCAAATAACTTATAGGATCATCGATATCCGCTCATAGATCTCCGAGCAGAAAGTGAATAGGACCTGGGCTTTGCTTGGCGAGAAGGGGATGAAGCCCAGCTCGTCAAGGACCACCAGATCCAGCTTGAGTGCGGATGCGATCAGCTTGTGCAGGCGAAGCTCCTCCTGAGCCTGCAGTAGCTCGTTCACCAGGCCAGCAGCGGTGCAGAAGCGCACCTTGCGCCCCCCTGGACTGCGTCCTGGGCAGGGTGGCGGCACGCCGCCAGCCCCAGGCCGATCGCCAGATGTGTCTCACCTGCACTGCACCGCAGGTGCATGTGTCCCGAGCCCCGGGTTGCCCACCAGCAAGATGCTCTCTCGGCGCTCGATGTATTCTCCTCGGACCAGGTCCAGCCCACGTGCCTTGTTCAGTTTGGGGATGGCGGAGAAATCAAAGTCCGCCAGCTCCTTGAACACTGGGAACTTGGCCGCCTTGATGCGCCGCTGCCGGCGGTTCTGCTCTCTCTGGATGATCTCCTGCTCCACGAGCGCCAGCAGATAGCGCACATGGTCGTGGTTGCTCCGGGCAGCATCCGTGGCGAAGGCGCGGTAGTTCTGCAGGAATGTCGGCAGTCGGAGCTGGCGCAGATAGCTTTCCAGAAGTGCGTCGCTCTCCACAGCTCAGCTCCTCTGAACCAGGCGTTCGTACTGCTGCAGATCCACGGGCTGGTCGCCGATCCCCTGCAGGGTGGGGTGTCGCCGCATATTGATGGGTTTGACCTTGGTCCTGGGTGACGTTTGCTGCCGCAGGCAGAGCTCGACCCCATCCAGATGGGGCACCCCACAGTCCAGTGCCATGCGGATGGCTTCCTCCATCTCCTGGCGGCTGTGGTCCCGGTGCAGCTTCAGGATGCCGACAAATTCCTTCACCCCTCGCCCCTCCGGCCAGCGCTCCTGAAGCGCTTCCAAGAGCCTCTCATAGGCTGGCGGCCAGGTCTCCCGCCAGCGGCGCACCGGGATCGCATGTTCAAAGGCCCCAGGACGCTGTGAGAGCAGGCCCAGATAGTGCAGCGGATCGATGATGTCCTTTTCCCGCTCAAAGCAGCGCTCATGGCGGGCGATCACCTGGTCCATCCACAGCACTTCTATCCGGAAGGGGAAAGCACGCAGCACCACCTGGCGCCGGCCACTGGGAGCGGCGATAGCCATCGACCGAGGCTTATGCCCAGTTCATGGCCACGTTGCCAGCCTGCAGAGAGACAAGGGGCCAATGAGAATTGTGGTTGCCGTAACCGGGGCGTCGGGGTCCGTTCTGGCGGTTCGCCTGCTGGAGGAGCTGCGCTCCCACGAAGTGCATTTAGTGCTTACCGATGCCGCGCGGCGGGTGACGGAATTGGAGGTTGGGCGACCGAACTTCGTCGCAACCCGCAAATATAGCGATCAGGACCTCGGCGCGCCAATATCCAGCACTTCTTTCCCGCTTGATGCCATGGTGGTGATACCCTGCTCGATGAAAACGTTATCCGCCATCGCCCGAGGGTATTCTGGCAATTTGGTCACGCGAGCAGCAGACAACATTCTCCGCATGCGTAAGCCCTTGATATTGGTGCCGCGGGAGACGCCGCTTTCCTTGAATGCCATCGAGAACATGTACCGAGCGTGCCTGGCCGGCGCGTCGATCCTCCCCCCGACGATGGCATACTACTTTCACCCCCAGACCGTAGACGATGTAACCGACTTCTTCGTGGGCAAAGTCCTCGATCTGCTCGGCCTTCCACACCACCTGTATGATCGATGGGCAGGCGCGGAATAGGAGTGGAAGGCGGCACTCATGGGGCAAGCTATACAATGTGACACCTCCCGAACACCCACAGGACGGCCAGAGAAGACCAAGTCTCGGGCCATCATCATGATAACTCCATTAGGTCCCGCTCTGGCTCAGCCGCTTTACGGGCCGAGAAGCATCGCCCGCGCCGCTCAAAGCCTCCCACCCCATCCGGGCCGAAAGCTATTCCGGATCCCGTCGTAATCCTCCCCGCAGCCGAGACAGAATACGTGCCCCGTTTCATTCCCATGACTGACCAATTCATTTGCCGCTCGCGACCTGAACTGGAGAGAGCGCAATCGAAGGGGCGACTGGCGGGCTTCTTTCCAGAATTTCCTATCCAAAGAATAGAAATAGAGGACGTGGCCTTTGGCAGACCTCGAAGAACTCCGACGAACAATCATCCTGGCTAGATTCTAACGCTACCGAATCCTGCGGACGGCAATTACCTCGTCCTGAGGAGGCCCTTTCAACAATCCGGCCTCGGTACACAACGATCGTTTTGCTGTGGATACGATCCCTGACAACCGAAGGCGTTTGGCCCAACTTGAAACCCTCGGCTTTGGCCGATTTCTTGACAGGCCGAACGGAAATTGCTAGCATAAAGTTACTAACTGTAAGTAAATATCTTGGGCCGGCCTTGCCCCCGAATGGCTTGATCTCTCATCGGCAGCAAGCTGGCCCGATACAACCACCGGAGAAGGACAGTCCTGTGGCACGATCTGCAACCCCCCCTACTCTGCGCACCATCAACCGGACAAGCATACTGGAACTGCTGCGGACCCTCGGCCCTCTATCTCAGGCCGAAATAGCCCGAAAGCTGAATATGAGTCCGCCCACAGTAGCGCGCATTGCCGATCAACTGATAGAAGAGGGGTGGCTCGTCCGCCAGGGGACGGAGATCCCCACGGGCGGCCGGCCGGCCTCCCTGTTAGCGTTCAACGGCCACGGGCACGTTGTTGTCGGGATCGACATGGGTGGCACCGAAATGCACGGAAGCATAGCGAATCTTGACGGAGTGACGCTGCAGGAAATATACCGACCATTGAAGACCTGTGAATCCAACGGGAACCTTGAAGGTCTCTTCGAGTTCATCGATGAACTGCTCGATCTCACTGATCCCTCCCGTTACAGGATCCAGGGCATTGGGGTCGGTGTCCCCGGGATCACGCTCATGCCTGAAGGGCACGTCGTCTATGCGCCCAGCATCGGGTGGCGAGATCTGGAGCTGCGGAAACTGTTGTCAGGCCGTTACGATCTGCCATGCTTTGTCGAAAACGATGTCAATTTGGCCGCTCTGGGAGAGTACGGCTTCGGCGCCAGCAGAGGAACTCGACACTCCGTCTGCATCTTCATTGGCACGGGCATCGGAGCGGGCCTAATCCTCAATGGGCAGCTCTATCGCGGCGCCAACCAGGCGGCGGGCGAGATTGGTTTTCTGTTGCCCGGACTTGATCACCTAGAGCAGCGCTATGCCGATTTTGGCGCACTCGAGAGCATGACTTCTAGGACCGCAATTGCAGCGCGTGCTGCTCGCGCCCTCCAGGACGACAGGGGCCTTCGCTGGCCAAACCCCGTCACGGTAGAGTTCGTGTTCAACCAGGCCCGGGAGGGGAAGGAATGGGCAAAGAAGATCACAAACGATACTGTTGACTACTTGAGCCTCGCAATCGCGGACGTGAGCGCCGTCCTGAATCCTGAGGTTGTGGTACTGGGAGGCGGAGTCATCAGATCTGCCGGTGAGCTCCCGGAGCTGATCAGGCAACGTATCGAGGGCCTTGTGCCTTACCCCCCAAAGGTCGTTGCCTCCAGCCTCCATCGTCGAGCGGCGGTGATGGGCGCGATCATGCTTGTTCTGCAGGGCACAACGGAGCACCTGGTGATAAACCGGGTGATTTGAAGGCAAGGGTCTGACGATACCGAGTTATGGGTTTTCAATTGCTACCAGTGCCAAAGGTTGAGGGCGGCTGTGATCTGGCCCTGGTCCGGCCAGGCAAATCGCGCCGGTTCTACAGGAGACATTGGAACCGATGCACACCGTTTCCTGACCCCCAAGAGGAGGGTAGGATTGAAGTTCGGCTTCATTCCGGCTGAGGGGGGTAATCTCTATCAGGACTCGCTGGAGCAAGTTGAGCTCGGGGAGCTACTGGGTTTTGATTCCGTATGGATCGAAGAGCATCACGGCACGAAGGATCACTACTGGCCTTCCCCGATTATGGCCCTAGCAGGCTACGCTACCCGCACTTCGAAGATAACCCTCGGGACCAACATCGCCATCCTGCCCCTCTACAATCCGGTCCGCATCGCAGAAGAGGTGGCATTCCTAGATGTCATCTCTCGTGGCAGGCTAACCTTTGGCGTGGCGATCGGCTATCGGCCAGAGGAATTCTCAATGCTCGGGGTTGACATGCAGCGACGGGGCCACCGGTTCTCCGAGGCGTTGAAACTGATCAAACGTTTATGGCAAGAGGAACTAGTGGATTTTGAGGGCGACACCTACAAGCTAGCCGGCGTCACAGTCAGCCCGCGCCCCATCTCCCAACCCCATCCGCCTGTATGGATTGGGGGTTGGGGGCCTCTCGCATTGAAAAGGGCCGCGCGTCTGGGCGACGCCTGGGTCCCAGGGCCCACAGCGGACCTAGAAAAACTATTGGCCTGCCGGAGTATTTACCATCAGCACTTGATAAGCAGGGGCGTAGACCCCGCGGCGATTGAAGCCCCGCTGACGCGCGATGTCATCATCGCTGGCACAGATAAAGAAGCGTGGGAGCTTGCGGAGCGACACTTGCTGATTGCTTACCGGGATGAGTATGCAGCGGGTTGGGGGCATCCACTCATAGGGGGAACATCTCTGTCCCACATCGAAAAGCTTCGAGCCTTTGGGGAGCGGCGCTTCATCATCGGCTCCCCCGGAACATGCCGAGAGTTGATCCAAATGTATCAGGAAAGTTTTGGGATGCGTCATCTGATTTGCCGGCTCTACTTCCCCGGACTTCCGAATGAATTCATCTTACAAGAACTTCACATGCTTGCCGATGAGGTCATACCAGCCTTTCGATAGTAGAGGATAACCCAGCGCATGGAGATCTGCGTTGTGCTAGACGAGATCAGTGGAGACCCGGAAACGGCGCTCGAGCTCGCATCCGGTTGGGGTCTGCACCATTTCGAGCTTCGAGGCTACGGCACCGATCGCGTCCCATGCTTCAGCGCGTTCCAGAAGCAGCGCTTGGCACAGTTGTTGGCCGAGTACGAAGCCGAGATAGTGGCGATCTCACCGGGTATTTTCAAATGCCCCTTTCCGCGACCTGCCCAGGGCACCACTTCAGTTCCTTGCATTGACTACGCATCCTTTCAAGATCGCCTCAAAGCCTTTCAGCTGCTCCGCTATCACAGGGAAGAGTTACTGCCGCGTTCCATTGAGTATGCCCTGGAAATCGGCGCGGGGATGATCGTGATATTTGGATTTCTGCGGGGCCAAGATCCGATGGGACAAATGCCGGATGAGGCCCTTGAGGCGCTGCATGATGCAGGTGATCAAGCAGCGGGCGCAGGCCTCACCCTGGCTCTCGAGGTGGAGAAGGGTTTGTGGGCCGACACCGGCGAGCACACAGCCGAGATACTGCGCGCCTTGAATCATCCCGCAATCGGCGCCAACTGGGACCCCGGAAATGCCTTTGTCACCGGCGAGACGCCTTATCCGAATGGCTATGAGCATCTCAAGACCGATATCCGTCACGTACACTTCAAAGACGCGCTGAGAGACCGGGATGGCACATGCCGATATGTAACCCAGGGAGAGATTGATTGGAGCGGGCAGATTGCGGCACTGGCAAATGATGGCTATAAGGGATACATCTCCATTGAACATCACATGCGGCCCAAAGTGAAAGCGAGCGACCAGGCAGCCAGGCGCCTGAGGAGACTGATCGCGCTTGCCTCGAGCGGGCAAGCAGCTTGAGGCGCCTCGGCGGGCCCCTCGGCGCGCGCTGATTGAAGCGATAGCGAGCGGATACTCGCACCGGAGGCTAGAGGGAGCATGCAGGATATTAATCTCGAGGGGGCAATCCCGGCGGCCATTCTGCCCATGGTCTCGGATTTTGAGCCAGATTTTCAAGCTTTTGAACGCTATTTAGAATGGCTGATTTCACAAGGCGCCATTGCAATCGCGGTCAACATGGACACCGGCGAAGGGCCGCAGTTGTCTTTGGATGAGCGCATCCGCACCGCCAGGCATGCGGTCAGCGTGGTGGAAGGCCGTATCCCCGTCCTGGCTGGGGTTTCCGGCGGCACAACCTCCGATGCGGTCAAGATCGCAGACGCTTATCGGGCTGCAGGAGTGGATGGTCTGGTGATCTTTCCGAATCCGGCCTTCCTCAACGAGCCGCTTGATCCCAGAATCCCGCTCGGATATCACCATGCGATCGCGGAGGAAACGGATCTGCCACTGGTGCTCTTCCAACTGGCGCCGGTGTTTGCCGGAGTCCTGTATTCGAGGCAGGTCTTGCACGCTCTTCTGGAGATCCCTCAAGTCGTCGCCATTAAGGAGGCCTCCTTCGATGCTCAGGTTTTCAACCGGACTAAACGGATTCTGGCAGAGGTGGACCGGCCGATCACTTTTCTCACCGGGAACGACCGCTTCATTACCGAGAGTCTCCTGCTGGGCGCCAAGGGTGCGCTGCTGGGGTTCTGCGCCGTCGGATGCAGATTGGTGGCCGAGCAGATCAATCATCTCTTATCCGGAGACTTCCAAGCCTGTGTCGCCATGGGCGATCGTGTGCAGGCTTTCGCTGATTTCATCTACCAGGATCCCGTGCTCGACTATCGCGCCCGCTGCAAAGCGGCGCTTGCACTGCTGGGAGTCCTGGAGCCGGATTGCACTTTTGTCAGGCCGCCATTACTACCCGTCCCGCGTGAGCAGTATGGGCATATTCGAGACGCGCTTTTTCGAGCAGAAATGCTGAAGCCGGAAGGGGGGTGATGATCGGACGGAAAACGGTGCATCGCGATCTGGCCTGCATTGCTCGTTTTGTGCGGGGCACGCGCCAAGCTCGCACAGGCTCGCGATGCCGGACAGCATAGGAGAGGAGACCCATGGAATAGAAGGAAGGCAAGATTCAGTCTTACTCGGTGATCCTGAATCAACGGCACACTAGATGCATTCAGAGTCAAACATGGAGGGAAATCATGTTGTCGAAGAAGAGAACTTGGCTGCAGACGGTTCTATTCACCAGTTTGTTGCTCGTGCTGGTGATCGGCGTCTCGGCCTGCCAACCGGCAACCGCGACCCCAGCGCCCTCGGGTCAGGAGCCCACGCCGGTGGGAGAAGCCGAAAAGGAGGAGGGAGAGGCGGAGGAGCCTGAGGCCCGCGCCCTGACCGTCTGGGGATTCGTCTGGACCGCGGATTGGCTCGATGCCATCGCCCCCGGTTTCGAAGCCCAACATCCAGGAGTGAACGTTGAGGTGGGCCGGTTCGAATATGATGCTTACCAGGACATGGTCCTCACCACCCTGGCCTCCGGAGAGGGGGTGCCGGACGTGGCGACCCTGGATCCCATGTGGGCTGGCGATCTAATCCGGGGCGAGACCGTCCTGCCACTCGACCAAGCTACGACGGATCTCAATGTGGATGACTTTGTCAGAGGCGGCTGGGACCTGTATTCGTGGCAGGGCGTCCAGTACGGCGTCCCATTGGACCTCGATTTCAACCTCCTTTTCTACCGCAAGGACGTGTATCAGGCCGCCATGGACGCGCTCGGAATGACTGAGTTCCCCACCACCACGGAGGATTACCTTACCCTGGCGCAGGAAGTGGTCGACGAGACCGGTAAACCGGCAGTGATCATATACCAGGGCGACTACTATGCCTGGTATCAGAGTTTCCTCGCACCCTACGGGGGGAAACTCATCAACGATGCGGGCACAGAATATATCTTCAACAACGACACTGCCGTTCGCGCTCTGGAATTGTATTCCGACGTCGTCAATAAATATCAGGTGGGAAAGCTCTGGGACTGGGATGTTGACGGGGATCCGATGGTCGCTCTCAGCGGGGGTGACGTCATGGCCGTCATGCATGGCTCTTGGTTCGCCACCGAGATCGCCTCCGGCGCGCCCGACATGTCGGGTCAATGGGCCATCGCCCCCGGGCCATGGGGCGAAGCCGGCAGGCCCAACGACGCGGCCACCGGAGGCGCTTGCCTCTCCATCCCGACCAATGCGGCCGAACCCGATCTTGCTTGGGAGTTCATCAAGTACTCCATGACACCCGAGAATCAGGTCGAGTACTTCAAGATAGTCGCAGGCGTGCCATCCCTTAAAACCTCATGGAGTGATGCCGCTTTCGACGAAATCAACGAGTACTTTGGAATTCCGCTCGGGCGCTCTGTCGCCGAATGGTCCCTGCGAGCCGCCCCAATGCAGCTTCCCTCTTTGGAGGTCGCAGATTTGATCGGCGAGGCAATCCAGCAGGTGACAACCGGCCAAGCACCGGCACAGGAGGCCCTTGACGAGGCTGTATCGCTGGCACCGCCGCTTCAATAGAGAAATCGTGGCTGACCCTATGGAGTTCCCCCCCCCCCGGGGGGGGGGGGGGAAACAAAAAAACCAGGGGCCCGAGGATATTAAAAGGTTTATAGCGAAAAAA
>CAYMCO010000066.1:0-9717 GCA_964388955.1 uncultured Anaerolineaceae bacterium | reverse complement strand
AGCGACGGCGGCGACTGTAGGCCGGGTTTGCTACCCGGCATATCCCGACGGCCTGAATCTTCAAGCCCTTCGACTCCGGCCCATGCCGCATCTCGTGCACTCGCATCGGCGTCCTGCCTGGCTCTGTTAGAGGTTGTGCTGCGGTCGAAGATGGGCACCAGCGGTTGGGATCGATCGGCCCTGTCGCAGATTCCACGCGCATGGCGTGAAGCGCACAGCGCAAGCCGCACAGCGCATCGCGCATTTGACACCCGCCCGCCCTTCCGCCAGAATCGGGCCGGAAACCAGGCCGATGCGAAAGCTTCGCGCAACACACATCCTGATCGCGGCCACCGTTCTGGTCCTCGCCGCCGCCGGCGTTTACCTTTGGGGGACCATCCGCCTGGCGCGCCAACTGCAGGCTGCCGCGCAGGACCTGCAGGCACAGGCCGCCGGCGGGCCGGGTTCGATGGACCTGGCCGAGGTGGCGGATCAGGTGCACCAGGCGCGGCTCGACGCCCAATCTCTGCGGGCGCGCATCCGGCCGCTGGCTCCCGCTCTGCGGCTTCTGGGCGGCTTGCCGCGCTTCGGCCCGGCACTCGAAGCAGCCCCCCACCTGGCCGATTACGGCCTGGCGCTCACCACGGCCGGCGATGAGCTCCTCACCGGGCTTGCCCCTCTTTGGCTCGGCGACGAGGCGGGGAGCGAAGCCGCTCCCCTGCCGGCGCGCCTGCTGGTTACACTGCAGGTCGCCCGGCCGCACATCGCCGCCGCCCAGGAGGCGCTCGCCGCAGCCGCCGGCGCCCGGGGCCAATTCGAACTGGGGGACCTGCCCGCGGCGCTCCGCGAGCCTGTGGCGCGCCTCGATCCGCTGCTGGAAATCGGGGCGCGCGCCCTGGGGGCGGCGGACATCCTGCCGACCCTCCTTGGCGCTGAGGCCCCCCAGCGCTACCTGCTCCTGGCCCAGAACGAAGACGAGCTGCGGGCCACCGGCGGCTTCATCAGCGCGGTGGGGACGGTGACCGTCCAGTCCGGTGAAATCGTGGCGCTGGAAATGCGGGACTCCTACGACGTGGATGATCTGTCTCAACCCTATCCACCCCCGCCCGAGCCGCTGCAGCGCTACATGCTGGCCGGAATCTGGCTGGTGCGGGACGCGAACTGGTCGCCGGACTTTCCCACCGCGGCCCAGAAGGTGGAGGAGCTGTACCGCTTCTATGACCCAACTCCACTGGACGGGGCCATCGCCTTCGACCAGACCGCCGTCGCGCGCCTGCTGTCCGCCATCGGGCCGGTGACCCCGCCGGGCGCCCCCGAGCCGGTGACCAGCGACAACGTGCGAGCATACATGCAGGCCGCCTGGGCCCCAGCCCCCGGCGGCGAATTGAGCCGGGAGTGGTGGGAGCATCGCAAGGATTTCATCCCCTCGCTGGGCCGGGCGATTCTGGAAAAAGCCCTGGGGACCGCGGATCGCGCGGTCCTCTTCGACCTGGGCCGCGCCGGCATCGATCTGCTGCAAGAGAAGCACCTGCTTCTCTACTTTCACGAGCCCGAGGCGGCAAGGGCGCTCGGCGATCAGGGTTGGGATGGCTCCGTGCAGCCCGGACCGGCCGATTTCCTGATGGCGGTGGATTCGAATTTTGGATTCAACAAGGTCGATCCGCTGATCGAGCGCTCGCTGGACTACACGGTCGATCTGCGGGCGGTGGAGGCCCCCATCGGCGAAGTCAGGCTGACCTACCACCACACGCTGGAAGCGGAGGTCCCCTGCACCCACCAGGCGAGCTACGGTGAGGGCTCCTACGCCGATATGCAGAAACGCTGCTACTGGGACTACGTGCGGCTGTACGCCCCCGGCGGAACTACCCCCCTGGGCGGTTCCTTTCCCCCGACACCCGGCGATTGGCTGCTCAGCGGAGAGGACGAGCCGGGCGCCTGGTCCGCAGCGCAGGGCATCAAAGGCACCACAGTCTTCTCCGGCGCCCTGGTGCTGCCGCCGGGCGGCACCGCCAGATTGCAGCTCCGCTACGAGCTGCCGAAGAACGTCGTGCTGGAGGGGCCCGGGGGTGCCCGCGTCTACCTGCTGCGGCTGGCCAAGCAGCCGGGGACGGACGGCAGGCCGGTGGGGGTGACCCTGCTCCCGCCCGAGGGCCTGGAGATCCTGGAGGCCGAGGCCTGGGAGCAAGGGGCCGACGGCTCACTGCGGTGGGAGGGCGTTCTCGACTCCGACGTCGAACTCATGGTCCGCTTCGCGCAGTGAATGGTGAGCAGGCATTAGTGAACAGTCAATCAGCCAATCGCCTCAACCAACGGCCACTGACCAACACCCTCTCTTTCATCGTCTATGATCCGTCGGTCGCCGGCCATCACCTTTCAGCCTTCAGCGGTCAGCCGGCAACAACCAGGAATCGCCTTTGCTGTTCAGGGCGCAGTAGCTGATTGCTGACCGCTGACGGCTTTTTCCAACCTTCAACCCTTGGCGCTTTGCAGCATGCCGTTTGCGCAATGCAAATCGCGCAGAGCGCACCGCTCAGGGCTCAGAGCTCATCGCTCCCCACCCTCCGTCATATCGTCCAGCAATGATTCAACCCACCCCACGGCGTCCCCCGCCAGAGCCAACGCGTTCGTCGCAGCCTCCGAGGTGAACACATCCGAAGGGATGCCGTCCGGCAGGCCATTTGGGTATCGGGTGGGGATGTAGTAGCCATCGAGCACACTCCAACGTCGAGCCCTTTCCGTAAATCGGCCATCATACTGCGCTGCTGCAGCGCTCAAGCGTTCGACGGAGTGGCCCAATACGACCTCCTCGCCCTGGGCGTAGAGGTAGCCTTTCAACGCCTTCTCCGTAACTTGCTGCGCCAAGAAGCAGGCCAGATGATACGCGCCCTGCTCTCCCAGATGCTCCGCCCAATGTAGATCGACTTTGGATTGTCTCAGCCAGCGAAGCCCCTCATCAAGCGGATTTCTTCTCATATAGCACCTCGCCCTTTTTCAGCGCACTCTTCAAGAAACCGCGTTCGCGCATCTGTTCGAACTCCGCCGGTGTGTAGACGAGAAGGTCGATATCCACTCCGGCGTTCAGATCTCCGTAGAGCTGGGCCGTGCGGGCGACGAAGTCCTGATCCGATCGCATGACGACGATAACGTCGAGATCAGTGAGCAGATCTCGCTTGCCCTGTGCGTAGGATCCGATGAGGATCACACGCTCGACCTCGGGCCTGTGGCGGAGCTCGTTCAACAACTGATCGAGGGCATTCTCTAGCGCCAGCGCGTACTTCCGGCGTTTTTCCTTGAGCGACGGCATTTCCGATCCCCACCCCAATTCCGCCCTGAATTGTAGCAGTCCAAATTCATCGCGAAGCGGCGATCTGCTCTCCGCTTTCAACGGTCAGCTTTCAGCTCGTTGGCGGCAATCGGAGGTCACGCTGCGATCGGCAATGGGCATTGGGCGGACAGCCGATAGCCGATCGCCGACAGCCCTATCTCCCCTCGCTCCCCTGCGCCTCTGCCCCCTAGCACCCCTGCTCCCCTGCACCCCTGCTCGCCCGCGCCTCCGCCCCCTCCGTTGATACTCACCCCTCACCACTCACGGCTCACTCTTCAAGGGCACGATGAGCCAGCGGCCGGCGGGGAGCGTGGCGTCTTCACCCAATCGATTGTAATCGCTCAGCGCGCCGACGTCGGCCTCGAAGAGGTCCGCAACGGCCTGCACCAGCACATCATCGGCCGGCACCTGGTAGATGGCGAAGCGCGGCAAACCGCCAACTCCGGTTTGGCCCACCGGCATCACCAGCATCTCGCCCACCCACAGCGGCCAGCCTTCGATGCCGTTGACGTAGCGGATGGTCTCCTCATCGGTCTCATAGCGCGCTGCGAAATCGGCCATGCGCTCCCCCGCCTGGACCTCATGGATCAGGAAAGGCATGTCCGCGGCGATGGGCGTCTCCAATCCGGGTCCCGGCGTGGGCGCAGGGCTGGGAGTGGCCGTAGGGGAGGGCGCCGGTGTGGGGGTGAGCGTGGGAGTGCCGGTGGATGTGGCCGAGATGCTGGGCGCCGGAACCCCGGTGGGTCTCGCGGTGGGCGCGACGAAAACCGGCGGCGGGCCTGGATCGGCGGAGCCCACCAGAAAGATCGCCCAGGCGCCGATGGAGAGCACGGCGGTGAGCAGGATGCCGATGAATGCCAGGCCGCGCAATGGCAGTCTCGGTCTCCGCCGGACCTGCGGCTCGAAATAGGCCAGCTCGTCGGGCAGCGGGCCCGGCCAATCCTGCCGGAACACGCGGCAGGCCAGGTGGCGGGATGACAGGCAGTAGCGCGCCTGGTAGGCGGCGCGCACGATTCCCACCTCCCCCGCCTTCCAGCAGCAGTTGTGGGGCGAGGGGAAGGCGTGGTAGGTCCCCGGATCCTGTTCCGTGCCCAGGTAAGGGCAGGCTGCTTCTGCGCTCATGGCGGGATATCGGATGATGCCCCCCGGCGGGGCAGGTACGAGGTCACTCTTCGTTCAGATCAGGGCGCACCCGGTCGAGCAAGCCGAGGCGCGAGCGCGCGGCCGCCTGGTCCCTGCGCCGGCGCCTGGCCTTGCGCCGATTCCCGCGCCCGTCCTCGTAGTATTCGTAATACCCGCTGTAGTAGCCGCTGTAATACCCGCCGCGCTGCAGATCGACATTGTTCATCACGAACCCGATCACATTCGCGCCGGCCAGCTTAAGCTGGTCCAGGGCCTGCTCCGCGGCGCCCATCGGGGTGGTCCCGGGTTCCAGCACCAACAGGACGGCGTCCACGCGCGCCGCCAGCAGCACGGCGTCGGTGACGGCGCTCATCGGCGGCGTATCAATGACCACCACATCGGTGCGCTCCGCGAGCTCGGTGAGAATCTCGGCCATGCGCTCGGAGCCGAGCAGCTCGGCCGGGTTGGGCGGCAGCCCGCCGCTGGTGATCAACGCCAATTTCCCCATGCGCCACTTGCGCACCACCCCGTCGAAGGTGAGCGGGGCGCGCACAAACAGGTCGCTGAGCCCCATGCGATTGGTCACGTTCATGATCCGATGGACGCGCGGCTTGCGCAGGTCGGCGTCCAAAAGCAGCACCCGCTTGCCGCCCTGGGCCATGACGACGGCCAGGTTGCTGGCCACAGTCGATTTGCCCTCCCCGGGCCCGGGGCTGGTGATCAGCAGGGTGTGAATCGGCCGCCCCACCGCGGAGAATTCGATGTTGCTGCGCAGCTTGCGGAACGCCTCGGTGATCGGAGAACGCGGGTTGGCGGCCGAATGCGGCTCCCGCTCCTCCTCCAGTTTCCCGATCAAGCCCAGAATGGGCAGCCCGAAGGCCGCCATGACCTGCTCGGGGGTCTTGATACTGGTGTCCAAGTACTCGATCAGGAAGATGGCGCCCACGGCGATCATGCCCCCCACGATGGCGGCCAGCAGGGTGTTCATCATGGTGCGCGGCCGCACCGGAGTGACGGGCGGGGTGGCCGGCTCCACCTGCACCACGTTGGAGACCGTCTGCGCCTCGGCAACGCGCAGCGCCTCGAAGCTCTGCAGCAGGTTGGTGTAGGATTGGCGGTACTGGGCCAGGTTGGCCTCGAGTTGGTCCTTCTCGGCGCGCTCGCCGTTGCCCAGCGGCTCCTGCAGGGCATCGATCTTCGTGTCCGTCTCCTGGATCAGGGCGGAGATCTGGTCCAGTTCCTGGCTCAAGCTCTCCTTGGACGCCGCGAAGCGGCTGGCCTGCATGTCCTCGTTCTGCGCCGCGAACACCTCCGCCAGGGTGTTGGCGATCTGCGCCGCCCGCAGCGGGCTGGCGTCCTCCACGCTCACCGTGATGAGCTGGGTGTCGCGCACCAACTGCACGTCGATGGCGTTCTTGAGCGCGTCGAGCTCCTGCACGCCAACCGGCATATCCAGGCGGCTCAGGGTCTCCTGCAGCACCGGGCGGTTGACCAGCATCTGGGCGTAAGTGCGCGCCAGGCGCTCGCTGGTGAGGATGGCCGTGTAGTCGGACGTCCCCTCGCTGGGGGCTTCGTTGATGAGCAGATCGGTGGTGGCCTCGTACACGGGGGTCTGCACGCGGCTGGCGACGAAGGCCGTGCCGGCGGCGAGCACCACCCCGGCGATGACCAACCACTTCCAGCGCCACAGGATGGCTGCGTACTGTCGAAGCTCCATATCGGCTACCTCTATTCCCGGTCAAAGACCGATGGTATGCTAGCACTCCCACAATAGGGAGACAAGTTCGGGATACAGATCAGAAGTTTGAACGTCGGCACGTGTGGGCGCAACGCGCCGACCAACGACGAGCGCTGTCCGTTCGGCCTTCAGCTCTCAGCGGTCAGCTATCGGCTGGTCGCCGGCAACCACGAGGCCTCTCCGCTCGACATCTTCAGCTGATGGCTGAAAGCTGACGGCCGGCCGCCGAAAACCTTCAACCAGTTTTCTCCCCTGCTCGCCTTCCCCCACGCACATCGCGCGTGTCCCCCTGCCGCATAACGCACTATGCTATCCCCAAGTCAACGCCCGGGCGAGCGTAGAGCCAAAGCGCCTCGTTTGCGACCTCGTTGAAGAATCGATCTGGATTCTTGGAGCGGGCTTGCCACTCCGCCAGGGTAAAGATCAACGCCTCGGCGGGCACAGGAAATTGCGATAGGTCGAAATCTCGCCCTCGTTCCCAGAAACGTTCCTCACTTTGCGCGATGATGATCACCAAGTCCAGATCACTGCCCACTCCCCAGTCCCCGCGTGCATAGGATCCGATCAGCGCGACCGCGAGCACGTCGTCGCGCTGCTGCCGGAGGGCCCCCACCCAGGCCTCCGTGGCCGAAACTACGGTTTCCGCATCCGGCCATCTGAGAATAGATGATTTCAGATCTCTAAGCGGCATCGTCTTCCTTGAGGGCTTGCAGCCCACTTCGAGACATCAGACACGGTTGGCGAACAGTAGAATGCGGGGCAGCCGGATCGAATGGGTTCTAACTAGCTGCGGTATCGCACCGTTCAACCCATCTGTCGCTTGACGAAGGCGATGATCGAGCTGCCGTAGTCGAGTGCTTGCTGGCTCTGTATAGCGCCAAAGTGTTCAAAGGGAGCGCCATCAGGGTGGCTGTTCGGGTATCGCGAGGCGATGTAGAAGTTGTCCAACACCTTCGCTCGATCAACTAAGTCCTCGGGCGCGGCAGTTTCAGGCGGCAATTGCCGCAACAATTGCGCGACCACGTGGCCCCAAGCTTCCTGACCTAGATGCAGGTGCAGGGCCTTCACGGCCTTCTCCGCCGCCTGCTGGCCGGCGAAGCAAGCCCACTCGTGACGCCCGGCCCGGCGTGAATCCGCTGCCTGCTCCAGGTCCCTTACGGCTTGCCGCAACCAATCTCTCGAACGGTCAACCATGTTCTCAGTATACTCCGTGGGCCAGGCATATGGTTACAGGTTCCGGGTTTTACGTCAGCACGTAAGGATGGTGCGCGCATTTGGCTTTCAGCTCTCAGCGTTCAGCGGTCAGTTGGCATTCAGCTCTCAGCATTCAGCTTTCGGCTCGTTAGCGACAATCCGGAGTCTCTTTTGCTGTTCGGTGAGCTCATGGCGGGAGGCCGGGAGCCGATTGCCGATAGCCGACAGCCGATCGCCGATAGCCGATGGCCGACAGCCGATAGCCGATAGCCGATGGCCGACAGCCGATGGCCGACGGCCGATCGCCGACAGCCCTATCTCCCCTGCTCCCCTGCACCCCTGCTCCTCTGCCCCCTAGCACCCCTGCTCCCTCGCTCCCCTGCCCCCTAGCACCCCTGCTCCGCCGCGCCCCCTGCTCCCGCCGCCCCACCGTCAATTCGTAGAGCGCCGCGATCAGCCCGAGCAGGACCCACCACAGCACGCCCGGCTTGGCCCCCAGCGCGACGGCGTCTAGCAGGCCGTAGAGCATATGGGCCAGCAGGCCCCCGGCCAGCCCCAGGACGAAGGCCGCCAGCAAGGGCGGGCGCACCCCGGTGGTCCTTCGGCCGGCCCAGATACGGGCCAGCATCCCCAACGCGCCCACGTTCAGGGCGAGGAATGCGATCAGGCCCGGCAGCCCCAGATCGAGGCCCGCTTGCAGGAACTCGTTGTGGGCGTGGGCGATATCGGTGTCGGGGGCGATGGTGAACAGCGGGTAGAGCACGTGCACCACGCGGCGGAAGGTGTTCATGCCCATCCCGGTGAAGGCGAAATCCTGCAGCCCGTAAAGGGCGCGAGACCAGATCTCCAAGCGGCCCTCCAGGCTGGACAGCGACTGGATCGCGCCCCCTTCCGGGGCGGAGGGCATGGCGGCCTCGGGCGCGGCGGCCCAGTCGATCACAAGCCAGCCGCCCGCGGCCAGGGCCGCGATCAGGATCAACGCCATGGCGGGGAGGGCCCAGCGGCCGGGCAGCAGCAGCCGGGCCAGCATGAGCGGGACGGCGAGGGAGAAGCCGATCCAGGCGGCGCGCGATTGGCTCAAGAGAATCAGCGCCGTGAACAGCAACGCGAGCGCGGCGGCGAGGGGAAAGGCGCGGCCCGCCCAGCGGCGGGCGGCCGGCCTGCGTTCCACGAACAGGTCCCGCAGCGAGACGGCGGCCAGGGCCAGCGCCGGCGGGCCCACCCACAGCAGCGAGCCGGCCACCTGGTTGGGGTTGAAGCCCTCCGGCGCGCCGGGCAGCCCCGCCAGAATCGGCGGCAGCCGCTCCGCCAGCCCGCCCAGCACCGGCAGCTTCTCCGGCCATCGCGTGCCGATCAGGGAGAGCAACGCCACGCCCAGGCCCGCAGCCAGGAACACCGCCAAGCCCCAGGCCCAGGCGCGCCAGGTCGTGCAGCGCCCAACCACGGCGTAGAAGGCCGCCGCACCGAGCAGGACACCGCTGATCTTTGGCAGGCTGAAGGCCACGTCGTAGGTGGCGTACAGGCTGACCAGGACCATGAACAGCATGAGCAGGATCGCCCAATCCAGCGGCGTGCGGCGGATGAAGTGCCCGGTTCCCACCCCTCGGATGAGCCAGAGCAGGGGCAGGGTAAGCAGCAATGGGAGCCATTCGGGGCGGGGAAACATTAGGAACGGCGCGATGGCCGCCAGCAAGAGAGGCTCGATCTTCAATATCGCGCGGGAGAGGGAAGACAAGGTGTCAAGCAAGGGCGAGGCTGCCTGATCTGGGCATGGGTGCCCGGGAGCAGGGGTGCAGGGGTGAAAACATCATCATCCGCGGTTCACTTTAGACATGGGCAGACCGACCGCTGGCTCAATGGAAATCTGTCCTATCGCTTGGGGAGGATCCATGGCGCTGGATTTCGAATCATGTTCACCAGCTTTCCGACAACATGATCATACTGCCGGTGCATCTCTTGAGCCGTTTCCGGCTTCAGGTACCCGCATTCCCGGGCGAAGTGAACCCAGGGTTGGGTTTCGGCAGCTTCCGCCTCTGCGTCATTGAGTTTGCTGACAAATGCGGGTTGGTACCGTCTCTTGCGCCATGCCTCAGCGATGTTCGAACAAACCGATCGCGATGAACGCCTCATCTGATCCGTCAGTGAGTATCTCTCTTCTGAGGGGAAGGTCTTCGAGAGCTCAAAAATGCGCATTGCCGCATCGAAGCTCAATTGGTACACGTCGAGGCCCCGGTGGCTCCGGATTGCCTTCTTCCTCTTGTCCATTTCCACTGTCCCCCTTCCGCGCCCCCTCGCTCCCTCGCTCCCCTGCTCCCTCGCTCCCCCGCTCCCCAGCCCCCTCGCTCCCCAGCCCCCCTGC
>CAYMCO010000065.1:0-9779 GCA_964388955.1 uncultured Anaerolineaceae bacterium | reverse complement strand
CCTCACCCAGAGCATGGCACGGGAATGAGCGGACCCGAAGCGGTCGCGAACCGGCACGATCGCTGCCAAACCCAGCCCAAAACCACTCACGGTTGGCTCCTCCGCCGGCTGCCGTCTCGCATTCCGCCTCTGGGCGCACTGAAGTGCGCACTACAAACGCGTGACTCCGGGTCCGCTCGTAGTGCGCACTCCAGCGCTCATTTTGGTGCGGCCATAAGCGATGAGCGAGAAGCGATAAGTCATAACCGAATCCCGCGCAACCGAGGCTTCAAACCCCGGCTGCGAGAGGCAGTCTCAAAGGGGCAGCGCAGAGCAGGCGGTTGAGTTATGCGCGATGCGGCATGCGCAATGCGCATGGGAGCGGCGGTGCTGGGGCGTTGGGGCCAGCCAACACCTCGCCACCTCCCCTAAACTTGCACGTCGCTTTCCCCCTGCACCTCTGATTTGACTTGCGCGCTGCCGCCATCTCCGGCCAGGGCGATGAAGACGTCCTCCAAACTCGGCTCCGTGCTTTCGATGTGCGGCGCGCGGGCTCCGGCGGCGCGCAGCGCGACCATCAGGCCCCCCTCGCCCACCCCCTCGGCGGTGATGGCGCGCAGGTGATCCCCGGCCAATCCCGCCCGGATCACCCCTTGTGTCCTGCTCAGCGCTTCCAGGCAGGGAAGCAGGGGCTCGGCGAACACGTCCCACGCCGCCCCCACCAGGATCTTCCGCTTGAGGTTCGCCGGCGTGTCCAGCGCCAACAGATGGCCAAGGCTCATGATCCCCACGCGCTCGCAGTATTCCGCTTCATCCATATAATGCGTGGTCACAAAGGCGGTCACCCCCTCGGCGGCCATTGAGAAGATCAAATCCCAGAAGCGCCTGCGGGACCGGGGGTCGACCCCGCTCGTCGGCTCGTCCAGGAAAAGCAGGCGGGGTTCGTGGACGATCGCCACAGCCAGCGCCAGACGCTGGCGCCAGCCCACCGGCAGTTCGCCGGCCCGCTCGGATTCCCTGCCGGCCAGCTCCACCTCGGCGATCGTGGCCTCGAGACGCTCGCGCTCGTGGACTCCGTACACCCCGGCGTAGAATTCCAGGTTCTCCCACACGGTGAGCTCATTGTAGAGCGCGAACTTCTGGGACATGTAGCCCACCCGGGCGCGGATCTCCTCGGTCTGTTTGGCGATATCGTAGCCCAGCACCACGGCGGAGCCTTCGCTCGGCAGCAGCAGGCCGAGCAGCATGCGGATCGTGGTGGTCTTTCCGGAGCCGTTTGGGCCGAGGTACCCGATGATCTCCCCGGGCTCCACCCGGAAGCTGACGCCATCCACGGCCACGAAATCGCCGAACCGGCGGGTGAGCCCCTCCGCCAGGATGGCCGCCTCAGGCATCTCCGCCCTCCCCCGACCCACCTCCCCGATCCGAAGTCCTCTCTGCCAGCAGCGCGCTGAACACATCCTCGAGCCCCGGGCGGACGAGGCGCGCTTCGGAGATCTCGGCGCCGGCGCTCTCCGCCATGCGCCGGGCCCGTTCGATCACCGCCTCGGCAGTCCCCTCCGCCACCTGGAGCCGTATCCTTCCACTCATCGATCGGGACGCCTGCACCGCGGGGTCCGTCGAGATCTCCGAAGCGATCCTGCCCAGTGAGCTCCCCCGGATCTCGAGCACGCGATCCTTCAGGCGCTCGCGCAGCCCCCGGGGCGAATCCGAAATCACCAGGCGGCCCTCGTCCATGAAACCCACATAGGTGCAGCGCCCCGCCTCGTCCATGTAAGGCGTGCTCACCAGCACGGAGATGCGCTCATCGGTCACGAAACCGATGATCAACTGCCAGAAGTCCTGCCGGGTGACGGGGTCCACACCGCCGGTCGGCTCATCCAGCAGCAGCAGGCGCGGGCGATGCACCAGAGCGGTCGCCAGACCCAGCTTCTGCCGCATCCCGCCTGAGAGATGCCCAGCGCGGCGGTCGGCGAATTCCTCCAGGCCCACGAATCGGAGCAGATCCATCGCCCGCGAACGCCACTCGGCCGGCGGGACGCCGCGCACCTCCGCAAAGAAGCGCAGGTTCTCCAATACTGTGAGATCCTGGTAGAGGGAGAACTGCTGGGATAGATAGCCGATCACCTCCCGGGCCTCGTCCGGGTGCTGGCGCATGGAGAATCCGCCGATCTCCACCTCTCCGGAATCCGGCATCATCGCGCCGCAGAGCAGCCGCATGGTGGTCGTCTTTCCCGCCCCATCCGGCCCCACCAGGCCGAAGATCTCGCCCGGCCGGACCTGCAGGCTGACCCCGCGGACAGCCTGGGTCTCCCCAAATGACTTATACAGATCCTGCGCCAACAGAATGGCGTCCACGCGGGCCTCCGCCCAGGCCTGCGCCGGCCGATACCGGCGCGGATTCATGTCAACCTTGAAAGACCACGTCCGCAGGCATGCCGGGCTTCAACCTGCCCGAGCCGTCCACCACCGAAAGATCCACCGCAAACACCGTGGTCTGGCGACCTTCGGGCGTCTGTACGTTGCGGGGGGTGAATTCCGCCCGGTCCGCGATGCGCGTCACTTGCGCTTCAAAGCGAGTGCCAGGGAAGGAATCGACGGCGACCGTCGCCCCCTGCCCCAATCGAATCTGCCCGTACTGGTTTTCAGGGATGTAGACCGTGATGGTGAGCGCCTGCAGGCGGCCCAGGGTGATCGCTGGAGCGCCCGGCATCACCACATCGCCTGGATCGACAGAGCGGTACAGGATCACCCCGTCGCTGGGAGCCGCCAGCTCCAGCTTGTCGATTTGGGTCAGAATCACATCCAGCGCGGCGCGCGCCGAAGCCACGGCCGCCTGCGCCTGGTCCAACTGCTGCTGGGTGGTGTCGGCCATTGCCACCGCAAGCTGCGCTTGAGCCCGCTCGAGCCGCGCCTGAGCGGCGCGCAGTTCGTCCTCATTCGGGCCGTGCGCGACCTTTTCGAGCTCAGTCTCCATGAACGCCACGTTCTCCTTGGCCAGCGCGAGCTGGGCATCCAGGATCCCTTGCTCCAGCGGATCCGCCCCACTCTTCAGCCAATCCAGCAGCCAGACGGCGCGATCGTAGGCGCGATGGGCCTCCGAGAGCGCGATCTGGGCCTTCGCCTTAGGGATCTTTCCATGCACCGCGTCGTAGGCGCGCTGGGCCCGGTCCAGGCGCTTCTCGGCAATGGTCACGTTGGCGCGCGCCTCCTTGACCGTGTAGGGTTTGGCGCGGTTGCCAGGTTGATTGCGGTCCCACGTGTCTTGGGCGTCATCCTCCGCTTGGCGAGCTTGGGCGAGATCCAAATCGGCCTGGGCGCGCGCCACATCCGCGCCCTCCCACAAGTCGGCCAGCGCCCGCTGCGCGGCGATCAGCTCCATCTTCGCGCCCGCAACCGCCAGCTTGTTCTGCTCCTCGAGGGGTTGGGCAGCCACCAGAGCGTAATTGGCTTCCGCTTGCGCGAGTGAGCGTTCGGCCTGCTCACGCTGCGCCTGCAGGACCTGATCATCGAAGCGGACCAGCAGATCCCCCTGCTGCACCTGCTGACCCTCCTGCACGGCGACTTCGGCCACCTGTCCGCCCAATTGGAAGGCGATCACAATCTCCTCCGCTTCGACGGTACCGGATGCCTGCAGCGGCCCCTTCTCCCCCTGCCGCATTCGGGCGAAATAGAAGGCCGCCGCGCCGATCAAGGCGAGAACAAAGACGGCAGCGACGACTCTGCGAATGTTTGTAGTCATCTATACCTCCTCGGGCGTCGTCGGGCCCGCCCGTTTCCCACGCTCAGTCCAGGCGCTTGCGAAAGCGAAGCGCCGCGGCCATCATCAGGACGAAGCCGAAGATCGCCAGGGCGATGATTTCCCGCGTCAGGGAAGCGGCACCCACACCCTTCAACAGCAGGGAACGGATGATCACCAGGTAGTAGCGCAGCGGGATGGCATATGAAATCCACTGCAGAAGTTGCGGCATGGCCTCGATCGGGAAGAAGAAGCCGGAGAGCATGATCGAAGGCAGCATCAGGGCGTAGATCGTTATCGTCGCTTCCTGTTGGGTGTTGGCCACGGTGGAGGCGAGCAGCCCCAACCCCAGGCTCGTGAGCAGGAAGAGCCCCGAAAGGGCCAGCACCAGCGCCAATCCGCTGCGGATGGGAACGCCGAACCACCAGGAACCGATGAAGAGCACTTCCAGGGTGTTGAAGATCGCGATCAGCACATAGGGGATGATCTTGCCAACCACCAGTTCCCACGGCCGGATGGGCGTGACGATCAACTGCTCGATGGTCCCCCGCTCCCGTTCGCGCACGATGGCGGATGCGGTGAGCATGGCTGTGATCAGGAAGAGGATCATGCCGATCAGCCCCGGCACCATGAAGTAGGCGTCCTCCAGGTCAGGGTTGTACCAGACCTGGGTGTGCACCTGGAGCGGCGGCTGCACCGAAAGCTGGGAGCCGAGCCGCTGGAGGCGGCTGATCTGGATTTGGGCGCCATACTGGGCGCCGATCTGCTGCGCCGCCGCCAGCGCGGCGCCGGTAGCCGTGGGCTCTGTGCCATCGAAGACGAAGTTGATCTGCGCCTGGCCCCCGGATTGAATCGCCCGGCCGAAATTGGGCGGGATGATGATGCCGATGCGGACCTCGCCGCTTTCGATCAGGTCTTTGATCCGCGTTTCCGAATCCACGTCCCATGTGAGCGCGAAATAGTCGGCGGCTCGATAGGCATCGAGCAATCTGCGCGCCTCGGCGCTGCGATCCTGGTCGTAGACGGCCGTGGGCAGGTTGCGCACCTCGTTGGTGGCGGCATATCCGAGCAGGAAGAGCTGCAGCACGGGGATCATCAGCGCGATGTAGAGCGTGCGCGGATCGCGCCATATCTGGATGAACTCCTTGCGCACCAGTGAGACCAGCCGGTGATTGATCATTCAGATCCCAGGCCCTCCCTCGCCTTGCCGGGCGGCAGTCGCCGAATCCCCCTGTCAGCCCGCTCCGGCCCTCCCTCCAAAGCCCGCCGGCGTCGCGGTCTCTGCTTCCAGCACGCCATGCAGCAGGACATCCACCATGGCGCGCAGCTCCTGGGGGTCGTCCCGGAAACCAAGGACGTCTCCCAAGAAGGAGACGGTGATCGAATACGAGATGAACAACCCGATGAAGGCACGCACGACCAATATGGGCGGCAGATCGCGCATGCGCGGATCGATCTCGCGCATGTGCTGCACCACGCGCAGGGCGCGCGGCAGCACCACCCCGGCCACCAAGCCATAATGCTTCCCCTGGAATTCCAGCAGCTCGGTGAACATCAAGCGCATGTTGTCGAACTGCTCGGCGATGCTGGCGCGCATGCGCTGGAAGGCATCCTGGATGTAGGCCTCCGCGTCCTCGCCCTGGGCCCCGTCCAGCGCGGCGATCACCTCCCGGTACGGCGCCTTGAGGCCCAGGACGGTGACGAAGATCTCCTCCTTGGATTCGAAGTGATTGTAGATGGCAGCGGGGCTGATCCCGGCTTCCCGCGCCATCTGGCGCATGGAAGTTCCGTGGTACCCCTGCTGCATGAAGAGCAAGAAGGCGGCCTCGACGATCGCCTCGCGCGTCCGCTCCCCTTGCGCGCCTCTTTCCATCCCCCGCCTCCTCTAAACGAACGTTCGTTCAGGAAGAGAATACACCGGAATACGGCGCGAGTCAACGGAATTCTGCTCCCGCAAGGCGCCTTATCGCGCGCGACTCAAATGAAAAGAACTCCGGGAAGGGGCAATTCCACCCGGAGCCCAAAAGGAAGTGCGAATCGCGCTCTCAATCCTCGCCGAGCTCAGCCACCTGGCGCAGCAGCCCCAACAGCAGCAGGCCCAACCGAACCCCCTCCCCCGGGCCAATCTTGATCTCCCGCGCCTGCTCTTCCGCTCTGCGCACCAAGAAGTAGGCCACGCCGACCCCCGTCAGGGCCCCCAGGACGCCTCCCAAGAACAGAGTCTTGCGCTTCCACATACTGTCGCCTTCTGTGATCTCGGTTCCCATGCGCTCCGTCCTTACTCTCTGTTTCGCTTCAGCCGAATGGCCCCCAGCGCGGCCCGGATCGCCGAGAGCCGGACAAATGGCCGGACTGCGAGATCCGCGCCTTGGCCCACCTTGCGCTTCACCCGATCCAAGGCCAACTGCACCTGGTACACCGGTTCGGGGATCCGGCGCAGCGCCATCACCAGCAGGTAAATGCCCGCAACCACCACCGCCAGAGCGATGAGCCCGAACAACATCACCGGCAGGATCAGAAACACCAGCGCCGTGTCTGCGTAGGCGCTTGCCGCCGGCGGGCTCCCCGGCCAGAGGAAGACACCCGCCACCACCAACACGAGCAGGAGCAGGCCCAAGGGCAGGAAGATCTGCAGCCATACCTGGCGCCGGTATCGCTCGCGCGTTTTGGGATTCCGGATGTGCGGCCGCTCGCCGGGGAAGCTTTCCATAACGTCCCTATTTTAGCATGGCATATGGCCGGCTTCATGGCCAACTCGCGGGTTGCAGGTTGATACGGCCTTCCAGCTATCGGCGGTCAGCCATCAGCTTTCAGCGATCGGCTCTGCGCCCTGCGAAATGCGCAGAACCCCTTACGGCTCAAGGCTAAATGCTTATTGCTTATTGCTTTTATCCCCCCCAAGGTCCCCTTTCCCGGATCGGGTTCAAGCAGTTAAAATGAACCCAACCGACGGAGGCGAATGATGGCAGATTTTCCCGGGAAGGGCATCGTTGCGGCGGTCAAGACGACACCGGAGACGGTGCTGGAGGATATCCGGCGCGTGATGGACCTGGCCGGCTTCCAGGCCGCCCTGCCCAGGGACGTGCGCACCGGGTTGAAGATCAACATCTCCTGGCAGACCTGGTATCCTGCCTGCTCGAGCACCCCCTGGCAGCTTGAGGGCGTGATTCAGGCGCTGCAGGGCGCGGGATACAGCGACCTGGTGGGGGTGCACAACGACACGGTCGTGGTGGACACCGCGGTCGGGGAATTCAACAACAAGCACCGCTTCGTGACCGATAAGTACGGCATCCCCTGCATTTATCTTTACAACGAGGACTTTGAGTGGTTCGAGTACCAGCCCAAGCACCCCTTCCTGGTGCTGGATAAGGTGTATCCGCAGGGGGTGTTCATCCCCAAGGCGCTGGTGGGCCTGAACATCGTCCATTTGCCTACGGTGAAGACGCACGTGTTCACCACCATTACAGGGGCCATGAAGAACGCCTTCGGCGGGCTGCTGCACCGGGAACGGCACTGGACGCACTCCGTGATCCACGACACCCTGGTGGACCTGCTGATGATCCAGCAGGAGATCCACCCTGGCATTTTCGCCATGATGGACGGCACTTTCGCCGGCGATGGCCCCGGGCCGCGCGCCATGCGCTGGCACGAGAAAGACATCCTGCTCGCCTCCGCCGATCAGGTCGCCATCGACGCCGTCTCCGCCAAGCTGCAGGGCTTCGACCCCATGAGGCTGCGCTTCATCCGCCGCTCCCACGAGCTCGGCCTGGGGATCGGCGACCCCAATCAGATCGATGTCCGCGGCTACGACATCGAAGCGGAGGGAAGCTGGCATTTCCGCCAGGAGGACACCTTCGCCAGTCGCGGCCAGAAGCTGATCTACCATGGGGCGCTCAAACCCTTCGAAAAACTGCTGCTGCAGTCCCCGCTCGTGCCCTGGGCTTATTTCGCCAGCAATTTCTACCATAACGTGTACTGGTATCCCTTCGTCGGCCGCAAACGGGTCGAAGCCGCCCTCCAAACCCGTTGGGGCAGGCTTTTCAAGGACTATGGCGACGGGGAAGTGGTGATGCCCGGCATGGAGCCCAAGACGGTGCTGCAGGCCGGGATCGCGACCGCGGTTCTGGCAGTCCTCGCCGGGTTCGGATTCAGCCTGCTGCGCCGCAGTTCATGAGTTCGCTCTGGCGCCGGTTGGCGGCCGGCGCAGCGCTGGCCTTCATCGTCGCCCTGGCCCTGGTCTTGATCGGCGATCTGCGCCAAGTGGCCGGGCAGCTGGCGCGCTTCCCCTGGTCCCTGGCCCCGCTCATCCTGCTGTGCACCTTGTTCAACTATTCCCTGCGCTTCCTGAAATGGCACTACTATGTCCGTTTGATCGGCGCGCGCTCGCTGAGCTGGCGTGACAGCGCGCGCATCTTCGTCGCCGGTTTCCCCCTATCCATCACGCCCGGCAAGGTGGGCGAGGCCATCAAGGGCGTGTGGCTCCAGCGCGCCGCAGGGGTGCCTGTCTCACGCGGGGTAATGGTGGTGCTGGCGGAGCGCATCAGCGACGGGCTTGCTGTGCTGCTGCTCTCCACCCTGGGGGTGTTCGCTTTCCCTCGCTATTGGCCGGTATTCCTCATCGCCCTGAGCTTCCTGCTTTCGGCGGTCATCATCTCTCAGATCCCGGCGCTGGCGGATCGCCTCGTCAATTTCGCCACCCGCCTGCCGGTCCTCCGGCGCTTTTCCGAATCCATGCGCGAGTTCTACCTGGCGGCGCGCACGCTCTTCCGGCCGACGGCGACCGCGGCCGCGGTCGCCTTGGGGATGGTCGCCTGGCTGGGCGAAGGACTGGGGATGTATCTCGTGCTGCGCGGCCTGGGGGTCCGAGGAGGAGGAGCCACACTGGGGGCGGCGGTATTCGCGCTCTCCTTCTCCACCGTGATCGGCGCCATGTCCGCCCTGCCCGGCGGGTTGGGGGCCGCCGAAGCCAGCATCGCCGCGCTGCTCATTCTGTCGCTTGGCTTGGCGGCGCACACTGCCGCGGCCGCGACTTTGCTCATCCGCTTCGCGACGCTGTGGTTCGGGGCCCTTCTCGGGCTGGCGGTGTGGCTTCTCAGCCCGGACCTGCCCTTCGCCCCTGATGGAGCGCCAACCGGGAGCGCGGCCGGAGCGGAGCCCGAGCCAACCTCATGAACCCCCGGAATGGCCGGTACAGGGTGTATCCCGCGATTCGGCCCGCGGCACGGTTTTTCCAGCCCGTGGGGGCACCTGGCGATCCGCACGATAGGGGAATGTGCTGTCGAGGATCCGGATTGCCGGCCTGAGGAGCCATGGACATGATACGCGTGGAACTCCACGCCCACACCTATCACTCTGAGGACAGCCTGATGCTTCCGGACAGAATGCTTGCCGTGTGCGCCCGGCGCGGCATCGATAAGCTGGCGATCACTGACCATAACCGCATCTCCGGCGCCTCCGAGGCCGCCGCTCTGGAGCCGGATCGGGTGATCGTCGGTGAGGAGATCAAGACCACTCAAGGGGAGCTGCTGGCTTTCTTCGTCAAGGAGGCAGTGCCGCCTGGCTTGCCGCCCGAAAGGGCTCTCCAGCAGTTGCGGGCGCAGGGGGCATTCATCAGTGTGTCCCATCCGTTGGATTCGCTTCGCTCCGGCGCCTGGGAGATGCACGACCTGCTGGATATCCTGCCCCTCGTGGACGCGCTGGAAGTGTTCAACGCGCGCGGCCTGGTCCGATCCGCCGATAGGCGGGTCGAGGAGCTTGCGCAAGAACACGGGCTGCTGCGCACGGCCGGCTCCGATGCACATTCCTACTTGGAGTTGGGCAGATCCGGAATGCGACTGCCGGATTTCAACGACGCGGAGAGTTTCCGCCGTTCGCTCGCCCACGCCGAGGTGATCCGCCGCCGCTCGTCCTTCCTGGTCCACACCCTCTCCCGCTATGCCAGCCTGCGCAAGGCGCTGGGCTGGAAAGCGCCGGGCCACGAATAGCCGCTCCGGACGGAGGCCTGTCGGCCGGGTTTGCTACCCGGCATCCTCACATTTGCGGGGTCATAGGCGGCTAGCAA
>CAYMCO010000064.1:0-10771 GCA_964388955.1 uncultured Anaerolineaceae bacterium | reverse complement strand
GCCGGTTCGCGACCGCTTCGGGTCCGCTCATTCCCGTGCCATGCTCTGGGTGAGGTCTTCCCATCAGGATCAACCCCCCGGTTCGCCCCCCCTTTCAAGGGGGGGCTGTGGGGGACGATTGCGTCGTCCCCCACTCCCCCTCCCGCAAGTCGCTCCGCTCCGGCACAGAGGGCAGCCCCGGACGCGCGAGATCACATGGCCTGCGCTGCACTCCCCCTTTGGGGGGCCCGCTCGCAACCTCCCTTCGAGGCCTCGGTTGTGGGGGAGGACCTTCATCGGGATCGTTCGCCGAATTTGGCTTGACCCCTCCCCCAACGCCTGCCCGAGGCGGGGAATGGAAGGCGCAGTTCGCCCCCATGCGGGCACGGTCGAGCGGCAGCCGCGGGGGCTATTCCGGAGTTGTCACTATCGCGACGCTGAGGAGGCGTCGGCAGAGCAAAGAATCCGCGCTGGAGCGGCCGGGCACATCGGGCCAACTATTCGTACGGCATCTCCACCACCCCGGCCGAAATCTCCGCAAAGAGGGCGTCGATGGCTTCCCGGACACCCATCACCAACGCATCGAAGGGCAGGATCGTCACCTCGTCCGAATCCCGGCGTTTCAACTCCGCGCCCCCCTTGCTTATGGAGCGTTCGCTCACGGTCAGCCGCAGGGGGATCCCGATCAAATCAGCGTCGTTGAATTTCACGCCCGGGCTTTCCTCCCGGTCGTCATACAGGACTTCCACTCCCGCTTCTCCCAGTTCCAGGTAGGCCAGGCCCGCCTGCTCCGCGGTATCGCCGAGCGAGATCAGGTGCAGATGGTGGGGCGCCACCGTGATGGGCCACATCAACCCCGCATCGTCGTGGTATTCCTCCGCCACCGAGGCCAGAAGCCGCCCGGACCCGATTCCGTAGGAACCCATGACCACAGGCTTGCTGTTTCCGTCCTGATCCAGGTAGGTGCAGCCCATCGATTCGGAATAGAAGGTGCCCAGCTTGAAAATGTTGCCCACCTCGACCCCGCGCGAAGTGACCATCTCGGTCCCACATTCGGGGCAGAGATCCCCCTCTTGCGCCAGGGCGATATCCGCCACCACATCCGCCTGGTAGTCGCGCTCGTAGTTCACGTTCAGCAGGTGATATCCCGGTTCGTTCGCCCCCGCCACCAGGTTGGGCGATTTGGGTATCAAGTCATCCACGACCACGATGCCTTCCTTCAGGCCGATGGGCGAGGCGTACCCGGGCTCGAGCCCCGCGGCGCGGATTTCGGCGTCGGTCGCCGGCCGCAGCGCCTTGGCGCCCACCGCGTTGGTCAGCTTGGTCTCGTTGACGTCCATATCGCCGCGCACCAGCGCAAAGAGGAACCGCTCCACATCCCCCTCCGCTTCAGGGAGTGTCGCCATGAGAAAGACCGCCTTGGCGGTTCTGGACTTGTCGATCTCCAGGAAGTCGGCCAGCGACTGGATGGTCTTCACCTCCGGGGTGGCGACCTTCCGGATTTCCCGCAGCGCCTCCGGCGGGGCGGCGGGCTTGTTGAAGCGGGCGATCTGGCGATTGGCGGCGTAGCCGCACGCTTCGCAGAGCAGCAGGGTGTCCTCACCGACGGGAGTGAGATACATGAACTCGTGCGCCAGACTGCCGCCCATCATGCCGACGTCCGAGGCCACGGCCATCACCGGCAGGCCGCATCGGTGGAAGATATTGAAATAGGCCTGATAATGGGCCCGATACTGCTGGTCGAGACCCTCGAAATCCCGGTCCAGGCTGTAGCTGTCCTTCATGGTGAACTCGCGCACCCGGATCAGCCCCGCTCGGGGCCTGGGATCGTCTCGCCACTTGGTCTGTATGTGGTAGATCAACATCGGAAGCTGGCGGTAAGAGCGCACCTCATTCCGCACCAGGTCGGCGACCACCTCCTCATGGGTCATGGCGAGCACCATGTCCCTCCCGGCCTTGTCCTGGAAGCGGCCCATCTCCGAACCGATCTTGTACCAGCGTCCGCTTTCCTTCCAGATATCCGCCGGATGGACGACCGGCATGGTGATCTCCTGGCCGCCGATGGCGTTCATCTCCTCCCGCATGATGTTCTCGATCTTGGTGAGTGAACGCCGGGCGAGCGGCAAATAGCTGAAGATCCCCGCTGCGAGCTGGCGGATGTATCCCGCCCGGACGAGCAGTTCGTGGCTGGGGATCTCGGCGTCGGAAGGCCGATCTCGCAGCGTCCTGCTGAAGAGATTGCTCATACGCATGGCTTGTCTCCCTCCCGATGGTCTGTGCGGCGGCCCGTGCAGCGTGTCTGCTGGCAAAAGAAAACGCCCCGCCGCCTGCGGGGCGTGAGCTTGCGGCGACCGTGGAGTGCGCCCAGCGCTCTAAACGCTGCCCTCCGAGCCGCGGCGAGGCCCCGCAGGATGTGGCCTGCTAGGGATGAATGGGGCCGGCGCCGGCGCTGGATGGGCATGCCTGTTCACAACGGGGGTAACGTACCATCATTACAGAGGAGCGTCAAGAGGGAGGGGGGGAAAGAGAGCTATTGAAATCCGTGTCGAAGATTGCCTATAAGTATTGGGCGACATGCCGTGAATTCGTAGGGCGGGCTTGAGGCCCGCACGTCACGGGAGGCTCTTGATCGAGAACAACATCATCCTCATCCTCGATGACGACCCGGCTGTGCAGGAACTCCTCACCGAGGTCCTGCAGACAGAGGGTTATTCTTCGCGTGCCTTCTCCTCCGGCGGGGAGGCGCTGAAGTTCATCGAGCGGGAGCAGCCAGTGGCCGCCCTGGTGGATCTTCAACTTGAGGATATCCATGGGCTGGAGATCATCCGGGAGATCCGCAAGCGGTCCCTCGACATGGCATGCATCATCCTGACCGGTCATGGATCCAGGGAGACGGCGGTTCAGGCCCTCAACCTGGGCGCGTACAGCTATCTGGAAAAGCCGGCCCAGATGTCCGAAATCCTATTGACGCTGCGAGCGGCCACCGAGAAGGTGCGGGGCCAGAGGGCACTGCGCAAGAGCGAGGCCCGCTTTCGCACCGTTGCGCAGCTGGCGGCGGATGGGGTAATGATCCTCGACGCCTCCGGCAGCATCGTATTCTGCAACCTGGCCGCGCGCGACATGTTCGGTTACATGGAGGGCGAGCTGCGCAGAAAGCCCATCTCGCAGCTGATACCCGATGTGCCTTCCGTGTCAAGCGAGGGAGGTGTGGAGTCTCAGGCTGATAGCGAGGAGGGGGGCAAGACCAAGATTCTGGAGACGATGGGCAGGACCAAGCAGGGCGCAGAGTTCCCCGTCGAACTGTCCATCGCCGCAACCAATGTCGCGGGTGAGAAATTGTGGAGCATGATCATTCGTGACGTGACGGAGAAGCGGACGGCGGAGGAAGAGGCGCGGCGCCAGGCTCGCCTCGTGGCCATCGGCGAGCTGGCTGCAGGCATTGCACACGACTTCAATAATGCACTGGGGCCGATCATCCTTTACGGAGAGCTGTTGCAGACCGAAGCCGGACTGAGCGAAGAGGGGCGTGAGCGACTGGAGGTGATCGTCAAACAGGCAGACATGGCAGCCGCGTTGGTGATCCAGATTCTGGATTTCAGCCGCCGGTCACTGATGAAGCTGCAGGCAGTGGACATGCTGTCCTTCTTGGGTGAAACGCGCGCTCTGCTTGAAAGGACACTTCCGGAGAATATTTCGCTCCGCCTGGATCATGAAGGCTCGGATTTCTATGTGATGGCGGATGTCGCCCGGATTCAGCAAGTCGTACTCAACCTGGCCCTGAACGCGAGGGACGCGATGCCCGACGGCGGTGAGCTGAAGCTGTCGCTCAGCAAGCTCAGCCCCGGCAGCAAGGGGGGGTTGACCTGCGGGGATTCGGAGGGGAAAGGCTGGATTCGGCTCAGGGTCGCAGATACCGGCACGGGGATTTCATCCGCCATCTTGGATCGGATTTTTGACCCGTTTTTCACCACCAAAGAGCCGGGGAAAGGGACCGGGCTCGGCTTGGCGCAATGCTATGGGATTGTCAAGCAGCACGGCGGGGAAATCGATGTGGAGACGCAGTTGGGAGCCGGGACGACCTTTGTCATTGATCTTCCGGAGACGGAAGAGGTAGAGGAAGCTGAGATTCTCCATCAGGACGAGGCCGTGTCCGTCGGTGGGAAATCGGAGACCATCCTCATCATCGAGGACGACCTGTCGGTGCGCAGGGCGCTGGCGGATGTGCTGCTGCAGAATGACTATGAAGTGCTTCTGGCCGCCTCCGGCATCGAGGCGATGGGGGTCTTCTCGCAGCATCGGGATAGGATCGACCTTGTTTTGTGCGACATGGTGCTGACGGATACGGACGGCCGCAAGGTGCTGCGGGAGATCACACGAATCAGGCCCGACATCGAAGGGATTTTGTTGACGGGATATCCGCTGGGGGAGAACACCAAGGAGCTGGCCACGCGCGCAGGCTTTGTGTGGAGTCAGAAACCCATCCAGTCGAATGCGCTGCTGCGTCTGATTCGCGGGGCTCTGGATGCGAGCGCCCGCCAAGAGCGAGCGCGCGCCTGACCGTGCGGGAGTTTCCGGAAGGGCGGGTTCGGGAGCGTCGACGGCGACCGGCCCCGCGAGGGAAAGAAGGGGTACGAGTGCGATTTGCCCCCTGGCGTGCCCGTCTCTCCCAGGGTGAGAATCATGGATGGGCCAGACAAACGCGGATTGTTCGGCCGTGTGCGCCACCGAGGTGGCCACGCTAGATACCGATGAATGGAGGTGACTCTATGGAAAAGATCGAACCAATGCAAAAGTCCGTCATGATCATAGATGATGAGATCGCGTATGCCGATGCGACGGGCAATCTTCTGGAATCCCGCGGCTTCGCGGTCCATATTGCCCACAACGCAGGGGAAGCCCTGAAGCTGCTCGAGTCGGTCACCCCAGACCTAATCCTGGTGGATGTCATGATGCCCCAGGTGGATGGCCTGACGTTGATTCGGAAGATAAAATCCGATCCTGCCCTGCTGCGGACGCCCTTTGTAGTCATCAGCGCGCTCGGCATGCCGGAGGATCGTTCATCCGCTTGGACGGCGGGCGCCGATGCCTTCCTGGCGAAGCCCTTCCGGTACAAGGATCTGATGGATGTGATCGACTATGTCATGCCTTCCGGCGCAGGGGACCACGACTAGCATCGAACCCGGCCAAGCCACAGTTGCCTTGAATAGTCCCAGACGGGCGAGATCTGGCGCCACACCCCGCGCCACCGCTCTTCCGGGGGCCGGGGGCGGCATCGTTTGTACGAGGAACCGGACGCGATCGTCTTGGGGATCTGGGTAACCAACAGCCCGCTCTTCCAAAACGGGACCCCCCTCCAGCCTTCCACGCCCGCCCGCTTGTGATAGACTCGGCGGGTGCACTGCATGAGAAAGCTTGGCGACGGACCATGAGCCGGTCTCATCCCCTTCCGCTTGGGCTGGCGATCGCAGCTCTGGGGGTCCTGCTGACCGCCGGCTGCCAATCGACGGCCAGCCCCCCGGGCGAGCCGGCCAGGCCCGCGGCCTCCAGCCCCACACCCTTCCTGCCGGCGCCGCCCACCCCCACCCCGGAACGGACCCCCACGCCCGAGGCCTTGACGATTTGGAGCTCCCCGGCGCTGCCCGGGACGCTGAGGGGCACTCTCGACGCCCTGGGGGAGGTCAACGGGAGAGTGGTCCAATGGGTGGATCGACCCGAGGCGGCGAGCGTACGAATCGAACCCCGGGCGGACATGCCGCTGACCACCTGGATATACGCCCTGGGGGCGTCCTTCAACACCATCTCCGATGAAGTGACCCTCGACCAGTTTTGGGGCCGGTGGTTGGGGGCGGATCCCGACGGCGTCACCGCCGCGCCGGCGGAGGCGGCCATGCTGGAGGCCCTCTTCGGCGCGCCGGCGGAGGGGGCGGTGCACCTTGTGCCGGCCGAGGACCAGCTCTCCCGGGCATGGGACACACCGGGGTCGGTGACGGTGCTGCCCTTCGAGGCGCTGGAGCCGCGCTGGAAGGTGCTGTCCATGGGCGGAGATTCTCCGATCCATTCCGATTTCCAGCCGGATGACTATGTGCTGCGCATGTCTTTCGGCGTTTCGGGCGATGCGGACCTGTCAGCCGCGATCGCTGCCGCGCTGGATTGGCCGGAGAGCAACCGCGATCCGGATCGAATGACGGTGGTGATGATGACGGGGGTGACCGCGCTCACACGCGCCACGGCCTACATGATGGACAGTCTGGGGGTCAACTATCCAGGCCGTCTGATTCGTGATTGGATGCAGCAGGCGGACTTCGCGCACATCAGCAACGAAGTGGCCTTCGCCGAGGATTGCCCGGCTCCCAATCCGGTGCAGCGCGGCCTGAGTTTCTGCAGCGACCCGCAGGACATCGGCTTGTTCGACTCGATCGGGGTGGACCTGATCGAACTGACGGGAAACCATGTGAACGATTGGGGAACCGCAGCGCTGGATTACACGCTCGGGCTCTACCGGGATCATGGGTTCCAGTATTTCGGGGGCGGGGATGATCTTGAGCGAGCCTTCCAGCCGCTGCTGATCGAACACAACGGCAACCGGCTTGCGTTCTTGGGCTGCAACTACGCCGGCCCCATCAACGCCTGGGCCACCGAGGATGGGCCGGGAGCGACGCCGTGTGACTTCGATCGGTTGTTTGCGCAGGTGGCGGATTTGAAATCCCGGGGCTACCTGCCGATATTCACTTTCCAGTGGAACGAATACTATACTCCCCGCCCGGTTGAGCAGCAGCGAGATCGCTTCCGTCAGGCGGTGGAAGCCGGCGCGGTGATCGTGAACGGGAGCCAGGCCCACCAGCCGCAGGCGATGGAGTTCTATCAAGATGGTTTCATCCACTACGGCCTCGGCAATCTGTTCTTCGACCAGATGTGGAGGCTTGAGGTGCGCCAGGAATTCCTCGATCGGCATGTCTTCTACGGCGGCCGTCATATCAGCACCGAACTGCTGACCGCGATGTTGGAGGATTGGGCCCAGCCGCGGCCGATGCTCGAGCAGGAGCGCAAGACATTTCTGGGGGATATCTTCGAGGCCAGCGGGTGGTGAGGCGCGGTGCGGGATGCGTGGTGCGCAATGCGTTGGAACGTTATCACGTTCAAACGTGTGAACGTTCAAACCTGGGACCTGCGACCTTCAACCCGTAGGCCGGCAACGCCGCCGCGCTAGAGGGCGCCGCGCTGCCGGATGGCGTCGTTCAAGCGGCCATGGGCCTCCGCAGCGCGATTGAGCAATATCTCCAGTTGGTCCAGCCAGCCTTGGGCCGCCGCCTTGTCCTTCACGCTGGCGGCATTGGCGCGCACGTTCAAGCTCGCCGCTTGGAGCGCGGCGCGCGCCAAGGCGCCCGCCGACCCCGCATCGCTGATGGCGTTCACATTGCCCGTCTCGGCCACCTCCGCCGAAAGCTCCAGCGTAGTGGCCGTGGCCTCCGCAACCTGAAGCGGCACGAGCGCCGCGCCGTGGGTGGCATCCTCAATGGCCTGGGCGCGGTCGCGCTCCTGGTCCGGCGTGCCCTTCGGCAGGCGGTAGGCCCGCATGACCTCGTCGAAGGCGTTGATATCCCGCTCAACATCCGCCTCCAGGTCCCGCCGGAGGTCGTCGGCTGAGCCAGCGATCTCGCGCATGCGCTCGGCGACCGGCTCATACGCCTTCTTTTCCTGCGTCAGGCGTGCGACCATGGCCACCAGCGCCGCCGCCATCGCACCGGCCTGTGCAGCAGCGGCGCCGCCGCCGGGAGTCGCCGTGGCGGACGCCAGACGGTCCAGGAATGTGGGCTGCCGCCGCAGGGCGGCCCCCAGGCGCATCTCAAGGATCTGATCGGGTTCGAAATCGTCGAGCTGCAAGTGCCATCGGGCCGCATCGATGAGCGCGGCCTGGGGGATCAATCCCACCAGCTCCGAACGGTCGATGGTCACCCCATACCGCTGCGCCTCACGGCGGATCATTTCGACCACACGAGCCACAGGAGTCCGGGTATAGTCGGTCAAGTTCATCGAGACCTGCGCCTGGCGCTCAACCAACAGGCCCAGCGCCTTCACGTAGTGCAGCCCGCCGGAGGAATGCCGCACGGCACGCGCGATGCTCTTGGCAATCTCTACGTCGCTCGAGGTCAGGTATACATTGAACGCGATGAGGGCTTGACGCGCACCAATCACCGTGGCGCCTGCCTTTCCCAGCCGGGAGGGTCCGAAATCGGGCGCCCGCTCCGGATCCGTCTCAATGCTCTTCTTCAGGCCCTCGTACTCGCCGCGCCGGATGTTTGCGAGATTGACGCGGTCGGGCCGTGTGGCCGCCTGTTCATACAGATACACCGGAATGCTCAACTCCCGAGCCACGCGTTCGCCGAGCGAACGTGCCAGCTCGACGCACTCCGCCATATCCACGCCTTCTATGGGCACGAAGGGGACGACATCCGTGGCGCCGATGCGGGGATGCTCCCCCGAGTGGAGATCGAGGTCGATCTTCTCGGCGGCCGTGCGGATGGCGTGGAAGGCGGCCTCCTGGGCGGCGCCGGGAGCCCCGACGAAGGTGATCACCGTGCGGTTGTGGTCGGGGTCCGAATGGCGATCCAGGACGAAGGCCCCGTCCACAGCCTCGATCGAGGTGGCGATGGATTCAATCACCTCTTTTCGTCTTCCTTCCGAGAAATTGGGAATGCATTCAACGATCTTCTGGGTCATGTTCACCTCGACTGGCTGCGTTGACTCCCCCCGATTGTACACGGATCGCCCGGGGCCGACGAATGAGGGAGGACGAACGACGGACGCTGCGCGTCCAGCATTCAGCGCTCAGCATTCAGCTTTCAGCTCGTCGGTGACAACCGGAAATCCTGCTGCGATCGGCGGTCGGCGTCCAGCTCTGCACTGACTGCCGCGGATTGTTTCTCAGCGGCGGAAGGCCTCAAGCTGATGGCTGATCGCTGATAGCTGACAGCCCGCACCAACCTGTACCCCCGTTTGCCCCGGGTAATACTCTCGTAATGACCTTCTGGCAGAATACTGGGAAGGAGTCCTCGCGTCTGCGCCGGCGCACGGGGCCGGGGCCGGCCGAGGAGGAGGATCACGGCGGTGCGATCATCATGGACGGCAGGGCGGCCGGCGTTCGCGGCGGCGATGGCGGTGCTAGGCATCCTTGCGACGCTCGCCGCGCTGGCTGGGGCAGCCGAATGAGCAGCGACGGGGGTTCCCCTCCCTCGTAGACGGATGCGTCTTTCGTTCTCTCAAGGGTGCGATGGCGCTTCCTATATCCTGCGCCCGATCACCAGGCGCTGGATCTCGCTGGTGCCCTCTCCGATGGTCATCAGCCGGGCGTCCCGGTAGAAGCGCTCGACAGGATACTCCTTGCTGTACCCGTAGGCGCCCATGATCTGGATCGCGTCGCGGCACACCCGCTCCGCCGCCTCGGTGGAGAAGAGCTTGCACATGGCCGCTTCCTTTGTGAACGGCTCGCCGCGCTCCTTCATCCAGGCCGCCCGCCAGACCAACAGCCGGGCGGCCTCAATCTGCATGGCCGCATCGGCGAGCATGAATCGAATGGCCTGATGCTCCTTGATGGGCGCGCCGAAGGCCTCGCGCTCCCCGGCGTAGCTGTTGGCCGCTTCGAAGGCCGCTCGCGCCAGCCCCAGGGACAAAGCCGCGATTCCGATCCGCCCGCCGTCCAATGTCTGCAGAGTCTGCTGCAGACCGCGGCCCGCCTCTCCGAGCAAGTGATCCTCCGGGACATGGACGTCCTCGTAGGTGAGGGCGTGAGTGGGGGAGGCGCGCGTGCCCATCTTCTTCTCCGGCGGGTGGACGTGCAGCCCAGGCGCGCCGGTGGGCACCACGATCAGGCTCATCGCGCCCTCGCCTCCGAAGGCGTCGGTGCGGCACAACGTCACCACCAGCGATCCGACGCTGGGGTTGGTGATCCAGGCTTTCGCCCCGTTGATCACCCATTCCCCGCCCTGCAGCCCGGCGCGCGTGCGCACACTGCCGGCCAGGTCAGAACCGCCCCCCGGTTCGGTGAGCGCCAGGGAGGCCAGCCCCAGTTCGCCCGCCGCCAGCCCCGGAAGCCAGCGGTTCTTCTGCGTTTCGTCCCCAAAAAGCGCGATGGGCGCGCAGCCCAACCCGTTGTGGGCTGCGATGGACAGCGCCGTGCCGCCGCAGGCCCGGCCCAGCTCCTCGATGGCGATGGCGGCGCTGATCGCGTCCACCCCGGCGCCGCCGTACTCCGGGGGGATGTTGAGCCCCAGCAAACCCAGGGCGGGCATCCTGGCGACCGCCTCGGCGTTGAAACGCGCCTCCGCATCCATCTGGGCCGCCTTGGGGCGCACCTCCTTCTCGCAGAAGTCGTGCACCGCCGCCCGCCACATGCGCTGTTCATCCGTCGGTTCGAAGTCCATGGGGAACGCCCTCGAGTCCAGATCGTGCGGTTCCGCTTCTATTATCCGGGAGAGGAGGGTGGGATTCAAGTAGCCGCGATGGCCCCCTGGCCGCGTAGAGACTTTGCATGGGGTGAATCGCACGATGGACCCTGGGAATCTCGCCCGGAGAGCCCCATCTCCGGCGTCTTGGCTGTGGGCCTTGGCGTGACGTGGTCTTCTGTATGGCGCGGATCTGCAATTTGCCGCGTAGAGACGTTGCATGCAACGTCTCTACGATACGATGAGGGATTCTCATCTGAAGGGGGAGTGCGGATCGTGTAGGGGCGGTTCGCGAACCGCCCCTAGTGCGCCTGCAAGCGGGCACGCACAGAGGGGTGGAAGTCCCCTCCAGG
>CAYMCO010000063.1:0-10840 GCA_964388955.1 uncultured Anaerolineaceae bacterium | reverse complement strand
CACGATGGCCACTTTCACAAGCCCGTATTTACACCACTCAATGAGATACTACCGGTTGGGGCGCGCAACGACCGCCAATACGGCGAGGAAGATGCCCCCAAAACCAAATGCGATCCGGCCGCTCTTCAGATCCAGGGCGGGGAAGAAACCGCGCAGTGGGGCTGAGAAAAGCGGCACTTTCTCCGGAGGCAAGTAGGGAATTCCCGGCAGTTCGTCACCGACGTAGGCCGGAAAAATCCATGGAGCGGCCAAAGCGACACCGATCAGCAGGCCGACGAGCCACAAGCCCGCCGGCCAGACCGGCAAGGTCACATCCAGAAACAGGCGCGTGACGATGTAGAGGGCGAATCCGATGGCGAACATGTAGGCTTGCTGGGGATGGGCTAACAACGCCCAACACCAGGCCAGGGCCAGGGTTCCCACCCAGCGGGCGCGGTGGGAAGCTGCCTTCAGCAGGCCCTCTGTCCCCAAGGCCAGAACGGGGAGGGAGAGCAGGGCAAGCCCGCGGGGCAGGTTGCCCTCGAAGAACACCGTGCGCAGTTGGTAGGGCGCCCAAAGCGCCATCACCGCGCCCAACGTTGCCGGCCACTTCCCCCACAAGCGATACAGGAAGACATAGCAGAGGATGGCGTACGCCACTAGAAGCAACATCACGAAGACCCGGTAGGCAAGTATGGTGTCGTGCAGGAGGTAGACAAAAGGGGTCAGAACGAGCACGGTCAGGGGCGGGTAATACGTGCGGAACGGGTCCCCCATATACCATTTTGGCATCCACGCAGCGGTGAAATAGGCAGACGGGCCCTCCCCGCGCATCTCCCCCGCGAGGTACTCCGCCTTGGCCATGTGACCCCAGGTATCGGCGCCGCGTGGGAACTCCCCCCGGAATACGCCTACGGACAAGAGCAACAGCGCCAGCGCGAGAATCAGCGCTGGCCGCAGGTCGACCGTTGTTCTCATACGCGGGATTAGTCGGACCAGACTTCGACCAAGACCTCCAGCTTCTTCGCCACCGGCTTCAGCCATGGAACTCGGATCCGTTCAAGCCATTCCGTTGAGGCGGTCCATGAGGGCTCTTCACTCAAGGATCGCATGATGCCGCTCAGACGGAAGAAGTAGACCACCATGCGGTACAGGGGCAGGATCGGTAAGATCAGCGCGGCCTCCCGTAGCTTCCGCCGCTCACTCGGCGCGCAAATTGGCAGGGCCACAATTGACTGCAATCCGTCCAACCCAATGTAAAGAGCATACATTAAGCTCAATGCCCGCACAACAGTACTTGTCGGGTAGCCGATGAAGGGGAACAGGGGAATCAGGAAGGTCCACACCATGCGCAGGATGGAGAGAGCATGATCCCGGACCAGGCGCCAGGGGAGGCTGCGGCGCCAGAATCTCGAGCCATTACCCAGGTGATCGGCATTGACGGCTACCACTTCCAGTTCGCCGCGTTGCCATCGAACGCGCTGGGAGTACAGCTCCCGCCAGTGTATCGTAGGCGCGATATGGACGCGGACCTGAGGTAGATAGCCGATCAACCCCTGCTGCCGATGCAGGGTGAGCGTTGCATCCGTGTCCTCCGACACGGTGCGGGCTCGATAGCCCCGAATTCCAAGCAATACCTCTCTGCGGAACATGGCGCAGGCCCCGGAGATGGTGAAGAGCTCTTGTCTAACCGCCTCCGCGTGCCTTCCGATGCGGAAGGACTGGAAGTATTCCAGAAACTGGGCCACGGCGAGGAACTTCTGGCTCAAATTGAGGCGCTTCCGAATCGGGAGGTTTTGCTCGTCCAGGCTGATGTGGCCGGCCTTATCGGCCTCCACAAGCAGGTTCGCGTCTATGATCAAATGCGCGGTGGCAGCATCCATCCTTGGATTGAACCGAAACGCAGCCACCGCCTGCTCGATCGCCTCGGGCTCCAGCACGACGTCCGAATCGATGGTCATGACCAGCTCGCCGCGGCAGCGGCGCAGCCCGCTGTTCACCGCCGCTGGTTTTCCCTGATGCCCGCCATGCACAAGGGTCATCACCCCACCGAACTCTTGAGCCGGAATGATGCGGTTATGCAGCCGGATATGGCCGTTCCAGTGCGCATTCCCATTGATGTGGCCGTTGACCACCTCTTCAGTCCGATCTGTGGACCCGTCATCGACTACGATTACTTCGATGAGATGGTGGGGGTAGGTCTGCGCCTTCAGGCCAGTAATGCAGCGGTCGATATCCAGTTGTTCGTTGTAAGCGGGGATGATCACCGAGACCTTGGGCTTGCGGGACTCGGGCAGCGGCGGGTATGGATTCGCCAGGCCCCGATTCAGCACCACCGTGAGGGCGTCGCGGATGGATTGCAGCCCATCCACCAGGATCGGGATCAGGATCCAGACCAGCCAGAAGAAAAGCAGAAGTTCGAGGTTTGACGTCATCCTAGCCGCTCCGGCCACCCGCTATTTGACAGCACGCCCGGTGACCTCCAGATCCCGACCCACAACTCGCAGCGTAGGCAATGTCAACATCCGCCAATATACGAATACGATGCCCCCGAAGAAGACCAGCCGGCCCACGATCGCGTGGGCCCAGGGCAACGCAGGCTTGCCCAGCAGCGAGACCATGGCCACGATGACACCGAGTCGCACCAAATTCATCGCCACTGTGGCGCTCACTCCGGCACCCAACCGCAGCAGCCGCTCTCGCGCTTGGAAGCGAGGATAGAAGAGGATCAGCCCTGCAAATACGGTCGCTTCGATCAGCGTAGAGCACTCCACCTCGATCTGCAGGATGGAGTAGCCCGTCGGGTCCGGCACGATCAGCCCCGTCGGCTCCAGCAGGCCAAATCGCAATCCGACCAGGCTGCCGCCCCAGACGAACAGGCGGGCTTGAGCGGATCCCAAGGGGATGTTCCATTCCCCCAATCTGCTGGCCAATACCACCAGGGCTACCAAGCCGAAGCTCCCCCACAGATAGGCGGGCAGCCGGTGCCGCATGCGGCGCATGGCCAGCAGCCCAAGGATGTAGAGCAGAGCCAGCCCCGCAAGTCCGGAGTTTGTCATCTGGCCGCCTCGGCGAAATCCGCTCTCCGTCGGTAGAGCCATGCGGCTACAAAGCCCAGGCCCAGGATGCTCAAGGCCGCGCCAAGCGTGGGCACCGACCAGGCGGTGGTCTCCGCGTAGTCGATGTTGCAGTTGGACGAGGCCCCTGTGCTCCAGCACAGAGTCACCGTGTAGTCCCCGGTTTCCGGCGTATTGGAGGTGCTCCAACTATCATCGAATGTGTCCCCAGGATTCAGCTTGGGGGGGTCGGCCCGTCGCGTGTCGACCAGCACCATGGTGGGCGAATAGACTTCGTAGTACAGGTTCGTGTTCTGGCACTTGGTGGTCGCCAAGACAGAACTGTCGATATCAATGGGGTCGCCGGGGTTCTGGGCGCCCACCATGACCAGGCTGGTGATCTGGCCTTCGCCCGGCGTGCGCAGAGGGGCAGCCGCGCTTGGACGGCCGACCCAGAAGCTCAGTGTCAGGACCATGAGAACGGCAAATGCTGCGCGGCCTTTCATCCAGATCTATTCCCTCCCCGCCTACTCCCAACAGGTGACCACCTTCCGACAATTCCGGGCAAGATGGTCACCGCAGTTGCGATGGATTTTCAAGATCACCAAGTTCATGATAATCGTTCCCTCATGGCCGCTGCCTTACAATGCCCTTTCAGTGGTGTCGCGGAGAATGGGAACGCAGTACATCCCTCCGGAGGAGATCGCAGGAGTGCAGCGCGGGCGTGCGGGGATAGACCCCCTCCACCCCCCGATAGAATATGATGGCTGATGACGTGGGCTGCTTCCGCTGCAGCGGCCGCAGCCGCCGGCCTATGCAGGTCCACTTTGGACAATACTGAGAGGCACGACTAAGACGTGTAGAATCGGCGATCGCTTGTGACCACCGGCCGCAAACTGCGCATGCTGCCGGGGATCCGGTCCGCGCTCGAGAACGAGGCATGAACCGGGCCCCACCACTCATCGCAGCTCGGCCCAGCGCACCAAAGGCGAGGGTCCCGTCAGCGGTTAAGCCACCAGATCGCTCCATTGAGCAATGTGGCGAAAGACGCCCAGAGTTGATAGGGCAGCAACAGCCATCCTGCGGCCGGGCGCACACGATAGAATGCCACCATTGTGGCTAAGATCAGCACCCATGTGACGGCGATCTCAATCAGCGCCCAGCCGATCCTGCGCAGCCCGAAAAAGATCACGGACCAGCCCAAATTGAACAGCAGCTGCACTGCAAAAAGGATCAACGCGCTGCGCACTTCCGGCACGCCTGTTCTTTCCCGCCAAACCAGGAAGGCGGCCACCCCCATCAGGATATACAACACTGTCCAAACAGGCCCGAAAAGCCAGTTTGGGGGGTTCCAGGATGGTTTGAGAAGGCCCGGATACCAACTTGAGACCGACGATGAGGTAGCGAGCCCCCCGATCGCGCCCACCACCAGCGGAATCGCCACCGCGACGACTAGACCTACGATGTCCTGCCTGCTTGCAGCCATAATTGGCATTTTACGTCTCCTCTCTCCCCTCTCGCTTGGGCACAGGCGGCGAGCGCCCGCTCTGGCGCCCAAGCATGATCCACGATCGGCGGGGGATAATCCTTCCCGAGAATGCAGGCCGCCTGCCGCTGGGCATCTTCCGACATCGCCCAGGGCTTGTGGATGTATCGGCTTTCCACACGCGCCAATTCAGGAACCCATCGCCGGCAAATTCGCCCGCAGGGTCAAACTCCCCCCCTGCAGCACGGGGTTGAGCACCCGGGAATAGGGCGCGGCCTCCCTTGAATAACGCGCGCAGCACGGCACAATTTCCCTCGAACGCCCCAGGGTTCATTTGCGGCTCCTGGACAATCAACGCGCCCTCCCGGTCGGACAATTGACGCGCCCCGTAGAGGTTGCGCCCTGATTATACAACTTAATCTTGACAATAGCTGGGCGATATGTTACCTTCGCTGGGACATACATTCGTGTGGCGGTTCGCTCCACCGATGGCGGCCCAATATCGGGGTGAAGACCCATCGAGATACTTCAAGCCAGCGGCCCGAGAAGAACAATGAGTGGAAAAGCATGAACGATCACGATGCGGTTCGCCTGAATACCGTCGGCCTGCCCCGGGTGGCGGAGGTCCCAGAGGCCTGGAAGGATTTGTCATTCAAGAATGGAGATGGCGACCCGGCGCTTGGGAATCTGGCGGCCGGACCCCACCTCCCGACGGCGCAATCACCGAATTGAACTGAGGAAGGAAGCGTGGAAAGCACCAACCGCAGCCCACTTCTGGCCTTGCCCTTCATTGTCCTGGTCGCAGCCGGCCTTGCGTTTGCGGGCAGCCGGGGTGGGTATGTCATTTCCGGCATACCGCTTTTCGCATTATGCATCGCGCTGGCATTCTTCATCCAATGGGCTGCCTTTATTCCGGCGTTTGCGATGAAGACCGAACTGTTCTATGATCTCGCCGGCAGCGTCACCTACGTTTCCGTCGTGACCATCGCTCTCATATTGAGCCCTGCGGTCGCCCTCAGGGACCTGCTGCTGGCAGGGGTCGTGTGGGTTTGGGCACTTCGTCTGGGCTCCTTCCTCTTCCGGCGCATCCGGGCGAAGGGATCCGACCCCCGCTTTGACGAAATCAAGACATCGTTCAGCCGGTTCCTGCTCGCCTGGACCGTGCAAGGCCTGTGGGTCAGCTTCACACTGGCAGCTGCGTTGGCTGCCATCACCTCCGGGCCCAAGGCCGAGCTGGGCACACCCGCCCTGGCCGGGTTCCTGGTGTGGTCCCTGGGGTTTGGGATTGAGGTCATCGCCGACCGGCAGAAGAGCATGTTCCGTGCCGCGCCTGAGAACGAAGGTCGATTTATCAATGTCGGTCTCTGGTCCTGGTCCCGCCACCCGAACTATTTCGGGGAGATTGTGCTCTGGATCGGGGTGGCCATCATCGCCAGCACGGCCCTGCACGGCTGGCAGTGGCTCACTTTGATCTCACCGCTTTTCGTCGTTTTCTTGCTGACGCGGGTCAGCGGTGTGCCAATTCTTGAAGCGCGCGCCGATGAGAAATGGGGCGGCCTGGAGGACTATGAGGCGTACAAAGCGAGCACATCGAAGCTGATCCCACTGCCGCCCGCAAGATCGGCATAGCCACTCTTCCCTTTGATGCATACAGAGCGCTTGCACGCTGGCAGATATTCGGCAGTTCGGTCGATACTGGCGGTCTGCCCCACACGGTCGCGCCAGTAGGGCAATATTATCCTTGTGGCTGTCAGAGAAAACCGCCCCGCAAGCAGGGGGCGGCCATCCCGGTCCAGTGCCCCCACGGGGATTCGAACCCCGGTCTTGGCCTTGAGAGGGCCACGTCCTTGGCCTCTAGACGATGGGGGCGCACGCGGGATATTCTACCATGCCGGCACAGAGAGAGGGGGGAGTAGGGAATAGGGATTGCGGATCCGGATCCGGGTTGCAGGCTGCAGGTTGCAGCGTGGCACGTTTGTACGTTCGGACCTCATAACCTTCCAACGCTTCTGCGCGAAGCCCACAGCGCATAACGCAAAGCGCAGAGCGCACCGCGCCCGCCCCATGCTATAATAGCCCACTCATTCGGTCCGATTTGAGCGTAAGGCGAAAGTCAGTGGATCCTGAGACGATCTCGCGTTCCCTAGAGACAATTCTGCCGAGGGTTCGCAAGCCCGGACGATACACAGGCGGGGAACTCAACCAGATGCGCAAGGATTGGGACCGCACCCCGCTGCGGGTGGCGCTGGCGTTTCCGGACATCTACGACTTGGGCATGTCCAATCTGGCTCTGGCGATCCTATACGACGTCATCAACCGGCAGCCGGACGCGCTCGCCGAGCGTGCCTTCGCCCCCTGGCCGGACATGGAAGCAGCGATGCGAGAATCCGGCATCCCGCTGTTCTCCCTGGAGAACAGACGCCCGCTTTCCGATTTCGACTTGATCGGGTTCTCTCTGCCGTATGAGAGCCTGTACACAAACACCCTGAACATGCTGGACTTGGCCGGGATTCCCCTGCAATCCTCAGAGCGGTCAAATCGGGATCCGATTGTGGTCGCCGGCGGTCACGCCTGCTTCAACCCCGAGCCGATGTCCGAGTTCATCGACGCTTTTGCCATCGGCGAGGGTGAGGAGCTCATCCTCGACGTCACAGACGCGCTGCGGATCGGAAAGCAGAGCCGGGCCTCTCGCAATGAACTGCTGCGCAATCTGGCGAAGATCTGGGGAGTGTACGTCCCCGCCCTCTACCGGGTGCACTACAACCGGGACGGCGTCCCCAAACAGGTCGAACCGTTGTCCGATGCTGCCAAGCTTCCGGTGACCAAACGCTTGGTCCCTCACCTCCCACCACCGGTCACGAATCTCATCGTGCCCTATATCGAGACTGCGCATCAACGCGTCCCGATTGAAATCATGCGAGGCTGTACGCGCGGGTGCCGCTTCTGCCACGCCGGCATGATCAACCGACCTGTGCGCGAACGGCCTGTGGAACAGATCCTGGGGGCCATCGAAACAGCAGTGGCCAGCACCGGATTCGAATCCATCGGGCTGCTCTCCTTGTCTTCCTCAGACTACAGTCACATCTCGGAACTGGTGCAGGCAGTGGGAGATCGGTTTCATGACCGGCACATCAGTATTTCCCTTCCCTCCCTGCGGATCGAATCCTTCTCGGTGGAACTCATGAATGCGCTGCAGGGCGGGACGCATGTGGGCGGATTCACCCTTGCTCCCGAGGCGGCAACCGAACGCATGCGAGACATTATCAATAAGCCTGTCAGCAGTGCACAGCTCCTGGAGACCGCCCGCCAGGTGTTTGGACATGGCTGGCATCACCTGAAGCTGTATTTCATGATCGGCCATCCCTCCGAAACGCTGGAGGACGTGGCGGCAATCGCTGACCTGTGCAAGGCGGTGCTGGCGGAGGGACAATCGATCATCGGGCGCCGGGCCAGCGTTCGGGCAGGGGTGAGCACATTTGTCCCCAAACCGCACACACCTTTCCAATGGGTCCCCTGCGATAGCATCGAGCAGATAGAGGCCAAACAGGATCTGCTGAGGCGGAAGTTGCGGGGGCCTGGCCTCAAGCTCAACTGGACCGATCCCCGCGAGACGATGCTCGAGGCATGGTTGTCGCGCGGCGACAGGCGCATGGGAGATGTGATCCTCGGCGCACTGCAACGGGGCGCGCGATTCGACGCCTGGCGCGAGCACTTCAACTACTCCGCCTGGACGGCGGCCTTCGCCGCCGCCGGCCTCGACCCGACCTTCTACACCCATCGCCGCCGGTCCACGGAGGAATTGCTCCCCTGGGATCATATCAATTCCGGAGTGCGGAAGGATTTTCTGATCCAGGACTACCTTTGGAGCCGGGAGGGCAAGGCCCGGATCGATTGTCGCGAGCAGTGCTTCGCATGCGGCATTCTTCCGGGATTCAAGGACCTGCGCCGAGACCATCCCGGCGAACATTGGAAATGCCCCGAGGTCCGATCCCCGCGTCGAACACGGGTGGAAATCAAACAGGGCACGGCGCCATGAAGCTGCCCTCCCGCTTCCGTTATCGGATCCGATTCTCGAAGGCTGCAAGCATGCGTTATACAAGCCATCTGGATCTGCAGCGCACTTGGGAGCGCTGGCTGCGCCGCGCCTACCTGCCCGTGCATTATTCACAAGGCTATACGCCACGCGCCAAGCTCCAGATCGGCATGGCGCTGCCGCTCGGGTTCACCGCGCGGGCGGAATTGCTCGATCTCTGGCTCGAGAGAGATTTGGAGCCCGCCGAGATCCTCGCTATCCTACGCCGCGCCCGCCCGCCTGGGATCCAGATCGGCGCCGTGCAACGGGTTCCCGATCACAGCCCCGCGGTCCAGACGCTGGTCGAAGCTGCGATCTATCGGGCCACGTTGCCCCAAGGTCTCGATCTGGAGAAGGAGGTCGCTGCGCTGTTGATCCGGGAACACGCGTATCGGATCCGGCGGGGCAAGGAATATGACCTTCGCCCCCTCATCCAAGCATTGGAAATCCGCCGGCGCCCTTCAGGGCGAAAACTGCTGCACATGCGCTTGAGCGCTCTCGAAGGTGCCACCGGCCGGCCGGACGAGGTGCTTTTGGAATTGGGCGCCGACCCGGCCGAAGTCGACATCGAGCGCGTAGAAATCCTCCTCACAGGGGGGGCACCCCAAGGTGAAGACATCCCTCCTCGGGGATGAAATCCATCTATTGGCGCAGGATTGCCCCCAAGGATGCAACCCTCTCGTTCCTCGCAGGTTGGCTGATAAACCCGTCAGCCCATGTTGGCCTCGGTCACAGCGCATTCCGATGCAGGACAGGCAAACCGGTTGATGATTTGGCGGTACGCCGTTGGAACCTCGGAGGAGATATGGCAGAGCGTGATACCCGAGAGTGAAGGATGCGCGCCACCGAGCTATACGAGCTTGTCCGGCTCGCCGCCGAACACCTGCATGAGATCACGGATTCGATGGGATATACCCCAGGCCCTTGTCCACCACGTTGAGCAAAGGCTCGCCCGCCAGATAGCGCTCGAGGTTGCGAAAGAAGATCTCGGCCAGCGCCTCAGTATGGCCGATATAGTCGCCTGACATGTGCGGGGAAATGATCACGTTGGGGGCCGACCAGAGCGGGCTCGTTTTCGGCAAAGGCTCCTGCTCGTAGCAGTCCAGGGCGGCCCCTGCGATGCTTCCTTTCTGGAGCGCATTCGACAGCGCCGCTTCGTGCACCGTGGGGCCCCGCCCCACATTTATGAAGCGCGCTTCCGCCCGCATGGCTTCGAACTGCTGCTCCGCAAAAAGATGGTGCGTCGCCGCGGTCAGTGGCAAGGTGACGATCACATAGTCTGCCCAGGGCAAGGCCGGGAGCAAGTCGCTAGACCCGTAGATGTCTCCGAACTGGGAATCGCCCTTTCTGGCGTGCCTCCCCACCCCGCGCACCTCAAGCCCAGCCAGCTTGAGCAAGCCAGCGATCTCCCGTCCAATGGGGCCCACCCCGACGACCAGCGCGCGGGAGCCATCGATTCGCTCGGTCAACCGATAGCCCCATTCGCGCCTCGATTGCAGACGGGCCGTCTCCGGGAAACCCTTGGCGAAGCACAGGATCAGGCCCAGCACGTATTCGGCCATCGCACGCTTGAACACGCCGCTGGAGTTCGTGAGAACCACCTCGCTCTCGACAAGGTCGGGGAAGAGCAACGCATCCACGCCCACTCCTGCCCAGTGGACCCAGCGCAGGTCCTCTGCCCGGTCCCAGACCTCTTCCAGATTCCCGGCTCGGAAGTCCCAACCCAGCAGGATCTCAGCGCCCGGCAGGGCGTCTCGCAGCTCCCGCGTCGTCTTCGCCGGTCGAAGATTGACCCGCTTGGAAATGCGTTCAATACCGGGGACCTCGGCCTCCCGTTCCGCTCCCTGGATCACGACAATTGGTCGAACGCGCATGCCTTTCGCCTCCCCCGTGCTCTGCCGGCTCGGACGCTCATAATCATAGAGGCAAAGGGGGGAATTGTCGAGTGGATCACTTGCTGCGCGGCGTTGAGGAGGCGGGCCCGCCTCTCAATTGACCCTCCCGACGGGCGGGATGGCCGTGCGATTGCACGCCGAGCCTCGGGCGGTCGGGTACATTATTCTCCTGCCGAGGGAACAACCATTCCGCGGGGCTATCGGGGCACCGCACCGGGGCGTCCTCACAAGGACGTTCGAGGCATGAGGGTCCGGGCCCCGGGGCGAGACGAGAATGGAGCAAGCATCAACCATAGGAGAAGTTCGCGAGTTGCCCCGCGCATCGTCAATGTGGCCGCTCGGGGCAGGGGCA
>CAYMCO010000062.1:0-10974 GCA_964388955.1 uncultured Anaerolineaceae bacterium | reverse complement strand
ACGATGGCCACTTTCACAAGCCCGTATTTACACCACTCAATGAGATACTACCCCTACCAACTGATATGTAGGTGCGTCGGCAAGCTGGTCTCGATCAAGTTCATCATCAGGAGTATTTTAGAAGTCAGCAGAGCGACCGTCATCTTCGACACGATGGATGGCCGAAACTGATCCAGGCATTGGTCTAATCCATCAAGAGAAGAATCTCTCTAACCTGGTGTAAAACTGCAGAATAGAAGTGAGCCGCTGAGGCTCCAGGTAGCCGAAAACTAGCAGGCCACCCTTGGCGGGCCAGCCTGACGGTCCAAGGTACCCTTTTCAAGATTGGAGCTAATAACCTGAAGGTCCTTGGCCGCCGTTCGCACCGGAGGGGCTTACCGGTGTTCGCCCCGCGAGCGAAGCGAGACGGGGTTCGAGTCCAGGCCCCGCTACTCTAGAGAGAAGCGCCCGAGAGGGCGTCTTCTTTCATCTAATCAACAATATTTACATGTGCATTTCAGGATTCGAACCAAGGGCTTGGCAGATATTGGGTCGTATGGACGAGTTCCGTGTGGTTTTCAAGTTTGTGCAGAGATAGGGATGGATGGTGGATGAATACCGGCTTCGATTCAATACCAAAGCGATCCAAGAACGGGATTCAACAAGAAGGCTCTCTTTCTCGGCCTCTGAACGATGGGGATGATCCACTAGGCTATGGATTGCCCGGATACCAGGTCAGAGCGGCAAGAAGATGTAGGCAGTGATCAGTCCTTGCTGTGCGATCTTGACAGCGCCTCAATCTCCCCAAATGGGAATACCACCCCAATTACTACCAACGGGGTATGACACTCCTCCCCCCAGCAAGATAGCCTGAGCATAGACGTGGAAAGGTGCGTGATCGGGATGCAAAAAGGAACGAATTTGACACTTAAAGACTCAAGGTTGATTTCCCAAAGGGCCAGGGATGCAACTGGCTATCCGGCCAGGCGCCGTTCCCTACCTCTGCCAGTAGCCATTTGAAGGCCAACCTGTCAGGGTAGTAGTAACCAACCCGCACCTTATCAAGACCGAGTTTCATAAACAGAGCAACTGATCTCTTTGCCCAACTCAATGGGCAGCGCAATGGGTTCAGCCCAATCTAGCGTTCAAGGTGTCTGGTGGCAATTCGAGGCAAGCGATAGCAAAGGGGAATTCCGATGAATACGACAAATGCAAACGCGATCAGGCAGAAGCGGATCCACTGGATGGATAACCTGCGCACCGTCATCATCGCACTGGTTGTTCTCTACCACACCGGCGGCGTGTATGAGGCGGCCGGTTTGTGGGGCTGGTTCTGGATCGTCGATGACCCCACTACGATCACCTGGGTGGGCATCGTGGGGATCGTCTTCGACATCTTCATGATGGCGACGCTGTTCTTCCTCTCCGGCTACCTCGCCCAGGCCTCCTTGAACAACAAGACCGCCTGGGAGTTCGTCAAGGGCAAGTTCAAACGCCTGATGATCCCGTGGGCGATCGCGATCTTCACGCTGATCCCGCTCTACAAGGTGATCTTCCTGTACTCGCGCGGGCTGCCGCAGGAGCACTGGACGACCTACTTCCACCTCACTAACCCGAACAGCCAGAACTGGCTCTGGTTCCTGCCGCTGCTGTTCCTCTTCGACCTGCTCTTCCTCGGGCTCTCGAAGCTCAACGTGAAGCTCCCGAAGATCTCTATGGCCTGGGCCATTGCCGGCGCCACCGTCATTGGTTTCGTGACCAGCTTCTTCATCGGGAGCTGGCTCGGCTTCCGCTCGTGGACGCTGACACCGCTGCTCGACTTCGAAAACGAACGCGTGCCGATGTACTTCATGGCCTTCCTGCTGGGCATTCTGGCCTACAGGCAGACAATCTTCGCGAACCGGCCAAAGAGCAAAACACCCTATATCATCGCCAATTCGATCGCCTGGATCCCGGTGACGGGCCACATCTTCGCCCGCGTCTACCCGTTCTTCTTCCCGCAGGGTTTCGAGATCACACCGCTCTACCGCTTGATCTGGCATGCAAGCTTCTACCTGGCGCTGGTCGTCTTGGTCTACGTGATGATCGAGAGCTTCCGCTTGTACATTACTAAGACTGGATCGCTGTGGAAGTCGCTGAACCGCAATTCCTACGGCGTGTACATCATCCATGTGATCGTCATCGGCGTTTTCGGGACGATCTTGCTCAAGACAGGGCTGCCGGCACTGGCGAAGTATCCGATCCTGGTCGTGACGGCTTACGTTGCCAGCAACCTGTTGGTCTCGGGCTATCGGGGCCTAAAAGGGATGCTGCGAGCTAGCAGCGTCGGGAGTGCAGCCTCGGCTGTGGATATGGCTTGAACGCGCTCAAGAATCTGGACCCTGCCGGACACCCTCTACAGCCTGCTCGTGGTCAAGGACGGCTCCTTGATCGCCGAGCAATACTTCAACGGCGGCTCAGTCGACGAGAAGACGTTGATCCAATCAGCCTCCAAGAGTTACATCTCTGCGCTGGTTGGCATCGCTATCGGTGAAGGATGCCTGTCCAGCGTCGATCAGAAGCTGATCGAGTTCTTCCCGGAAGTCGCAGACGAGGTGACCGATCCACGGAAGCGAGAGGTTACCATCCGCCAGCTGCTGCAAGTGCGTTCAGGTTATCCCGATGAAGAGACGGATACGGCCTACCTGGAAGCCTTGTACTGGGGTGTGTATCCCCGGCTGATCGAGGCTTTCCCGCTCGTGGGCGATCCGGGCACCGAATTCCACTACAGCAACCTGACCTACAGCTGGCTGGCGATCCTCCTTGAGCGCGCCTGCGGACCGGACCCTAAGGATTTCGCCGAGTCCATATCTTCGAACCGACTGAGACCGAGGTGGGGGATTGGCTCAAGGACGTGTCAACATCGGTTAAGAATGTCCTCTATTCATCGGGTCAAAAAGTCCCTTGACCATCGGATCTAATATCGTCCAGGGCTGAAGCTAGAATCTGCGCCCGCTGCTTCAGCGCCTGCCCCTGGGGGTGGGCTAGGTCTACACCGTCGAACATCGATCCCTCACCCCAAAGGCATCCTGTATGGCTTTTCAGGGATGCTTTGTCGCGGTGCTACTACCAGCCGGGCGAGGACAAGCTCATGATAGAAGTCAGTGATTTCAGCCGCGAAGAGATCAGGCGGGCATACGATGCCAGGAGCGGGATCTACAGCAGGATTGTCGCCCCGCGCGAGAAGCGTTTTCACCGGACAGCCATCGAGAAGGCGCGGATCTTCCCAGGCCAAAGCGTTCTGGAAGTGGCCGTTGGACTTGGTATGACCCTGCGGGAGCTTGCAGGAAGGGCTGGCGGGAAGACAACGATCTTCGGCACGGATCTTCAGTCGAAGATGCTGGGATTGGCACAACAGAGCATGCATGCAGCGGGGTCCCCCAATTCTGAACTCGGGCAGGCGAATTGCAGTTAGAAGCTGCCTATGTTATTGAAGTGTTCTCCAAATCAGGATGAGCACTTTGGAGAAGAATCCACAGTCATATGTGATCCCCTTTCGTCAGATCTTCCAGCCAATCGACAGCCTGATCCCTTTTCCCCTCGGCTTGGTTTGGCTCAATGTTCGTTTCTGCTATCATCGTTGCAGCAGGTGAATTCGGACCCTGCTGGAGTATGAAGATCAGACCCAATCCGGAAATGAGCGAGCCCACGATGGGGGGAATGAGAATAGCGGACGCCGAAACATCCAATGTGCCTATCACCGGTCTCATATTCAGGTATTCAATGAAGACCCACCCTGTCACCCCACCGATTGCACCGGCGAGGATGTTTACAACGATCCAGGTTCCAGCGCTTTGAAAAGCGCTCCTCAGGGCGAGCCATTGAAGGATGCCCACGATTGCTCCAAACACAATCCAGCTCGCGATCAATTGAGCAACCGACGCCGCGGCTACGAGGCCGGCCGCGGTCCCGATGAAGGTGACTACCAGCCACCCACAGCCTGCTGCGATCCTGCCCCGGAGAACGAGCCACTGCGCCAGGCTGACCAGGAGAGCCGAGGAAGGAAACGTGAGCAGAAATGCAGTGGCCACGCCAATCAGCCCTCGGTAGTCGTTCTCAGGCTGGGGTGGAACGTCGGGTGCTATCCTTCCTGTCATCAGGATTCCAATACCTACTGCGGCCGCAGTTCCAAGTGTCCAACCGGCGGCGTTGCCAATCACCCATTGCACCCAGAAAGTGAACTTGTCCCTACCAGTCTTCATGGCATCATCTGACATTTGCGGTTTGCCTTCGCCCGATTCATGATCGAACTTTGATAATTACAGCTTCAATTCTTCATTGAAGACCAGGTATGCCTCACAATTTCCCCACTTTGGCCGTTAACCAAAATCAGCCGCGGTTCCCCCGATAGGTTGACGGTCACTACCCATACTGGCATCAAAACCAACTGATAGGCCGTCTGTGTAACGTTCAGTGAGATCATACCTCTAGTGTTTGGTGGTGGATCTATCCCCTCGATCACCGGTGGGCCAGTTTTCTGGACGGCGAGGGCGAGCATGGTGTCGTATGCATCCTCAACCACAAATTCAACATCGTTGCTGTAGAGCTGCGCCGACCAATCAGCCAACAACTGTTCATCGTAGGGGGCCATCTGACCGAGATCGAATGGGGGGAGTTGATCCATCATGGATGGCGGCGGGAAATCGACCGCGGAGAAAGGTAGATTGTCGAAGGTGTACATCCGGTCGTAGTGGGTTGAAAACAACTGATGAGTACGGACAAATAAGAATTGACGATCCAGTTCTCCATCGAAAACCCAATGGGGGATGTAAACCCCCTCCATCCTCTCGACTCGATGTTTTGTTTCATCAAAGGCTTGACGCATCATTTGGACCACGGACTGCTGATTGTATCTAAACGGCAGCAGTCCATCGGGTCTGATGAATGCTTGTTGTTGGTCAAGCAGCAGGACATTGGTTGAACCGCAAAAGGCACATCTTTGAGCGAGACGTTGCTTATGGACTAATGTCGATCCACATGCTTGGCAGGAGATAAGGTCGCCGATTACCCAGTCATGGGATTGGAATTTCCTTTGAAGGCGGAGTGTCTGTACCAATGGGGCGTCAACGGCTGAGCTATCAAACTTGCCGCAGGGGGAGTAATAACCGCAGTATGGACAGGTTGCCCCGGTGTTTGAAGGCGTGTTTTCAAGACCTCCACCGCATTTTGGGCATCTGACAATCGTCAGTTCTATCGTTTGTGGCGAATGAGGGACGCCTTGGTCGAGATTGAACTCTCTTCTTGCAAGCGACAAAGCGCCCCAGGCCAGTGGGTGAGCTGGTTCCAGGCTAACAGCCTTTTCCAAGTACTCGATCACGCGTGTAGGGTCGTCTACAACAGCGGTTATCCAAATCCATGGTTCGACAAATTTCGGCGCTGTCGATAACAAACTCTCCAATTGTTTAGAGGCTCTAGAATCATGCCCATTCTTCAGATCTTCCATGGCCCGAACGAATAGTCGAATTTCAATGTCGGATGGATAATATCTGCGAACATAGCCCGTGGTTGAATGCCCCGCATGGATTTCAATCGGTTCGCCCAATGCTTGTTGATATTGTTGAAAACCACTCTCTGCGCTGGAATCGGTAACCGCACACGCCTCGGCGGAGGGAACAAAGGTCTTTTGCCAATGAGCTTTCAGCTCTTTCAGATAAGGGAGATATGCCTCCATTTGCTGTCGTTGCATCGCCACGCGCAACATCTTCCTTCGTTTCTCGGAGGGCGGCTCTCTACTCTGAGCCTTATCCGAAGAAGACGGCAAGATCGATTTTCCGGGCCGGTTGCCTTCGCCGGGCTTCCAAGCCCAACGGAAATTACACGCGCTGCAAATCCGCTGATACTCGATGGGGGAATTCGATATGCTGCCAGTCCTATATAGGATGGAAAAAAGGTACCTCTTATAGAGCTTGGGAAGGAATACTTGGATCGTGATAATGATAAGAAATCCAATAGGAGGGAAAAAAGTGACCCCCAGGAACAACTTCAATAACACATCGGTGCCTGTCTTCCAGATGTTCTCGATCAGGGATGATCCCACGGACAAGAGCCCAACAAAGATGGTGAAGAAATACAGGCATAAAGGGAGGATGATTATTGATAGCATAAACCATGCTACAACTGCCCAACGCCAGAGCGGCGTCAGCTTGCCGCTTGGCAGTTGGTAGCGGCGGATTTCCACGGTGCGCTTCTCCCCACAACTTGGGCATTCGATCATCGGCTTTCCTATATGACCAATCCACAAGTCTTTCCCTCAACACATTAGAGACCATAACCGAATCGGTTTTCAATAGGAGATTGGGGAGAATTGCTTGATTGAAAACTCATTAGAATTACGAAGAAGATCAATCATCTGCGATTAATAAGAAGGAACTACCCGAGATTCGGATGCAGGATGCCTCCGTTGGGGAATGCCGTGCCCTTGTTCCGCTGATCAATCTGGGCGAGACAGTTTGCATCACTGAGCGCGAGCGTGGGTTGGCGAAAGCACAGCAGGTTCTGGCAATCATCGAGCAACTGCCGATCGAGATACTCCCGGTGAATCGTCAAACAGTACTCGCAGCCGCACACGTCAAGGCGCAGTATCCGGTGGTCCATGCAGACGCATTCGCCGTCGTCGCTGCACAGGAACTGGAAGGCACGCTGATCACGGGGGATCCCGAGTTCGAATCGGTGAAGGACATCGTACAGATCGACTGGATTGGATAGCGAAGGATCTTCCGGGCAAGCAGGTTTTCGTGGGGTACCCGCAGCATATCACTTCATGTTCGTCTGCTTATGCCTAGTGAAATTCGCTGGAGAAAGTCTCTTCTCTTTCTATGCGTTGGGCATGAAGGCCCTTGGAATGGTTCTCCTCCGCAGGGGGTGCCGGAAGATCGGAAAGTCGAACATGCCTGAAGCGTGGTTTGAACTGTCTCCCTGGACGCACATTGCCCGCGATGCTTCGACCGACCAGGGTGCGCTTTACTCCAACATGCTTCGGGTCGCAGATGAGATGCGGAGAAATCAATGGCTACGAGCGATAATAATGATGCCAATGGTTTCATCAAGGCGTGGACGGAATGGTCTTGGACAAGCAATGTCTGAAGGGGAAGCGCAACCTAAATCGCCGTTCACGATTCTACAAGCACCTGACCATAGGGTTCGGATGAAGGCTCTCTAGGGTCCCCGGTTCTAACGCTGCGGCGAAGTCAACGTATTCCGCTTTCCGCCTTGCATGAGTGGCCTGCGTTCGCGCTGACCGCCCGGCGGAGGCTTGCGAGCAGCCGTATCCCCTCCAGCGCAATTTGCAGAGACGTTCCCCCACGGTGCAGCCCGTGAGGGGAGCCTCGTTTCAATCACGGCCACATTGCAGATGACTTCCCGCTCTGTCCGTCCCTCTCTGCAACATGTCGTCCGAGAACATCATGTTTGTCCTGCCCAGGCTCACATGATATATCACTGCACAGCCTTGGTGAAGAGGGATGCCGTTCCATGATTGGCACCTACCGTTCGCTCCCGTCCTTGCGACTCGCTTTCCCGTTTCGCGCAAGCGGACTCCTCTCCCAGTGGTTAGAATGGAAATCTCGAAGTTGGGGGCACGAGCCAGAATGTCCGGCAATGGGAGTGGATCCTCCCCCACAACCCTTCTCGCTATGCTGAATGGCGAAATGAAGAATCCACCGGTTGTTAGAAGATAAGGGATAGATGTCCGTGGGAGTACAGGCGCTGTTCTTCGTGATCGATCTGGTGTTGCCACTGTTCGCAGGTATATTGATACGGCATAGTGGGCGAGCGAAAATGCGGCTTATGGATCGCATGACCTACGCCGGAATCCTCGTCATAATGCCGATCCTGAACTTGCTCAGCTTCTGGACGCTCGCACTCGATCCGAAGGTTCTCTTGCTGCCGGTGGCAGGCCAATCCATGCAGGTCATCTCCGGTGGCTTGGGCTACGGCATAGCACGTCTCAAGTATGAGAGCTCGAGAGACCGGGGGAGTTACTTCCTGGCCAGTATGCTATCGAACCGAGGGATCGTAGGTGCGCTTACGGTCTTCCTTTTCTACGGGGAAGGAGCATTCGCGATCTCCCGTCTGATCGTTGTCTTCAATGATCTCGCCCTCTACTTGGTCGGATTTCCCATCGCGCGTCGGTTCTCGACGCAAGATGCGGCAGGTCAATTGGGCAGGCAGGGAGGACTTGCGCTTGGCTTTGGCACCACCCAGCTGCCCGCACTGGGTTTCCTCTTGGGAGTTCTGTTGAACTTATCGGGCATTCCACGCCCCGCGCAGCTCTCGGGCGTATTCGAGTACCTGGTTCATGGCAATGCATGGCTTGTAGTGGTTCCCATAGGTTATGCGCTGCAACTGGACGCCATTCGCGCTTATGCTGGGGATGTCTGGGAGCTGTTGGGGATCAAGTTCGTCCTGTCACCGTTCCTGGGCGGCCTAGTCGCATATGCCCTAGGGTTCGGGGGAGTGCGGCTGAGGGTTCTGATTATTCTGGCCGCGACACCAACTGCCATTTCGGCGATCTTCACGACGCGGATCCACCGATTGAACGATCGGCTGGCGGTCGCGGCATTTGCATTGACTACGGCATTGTATCCTTTTGTCGTTTTGCCGTTGATCTACCTTCTGGAGAAATTGGTCGACTAGAAGCGAAGGAATCTCCTGATCCTCGGCGGTTGTACGCAAGACGAACTGCCTTTCGGCAGGTCTTATCCTTGCTGCCATCCGCTGTGCTGTTTGGCGTCCCATCTTCGATGGGAGGCCTCGGACGATGTCTTTGTACGGGGCACAGCGCGTTGGCTCAAGGCGCTATCTCGAAGGCGCGCCAATGAGGGAGAGCGGGTCGGCTCCAGTCTGGCCGGTCGAATTCCGTCTTCCTCGCGACCGTAAGAGGATTTGCTGCCCGGATCCTACTTCTAGGAGGGGGCGACCTCACGCCCGTGCCGACCGCCGCCTTGATTGTGGCCGGTTCCTTGCGTTCGATCTCTCCATTCACGCTATCGAGGAGAAGAAACAGCAACCGGGCAATCTCGCCGAGATACTTGAAGACCATGGAAACCGTGTGGACCGGCCCACACCGATTGACTTCAGCCAAGCTGTGCAGGCTCCGGATTGGCAACAGGAAACCATGTTTGGCTGTGGGCCTGTGCGGGACATTCTCTTGACCGTTGGGAACGAGATTCTGGAAGCCACGATGTCGTACCGCAGCCGGCGGTTTGAGTTCATCTGCTACCGTCCATTGTTCGAACGATATTTCAAAGAGGATTCGAATTTTCGTTTCGAAGCGGCGCCGAAGCCGCGGCTGACCGAAGGATCCTACAAGGACGATTGGCGGGAGAGATGGAATGGGCTGGCGGAGGATGAGCAGTATGAGCGGGCGGAAAGGGGCGACTGGATACTGACGGAGAAGGAGCCGTTGTTCGATGCCGCCGATGTGGTGCGGTTCGGGCGGGACCTGATCGTCCAGAAATCGATGGTGACGAACGATGCCGGGATCGATTGGCTGAGGCGTCATTTTCCCAATCACCGGGTGCATAAAGTGGGTCGCAGGGAGCTGCTGCCCTGGCATCTGGATTCGACGCTGGTGCCGCTCCGGCCCGGTTTTACGCTGGTCAACCCCACGCGTCCGTCGCTTGGGGAGAAGGAATGGGAGCTCTTCAAGAAGAATGACTGGGAGCTGGTGGAGGGGCCGAAGTCGTTGCTCAAGGAGAAGCAGCCCTACGATTCCTGCAGTTGGTGGCTGAACATGAACACGCTCTGTCTCGGCCCGGATACGGTTTGCGTTGAGGCAAGTGAGGCTCCTGTCATGGAGCTGCTGATTTGGCCTTCACTGCCGGGAGCCTCTCAGGCGACGAGGACAGCGTGTACCGTGCCCTCAATGGTCTTGAAACGGTGGGGGTCCTACAGAGCGGGGTGGTTGAGTCCGATCGTGGCCCGAGGCCGTAATACTACCAACTGACCGGCGTCGGTCGCGAACTCCGATGGCGCTTCGTTCAGAGAAACATCGTAATCCTCGACCAAGCCGAAGCGCACAGTAGGATCGAAGCCACCATGGAATAGAGCTCAGTGCACGCGGCATTGATGGGGGTTTGGGATGAACCCGTTGATGCGGAATGAAGGGAGCCTAGAAGGACTGCTGAAGCTGAGGCTTGTCGTACTCGGAGCTAGCCTGACCTACCTGCTCGTAACAACCGCCCAGATGCCCAACAAACCCGTTCCATACTTCCCCGGCCCGTACGGCGTGTTCGTGCTCCTCATGGTCGCCAATCCGCATCCGGCGGTGCTGATTATACTGCAACGCGCTCACCCGACCGCACGTCCTGTTGCCCGGGTCAACGCCTTCTTCAGTTCTCTGGCCCTTGAATGGACCTGTGGAATTGCCATGGGACTGGAGCTGTGCAAGGCAGGTGCTTTTATTGGCGACCTCGTCAGCGGCATGCTGCCACTGTTCGTTATAGGAGCCTTGCTTGGGATTGCTTGGAGGGTCATTGTCTGCAAGATCATTCGCCAGGAAAACCAACCTGAGAGCATGTTCCCTTGATGCTGGAGTGGACCACGACGGGATGATAACACCACGCTCGAATCCCTGCGCCCTTGAATACGGTGAGCACCCTTGAGGCGAAGACTCCTCGACAGGAACAGTCTCTCCCTGCGTTAGGGCTCTGATTCTATTCGGCCTTCTTTTTCAACCACCAGACTGTGACCCAGACCAGAACAAGAGTCAAAGCAAGAAAGATGGCGGATTCAATCCCTTGAAACAACCAAAACCGCTCCACGGGCTGATAGCGTAACAAGAGAGAATACCCGTTCTCACGAAAACAAGGAAGAAGGTCGGGGTCAAACGCATATGCCAATGGTTGCAGTGGGTGGCAGGTATCGAACATCTTCTCCAATGTAATGGGTTGTCCAAACTTGTCAAAGTAACTCTGTCCCAGGACCCACACTTTTCCTTGATCAATCGGGTTCTCT
>CAYMCO010000061.1:0-11420 GCA_964388955.1 uncultured Anaerolineaceae bacterium | reverse complement strand
CCGCTCCTCCCCTCCCTCTCATTTGCAGCCGCCGCGGCGCGTGCTCTCCCCTTTGCGGACTCCGGCCCAACGGCGGCATGGCGGGCGGCCCAGAGCGGCTTCTGGATGGTTCCAGCGATCGCTACACATTTATTGTAAATTCCATAAGGGGATTCAAGGGAGGAATCGGGCCCGGCGGTGCAACACCCCTCCGAGCGGCCGCCGGCGGTCACAGATACCGCTCGAAGAACCCCACCACCCGCGCCAGATATTCCTCCGGGCAACGCTCATCCACCTCGCGGTGGCCGGCACCCTCCGCCAGCCAGACCTCCTTAGGTTCCGGCGTAGCGGCAATCAACTCTTGCATGTGATCCCACGAGACATATCGATCCTCCGCCGCGTGGATGATGAAGACCGGGGCGCGCATCTTCCCCACCCAATGGATCGGCTGCTCGCGAAATAGATTGACCCGGAGGCGGAGGCTGGTCATGGCGATGGTCAACCAGCCCAGGGACCGGCTCAGCCAGGCCGGGAGGCCTCTGCGCTCACCCCAGCCGACGATCGGTTCCGTGATTCTCCCAAAAGCACCATCCACAACGACCGCACGCACGCTTTCAAGGCCGGGCGCGGTGATGATGGCAACTACCCCTCCCATGGAGAAACCCAGCAACCCCAGCCTCTCGAAGCCTCGACCTTCCAGAAACCGAACTGCCGCAACCGCATCCCGACGCTCCAGGTACCCCATGCTGACGATCTGGCCCTCACTCCGGCCGTGGGCCCGAAAGTCGAACATCAACACGCTGATTCCCGCATCGTGGAAGGCGGGCGCATACTTCAAGTCAGGATCCATGCTGCCGCCATGACCGTGCAGAAAGACGACCGCCCGCTCCCCATCCCCGCCCGGCAGGAACCATCCCCGAAGACGTAACCCATCCTGCGCTGTGAACACAACGGTCTCATAGTCCATGCCGTGGGCCGCCGGATCCTCCGCGGAATCCGGCTCCGGGCGTCTGGTGAAGCGCAGGGAGAGGGCTGCGCCCAACAAGCAGATCACTGAAATCGCCAACAGAATGATGACCAGGAAGGTAATCATCGCAATCCTGCCCTATGACGTCCGCCCCCAGTGAGGCTGAAGTTCACCCTTGGGCCAGAATGGCCTGGATCTGACGGGCGAAAGAAGCGCTGGGACCATCCGCGGTGATCAATTCGATCGCCTCGGGGCGATCCACACCCAGCCCCAATTCGACCGCTCGGGCGATTTGCTCCTGTCCGAAAATGGTGCCCTTCTGGACTTCCGGCGTCGTACCGTAGTGGCGCAGGATCGCCACGCCTACGGCGTCGATCGCCACGCGATCCGTGCCGGCAAGGAGGACACCCGGCGCAACTTTCGTGCCCCGGTCGGGACCACCGTCGACGAAGGCCTCCATCCCATCCAGCAGAATCAAATCGGGCGCATAAGCGGCGTTGATCTCGGCAATCATGCGCCGCTGATGGCGGGAATTGTGCAGCTCGGTCATGTAATCATGGCGTTTGCCGGGGATGCGCTTGGCGGCAATCCCCACAGAATTCTTCAGGGAGAGCGTGAAATGCCCTCCATAGCGGTGAGTTTTCAGGCAGCAGGTCTGGACGATTCCCTCTGCCCGCAGGACCGCCTTGGGGATCGCGAAGCCGGACTTCCAGTGGCTATCCTCCGGCTGCATGATCGCCCATTCCTCGGCTGCCAAATCGTCGAAGACCAATGCCTTGATCCCGAGCTCCGTGGCCATGGCCGGAATGCCTTTCGCCCGCATCACGGCGCGCGTATCCCCCATGCCGCTGCGGTCGCCGATGGTCATCTCCCCCGCCCCCATCTCACGCAAGCGGTCGATCAGCGTCAGCAGGGTTTCAGTATGGGTCGACCCAGGGAACGGATCAGCGCTGTTGAAGTTGGGCTTCAGCAGTATCGACTTGTCCTGAACCGGATTGATTTCGAGCAGTTCAAGGGCGCGGCGAATACCTTGCACGCGATCATCTGTCCGCATCAAGGCCACGTGGCCCACAGATCCCTCGGCAGGCGATGGTGTGGAGGAAGGCGACTGCGTTGGGACCGGAGTGTCAGTGGCTTGGGTGGGCATCGAGGCCATCCCTGGCGTTTGTGAGGGAGCTGCGAGTTCCGGCGCGGCCGTGGGAACCCCCCCTCCAAGAAACCCTTCGCAGGCCGAGAGAAGGCAAGAAGCGACGGCTCCTCCCGCCGCGGCGGTCGTCATCTGAATGAAGGCGCGCCGATCGATGTCCGTACCGTTCTTCATCATGCACCTCTACGAATACCTTTCACCTAGCTTACCCGATAACGTGCCAATCGGCATGCCGATCCCCGCTGCGGGGGCTGTTTCAATATGGGCTGCATGACCTCTCATCGGTTGACGCAGGCACTTCGCATAGAGGGCATGCAATTCAGGGCGACGAAACGATGGCTCCCCAACCCGCTACGGCCGATCTCCCGGTGTTATGAAAGTTGGGAGAGAAGGAGGGATCTCCCGGAGGCGACGGGCATCCGGCTCCCTGCTGCCTCGGCATGGGCTAGAAGCCGAGACGGTCGAGAAGCCCGTAGAACGTCCTGGCCCACGGGGCGAACCACGGACGTCGCCGGTAGAAGAATGCTTCTGGGAAGGGGACTTCCTGGAGTGGGATCTCGGTTACATCGCCGTCGAGCAAGCCGGCGATCTGGGAACCCAGGTAGCAGCCCAGCAGCACGCCATCGCCGTTGTAGCCTAAGGAGTAGTGGATCCCCTCCATCCTTCCCAAATGGGGCATCCGATCGAAGGTCAGGCCGATCATGCCGTCCCAAGCGTACTCGATCTTGATCCTCTGCAGCGGGGGGAAAATGCGCGCCATACGAGCGTGCAGGGCTTGCGCGTCGCGCTTCACACTCGGGCTGATGAGCGAACCGATCCCCCCGAACACCAGACGACGATCTTCCGTCACCTGATAGTAGTGAAAGAGGCGGAAGCTATCCCAATAGCAGTGCCGGCCAGGGAAGAGATCCTGGATGAGAGCCTCGGGCATCGGCTCGGTAGCCACCGCCGTGGTGCGGATGGGGATGATTCGGCGCCGCAGGCCCGGCACAAGATCATCGGTGTAGCCGTTGGTGGCCAATATGACCTGCCCAGCGCGAATCCTTCCCCCTGGGGTGCCGATCACATATCCGCCATCTTGCGGCTCAATGGCCAGCGCGGGGGTATGCGCGCACAACTGCGCCCCCGCGCTCTGGGCGGCGAGGGCGAGGCCCCGGGTGAGACGCGCCGGGTGGACCGTGGCTCCCGTTGGGTCGAGCCAGCCCCCGCAGTACCGGTCGCTTCCGACATAGGCCGCGCGGTCCTGAGGGCCGATCACCTCCGTCTCGTGGCCGAACGTCTGCGCCAGCGTACGTTGCCGGTCCCGCATCCCCTCCAAATGGCTGGGCTTGACCGCGGCCTCGAAGGCACCGCGCGGGTGAAAGTGGCAATCGATCCGTTCATCCTCGATCAAGTCGGCCAAGAACCGAAAACCATCCAGGACGATGTGATATAGCCGGCGGGCCGCCTCTTCGCCAAAACGGTCGATCAACTGTCTCGCGCTGACCCCGAGGGTGGGATGCACGATGCCTCCGTTGCGGGCACTCGCCCCGCCCCCGATTTCCATGCGCTCCACGACGACCACTTCCCGGCCCACAAGGGCCAGGCACCTGGCCGCGGACAGGCCGGTGAATCCGCTCCCCACCACCACAACATCGGCTCGCTCCGGCATTGGCCGCTCGCTGGATGGCGGCGGCCAATCCACGGAATCCTTCCAGTATGGGATTGATTTAAACGTCTCAGCGAAGATCCCATTTCCCATTGTCGGCGCCTTCCCCTTGCCGGGCTTTGAGTGTCGGCCGGTTTACCGTCTGCCGTGCGCTTGCGGCCACCGTGTGGGGCTGCCCGCCCCCTTCCCCATCAGGTGCAGCGGCGGCATGCCGCCCCCATGCCACCGCATATCTTACGCCCGCTCCGCAGGCATGCCAAGCCAGGCCGCCGGCCGAGTGTGGCCAACCCGGGAACAGGGCCCGCATAGTCGAGGGCCCGGTATCCGATTACCCCACCCGCTGCCCGCCCAAACGGACCGCACCGCCCACCTGACGTTCTTCCACTTCACGGGATTCGATGCTATAATTAATAAATTTAGCGCTATATCGGAATTTCTACCAGTGTTCTTGCCGGAATTCTTCGCACAGCATCCGGTGTTCCGGGTGAGTGAAATCAAGGCCTACATGGAGTCGCACTCATCCGCGAATGACGCCACCCGCAACGCTTCGCTCGCCTACCACCAAAGGCAGGGCCATATCATCCGCATTCGGCGGGGACTCTATGCCTCCGTCCCCACAGGGATCAAAGCGGATTCCCACGAAGTCGATCCCGTCCACGCGGCCGCCAGAGCGACGGAGGACGCGATCCTGGGCTATCGCAGCGCGTTGGCGATTCATCTGGCACAGTCGCCCAGGCGCAATCCGTTGATCTATATAACCGGAATGAGCCTGGGGCGGCCCTTTGAGTTTCAAGGTCGCGTCTTTCGAGGCACCATGCACCCCAGGTCGCTTCGCGAGTCCGGCGCCGAGGGAATGGGGACAACTGTGGTCATTCACAACGGCATGCCCATCCGGTTGACGACACCTGAGCGTACGATTGTGGACATCCTGAACCGCCCAATCCTGACCGGTCGATGGGAAACCATCTGGGCCTTGCTCGCCTCGATCTCCGAAGTGGATCCGCACAAGGTGCTCGAATACACGCTGGCGCTGAAAAACGCCACCACGGCCGCAAAGGTCGGGTTCTACTTGGGCCAGCGACGCCGAGTGTTGGGGGTCGAATCAGGCATCCTGAACCGGCTGCAGGAGAATCGCCCCGGCACCCCACACTATATGGATCGCCTGTACGCCTCCGACGGCCGGTTGGTCAAAGATTGGAATCTGATCGTCCCGCGGGAGCTAATCAACGGCCGATAGGCTCGATGGGCGATGGCGATCAGCGGTCGATCCAGCCGGATCCTTGGCATGACATCAGCGCGTGCAACTCCGGAGCGCTTACGAGGTTCCAGCCCCCGGGTATGGAGTGTTTCAAGCACCCCGCCGCGGTGGCGAATTCCAGGGCTTCATGTTCGGGCATCTCGACCATTCGGGCGTAGATCAGGCCGGCCGCAAATGCGTCACCGCTGCCGACCCGATCCACGATGGGAGAAATGCGGTCGCGGGAGCTGACAAAGAAATCATCTCGGGTGTGCAGACAGGCCGAGAATAGCGTCTGGCTGCCGCTCTCTCCCTCCCGCATAGTAATGGCTTGGCAGCGCAGGCTCGGGAAGCGAGCCAGCATCTCCTCGCACAAGAGGCGGTAGGATGCGGGAGCGCCAACGGGAGTGGCTGGACGATCTGGATGAGGTCAAAGGCCGTTCACCGGACATCCTTTACAACTACGAGCACACGCTTGGTTTCCGGAACGAATGGCTAGCCAGCATTGATGAGCCTCCAGCCGAAAGCGAGATCACCCAATCGGATATTGCTGCCTTTCGAGGTTGGATGGGCGAGTAGAAAGGTTATGCGCCCAGCAGTGTGGCGACCGTCCTGATCGTGATCTCCAGCTAATACACCTGGCTGCGTAGGCAGAACTTGGTAGAGCACAATCCGTGTTTTGAGGTGAGCAAGCCAAGAGTGGACAGTCGTCAGAACGGCCATCGCCGCAATGGGCGGGAGGCACTGACGGCTGAAGAGCAGGAAGCTTTGCTGGCGACGCGTGGGGAGACTTGTCAGGGTGTCCGAGATCGAGCTATCCTGATGCTCCAACTCCGTGCCGGCCTGCGCATTGTCGAAGCCCACCGCTCGACCATGGACGATCTGGATTTGGAGAACCACCATATTTGGGTTTGGGGGAAGGGTCACTCAGGACCGGATGAATACCACCCCGTCCACTCCTCCGTGGAACAGGCATTGCGGGATTGGTTGTCTATCCGGCAGGTGATGGTGGAGGTTCGAGAGGCTAATGAGGAGGCTGTGTTCATAGGGGATTGGGGTGGCATAAAGCGTTTGACCAGGAATAGGTTGGGGTGGATTACGAGGGAGCACATGCGTGAAGCCGGTGTGTACGAACCCAAAGTAAAGACGCCCCAGAACTTGCGGCATACCTTCATAACGGATCTCGCGAACAGCGGTTGTCCCATTCACAAGGTTCAAAAGTTAGCTCGCCATAAGAGCATTCTAGTGACCCAAACCTAGATGCATGCCAATTATCTGAAGGATGCTCTTAAGCAATATCTCTAGAAGCAGCAGTCTTGGGCCAGACTGTGGAGAGGTGGGTGAGGTGGGTTTATCCTTTCAAGAATCGGAGCGTTGAGTTAGGAAGTGGGCCGGAGCCTGGCCCTTATGATTTCCTCGCATGCACATACAAACAGTGACCTGCCAAAATGCCCGTTTCTATATGACACGTTCTACCCTTTGAAAAGTGACTGGCGGCATATTGCGTCACATTGTCGGAAGCTGTAACCTAGAGGCTGTGGAATTCCTCTAGGGAACCCATCGTAGAGACTCAAAGCTGACTGTTTCTTGGGGAAGTGTGGACCCGTGGGTTCGCAATGTTTCTTGTGAATCCAGTCCAGCGCGATAAGCTAGCGGCGTATGAGCCGTGGTTCCGCTCGTGAGTCTAAAGCCGTTGAGAAGCAATCAGCGCTATGTCCGATGCCTGCATCCGGTGGATGGTGAAATGGTCAGTGCACACTAGAGCTTTCACACGACTGGCAACAAGATCAAGATTCGCTCGCCTGCCGCACTATCCCGGATCGCCGAGGGTCGAAGCACTTCCGCCCAAGTAGCAAAGGAGCCGAGAATATGAGTGCCGGGGAATGGCTCAACCCGTTCGAGCTCTATGATCCTTCCAAGCCAGCAGGTAGATTGATGTACTTCTGGGGCAACTTCGTCTATCCGTTTATACTGGTCGTCTTGGTGTCGTTTTGCGGAGCTTTGACCGAGGGTGTTTTGGGCTACTATAACGAATCTCCGATTCTCGATCTACTGTTTCTCCCCATTACCGTTCTGTTGTTGCTCGCTAGCGTCTTGATAATCATTCGCAGACTCAGAGACCTTGGCAACAGCGGTTGGCTCGTCCTTCTGTTGCTGGTTCCCGTGGTCAATTTCGTCTTCGGATTGTGGCTCCTCCTCGCCAAAGGAGTCCAGAAGCGAAGAGCCGCAACTGATACGGTGCCAGCAGGTTCAGAAACAATCTCTCCTCCTCGGGTTCCTGACAACAACACTCAGGTCAGGTACTGCATACACTGTGGTGCAGAAGTCAGGCCGGGAGCATCTTTCTGCGGAGACTGCGGCTCCAAGGCTATCTAAGTCCACCTTCCCAGTTTCCGATCCTTGCACGTGAGTGCTCCGTATGCATTCGCTACAGCGGACCGGGGATGCGGGGTGAAAAGCAGGCCAAGATGTATCTTGGGGGAGGTCGGGAATCAAGAAAGGGAGCGAGCCCCAGCCGCTGAGCTCATAGCCGTTGGGCAGCCGAGCGCGCAAGGCGTCCAAGATTGTCTCTAATTATATGAAGGAGGGCATATGCGTTTTGTTGTCGCAACTCTTCCCGATGTCAAGTTCAACTTGGGCCGAGACCTTTCACTGGTGAAGACGTGTGCGCTATATGGCGATGAAACAATTCTCTTCAGCCCAACATATGAGGGGACTGAGCCGTTCCTAGATTTCTCAAAGCGTCCATTGATGCATCAGCTCATCTACCTCGCGGTCTGGGCGAGAGATCCGGGTTTCAGCGTCAGTGAGAATCTGACGCAAAGCGAGCGAGAAGCCCGCATCAAACAGGCGACAGAGAGAAGTGACGGACTCCTCTCCAAGGCCAAGCTAGCGATGCAGGTGATGATCGAGTCAAAGACCTCGGAGGAGGCCCGCACAGAGCTTGACAAGATCTCCAAAGACATAGCCTCTCCTGTCCGGGGAATCGAGCGCATATTCGGCGATGATAAGGATATCGTCAAGAGGGCACGGCAACTCAATAGAGCAGAGCAGATGGGGCTTGTCAAGATTGAGCAAATCCATGATGTTCCAAGCACCTTCTATGATCCCTACCAGCTACAAGCTGATGTCGGTTTCGAATTGTCACGCCCTGATTCTTTCGGTGCACTCGACGAGCGGTTCGTTGCCGATTTTAGATATCTATCTGATGGACCTACTCGAAAACTTCGCGCTGCCCGTGTTGCAGCAGACATTCTGGCAAAGCTACCTGGCTTCTCCGCAGCAACATTCGAAGAGATACGCGACATACGGAAGGAACTTGAGCCATACGTGGCGAATTTCCGGAAGTCTATTCTGAACCTGTCCGGAAGGATTCGATCGACTCCGTGGGACGATGATTTCCCGCACGAAGTCCAGCGTGAATTGTATGTTGCCCTTTATCCAGCCATTCAGGAAATCGAAGCGCAGGTGCGAGAAAACTCCTATCTCAAAGGGATAATTCTCCGGGCAGGCAGACATCCCCTAGCCATACCTGCAACTTCCGCTCTAGGGCTGGTCCTTTCAAATGCGACCCAGGCTTCTGAGCTGATATCGGAAATCGCGGGGGGCCTTGCCGGCGCCGCCTTACTCGCATTCGAAGCCCGAGACAGTTGGAGGCAGAAACGGAAGCAGATAGAGACGAATGAGTTTTTCTTCTACTATCAGGCTGCCAAGCTGTTGAGCACCAAGGACAAAGAGAGGGCTGGATAACCATTCGCTGTAACGGGACTAACTGCCATTCCCTATTGCGCCAGCATCTCCTCCCAAGTTATGGCGATCTCCTTAGGAATTTCGCCATCATCTACCCCGCACTTGGTCATTTTCAAACCCCAAAAAGGGATTAGCCCAAAAGCACTGAGCTAGTCCTATGTGCTCCGACTTGTCCTTCTCTTCAAATAGCACGTATGTTCTATGGCCGACATGGCAGTTCGGAGGAGCGCTGAATGCGAGGCATCAACGAAATAACGGTCGAATACAAGCGAGGAAGCTTCCAGTTCACAGCCCATAGAGGAGACGAGAGTTTCCCTATCACCATCCACCAAGCCATTGAGTACATCGGCCCAGACGCCGTACAAGCCAAACAGATGGAGGCAATCCGGAGGACCAGGGTTGGGTTCGATCCATTCACCTACTTGGAAGAACTATCTGCCAAGCTCAAGACAGTCGGCATCTATGGCCGCTGGAACCCAGTCGAAAAAGAATACCAGGTCAGCGAAGCAGGTATGCCGGTCGCAGTGGTGGAATTCTGCGGAGGGTGGTTCCGTGCCTATCACTTCGGAAAGGAGGAAAAGGCATTCTTCGATTATGACGACGTAGGCGGTTTGTTCGAGTGGCTACTTGGAGATTGGAAGGAGACAGCCGTGGCAACCAAGAAGAACTCCTCACAACCCAAGCGAAAGCACTGCTGAAAGCTGCAGAAGGCTTGCAGGCGATCACCAGCGCACGCATCCAGGCACTTAGTGACACGGACAACATGCGGTATCTGGCAGAGGTGCTGGGGTCAGCGAATGTTGCTGCAAGATCGGCTGGAAGAGCCGTGAAGGTGCCGGAGAGGACTGAAAGAGCGGCTGAATAGCAATTCGGTCGCTCGACAAGTGAAGAGCCCACTCCGAGTGAGTGGGCTCTTTTCTGTTAGCCTGACCGTATCGGTCCGAGTGCCGTGCAAGCTAAGAAAACGGCCCCATTGAGAATAGCTGCTGGTCACTGGCCCTTCTGACATCGGGATAGTGACTGGTGGTATATTGCATGTGATTTGCTGATCGGATAGCCTAGAGGACGTGGTGGTCCCTCCAGGGAACCCCATCCCGCACTTCATCGTTGCGTGTCCATTGGGGGATACCAAGGGGGCGTCTCCCCGTAGTATTGGTTCTTTTGTCCGTTGGTGTAGATTGGCCGTACCGGTCCCGAAGTTCGATGTGGAAAATTGCATGGCGATAATACTAGATTAGCCACAGCGGCAACCTGATCGTGCCACAAGAGTCCCTATGATGAAGAGATATTGGCCGGAAATCATCTTCTTCGGTTTCATAATAGTTGTCGTTGGATGGGCCGTACGCCATGTAGTATTCGTTCCCGGTCCCTGGCCCAAGTGGACTGGGTTTAAGGGAAAGACGCTCTGGGACCTTCTCGAATTGCTGGTCGTCCCACTCATCCTTGCCATAACTGCATTCTTCTTCAGACGATCTGAGAGAATTGCAGATCGCAATGCCACAGAAGCTCAGCTAGAATCTGACCGCAGAATATCACAGGATCGGACTAGTGAAAAAGCCCTTCAGTCGTATCTCGACCAGATGACAGATCTACTCTGCAATCAAGACTTGGCTTCGCCTAACCGTACAACACAGGTGAAGGCCATCGCCCGAACCAGGACGTTGACCATTCTTGACCAAATCAATTATTTGCATAAGCGGATAGTCTTCCGTTTTCTACTCGAGGCCGGGATGATCACTAGTACAAATTCGATCGTGCCTCTAAACGATGCGAACCTTTCCAGGTTGATTCTATCTAGGATCAATGCCCACGCGTGCAACCTAAGGGGGGCATATCTGCGTGGAGCCATTTTCACCAACGTTGATATTGAGAAATCGAAGATGAAAGGTGCCGACCTGACAAACGCCACTCTCGTACTCGTCGGAATGAGGGGCGTCGAACTGGAAGGAGCGAACCTCATCGGCGCTACTTTGAACTCAGTTGACCTACGAGACGCCAATCTCAAGGGGGCCGTCTTCCGAGGAATGAACCCAGAGGCGAAGAGTTGGGAAGAGCTAGATACGTTACCCAAGGTGGAAGCGAACCTAATGCTCGTCAATCTGAAAGGCGCGACTTACGATACAAATACCGTCTGGCCTGAAGGCTTTGATCCCCAAGGTAAGGGGGCGATTCTCGAAGCCTGAATACCCAACTTTCATATCTATTCTGCCCAGTCATCAGCTATATTGGACCGGGGGCGCTGGGCAACCAACAAGCTAGTCTCCTCGATTGCCTCCGGTCCTAGCGATGTTTCGAGGCCCAGCCTTGGCGACGCAGAGAACCAGACAAGGAAAGAATAGAGCATAGCCCAATCTGAGCTACAAGGTAGCTTAGAACAGAGAGTGTCTCTGGCTCAATGGGCGAGATACCTTGTTTGACGTCAACTATTCTTTCCCATTAACGACAATTAGATTTCCCGTTTCGTGCTGTTGAGTCTGCTCTATGCCACCCCCTTTTCGCTGCGCCTTTTGGATTGCTCCAATCGATAGCTCGGGAGATTGAGTTCCAGGATGATGCTGTGATGCACCAAACGATCGATGGCTGCTGCCGTGGTCATCGGATCTTTGAATATGCGCTCCCACCGTGAGAACGGGAGGTTGCTATAAGTTATTTGGAATATGAATCCGTGGTAATCTGCTTCCATTGTCGGGAA
>CAYMCO010000060.1:0-11474 GCA_964388955.1 uncultured Anaerolineaceae bacterium | reverse complement strand
GACTCCTCGGCTTTCAGCCTCGGAGTGACATAACGCTCCGAGGAGCCGGAGGCGATGAGGAATCTCTTTCCGCCGTCCCGTTCGCCCCGCAGGCGGAGACGGGCTGAGGCACCGAGACCCCTCGGCCAGACGGCCTCGGCGCGCCGCGTATGATGTCATTCCGAGGAGCCGGAGGTGACGAGGAATCTCCCTCCATCCTGTGGCTTGCTCCCCCAGGAGGCAAGTCAACTGCTCCAGGGAGACTCCTCGGCTTTCAGCCTCGGAGTGACATAACGCTCCGAGGAGCCGGAGGCGACGAGGAATCTCCCTCCATCCTGTTACTTGCTCCCCCAGGAGGCAAATCAACTACGTCAGGGAGACTCCTCGGCTTTCAGCCTCGGAGTGACATACCCCCCGAGGAGCCGAGGGCGACGAGGAATCTCCTTCCGCTCTTCCACTCGCCTTCCCAGGAGGCATGTGAACTGCGCAAAGGAGACTCCTCGGCCTAGCGGCCTCGGAGTGACACGGATGATGTCATGCCGGGGAGCCGAAGGCGACGAGGAATCTCCTTCCGCTCTTCCACTCGCCTTCCCAAGAGGCATGTAGACTGCGCAAAGGAGACTCCTCGGCTTTCAGCCTCGCAGTGACATAACGCTCCGAGGAGCCGAAGGCGATGAGGAATCTCTTTCCGCCGTCCCGTTCGCCCCGCAGGCGGAGACGGGCTGAGGCACCGAGACCCCTCGGCCTGACAGCCTCGGCGTGACCCATGATGTCATTTCGAGAAGCCCAAAGGGCGACGAGGAATCTCCTTCCGCTGCTCCACTCGCCTCCCCAGGAGGCATGTCAATTGCGCCAGGGAGACTCCTCAGCCTGACGGCCTCGGCGTTCCACGTATGATGTCATTCCGAGGAGCCGGAGGTGACGAGGAATCTCCTTCCAACCCTCCGCTTGCCCCCGCAGATGCGGACCAACTGGGACAGGGAGACCCCTCGGCCTCACGGCCTCGGCGTGACACGTATGGTGTCATTCCGAGGAGCCGAAGGCGATGAGGAATCTCTTTCCGCCGTCCCGTTCGCCCCGCAGGCGGAGACGGGCTGAGGCACCGAGACCCCTCGGCCTGACGGCCTCGGCGTGATCCGTATGGTGTCATTCCGAGGAGCCGGAGGCGACGAGGAATCTCCTTCCGCCGTACCGTTCGCCCCCGCAGGAGGCGAATCAAATGCGCCGGGGAGACTCCTCGCGCTCTCCACATGGTGGTGTCGGAATATGGTATCGTCTTTCAAGGGTTCCACGGCATGCGACTTCTTGCTTGAGCCCAATGCTAGGCGGATGATGCTCACAGGTGAAAAGGGGATCTGCGGTCGGCATATCCTCAACTCTCGAGCGGAGTCTGGAGAAACCAGGACTCCTTCACTCAAGCCCAACGCATACAAGTGACGCCTATGGATAACCGGCAATACTTCGTATACATAATGACAAACCGAAGCGGGACCCTCTACACTGGAGTCACGGGGGATATTGTGCGACGTGTACTCCAACACAAGAAGCGTGTCGGCTCCAAGTTCACCACCAAGTACAAGATCGACAAGTTGGTCTACTTGGAATCGACGGATGATGTGATGGCGGCAATAGGCCGTGAGAAAGAAATCAAAGGATGGCGTCGAGCGAAGAAGATCGCGCTCATTGAGACTCTAAATCCCGATTGGGAGGACTTGAGCGGAGAGTGGTACGAGGATGGCGCCGATCTATCCATGATCGATTAGCGATCTTCCGCAAGCAGAGCTGTAGGAGGTGGTGGTCGGGTTCCACGGCCAACAGCATGTCATTCCGAGAAGCCCGCAGGGCGACGAGGAATCTCCTTCCGCTCTTCCACTCGCCCCCGCAGGAGGCAAGTCAATTGCGCCAGGGAGACTCCTCGGCTTTCAGCCTCGGAGTGACATAACGCTCCGAGGCGCCCGCAGGGCGATGAGGAATCTCTTCCCGCCCTTCCACTCGCTTCGCCAGGAGGCAAGTCAATTGCGCCAGGGAGACTCCTCGGCCTGCGGCCTCGGAGTGACACACCGTCCCGAGGGGCCAAAGGCGACGAAGAATCACAGTATCTTGGGGAGGCGGTGCTTCCCCCCTCTGTCATTGCGAGTCCATGGCGTCCTGGCGAGCGGCCGGGGTTCGATCATGGCTGCCGGTTCAACCGCAATGCATCCCCCACCGTAGGCAAATGCCTACGGCGTGGCAGTTCCCCCCCGGCTGGCGGGGGTCGGAAGGCCGATCACGCCGAAGGTGGGCATAGGAGTGGACCGAGGGGCGGGGGTGGCGGGGAAACCCAGCCCGGTGAGCCACTCCCCCTCGAATTCCTCCAGGCTCACCCCGAAGGCGGCTTGGATCGCCTCCCGGAAGGGCCGCCCGGCGGACAACGCCTCCACCAGAAGGCGAAACCCCGCCTCGCCCCAGGTGTCGAACATGTATGTCACAGCGCTCAGCGATTCCGCATACGCCAGCCGCACCCGGTCCGGATCGTTCCCAAAGGTGCCGGAGATCTGATTCAGGGGAAGGAGCATTCTCCCTTCTCCGGCCGCCTTGACCAGTTCCATCTGGGCGCTGTGATCGCCGTGTTCGAAGTACTGCGCGAAGCCCTCATCCAACCAGGTCGGCCACGAGGACAGCTCCGAATGCGCCACCTGGAAGAAGAACAAGTGCGCGATCTCGTGCGGGATCACATCCTGGATCCAATCTGCCCCAACTCCCGGCGGCACGATCTGGGTGGTGACCCCCAAGGGCGGGAACGCCTGGCCGCCGACCCACTCCTCCACGTGGAAGTGCCAGGAGGCGAAATCCGATTCATCGGCGTACAACAGCACGATAATGGGGAAATCCAGCGTCTCACCCGTCTGGTCCTTCATATCCGCGAGCGCCTCCCTCGCGCTCTGAAAAACCGCCTGGCCGAATTCCTGGCCGCCCCGATACCAGCGCAGAATCAAGTCCGGCTGGCTGAGCTCCCGCCAGTCGAATCGCAGATCGTCGTAGTAGATCCTCTCCTCCTCTGTCCTGATCCGCTGCCCGGCGCTGTCCTCCAGTTCCCAGGAATAGAAGATCGGAGTGCTGGGCGCGACCGTGAAGCGGGAGGTATCCCACGTGTACTCCGCCATGATCCACCTGGCGGGGGTGAAATCCACCGGCTGATAGGTGATCGCCGAGGTCCCCTGCACCCGGTAGTAGAGGCGGACGCGCTGGATGGCCGTCTCCGCCTCTGCAGTCAGGCGGAAGGTCAGGGCATCGGGAAAATGGTTCTCGATCCCCAGTGACAGGACCCGGATGGGCTCCGCCGTGGCCGCCGGCGACGCGCCAGGCGAGTGGGTCACCTCCCCTTCCACGGATTCACCCGAGGCGGGCTCTGGGTTGGGGCTGGCCGCCGCGGTGGCGACCGGAGTCTGCCCCGACGATGAACCGCCACACCCCGCCAGCAAGATACAGATCGTGAGCGACGCGACGGCCCACCTGAGGGATCCTGCGGGATGAGATTTCAAGCGCAAATCAGCCCCTCCCTCCTCCGAAACCGCGCCACCCAGCCTGATCCCGTACGGGACCCGGAGCGCGCGGCCGCACCCCTGGCGCAGCCCCTGGCCTGCCGGCGCGTAGCAGTTGTATCACACTTCCCAGGCGTCTCCCCACTCATCGCCAATTCGCCCATCTCATGGCCCCAGGCACATCTCATCGCCATTTTCGCCATTTCATGGCCGATGGGGTTGACCCAGAAATCGGCGGCCGCACAACTTCTCGCAGCGGCGATGCATGAAATCCCCCTACGGCACGCGGACATTACTAGGCGCTTCAGGGAAACGGGGTTGAGACCTCCAGCTCAACACATCAACCAGGATCACCCCCCACACCTCTTGTCCTCATGCGCAAGTCAGTATACGCTTGCCAAAATGCCTGAAATGTGGAGGGGACCATGGCCACGACGGAAACGCTCACATACGGCGAGATTTCCGAATCGGACTACCGGCGCCGGATTCGCGCCTGGACCATGTATGATTGGGCGAATTCCGCCTTCGCCACGACCATCCTGGCTGCGGTCCTGCCCATCTATTACAGCCAGGTGGCCGGATCCACGCTCCCAAGCCCCGCGGTGGCCACGGCCTATTGGGCGCGCGGCTTGAGCATCTCGCTCTTCATCTCGGCCATCATATCCCCCATCTTGGGCACGGTCTCCGACGTGATGCGCGGCAAGAAGCGCTTCCTCTCCATCTTTGTGGGCATGGGCGTCCTGGCCACCGGCCTGCTGGTTCTGGTGCAATCGGGGGATTGGCTGCTCGCCTCGATCCTCTTCATCGTGGGGCGGGTGGGGTTCACCGCAGCCAACGTCTTCTACGACGCGCTGCTGCCGCATGTGGCCCGGCAAGCGGACCGAGACCGCGTCTCCACTCGCGGCTACGCCATGGGCTACTTGGGCGGAGGCATCCTGTTGGCCATCAACGTCGCCATGCTTCAGGTCCTGCCAGGGACCTGGGGGGCGCGCGCTTCGTTCCTCAGCGTGGCCATTTGGTGGGCGGTCTTCTCCATGCCCATCTTCCGTCGGGTGCCTGAACCCCCATCCGCCAAAGCGGATCTCGCGCCGGGCCAGACCATCCTTGGCGTCAGTTTCCGGCGCATCTGGAGAACGCTGCGAGACCTCCGCCGCTACCGGCAGCTGTTCAAATTCCTGATCGCTTTCCTGATCTACAACGACGGGATCGGGACAATCATCGGCGTGGCCGCAATCTACGGCGCGGAGTTGGGGTTTGGCAGTGTGGAACTCGTCCTCGCCCTGCTCCTGGTGCAGTTCGTGGGCATACCGTTCAGCCTGCTGTTCGGCCGCCTCCCCAGCCGGGGCGAACGACATCGCCCCACCTTCCTCGCTTTTGTCGTCTACAACATCGTCGCGTTGCCTGCGGTAGGGGTTCTGGGCGCGCGGGCCCTGCCACCGGAGGCCACCTCCAGCCTCCTGGTCATCCTGGGCCTCATACTGGCGGTGGAAGCCTTGGGCGCGCTGCTGGCGTTCACCATCGGCCGGCCGCTTTTCTCGGGCCTGGCGGAGAATATCGACACGCGCGGCAGCATACTGCTGGCCCTGCTGGTCTATGTGGTTATCGCGACTTGGGGATATTTCCTCAATTCTGTGATCGAGTTCTGGTTCCTGGCGTGGATGGTGGCCATCGTGCAGGGCGGCAGCCAGGCGCTCAGCCGCAGCCTGTACGCGAGCATGTCCCCCGCTGCCAAGAGCGGCGAGTTCTTTGGCTTTTTCAGCATCATGGCGAAATTCTCCGCCATCTTGGGGCCGCTGGTATTCTCGGCCGCGGTCTCCATCTTTGCGAGCAGTCGGCCGGCTATCCTGAGCATCGTCGTATTCTTCGTCGTCGGCGGCTGGCTGCTGCGCGGCGTGGATGCCAATGAAGGGCGGCGCGTCGCGCGGCGGGAGGATGCGGCGCTGTTGCAGGCCCATGAGGTGGCGGGGGCTTGAAACCGGCCGCGAGGGGGATGGGCCCTCCAGGAGGCGTTGAGATCGACTATCCGCTCACAGGGCAAGCTCCCCCCGAAACACCGTGACGGCAGCGCCTCCCACACGGACGGAGCGAATTGCCCGGCGCGGCCCTATCACCTGCACATGAGCCTCACCGGGCCGGCCCATCCAATGTCCCTGTTCGGCGACGAAGCGCGGGGTGTCGATCAATTCGTACCGCCACAAATAGGCCGCCATGCCGCCCGTCGCAGATCCGGTGAAGGGATCCTCGGGGGTATCCGGGGGCGCTCCGAAGTGGCGCGCAAAGGTCCTTCCCTTCTCCGTGGCCCCCTGCAGGCAAAAGAGGTGCGGGCTGAAGAAATCGCCCCGGGCCTTCAGCGCCTCGTAGGTCGGTATATCCAGCCGGGCCCGGCGAAGCGCCTCCAGCCCACGCACGGGGACCATCAACTGCGGAGTGCCGGTGCTCACCGTTCTGATGGGAGGCCCTTCAAGGGCCACCCCGGCTGCCAGACCGAAGGCCGGCATGACCTCCTCCGGGGCGAACGTGCCCAGGAATCTCGGCGGGGGCTGGTTCATCACGATGATTGGTGTCCCTTTCGATCGAGATCGAATATCCACCCGGATCACCCCCGCCTCCAGTTCCAGGGTCAGGAACTGTCGGCCCGGCCCGGGAGTGAAGCGCCCCGTCCCAATCAGGGCGTGCGCTACTGCGATCGTGGGATGGCCCGCTAGTGGGATTTCTTCCGCGGGGGTGAAATAGCGGGCCCTGAAGTCGGCCTCCGACGACTCCATCACGAAGGCCGTTTCCGAGAGATTCATCTCTCGCGCCAGGCCCAGCATCCCCCCCTCGTCCAAGCCATCCGTGTCGAAGATCACGGCACAGGGGTTTCCGGCTAGGGGAGTGTCTGTGAAGGCGTCAATTTGCAGAATGGGATATCTCGGCATGCGTCCGGTCCCCTATCTCCTGGCCCCGATTTCCCACCTCCTACCCGAGATGAGCCTGCTCGATGCTCGCCGAGGTATTCGCCCGCTGGGCATCCGAGCGCGCCGTGCCTCACATTCGCAGCTCCACGACATCCCCGTCACGCAGCGCATAATCCCGGCTGACCAATTGACCATCGAAATCGCTGCTGCCCCACACCCGCGCCGCGCTCAGGTTCTGCACAAAATCCTGATGCACTTTGGCCGCGAATTCCTCAACGGTGCTCCCCGCTTTCATCACGAAAGGGGCGCTCAGGTCTGGTTCCTTTCCGGGGGCCTTTGAGTAGATTCGGATGATGTCCAGCGCGCGGAACACCGCCTTTCGCAGCTCATCCAGGCCGCGGCCGGTCTGAGCCGAGATCGACAGCAGCGGCCATCTCTCCTCCAGGAGTTCCATGAAGATCTCGTAGTTCTCGTCACAGCGCTCGTCATCGCACTTGGTGGCGACGACCAGGGTCGGGATGACGATGGATCTGTCGTCAGCATCCCGATCCCTTCGATGCCGGGGGATGATGTGATGTCGCTCCAGCAGGGCGGCGGACTCCTCCAATTGCAGGAAAGGATCAGCGTGCAAATCCACCAGCAGCAGAATAATGTCGGAGCGGCGAATCAGATCCATCATTTCTGATTCAACAAAGTCCCGGTTCAAGGGCGGCGTGTCGATCAACTGGATCTGAACGTCTTCCACCTGCATCATCCCCGGGGTCGGCTTCCGGGTGCTGAAGGGGTATTCCGCCACCTCCGGCTGCGCGTTGGTCAGGGCTCGCACCAACGCGGACTTGCCCACGTTGGCATGTCCGATCACAACGACCTGGCCCGCGCCCTCTCGGTCGATGCTGTAGAGAGATTCATGCCTCGCCGCGCCCTTGCGCCCCCCGGCGCCCTCCTTCAACTTGGACAGCTTCCGGCGCAGGTCGGCGCGCAATCTGTCCGTCCCTTTGTGTTTTGGGATCGTGGAGAGGAGGTCCTGCAGCGCTTCGATCTTCTCCGGCACCGTGCTCGCGGCCCGATAGCGCTCCTCGACTTCGAAATACTCAGGCGGCAGATTGGTCGGCATGCTTATCCCAACGGGCGATCGATCTTACATTCTTTCGCCTGTGGTAGAAATCCATCACACAGATGACGACAGCGCTCAATTCCCATCATACCAATTCCGGGCAGGAGCCATCGCGTCCGGTCCTGCCACGCTCCGGCCGCCATTCAGCCGATCCACGAGCGATTTGAACTCCTCTGGCAGGTCGGCCTCCAGCCTGCGGAGCTCACCAGAGGTAGTTCGAAAACAAATGGCGCTGGCGTGCAGCATCAAGCGCGAGTAGCGCGACTGCAGCCCCCGTTCCCCGTAGCGCAGGTCTCCCACCACCGGATGCCCGATGCTGTACAGGTGCACCCGGATCTGATGCCGCCGGCCGGTGTGCGGAGCGACGTGCAGCAGGGTATATTCCTCCCAGTGGACCAGGCGTTGGAAGACCGTCAGGCTGGCTGCCCCGCGCTGGTCATCCACTCCCATCCGGCCGGAGCCAAATTGACGGATCGGTCGATCGATTCGGCCCGAGGATCGCTCCACGTCGCCGTGCACCATAGCGATGTATCGCTTGTGCACCTCGCGCTCGCTGAATTGCCGGTTGAGATGCGCATGAGCGGCCTTCGTCTTGGCATAGAGCATCACCCCGCTGGCGGCTTTGTCGAGCCGGTGCACGATGAACAGCCGATCATAGCCCCTGCGCTGCATCAGCGCGGGCAGACACCCCTCATCGTGCACCCACCTCGGGCTGCTCACCACCCCCGCCGGCTTATCCACGGCCAGCACATGCGCATCCTCCCAGAGCACCGCGATTTCCGGCATTTCACCCTGGCCCACCAAACACCACGCGGCTCTTGACCCATCCCTTTGGAAATGGGGCTTGTGGGTTGGTCAGCATTTGCACCGCCTTGCGCGCTCGCGCCCGGATTGCCACACTGGGATCATCGAGCAGCGGCGAGATGTTCTCGAGGATACCCGGCGTCCGCCGGGGGTATTTGCGGGCGACGATGCACAAGCTGGCGATGGCCCAACTGCGCGCGAAAACGCCGTCGCCCGAAAGCATGTCGAGCAGGGCATCTTCGATGGAGTCGATCCGGTCCCTATAATGCGCCAGGTGGCCGAGGATCATGGCGACATGCATCTTCACCATCGGCAGCGGATCGGCCGTGCCCGCCCGGATCAGATCCGGCAGGATGCCGATTAGCAGGTCCGGCCGTTCTCGGGCGACCTTCTCCAGCGTGTCGGCACTCCTGCCGCGCACCACGTCAGCCGAGCTTCGCAGCCCTGGAATCAACTCCTCGATGAGGGACTCGTTTTCGAGCACAATGGCCGCCACTTCATCTGCGGCCCCGTCCGAGCGCCGATCACCACCGCTCAGCCACCCCAGAAGACGGGTTTCCGCCGCACGCTCCCGCTCGCTCCCCCTGCGAACCCCCCGTCCCGGCTTCGGTTTCATCCCGATTCCATCTGCGCGATGTGCGCCGGCAGCTGCCCCAAACGATCGAGTTCGACGTACTCCAGAGAATCCAAATCCCCCTCCGAAGGCAGCTCATGAAACCAGGGCTGCTCGTCCGGGACATAAACGGCTTTCGCGCCGATGGAGAGGGCGGGCAGCACATCCGAGCGGAGGGAATTGCCCACCATGAGGAACTCAGCGGGGCTGATATCATGTCGCTCCAATATGTCGCGGTACGCATCCGGGGTCTTCTCGCTCAAGATCTCGACATACCTGAAGTATGCGCCGATCCCGGAGCGGTCGATCTTCCGCCGCTGCTCAAACCGATCCCCCTTGGTGATGATCATCAAATCGCGCCCTTTCGAGATCTCTTTCAGGACATCCGTAGTACCATCGAGCAGTTCGACTTCCTTGTCCAGCATCGCCTTTCCGATTTCGAGCACTCGCGTCAAATCCCTGCCCACGATGCGCTCGTCGGAGACCTCCAGCGCCGCCTCCACCATGGAAAGCATGAAGCTCTTGACCCCATAGCCGTAGCGCAGAATGTTCTCGACTTCGATTTCATCGAGACGACCGCGGATCGAATCCCACTGCCGGTAGCGAGATAAAACCTGCGCAAATTCGCGCTTCGCCTCCCGATAGTAGGCTTCGTTCTGCACCAGGGTGTCATCCAGGTCGAATGCGATGATCTTCAGCATTCATGGCCTCCGGACGCGGAAGACCCGCTGCACATAATCCGGCTGAGCGATCTCCCGCTCGAGCCGCATCCCCAGGGCCCTGGCCACCCGGGCGGAAGCTTCGTTTTCTCGATCGATCAGGGCGATCACGGATTCCGTTTTCAGGGCCCTGAACGCGAAGTCCAACGCCAGGCGGGCGGCCTCTGACGCATAGCCCCTTCCCCAATACTGAGGCAGCAGGAAGTATCCGACCTCCAGTTCCTCCTTCCCGGCCACCTCTTTCACCATCAGGCTGCTCAGACCGACAAAATCCCCCGTCTCCGCTTCCAGGATGCTCCACCACCATTCCCGCTCGTGTGCGTTGAAGGCCGGCGGGTCCGCGCTGTATTCGCGGAAATGGTCAAGCACCATGCCCGGGTCTCTCGGTCCGCCGATGTGGCGGGTGACCAGCTCGTCGCCCCAGAGGCGAGAGATCTGGGCGAGATCGGCCGCTTGCGGATCTCGCAACTGGAGCCGCGGCCCCCGGCCGATAATCGCGCTCCGCGCCGTGATCCCAATTTCCATCAACCTGCGGCCGGTCTCCTGAAACCCTCGCCGCAGATAGAATTCCGTCAGGTTTTCCCCCTCCGACCCCTGCGCAGCGATGGTCACGAGGATCGTCGAACAGCCTCTTCCTCGGCACCACTCCACGGCTCGGTCGATGAGCGCGGTGGCGATCCCCTTCCCTCTCGCCCCCGGTTTGACATACAGATCCTCAATCTCCGCAGAGCGCCCGTATTCCAATCCGATGGAGGTGGTGATCGTTGCCACTCCGACCGGTTCATCGGATCGGCTGCACAGCAGCACGACGCTGTCCGGATCGGCGATCATTTCCATCAGTGATGCCCGCAGATCCCCACCGGCAGCCCGGAAGCCGTGTTCGGCGAAGAACCGTTCCAGCAGACCAAGGGCTGGTAGGATGCCGCTCGAATCAACCTGCTCAATCCGGATATCCGATTCCATGATCTATCCCGATTCACCCTCGGATACTCTAAGCCGGGCCTCCACATTGTACAAGAGAGTCTACCGTTATGGGATTCTCCGCCCCCATCGCACGCGCCAGGCGGCCTGGCAGATGGAGGGAGCAATCGCGCGGGAAACACGGCCGGAGGTCCTACCATGTGAAAGTCGCCGCGCACGGCTCGCCGGGCGAGCGCCCGGCGGAACGGGTTGATTTGGCGGTCGGGCTTGTGGGGGATTGCTCTTGAAATCTGATCTCGCGCGGGAACCTCGGCCCCTCCGCCAACCACAAGCCCCACTCTCGCATCAATCTCGCACCACTTGACACGGAATCGAAATTATGCAAGAATATGTCGTAAGTCGATATATCGTGTCTCGAGATATAGGCGTGGAAGGCGAAATGGCGAACCTGCAGGCGGCACAAAAGGATCTCCCTCTGACAGAGGCATCGCTCTACATCCTGCTCAGCCTGGCTCCCCAACCGCGACATGGCTATGCGATCATGAAGGATGTACAGGCGCTCAGTAAGGGCAAGATGGAGCTGAGCACGAGCACCCTGTATGGCGCGCTCAAACGCATGCTGCAGCAGGGCTGGATTGCACCTGTGGAAGGTGACGCCGCCGAGGGGGATGGAACCGGGCCGGGGCGCGAACGCAAGGCGTACGCGCTCACACGCTTTGGCCGGGCAGTTATGGAGGCGGAGGTATCCCGCATCCATCAATTGGGGAAGATCGCTCAAACCAGGATCGCAGAGTCGGGCGTATGAGAGTCGGTTCGGGCATTCTGTGGCGGCTCTATTCCATGCTCCTGCAGTCTGTGTCTTGTCAAGTGGTGGAAATTCTGTGTGCATCCTTGGCTGTCTATAGT
>CAYMCO010000059.1:0-11658 GCA_964388955.1 uncultured Anaerolineaceae bacterium | reverse complement strand
GGGCAGGGGGGCAGGGGGCAGGGGGGCAGGGGAGCAGGGGAGCCCGGTCGACTCCCGGGCGAGGTGTCCCGATCGTACGTTCTTGGGGAGCCGGCCCCGCCGACGGCACGGAACCGGTCACGAGATCTCAGCCCATGGCGTCTGGCGATTCGGTAGTCGTAAGTCGATAGCTGATGGCTGACAGCTGATTGCTGATAGCTGATTGCTGATGGCTGACAGCTGATCACCTGTGCGCACAGCGCATACCGCAATGCGCATACCGCATGGCGCAAAGCTCACTGCGTGTCGCGGCGCTCCAGCAACTCGGCGGCGTGTGCGATCCGCTCCAACACCAAGCTCCTGCCGACGATCTCCATGCTCTCGATCAGCGGCGGGCTGACGCGCTGCCCGGTCACCGCCATGCGCAGGATGCCGAAGAGCTGGCCCGCCTTCAGCCCCATAGCATCCGCGAGCTCACGGAGCGCGGCTTCCAGGAGGCCGATCTCCATCGAAGGCAGCGCCGCGATCACTTCAAGCGAGCTCCGCAGCGCGCGCGCGGATTCCCCGGCGGTCATCTTCTTCCCCACCAGTCCCTCCGGATCGGGCTCGATCTCATCCCGGAAGAAGAAACCCGCCATGTCCACCGTCTCGTCCAGGGTGCGGATGCGCTCCTGAATGATGGGCGCGATGCGCTCCAGCCGCTCCCGGTCGGCTTCGATCCCCGCCTTGATGAAGAAGGGCTGGATGCGCGCGGCCAGTTCCGTGGTCTCGAGCGACCGGATGTACAGCCCGTTGAAGTGGTCCAGCTTGCTGTAGTTCACCGCCGCCGGGCTCGGATTCAAGCCGCCGACCGAAAACTTCTCGATCAGGTCCTCCAGGCCGAACAGCTCCGTGTGGTCATCGTAGGCCCAGCCCATGAGCGCCATCCAATTCAGAACGGCCTCCGGCAAGTATCCCATCTCGCGCAGGTCCAGGGTGAAGATCGCCCCCACGCCGCCCTTCGCGCCCGCCGAGTCCCTCTTGCTGAGCTTGCCTTTGCCGCTGGGATTGAGGAAGACGGAGGGATGGATCCATTCCGGCTGCGGCCAACCGAAAGCCCGGTACAGCAGCACATGCAGCGGGAAGGTGGGCAGCCACTCCGCGGTGCGCACCACGTGGGTGATCTTCATCAGATGATCATCCACCACAACGCCCAGATGGTACACGGGCAGGCCGTCCGACTTGAGCAGAATGTAGTCATCCAGCGTTTCGTTCTCGACGTTGATCGGCCCGCGCAGGGCATCCACGGCGGTTGTGGTGCCCTCCCTGGGTATCTTGAAACGGATCACGTGGGGTTCCCCCGATCCCACTCTTTTCCGGGCGTCCGACGGGGAGATGCGCCGGCAGTGGCCGTCGTAGCGCGGCGGGAGCCTGCGCTGCCTCATCTCTTTGCGCACCCGGGCCAACCGCTCCTGCGTGCAGAAGCACGGGTAGGCTTGGCCCTGGTCCACGAGATCTTGCGCATATCGCTGATAGATCTGGACGCGTTCGGATTGCCGGTAGGGGCCGTAGGGCCCACCGATGTCCGGCCCCTCGTCCCACTCGATCCCCAGCCAGCGCAGGCTCTCCATGATCTCCGCCTCCGCCGAGGGGACGAAGCGCTTGCGGTCCGTGTCCTCGATGCGCAGCACGAATTGGCCGCGGCCCTGCTTCGCGATGAGGAAGGAATACAGGGCGGTGCGCGCCCCACCGATGTGGAATCGGCCCGTGGGAGACGGTGCGAATCGGGTGCGGGAAGAAACAGGGTCGCTCAATGGGGCCTCCCATCATCGGGTTTCGTTTCGGCTCAGCCCAGATCGCCCCTCATGCATCACCAAGGCTGAGCCGCCGCGGGACCGGGGCTTCGTCCATGGGCCGAGGCACATTAAACCACATGGGGAAGATCCGGCGGCAGGGCTACAGCTCGATCGGTTTATGCCGCAGGATGACGCTCTCGACGAGCCCGATCCCGATCAGGCTGGTCAGCAGGGAAGATCCGCCGTAGCTGAAGAAGGGCAGCGGGAGCCCGGAGACCGGGAACAGGTTGAGGTTCATGCCGACGTTGAACGCGCCCTGAAACAGCAGCAGGAAGGCCACCCCGTAGCAGATCAGCGCGCCGAAGGTGTCGCGGGCCAACTGCGCCGTGCGCAGCGCCCGATAGATGATGAACATCAGGACCAACAGCAGCCCCACGGCCCCCACGAAGCCGAACTCCTCCGCCATCGCTGAGAAGATGAAATCCGTATGCCGCACTTTGAGAAAGCGGAGCTGCACCTGGCTGCCGTGCCCATATCCCTGACCGAACAGGCCCCCCGAACCGATGGAGATCTTGGCCTGATCCACGTTGTAGGTCGACCCATAGCGGGCCTCGGGGTCCGGGAAGATGAAGTTGGCGATGCGGTCCATTTGGTAGAAACGCAGCAGGCGCACACCGCCGAAGACGGTGAAATCCCGCTCCTGCGGATAGTCATTCACGAAGTAGTTCGCCAGCGGCGCTGCGATAATGGCGGTGATCAGCACCGCGCTCACAAGCACCGCGAGCAGCATCTTCAGGGGGGTCCCCGCAGCCCACACCAAAGCCATCCAGATCACCCCCAGGACGATGCCTGTGCTCAGGTCCGGCTGGATGAATATGAAGAGGATCGGCAGGCCCATGATGAGGATCGAGCGCAGAAAGACGCGCGGCTTGTCAAGGCGATCTTTGTTCCGCGCCAGGAACTCTGCCATCACCAGGATCATCGTGATCTTGGCCAACTCCGACGGCTGGACGAACAGGGTGCCGACGGTGAACCAGCGCGACGAACCGAAGGCCACCTGGCCGGCGATCGAGATCAGCGCCAGCGAAATCATCGTGGTGATGTAAAGCGGGCGCGCCAGCGCGGCCCACAGCCGATAATCGATGGCCGCCGTCAGGAAAGCCACCACCAGACCAATGACGGCGAATATCGCCTGGCGCTGGACATTCTCGGCCAGGTTGAGATTTCCGCCGATGGCGGACCGGATCATGGCTACCCCGGCGATCGTCAGGAGGGAGGTGGCCGCCAGGAGGGGCACGTCGAAGTGGCGCCAGATGGTGGCGGGAGAGCGCATCACCCTATCGGGTCTCCCTTCTCCGAGCGCGGGTGCCCGCAAGAGGGATATTCACGATCAGCTTCTGCTGATTGCGCTCCTGGGTCAGGGAGACCTTGACGGCGGCTTGATCAATCGCCACGTGCCGGGAGACGGCGTCGATCAAGTCGTCTTTCATCGTCTCCAGCTTTCCCGGAGATATGCCTGCCCGGTCGTGGATCACCACCAACTGTAGCCGCTCCTTGGCGGCCGTGGCGGAGCGTGGCCTGCGACCGGTAATCCGCTGCCAGAGATTCATTGCCCGCCTCCTGGCCTCACCAGGCGCGCGATGCGGCGCATGAAGCCGTCTTTGCGCTCGAGCACATCAAAGGGGACCTCATGACCCAGCATGCGGCGCGCGATGTTGCGATAGGCGCCGCCGGCCAGGCTCCCCCCGTCGAGAGCTACCGGGACGCCCTGGTTGGATGCGGTCACCACCGCATCGTCCTCCGGGATCATGCCGATCAGTTGAATGGCGAGCACGTCGAGGATGTCCGATTGCGCGAGCATCTCGCCGCGACGCACCATATCCATCTTGATGCGGTTGATGATCAGACTCCCCGGACCCTTCTCCTCGGCCTCGATCAAGCCGATAATGCGATCTGCATCCCGCACCGCGGAGACCTCCGGATTGGTGACGATGATGATCTGGTCGGCGGGCATGATGGCGTTGCGGAAGCCGCGCTCGATCCCGGCCGGGGAATCAATGATGATCCAATCGAACTCGGGACGCAGCTCGTCGCACACCCGGATCATATCCTGGGGGGAGACGGCCGTCTTGTCGCGCACTTGGGCGGCCGGGATCAGATAGAGATCGGGCACGCGCTTGTCCTTGATCATGGCCTGCCGGAGTTTGCAGCGCCCCTCCACGACGTCCACCAGATCGTAGACGATCCGGTTTTCAAGCCCCATGATCACATCGAGATTGCGGAGGCCGATGTCGGCATCGATGCAGACCACCCGCTGCCCTTCCAGGGCCAGCGCGCATCCCAGATTGGCGGCCGCGGTCGTCTTTCCCACGCCTCCCTTTCCCGAGGTGACGGTGACAATTCTTCCGCTCATGAACTCACTCCCCGCTCGGCATTCTCATCTACGGCCGGATGCGCTCCAGAATTCTGCCACCACCTCGCCGTCGCGCAGTCGTGCCACCTCGGGCCTGCCGCGCCCCTTGCGTTCGGGCGAGACAGCGACGGTGGAGGCGATTCGCAGTTGGGTGGGCGCGAGGTCCAGGGCGCAGACGATCGCGTCTTCCCTGCCCGCCGCGCCCGCGTGCACCGTCCCTCGCAGCTTGCCCCATACGATCACATGCCCGCCGGCGACGATTTCCGCCCCCGGGTTCACATCCCCGAGCACAACCACATGCCCCGGGTGGTGCAGGCTGTTGCCGGACCGGACCGTGCGTTCGACGAGCACCGCCGCTTCTCCCAGCAGCTCGGTGTCGAAGGGCTCGTGCTCCGCCACCTCGGCGCGAGGTCCGCGCTTCAACGAACTCGCCAGGCCCAGATTCCGTGCCGCCTCTCGGGTTCGGGGGGCGCTGGAAAGCACCGCCCAGAGATGGAGTTCCCGGTCGCCAAACTCATCCCGCAGGCGGCCCAGCTCGCCCGCGTTCAACTCGCGGTCATCCAACTGCAGGGCGACGCGCGCACCGCGGAAGAACTCACGGCGCTCATCAATCGAACCCAGCAGGGCAGGGTGGATCCGCGCCCAGTCGCCCCCCGGCACGTGGATGAGCAACCCGTCCCGAATCCCTTTTATGTCGAGCTGATCTGCCATTCTGCTGTCCCGCTGGGGAAATTGTAGCATCTCGAGCGCAGCGGGGCCACTCACTGGGGCTGGCGCTCCGCCTCCTGAGCCTTCAATTGGAAATAGACTTCCATCACCTCACGCACCACCGGGCCGGAAGTGACCGCCCCCTCTCCGCCCCAGTACAAGAACGCCACAACGGCGATCTCCGGATTCTCATACGGTGCAAAACCGGCATACCAGGAATGAGTCGGCCAGTTCCCGGGCCGGCAGAGGTTCTTATCCTGGGCTACCTCGTCGCAGAACTCGCCCGTCCCCGTCTTGCCGCCGGACGAGATGTTCTCCAGGTCCGCATACCCCGCGGCCGTGCCCTCCACGGTCACCAGGTGCAAGCCCTCGCGCGTCAGATCCACTACCCATTGGTCGATATTGAGATCGTTCTCGGCCGTGATCTCCCCATCCGTGAGATCCCACCGCACCGTGGGTTCGATGCGTTCGACTACGTTGCCCTCGCCATCGAGCACATCTTTGAGCAAATGGGGCTGCATCACCCGCCCGCCGTTGGCGATGGTCGAGATCGCGTTCAACACCTGAAGCGGCGTGGCGAGCACGTATCCCTGGCCGGTGGTGGCGTTGTAGGTGTCTCCGGTGGACCAATTCTCGCCCAGGTTGATGCGCTTCCAGTCCGGGTCGGGGATCAATCCGCCCGCTTCACCCGGCAGGTCGATCCCGAGCGGGCTCCCGTATCCAAGGGCGCGGGCATACTGGCCGATCCGCTCGACGCCCAGCCCATCCCCGGGGATTTGATCCTCGAAGCCTCCACCCACCTTGTAGAAATAGATGTTGCAGGATTGGGCGATCGCAGTCAGAAAATCGACATCGCCGTGCCCTTCCGGCTTCCAGCAGACGAACTCCTTCGCCTTGCCGGGGTCGTTGGGGAAGTATTGATTGACGATGGTGATCTTGCCGGGATCGAACAGGGTGCGGTTGGGTGTGATCACCCCTTCATTCAGGATTCCCAGTGCGGTGGCCAGCTTGAACGTGGATCCGGGCGGGGCGATCAGGGAGACGGCGTGGTTGATGAGCGGCTTTCCGCGCTCGTCGGCCTCGAGCTGCTCGTAGTAGTCGATGGGGATGAAGCGCGCGAATCGATTATTCTCGTAGCTCGGCAGGGACACCATGGCCAGGATCTCGCCGTTCTGCGGATTTATGGCGATCACCACCCCGATGGGGGTTCGCTCCTCTCCAGCCAGGCGGTTGATATACTGCATCCGGTTTCGGAGCGCCGTCTCCGCGGCGGCCTGCAACCGGGTGTCGATGGTCAGCCGCAGGTTGTTCCCCGGCTCCGGGTGGATGACGGTCCCGTACTCCCGCACCCGCTGCCCGGCCACATCGATCTCCACCTGGACCTGGCCGTTCTGGCCCGCCAGGATGTCCTGATACCAGGCCTCCAGGCCGGCGTAGCCGATCTTGTCCCGGCTGATATCGAAGCCGCGCGACCGGTATTCTTCCTCCAATGCGGCCGGGATCGGACCCAGATATCCGATCACGCTGGCGGTGAGAGAGCCCGTGGTGTAATCGCGCACCGGGACCGCCTCCACGCTCACCCCGGGCATATCCACCTGCCACTCGCGGAGAATGCGGGCGGGTTCCTCGCCGATATCGCATGCCACCGGCCAGGGATCGAAAGGCCGGTTGGTCTCCCCTTCGAGCACCAGTTGGCGGATGCCCCGGCCCGGAACGCATGGCGCGGCGGCGGGGCCCTCCTGATCGATGGGGACTCCCGTGAGGTCGGAGATGTCCCTGTAAATGGCCTCTTTCTCCGCCGGGCTGTCCGGCAGGAACGCCGGCGTGATGTAGACGTTGAAGGCGGGGATGTTTCTCACCAGCAGGAAGCCGTTGCGGTCGTACATCACGCCGCGCGGCGCGGGGACATTCACAGTTTGGAACCGGTTTTGATCCGCCAGCGCCCGATATTCGCCCGCATCGAGGATCTGGAATTGGTACAGCCGCCCGATGAACAGCGCCAGCAAAATCACCATGGCGCCGTAGGTCAGCCAGACCCGCCAATTCTGGATGGGCGGCTCCTGGGTCCGATCCGCCATCAGATGCTCACCTCGGGTGGGAACAGGCTCTCGCGCAGCGCCTGCGCGCCTTGTGCGGCAGGCAGCGCGAGCACCAGATTCAAGAAGGCGCTCGGGAGGATCACCTGCCTTAACATAATCGAGACGTCAACCGTTCTACCCATCAGCCAGATTATACCGAGAGTCAGGAAGTGGTACAGAAATGAAGCCACCAGCGTGACGGCCAACGGCATGAGCAAATGGGCCTCCCAGAAACGGACCTCGAAGAGGGACACCAGAAAGGCGATCAAGACGAGGATCAGCGATGTGGCGCCCAGCGGCACCCCGGAGAGCAGATCCAGCATGAGTCCCCCGATCAGCCCAAGGATCATGGCCTCACCGGACCGCCCGGTCACGGCCCACGCCACGATGGCGAGTAGGACCAGATCCGGGCGCCCTTCCAGCAAACCTATGTAGGAAAGCACGCTCGACTGCAAAATGGCCAACAAGAGGAGCAGCGGCACTCCGACAATGTACGCCATGCAGATCCCTAGGGGGCGAGCTCTTCGAGTGGAAGCGGGCGGAAACTCGTGATGACCAGCACCACTTCCAATTGGTCGAAGTCCACCGCCGGCGAAATCACCGCTTCCTGGAAGAGTTCGAAATCCCGTTTGCGGACGCTGATGATCTGTCCCACAGATATGTCGCTCGGGTAGCTGCCCCCCAGCCCGGAGGTCAGTACCAGATCACCCTCGTTCACTTCGGCGGCCTGCTCCAGGAGTTCGATGTGCAGTTCGCCGTTCGCCTGCGGCGCCAATACTCCCTCGGCTCGAGACGCCTGGAGCTGCACATTCACTGCCGCCTCCGGATCGGTGATCAATTGCACGCGAGAGACCGTGGCGAAGACATCCACCACTCGGCCGACGAGCCCCTGGTCGGTGACCACGGGCATCCCTCGGACCACGCCGTCATCGGAGCCCGCGCTGATGATGATCCAGCGCAGGAACGGGCTGACATCGCGCCCGATGACGGAGGCGGCCAGATACCGGTTCTCGGGCTGGGCACGGGCAAAATCGACCAGGGCTGAAAGCTTCTCCAGCTCTGCGGTTTGCTCCCGCAGGGCGATCAACTCTTGCTGCAGGCGCGCGTTTTCGGCTTGAAGCTCGGCGATCTGCGCCCTCAGCGTGGCGGCGTCGCGCGGCGCGGAGACAAGCTCGCGGATCACCGTGAAACGCGTGGAAAGCCACGTCTGAATCTCTCCAACCGGACGCAGGACCAGGCTCTGAGCTGAGGTGAGGAACCCTGCCTGGTTCAAGGCCAGTATCCCCGCCGCGGTCAAGACCAGGACCACCGCCAGAATGCCGCGTGAGGGTCGCCGGGTCATCGCGATTCAGCGGGTTGGCATATCGGTGGGATCATCGGGGTCAGGGGGCTCTCCGGTCGAGTGGGGCGAGATAGCGGCTGTTGCGATCCAGGTCCTCCAGGATCATCCCGGCGCCCCTGGCGACACACGTCATGGCATCCTCCGCCACCCAGGCGCGGATCTTGATTTCATTCGTCAGCCGCTCCGCCAGCCCCTGCAATTGGCCGCCGCCTCCGGCCAGGCAGATTCCCGTTTCCATGAGATCCGCCACCAGCTCGGGGGGCGTTTCATCGATGGCGTCCTTGGCGATCTCGACGATGATGCGCACCGAGTTGGACAGCGCCTCACGCATCTCCACGGAGGATACCTCCACGGCGTCCGGCAGCCCGCTCACCAGGTTCCGGCCGCGCACGACCATGGTCTTCTCCTCGCGAAGCGGATATGCCGAGCCGAGGTTGATCTTGACCATCTCGGCCATGCGCTCTCCGATCAGGAGATTGTACTTGTTGCGCACATAGCTGATGATATCCTGATCCATCTCGTCTCCCGCCACCCGCAGCGATCGTGAAACCACGATGCCGCCCATGGAGAAGACGGCCAGCTCCGTAGTCCCCCCGCCGATATCGATCACCAGTGATCCGCGCACCTCACCCACGGGCAGGCCCGCGCCGAGCGCGGCGGCCACCGGTTCCTCGATGAGATAGGCCACCCGCGCCCCGGCCGAGAGGGCGGCGTCATACACGGCCCGTTTCTCCACCTGCGTGGCGCCGCTCGGGATGCCCACTACGACCCGCGGCCGGGGGACCGGCACGATGCTGTCCTCGTGCGCTTTGCCGATGAAGTACTCCAGCATGGCCTCGGTGATCTCAAACTCGGAAATCACCCCGTCCCGGAGCGGCCGGATGGCGACCACGTTGGCGGGCGTCCGCCCCACCATCTCCTTGGCTGCGGCGCCGATGGCGAGGGGGCGCTTCGTGCGCTTCTCGATCGCCACCCAGGAGGGCTCGTTGATCACGATTCCCTTGCCACGGACGTTGACCAGGGTGTTGGCGGTTCCCAAATCGATGCCGACGTCCAAGGAGAAGAGGCCGAGCAGCCAGCTGAGCGGGTTGAAAGCCAATTCGGAATTCCTCTCTGGGGGCGTTCGCAGCCAAACCGCGATTATATCATAGCGCCCCTTTTGGGCATACCGGCCAATTCTTGACAATAATGATGTATCCGTTGACCCGGCGCGATGCTATAATGCGCGTGGGATGCAGATTCTGAGCGAGATTCAGGGTAGGGTCGGGGCTTTTGTCCGGGAGCATGCGCTTTTCTCCGAGGGGGACCGGTTGCTGGTTGCCCTCTCCGGCGGTCCCGACAGCCTCTGCCTGCTCGACGTATTGCGGCGGATGGGATACGCGGTCCTGGCTGCCCATCTCGATCATCGACTGCGCCCCGAGAGCGGCGAGGAGGCCCATCGCGTTGCCCGGATCTGCCGGCGCCTCGGGGTGACCGTGACCATCGAGGCGCGGGATGCGTCGGTGCTCGCGGAAGAGGTCGGCTCGGTAGAGGAGGCCGCGCGGCTGCTTCGCTACCGTTTTCTGGCGGATGTCGCCCGTGAACAGGGCATCCGCATCATGGTCACCGGCCACACAGCCGATGACCAGGCGGAGACTGTGTTGATGCATTTTCTACGCGGAGCGGGGCCGGCGGGGTTGAGGGGCATGAAGCCGGCGACACCCCTGGGGGAGTGGGTCGGGGTTGCCCACAGCGACGGATTGACGCTTGCGCGACCGCTGCTGCCCATCACCCGTAGGGCGACGCGCGCATATTGCTTGCAGGCGGGGCTGGATCCCATTCAGGACGCCAGCAATCTGGATCCGGCCTTCACCCGCAACCGTCTGCGGCTGGAACTGCTCCCGCAGCTGCGGACTTTCAATCCAGACATCAATTCCAACCTGGTTCGAATGGCCGATATCATGTCCGCCGTCGAATCCCTCGTAGAGCGCCTTGTTGCTGATGACTGGCCCGAGGTGGTCTCGATGCGCTCGGACGGCACAGTGCAGATCAAAGTCGATGCGTTCGCCGACCTCGACTTGGCGCTGCAGCGGGCCCTGCTGCGCCGCTGCGTGAAGGGGATGGAGCCGGATATGCGGGACCTGAGCTATGATCACCTCGAGGGCGGCCGGCAGTTCATCCTGCGTGGAGGGACCGGGGGGCGCCACACGCTGCCCGCCGGGCTGGAGCTGCTCGCGATCCCGGGAGGGGTGGTGCTTCGGCGGGAGGCCCAGGTGCTGGCTTGGCCCGAGTTTCCGCAGTTGGAGGCGAGAGGCCCGGTCCCACTATCGGTGCCCGGAGAGGTCTCCATCGGAGGGGGCTGGCGGTTGACATCGCGCCGGGAGGCGCCCGGGGCCGGCGGTTGGGCCGATCTGATCTTCCCCGCTGATCGGTCGCGCGTCGCGCTGGGGTCGGGATCCGTCCGCGAAGACCTGCACCTGCGCGCGCCGCTGCCCGGAGACCGCTTCCGTCCTTTTGGTATGCGGGGGAGCGTCAAGGTAGCGAAATTCCTCATGGATCAGAAGATCCCGCACGGTGCGAGGCGAAGATGGCCGCTGCTGCTGAGTGGGGGAAACATCCTTTGGGTGGTGGGCCTGCGCATGGCTGAGGCCGGGCGTCTGGACGAGGCGAGCCGATCGGCCGTGATCCTGGAGCTGCTTGCTCCGGAAGGAGGGGAATGATGCGACCCCGGTTCAACCTGTGGATTGAGATCGAGGGCGAGGTCGTGCTCAGCAGGTGGCGGGTGGAACTTCTGGAGCAGATCGAGCGGACGGGTTCCATCTCGGCGGCGGCCGAGGCCATGGATGTTCCCTACCGGCGAGCGTGGGAAAAGATCCACGAAATGGAGACGCGCCTGGGCCGGCGCTTGGTGGAGACCGAGGTAGGTGGCCCGGGCGGCGGCGGGGCGCAGCTCACGCCGCTGGCCACGGATTTGATGCGCCGATTCGCCGCGTTCGCCGCCGATCTGGACGAAGAGATACAGGGGCGCTTCCGGGCCGCCTTCGAGGTCTGACGCACCGCGATCGGCCGCGGCATCCATCCCCCCCTGGCCGTCGCCATATACGCCTTGATCTCCTTCCGTCTTCCACATGCTCTTCCAGGAAGCAGGTGAATTGCGCCACGGAGACTCCCCGGCCTGCGGCCTCGGAGTGACACCCCGCGTGTCATTCCGAGGAGCCGAAGGCGACGAGGAATCTTCCTGCATCCCTCCACTCGCTCTCCCAGGTGGCAGGTGAATCGCGCAGGGGAGACTGCTCGGCCTGCGGCCTCGGAGTGACAGCCAATCTGTCATTCCGAGGAGCCAAAGGCGACGAGGAATCTCCTTCCGTCGTCCACATGCTCTTC
>CAYMCO010000058.1:0-12318 GCA_964388955.1 uncultured Anaerolineaceae bacterium | reverse complement strand
CTCCGCGCCGGCTCAGCCGCGCTCGCGGCGACGCATCAGCCAGGCGCTGGGAGCCCATTTCCCGCATGCGTTGCAGGGTGTGTCTCGGTTATGCGGTGTTCGCAGCCCGGGCCTCCAGGATCTCCTTGAGTGTGGAGAAGTTGAGCTCCCACTGCCCTCGAGCCAGGCGTGCCGCGACAGGCGCCGCAAGCTTGAAGAAGCCGGCAGCCTCGATATCCGCTCTATGCGTCACCTTGGTGCCGCCTTCGACGGATTCGAAGAGGAACCAATCGTCATGGATCGTCACCGGGCCGGCATCGTGCTCGAGGGAGAAACGGCGGTTGGGCTCAAATGCGACGATCTTACTCGTGGTCTCAAGCTCCCGACCCAGGATCTTGACGGTCGACTTCGTCGTCGTTCCCACGCCCGTTGGCCCCGGCGATACTTCCGCCACGTCCACCAACTCTGCGGACCACTCCGGCGTCTTTGCCATATCCGATACGTACGCGAAAACCTCTTCGACGGGGCAGCCGATCACCGTGCTCGCTTCGATCACTGACATCTTAACACCTCCTTCGGATAGGTCGCAGGCTCATAACCCTCACCACGACCCTGCGCCACGAACTCTGAGCGACACGTCGTAGAATTGGCGCCGGCAATCACCTCCCGCCTCGGGCCGCCGGACAGGCGATGGGTGGCGTCCGGCAATTCATCATGTCGCAGCGCTCCTGAGCCGCGATCCGACCGCCGCCGCGGCGAGCACCCCCGTGACCAAGCTGGCGGTGAAGATCACGAGTTCGAGCGAATTGCTCAGGAAGGCCACTAACGACGCCGCGCCCCACCCCAACCCCGTGATCAGGTTATAGACGAAGACGGCAACCCATCCGCCGCGGCGATCTCCTGTAGCTGCCATCAACGCGGCCATGTTCCCGCCGACGATCGCCGTAAGAGCGACGATCCACAAGATGTCCATCCCCGCCATGAGCTGGCTGTATTCCTCGACAAGGATATAGCGCACGTCGTAGTAGGATCGAGCCAGCAAGCTGAGCATCGCTATGAACGAAAGCGTGAGAGCTCCATTTCGAGAGGTGAACCAGGTGGTCATGATTCTGCTCCTTGTCTCTTCATCCAATAGACGGACCAGGCGGGGATGACGAAAGAGCCCGTTGTCCCTTCCGCATAGCGCTCGATTTCGAAATGCGCTCCGAACCTGCGCAGGATCTCACCGGGTTCGCACGCCATCCCGAACCAGGTGGAACGCTCCCACCAGCGGGGTTTCCATTCGAAGCAGTACAGCAGGAAGCGACTCCGTGCATGTGTCAAGGGAAGTACGTTCCGCACATAAAGTTGGCGATCCTTCCACCGCAGGTCATCCAGCGTGCCATAATCCAACAGCAGGTCGTAGGTGCCCCGAATATGGCGCAGGTCGGTGAGATCATCCCGGACAAAGTTCACAGCCACCCCTGCCTCCGCCGCCCGCTTGCGACCCAACTCGATTGCCGCGGCGGCGAAATCCACTCCCGTCACGTCGAACCCTCGGCTTGCCAGGAAGACGCAGTTGCTGGCCGTGCCGCTGCCCAGGTCGATGGCTCTGCAGGGTTTGATTCGCCCGCTCTCGACCAGTGCAACCAGCTCTTTTCGCGGGCCGATGTCATACGGGGCGCGGAAGTAACGGTAGAGGAGTTCGTAGAACCATCTCATGGGACGCTACCAAGCCCTTCGCGCGATCCAGATCCCGGCTGCCAGAAGCCAGACCGTGGTCAAGCCAGCAAGACCGGCGAAGATGAGCATGGAAGAGGCCCGCACATCCCCCACCATGAACTGGGGAACACCCACGACAGCGGTCATCGCCACACCCAGGGCCACCGGCGCCCAGGCGAGCCAGCCGGGATAGATCCCGCTACGAGCCATCCCGACACCTACGAAGGCGAGGGAGAGCCAGTAGAGCAATATACTCATGATGTACGCAGCCTTGCCGACGTTGACGGTAGCCACCGTCACAGCAAACGCGGCTCCTTCCTCAGCCCCGGATGCGGCGGCCCAAGCCCTTGCGGAACTGGCCTCCGTGGCCGTAAAGGCCATTGTGATCGTGAACAGGGCCGTGCCGACGATTATTCCCAAGAAGCCAATTCGCGCCCAGGCCGCTCCTTTCTCGGAAATGGAGCGATCCACGCCTGCCAGGCCCGCCATCACCGCCCAGAACCCCGCAGCCAGCATCAGGTGGGAGAGCTGGAAGAGAGAATACCGATTGACCATGTTGGTGAACGAGGCTTGCAGATCGGTCGGATCAGCAGGCCGGGGAGCCAGAATGTTAAAGACGAGGAGCAAGCAGGCGCCAATGACCAACGCCGCACTTGTCAGCCTCTGAAATGGGTCCCCTTTCACGATTCCTTGTGGTGCTGACACGCTATGGCTCCTTTGCGGTCACAACCGCAGACAGATAGATGCCGTGGACACTACTGGGCTCCATTGGATACCCTCCTGCGGACCGGCGCCCCTGAATGGAAGCGATGCTCCTGCCGCCATGTCCATTCTGCCCGGTCATGCGCGAGACCTCTCCGCGCCCCGTACTCCAAGAACACATTATCGCAATCCGGCTCCCAGGTCATGAGACCGTGGCCCCATCTTGGTCTCATTTCGACACGCCTGCGCACAGGACATTGTCCCAACAAGAGGAATACGAGCTAATGCACTTCCCTCGGCGTTCTCTACGGCGTGAGTGGTCTAGCCAGATTCGCGGGAGGGGGCTACTGGAAGCCTTTGGGCCACCGATTCTGATCACTCAGATCCCGGCCCAGGCAAGAAGCGAACCGCAGGCGCGGGCGCTCGAGAAACGAGACTCGACCCTCGACACAAAGATCCGCATGGTGGGTGACGCGACGCTCGGCCTCAATCTCCTTCCGCTGGTGGAAGAGCGCGCCCATCCGTTGGACTTGGATTGCGTCGACGCCTGGCTTTCGTGGATCGAATCGCACATCGCCGTGAGACAAAGGAACGGATGTAGCGCAGCGGAGTCCGCTCGCGATCGGCCTGACGTCCAAGGCGCTTGCGATCGCTTCGCTGCAGCAGATTTCGATGGAGGGAGTAGAATACCACTCGTGAATTCCGTGATCCTGGCGATCGTGATCTTCCTGGCGCTCTTCACGCAGAGCCTCGCCGGATTCGGCTTGGCTCTGGTCTCCATGCCTCTCCTGGTCGGGCCCTTGGGGATTCACGTCGCCACGCCGCTTGTGGCGCTGGTTGCGTTGATCTCGGAGCTCTTTCTGCTGTTCCATTATCGGCAGTCCTTAGATTTCCGGATTCTGGCACGTCTGGCTGTCGCATCCATATTTGGCATTCCGCTTGGGATTCTGGCGCTCAGGTGGCTGGACGAGGGACTGATACTAGACGTGTTGGGGGGTATCACCATTGGATATGCCGCGTATTCCCTCACCGGGAATCGGCTTCCAGAACTGCGACACCGCAATTGGGCGTACAGCTTTGGCCTGCTGGCCGGAATCTTGGGTGGCGCTTACAATATATCCGGCCCTCCGGTCATTCTGTATGCAGATTCCAAGAGATGGTCGCGAGATCAGTTCAAGGCCAATCTGCAGGGCTTGTTCGTGCTGGAAGGTGGATTTCTTGTCTTGGGACACGCGCTGGCCGGGAATTTGACCTCTCTCGTCTGGCGAGATCTGCTGATCAGCCTTGCGCCGATGGTGCTGGGAATCTGGGCTGGCTTGAAGATGGACAAACGGCTGGATACTCGGACATTTCGCAAGGTGATCCTTGTGCTCTTGGTGATCATCGGCGCGCGGCTATTGCTTTCCTGACGCGGCCAATCAGGATGAATGAGTGGTGGAAACGTTGAAGAACGTTGGGCTGTCTCAAGAGGCACCCACATCCGAGGCTGGAAGGTGAAATATAATCAATCGCATGAAACAGATGTGATCGAGACATCCGCTGGCCCGCTCGAGATCACCTTCCTGGGGCACGGTTCCCTGATGATCAAGTCCGAGGGACAGGTGTTTCACATTGATCCCTATGGCAAAGTGGCCGACTACTCGATGCTTCCGAAGGCGGATGTTGTCCTGATCACTCATGAACATCACGACCATCTGGACAAGGGGGCGCTGGCCGCGATCCGCACTCCGCACACAGAGCTGATTTGCACCATGGCATGCGCATCGCAGGTCCATGATGGGCTGGTCATGAAGAACGGGGAGGTGCGAACAGTGGCTGGGGTGCGGGTGGAGGCGGTCCCTGCCTACAACCTTGTGCACAAACGCCCCAATGGCCAAGCGTATCATCCAAAGGGCATGGGGAATGGATACCTCCTGACTTTCGGCAACAAGCGCCTGTACATCGCCGGGGACACAGAAGACATACCTGAGATGGCGGACTTAGGGGACGTCGATATCGCTTTTCTGCCCATGAATCTCCCCTATACGATGACGCCCGCGATGGTCGTGGAGGCGGCGAAGATGGTCCGGCCCACCATCCTGTATCCCTACCACTATGGCGACACAGATGTCTCCGAGCTCTTGTCATTGATGAAAGACGTCGAAGGCGTTGAGGTCCGCATCCGCGACATGCGGTAGAGAGAAGCGCAGCCAACCCGGATAGATACTGAACCGGCAGGAATGAGAGCACCGCGAACTACATCTGGTTGAGGACGTTCACGCGGGTCATTCAGGCCGAACCCCGATCCGAGTTTGCGGCGGCCATGGCCGATCGACCCGCTTTTCGCGTGCAAGCCACTACGAGATGCGCCATGCGATTGATCTACTCCTCCCGCGGTCTGCAGACAAGCGGGAGGTGAATGCCCTTATGGTGCAGCCCAGGCAGACGGAGACGACATGTCGGGCTTGCCAGGACCGGCAACGCGAGCGCGTTTGGAAGAAGAACATGCTTCCACATCGGCAGTGCAGGCCCGGTGTCGAGATCTAGCCTTCCCCACCTGCTGAGATCCATTCCGTCGCGCGTTTTATATCGTTGAAGACTCTCAGCCTGAATCCCTGATTGTATGCCACAGTTTCGAGGAAACTGAAATCCTCCGCGCCTCCCGAAACAACCAGGGCACCGCGCCAAGGCCGGCCAAACCCCAACCGATCCAGTAGATCGGGAAAGGCATATATCTCAACCGTCGAGAGATCAAGCTCTGCCCCACGCCAGTCGTTCACGATGCACGTGCAGCCATATAGCTTGGCCGCTCGGACCACCTGGTGAATATACTTCTGGACTGCTGGCATGTCTAATTTCCCCTCGACAACCCCCAGCAAGCAGTCGAGATCTTGATCGTGGTTTACGATCATTCGCGTATTGTTAGGTTCGGCGTTCAATTCGGCCTCGGCGTTCTCCCTTTCGGCAATCCAGGGAATTGCGACTGTGTCCGCGTAGCAGTCCATCAAGATATATTGCCCCCATCTTCAAGCATGAAGTGCATGTCTTCATCTATCTATTCTGGCTCATACCCGATAGGTAGCCGGATACCCCAGGGATATCACCCCAACTTGCTAAACTCGAGCATGATGCGAGACACTTGTAATTAGTAGATTAGGACAAGTTTGCTCGGTTGTCGTGGGGGCTGGGTCACTAGTCGGGATATGACCTAGAGATCATCTCGCATATGACATTTGCCCTGGGGGAAGGTACGGTCCGTTCCTGAAGTAGAAAGATACGGGATCGGAGGAACTCGTCACAAGCGATACTTCGCTGAAGGAGATTGGGCAGTGCTCCGGCGCCGGTCATTCCACTGCTCAGATCCGCCTCGTTCGCCTTGAAGCGTGGCAAAGTCATATATATCGCCTGACCACGGTAACAGGATTAACCATGACCCGTGGGTCAAGACAGCCCCTCCCTCGCCTGTTAATCTCTGTATACCGATGGGGGGCGGGCGCGGTCATTGGCTCGAACATCTTGGGACGGCTGGTCAGGCTTGGTCTCCATCCCTCGGTGTTTTCCTTTGGCCTTCCCCCGTCAGCAGATGCATCTCGAACATGGAGGAATGAGTGGGCAGCATGCTCTTGCTTCCCAGGCAGACAGACGGGAAGGTGATCCGGATCCGAGCACGTGAGCTACTCATCATCACAGCGACTCTATTCCTGGGCTTGTCGATTCTACTCTCAAGGATGGGAATCGTGGGGCGCGTAGGTTTGTTCATCGCGACGGTCGGGGCTGGCCTCCTGTTGGCTCTGGGGCGGGACCCAAGAAGCGGGATGACCCCCGAAACGATGATGTCGAGGGCCTATCGATCCCTTACCGGCCAAGAAGCTCATTTCGAGCCCGCGGGAGGTGAGACCGGAAGCTCAGATGAGGATCCGAGCATCGACGTTTCATCCAGCGCTGCTATTGATTTCGGTTTGGTGTTGCGATCAGGCCTAGAGAACAAAGACTTGTGGATTTCCCCTATCCCGATTTGCGCTAAGACCTTGCTCACGGTCCCAGCCTCCTCCGTTCTGCTAATGGGTTTGGTTTGGGCGTGGAGCGGGGGATTCTGAGAGCGCAGATCGGCATCCCGGATCAGCCATCACATCCCTGATTCATATCTCCCGCCACTGTCTCGCCGCGTCGAATCCATCAGTTGACATCGATTTTCTTGAGCAATGCCGAGGCCATCAAATCCGCTTCACTCCAAATCCAGGCGGGCGGATTGGGTCACGGCAGGATACGCCCCAACCCGTATTCGCTATGACGCTCTTGACCGATTGCAGCGGCCATGGACGCCGGAGGGGTCAAGCCGGTGGCAGCGAGATCTCCATCCTCGGGTTGAGATGTGGGGATTCAGGGAACACGGATTGCTGGATTGAAGAATGGTCTAGGTGACCATCCCGTGCTCCCATGCCCAGGCAACGGCCTCAGCTCTGGATGAAACGCCGATCTTGTCATAGATACGGGAGACGTAGTTCTTCACCGTACCTTCGGCGACGAAGAGCATTTCCGATATTTCCTCATTGGCGTGGCCCTTCGCAACGAGCACCAGGATTTCACGCTCCCGCTTGGTTAGCTCGTCCCCCTTTGCGAGAGGCCCATTCCGAATCGAATGCTGGACCAGGCTTGCCGCCACTTCTGGGCTCAGCCACGTCTTGCCCTGCGAGACCGCGAGTATGCCTTCACAAATCCTTGAAGGCTCCTCATCTTTGAGCATATATCCGATGGCCCCCGCGGAAAGCATGGAGAGGACGTATTCCAGGTCTCCATACGCGCTCAGAACCAGCACCCTTGGCTTGTGCTCCATCCGCTTTATGCTTCGCATGATCTGAGTCGGCTTCTGGCCGGGCATGTTGATATCCAGCAGCAACACGTCTGGGGAACAACGCTTGACGACCTCCATGGTCTCGTCACCATCCTTCGCCTCACTGATGACGGAGATGCTTCCATGCTCTCGGATCTCATCAATGATCCCTTTTCGAACTACGGGATGATCGTCGGCCACCACCACGGTGATCACGGTTCCGGCTCCTTGGTCTCGCTCTCGCCCATTAGGGTTGCCCATCACCACCTTGTGACCTCCTGTTCGTCACCAGACTCGGCCAAGCCTTCAGGCAATGGCATCCTGGCCCTGATTGTCGTACCTTCGTCGATTGCCGACTCAATTTCGAGATTTCCATCGACAAGTTCGAGGCGTTCGCGCATGGTCACCAGGCCATAGTGTCTCTCCATGACCAACCGGCCCAGATTTTCCGGCATGTCGAAGCCGACCCCGTCATCCTGGATCTCGAGGGTCATTTGCGAATTCTCGCGCTTCAGGATTACCAAGGCGGTTCGCGCTTGGGCGTATTTCCGGATATTGCTCAGGGCTTCATAGGTGACGCGGTAGATGGTAATGGCAATGTCATCAGGAAACCATTCCTCGCCGGAACAGTTGGTCCGGAACTCGACATCGATACCGTCACCCGATCCTTCGCGGAAATCCCGCACACATGCGCGCAGCGCCGCGAGGAGGCCCAGATTGTCCAGCATAGGCGGCCGCAGCTCCCGAATGATCTCTCGCACCGTCTGAATTATCTCCCGGATGCCTTTGCGCAGATCCTCCCCGGGGACATTCGGGTTTCTGCCGATCCGATATGTCAATCCCACCAAATCCTGGATGACCTCATCATGCAGCTCGTGCGAGAGGGACCGACGCTCCTCCTCTCTTGCCGCGACGATCTGACGGTTCAGGCCTTCAACCTCCTCCGCCCTGGCTCGCAGCTGGTAGAGCAGGCCCAGATTCTCGATTACTGCACTGCAATGTTGCGCCACCTGCTTCATGATGTCCATATCCAGGGCATGAAAGGTCTCATTTGCCAGCCTGGGGCCCAGGATCACCAAACCCAGCAACCTTTCTTGTCCATGTATGGGCACCCAGATGACCCCATTTGCGAGATACAGAAGGTCCCTCTCCCCGACTGTCAATGAGGGTGCGGGCATCAGCCGACGGACACTTCTTGCCTCGATAGGATTTGAGGTGCTCTCAAGGAAGCAATAAAGTGTTCCTCGCCTAGGGAGAAGTCCATCCGCCTTCACGGAGTCTTCCCGTTCCGACGGGCCGATCGTCCCCATTCTATCGATTCCCAATACTGTACCAAATGGACCAAGCACCAATGTCGCGGCACTTTGCAGGCGCAGGACCTCCCGCACCCGTCCGCTCAGCAAATCGGCGAGCTCGGAAGGATCGGTCATCGATTGTAGCCCCCCCGTAATGAGCTCAACCGCCGAGCGATAATCGTACCATCCGCTGTAGAAGGCTTGATCGACGACTCGTTGCATGCGACGCCTGATAGCGGGGAAACTTGCCCCCAGCATAACAACTGTAGCGAGCTGTACGAGAGGATTATGGGCAAAAGACTCTGGGAAGATAACTCGCAGTAGACCGATCAGCACAAAGTAAAAACCGGCCATGACCAGTACGATCAGCGTATATGCCGCAGCGCGGTTGAAATATCGGTCGAGCCTGATCATCTGATGCCGGACAATGGCATATCCATACCCGACAGGTATCGCTATCAGGAATACAAAGCTCGCTTCATATGGCAACAGCTGTTGTCTGAGCAGGGCATCCGGAAGAAGATTGAATACAACCGTCGGCAAGAGTGCGATGGACGCGGTCAACCCAACTATCTGAATTCTTTGTCTGAGGGTCGGGTCCTGGGCTGTACGATACGAATGGATCAGAAGCCCAATTGCGGCCAGAAAGCCGAATGTGAGATTCAGCCGACCGCCCATATATAAGAGGTCAAACAATCTACTGGCCCTTATGATTCCGGCTCCCCAGATGACGAACGGCAAGCCTCCAAGGAACGATATGCCATAGTGTGCATATAGAAGAGCCCTCCGATGAGGGATGTCCTTCTCCAGGAATATCAAGTGGAAGTGAATGGCCATTGGACCGCTGATCCAGAGCAACACATTGAAGAGGCTGGATACCCACGATGGGCCGGTCGGAGAAAGGGCCCCACTCGAAAGCACGAGGCTGGCTGTCAGGCACCAAGCGAAGAATCCGATTGCCCGTTTCGATTCTTGAGCATGCGCTAGGATGAAGACGCCACCCGCCCAGAACGCTGCAGCTACAAAATAGATGGCGAACCACTGTATCGCGATATGTCGTGGGGCGGATATCAGGTTTATTTGGACCGTCCGGAGTCTCCCACCAGCCTCTACCGAGAATTCAACCGAATCCCCTGGTTGCTTCCCTGAGTAGAGGGGCAAAGCAAGCTCCGGAGGGCTATCATCAACGGCCAGGATGAAATCGCCGGGTTCCAGCAACCCTCTGGCAGGTCCGGTAGGGTCAACATCAAGAACTTCTCCGCTCGGCACGATCCAATTCAAGCCATCATACGGCTGAAGCATCACAGAGCGTGCTGCCCATCCAATAAATGCAATCGATAGATAGGCGAGCAGAAAACGCGAGACGTTGACCCATTGCCTGAGTCGCTCACTGTTCATGGTCCTTGGTGGGAATAATACGGAAGATCTTGATATTGTTCAACAGGCCGAGGAGAATATCCCGGTACATTGCCTCAGGATTTGCCCCTGATATTGATTGCAGTGCCATCGCTCTGTGCCAGGCTAGCTTGGCGTCCATATAGAGGTCAGCGCCGATGCTCTCAAGGAGTTGAGTTCCCGCAATTATCGCATCAGCGGAGTCTGTTTCAGCCATGAGGATCTGGCGAAGTTGCCTCTTGTCCTCCTCACTACCGACATCCATTGCATATGCAATTGGAATGCTCCAGCGATCTCTAGAGAAGATGTCGTTATCCTTCCCTTGTCTCGCCCAAATGCCTCCGACGTCATTGTGGATTTGGATCATCATGCCGAGATGATGACCAAATGAGCTGTATAAGCCGATTGTTGATTGGTCTCGGGTAGCCAGACGTGCGCCAGCGCGACACGCAAGTGAAAAGAACCGTCCTGACTTATCCTCTGCTACACCCCAACACTCTTCCAGCGAAGGGGTCGATGCAGTCAGGTCTCTGTGCTGCGCGCCACACATGTGCAGAATTGTCTGATGAAAATCCTCGATCACATCTCCAGCATTCTCGCGATCGACCCCATGAGCTCTCAATCCATCAAGCATGCCATATGCGGATACGATCATGGCCACTGCAATGTTGATCGATGGACCTACACCCAAGTCCCTGATCCATCCTGGTATCTCCGCATCTTCGATCTTGTCCAATATATGGGCCGAGGTATATAGAAGAGACCACGCAGCCGCGGTTTGACCCCCAGGTTCGTAATCCCCTCCTACTGCCCGGCAACACACAATAGGCAAGAGAAGCCATGGGGGAGGCTCCCTTGCCAGTGTGCCCTCTATGGAGCCCAAAGGGTTAACCAGGGCTTTCCGAAGGGCCTCAATGAAGGCTGATTGTATACCTAGATTGGACCAAGTCCCCTCAATCCTGTTGAGGATATCTTGGTTCAGGTCTTGGAGGTTCTGAACTGTGGTGCCAGCCAGTTGATCGCCCCGGTTGCTTTTGACACCCCACCCTTGTGATATTCCTCAAGGGCTCTGAGAAGTGCCTTCAGTTCACTTTCTTCGATTTCGAACGCCCCACTCTCCAGAACAGCCCGTGGATCCTCCCTGAAGCTTTCAGCGAGTTGGGGATCCGTCGAGATCCGATGAACGATATCCTCTAGTGCCATAGCTTGCCTCCTTGTAGTGATTGGCAACCTGGGTCCTGCAGACAGAAATATCAAATATTAAGCATAGAATATGGCGCCTCCGTTGTCATGTCCCTTGGGTAACTAGATGTGGTGTGACCTTCGCACCCAAGAGACTGTGACTTTCACCCTAACGGCATCTAAGGGCAAGGCCGCCTCGCGCGGCGGATCCGCCTGCACCTTTGCCTCGCCCTCCTTTGGCAGATACCCCACCGCCATCAGCAGGTTCCTCGCAATCGCTGCGGTGCCCCCAAGCCCACAACCCAACCAGAAGCCTCGGGCGCGCAAGGCCCTCCATCCCCCTGGGCACCTACGGCATCTGATCCCAAGGATGGCCAACCGCTGACACATCTTCTTGATTGGACGGCAATCTGTAGCCGGCAATGAGAGAGGGTTTGTTATTCTTCTTTCCCCTAGCCCTTTTCGCGGACCTTAATCACGGCCTCGGTACGCTTGGCGACCTCGAGCTTGCCGTAGATAGTCGATCCTTGGTTGTGAATCGTTTTCGGGCTGAGAACTAGCTTCTCCCAATCGCGGCATTGGTGAGCCGCTGTGCCAGCAATTCAAACACATCCCCCTCGTGGGCGGTGAGTTCCGAAAAAGGGAACTCTGCTGGTGATTTCGATCCGCGAGCAAATGACTCCATCACCTGCCCTGCGGCGCCGGGGTTTCAGATGACTTCACCGTTGGCAACGCCGGGAATAGCGCGCAGCGCCTCTTCACCTTGCGCACCTTTGATCAGGTAACCGCGCACCGGCCGGCACGGCGGCAAGCATAGTATCATCATCCAAAATGGTGACAATCAAGCCGGCGGCTTCCGGATGCTCCTCGACAATCTGGCGTGTGGATTCAATCCCAGCGATGCCGATCATAACAAGGACAGTGCCTTCCGACATCCCCGAATAGCGGGCGAGATGGGAAACAAAGGCAGCCGAGCTATCGCGCTCCCCGTGGACAAGATGATTGACTTGGCGCTGCTACCCCTTCCGCAAAGGGTGGAGAAGGAGAAATTAGCTTTCCCTCACAAGGCCAAGTCAAACTCGCGCTGCATGTCCCGTTTGAACTCCTCGTATAACTCCAACCACCAATCTCGGGGTCGAGCGGAGTCGACATCGTATACTTCGTGATATGGTCTGCCGATATCCGGATCGCGAAACTTGTCCTCGTAGCGGCCCACCAGCTCGCAGACAATCTCATTCCCCTCCTCGAGAGAAA
>CAYMCO010000057.1:0-12731 GCA_964388955.1 uncultured Anaerolineaceae bacterium | reverse complement strand
CCGTGACGATGAGACGCCGAGGAGCCCTAAGACCCGCACGCACGCCCTGCCGTAGAGACGTTGCATGCAACGTCTCTACACGATGGCTCTCAGGGAACATGGTGGCAATCAGTCCAGCGGCGGGTCCGGAATTCTCGGAACGCACGGGCCGCTTCCGTTCCGGTTGACAATCACCTCGCAATACGACAGACTCCCCGTTGGCTGCCGGCTGTCAGGCGACGAGGGGCCAGTCTGGAGAAAGCGGATGAGCGCATGCCAACGTTGAGGGACATCCCGAGGGGCATCCGCATCCTGGGAATGCAGGGGGTCCGGCGGGCGGTCCAATATGCCATCTTTCGCTATCTGGTGGACCGGCGCTATCGCCGGGCCGGCGCCGGAGAGCCCGGAGCTGGTCCGGGCCGCCTGCAGAGCGTGGAGCCGGAACCCGGCGGGTTCCGCCTGCAGTTCTCGGAACGAGAGTTGATGGTGAGCTACCTGCTCGAGGATCTCGTGCGCCTTCACTGGGGACCTGCTCCCGCTCCCATGCCATACGCCATCGCCCAGCGCGAGTGGCCGACGGTCGAAACGCGCATGGAGGCGACCGCGGCGGGTTGTACGATATCCAGCGCCCGCCTGGAGCTTCGCATCAGCCCACAGGCGGAGGTGGCCGTGCTGGATCCCCAGGGGAGCCCCCTGTGCAAATTTGATCCCCCTCTCTTCCAGGGGGAGCGCGTCTGCCAGACGGCGCCGCTCTCCAAGGATGAGTGCATCTATGGCTTGGGGGAACGGGCCTCGAGCCTCAACCTGCGAGGCCGCTCGTACCGCATGTGGAATCGCGATCCAGGGGGCAACTACCGATCAAGGGCGGATCCGCTCTATCTTTGCGTTCCGGCATACCTCGGCCTGCATGACCAGGGGGCTTACTTCGTGTTCCATGAGAACCCCCATGACGGGCATTTTTCCTTCCAGGATCATGCGCGTTGCACCTTCGACGGTGGCGCCCTCCGCTATTACCTGACCGCCGGGACGGTGGAGAGCTGCCTCAATCGCTTCACCGCGCTCACCGGGCGGCCGCCCCTGCCGCCTCGTTGGGCGCTGGGGTACCATCAATCCCGCTGGGGATACCGGAATGAAGCGCAGATCCGAGCGGTGGTGGAGGGTTTCCGCGAGCGGGACCTGCCGCTCAGCGCGGTGCATCTCGATCTGGACTACATGCGCGGCTGCCGAGTTTTCACCGTGGATGCGGACCGGTTTCCCGACCTGGCAGGATTGGCGCACGGTCTGGAGGCGGACGGCGTACATCTGGTTGCCATCATCGATCCCGGTGTCAAGCAGGAGCCCGGATACAAGCTGTTTGACGAGGGCAAGGAGCGGGGTCTCTTTTCCAACCTGCCCGATGGGATCCCCGTAGCGGCCCCCGTTTGGCCAGGCTGGTGCGTGTTCCCCGACTTCACCAACCCGGACGCCCGCTCGTGGTGGGGTTCCCAATACGCCTCGCTGGCCGAGCGAGGGGTGCGCGGTTTCTGGCACGACATGAATGAACCCTCTGCTTTTGCCGCCTGGGGGGAAGGCACCCTTCCGCTCACCACCCAGCACGACATCGATGGCCAGGGAGGGGACCATGGAGGGGCACACAATCTATACGCACTGCAGATGAACCGCGCTGGCTTCGACGGGCTCAGGGCGACCGCCCCCGAGGCGCGCCCCTTCCTGCTCTCCAGATCTGGCTGGGCGGGCGCCCAGCGCCACGCCTGGGTTTGGACCGCGGACACCGTGAGCGCTTGGGATGCGTTGCAGCAAACCGTCCCGGCATTGTTGGGATTGGGGCTGTCGGGGATTCCCCTCTGCGGCTCGGACATCGGGGGGTTCGCGGGCCGGCCCTCCCAGGAGCTGTTCGTTCGCTGGTTTCAGTTGGCGGCCTTCACACCGTTCTTCCGGACCCACTGCTCAGTGGATTCACCCCCTCGAGAGCCATGGCGGTTCGGGGAGGAAACCCTCGGGATTCTCAGGGCAGTCCTTAAGCTGCGCTACCAGCTTTTGCCGTACCTGTACACGTGCGCCTGGGAGGCCAGCCAGACGGGCGCCCCGCTCATGCGGCCCTTGTTCTGGGCAGATCCACGCCCTCCCTTCCGGGAGATCCAAGATTGTTTCTTGCTGGGGGAATCGCTGTTGGTTGCCCCCGCGCTGCGCCGAGGCACCCGCCGGCGGCGCATCCATCTTCCGCCCGGCGGTTGGTATGACTTCTGGGAGGGCACGTTGTTCTCGGGCCCTGTGGAGATAGAGGTTCCCGCCCCCTTGGAGCGCATCCCGCTGCTGGTGCGAGCGGGGTGCGTCCTGCCCACGGAAACGGATGGGGGCCTTCGGCTGCACCTCTTTGCGCCGACGGGGCGCCCACAGCAGAGCGCGCTCTTTTCAGACGCCGGGGATGGCTATGGAGAGGAACGCTTGGATCGATTCACCTTCTCCCGGGTTACCGATGGGCTGCTCCTCCACTGGGAGCCATCCGGAGACTTCCCCTTCCCCTACTCGGCGGTCGAAACCATCCTGCATGGCGAGGAGGCCGTATCCGCCCTCCTGGATGGGGAACGGAGGCGCATCACCGAAGGCGCATTGCGGACCCCTTCCCCCTTTACGGAGCTGCGTTTTCCGGTCGACGAGATCGCCTGACCGAACCGTCAGCATCCCCGCACGCCGCCACAGGCCAACCCGGGGGCTGCCATTCGCTGGCAGCCCTCGAGCGCGCTTCCTGGGGTGGGATCGCGCTTACTCCCCTGTATCCTCCTGCTCCGTGGACTCGAGCTCGACCGGAGCCGCCTGCGCCCGGATGGGGACGTATGGCCGGCTGCCGAACCGGGTCATGATCACGCTTCCCACAGCCAGGGCCCCCAACAGGATGCGCGGGACCCATCCGATGCAGTCCACCATGCCGAGCCCGGCGACAATCAGGCTTAGGAGCAGAGTTCCCAGCCCTGCGGCCACGGGTGGCTGGATCTCCCATTTCAGCGCCTGGGCGAGGCGATCACCGACTTCCAGGCCGATGCCGATCACCCCGAAAGCCCAGGCTGCCACCAGAACCACCAGGCCGACCAGGCTCAACGGGGAGAGGATGATGGTGATGAGCAGCAGTATCAGCAGGACAGGACCGACGATGAGCGTCAGCAGGCCCAGGCCGCCGGCGGGCAAGGGTTGGTCGACCGCAGCCATCGCCACTCGCTTGGTCGGCTCCGGCCAGAAAACCACCGCCAGAACCGCCAGCGCAGCCATGAGAAAGGCGTTGAAGAGCTTTGTGCCCACCCGGAAGAAACCGGGCACATAGACGCCGAAGCCCGAAATCGGGGCGAGGATTGCCCGCGGAAAGCTCTTGATTCCCCCGCGCAAGGAGAAATCAAATGGGACCTGAAAGCCGGAGCCAGGCGTGAACTCCCCCTCGATCTGGGCACCCGGCTTGCGGGTGGCCCATCCCCCGAGAGCGCTCACATTGCCCCGCACAACCGCCTCGTCTTCAAGCGTCACTTGCCCGCCGATGACTCCGATGTCACCGCTCACCTCGCCCGAGACATCAACATTCCCCCCGATGGCGAAAACGTCGCCATCCACCAGCGAGTCCTGCTTCAGGGTGACATTGCCCCCGATGACGAGCAGATCCCCGTCCAGCGTTTCGCTATTCTCCAGGACAAAATTGTCCCCGATGATGATTCTCCCCTGCGGTTGTTCGGCCGCCAGGGCGGTGACGGGCAATGCGAGGGCTGCCACCAACACCAGGGAAAGCAGTATCGCCAGTTTCTTCATCTCGATCCTCCATTCGTAACTTGCTGAAAGGTGATTCGGTAGAGCAGATAGATCCAGAGCGCAGCCAGACCCCCGAGCGCAGCAGCCAAGGTCAGCCACCATCCAGGGTGCACATCCTCGAGGATGTCCAGCCCGATGCGCAGCAAAGTCGGCGCACTGCGAATCTGATTCAAGAACTCCATCAAGGCGATCAGCCATTGATTCGCGATCTGCGCCGGCGCCTTGGCTTGCTCCCAGAAAGTGATCCCCAAAGAAATGGCCACGGCGAGCGCGGATCCTCCGGCCAGGGCGAATGCCAACCCCGCCCCTCGTCGCTCCCGGGACTTCCGGTCCGCCTGAAGCGTGCTTTGCCAGCGATCCAAGAAGCCCTGCCGCGGAGCGACGGTCGGCATGTTCGCCATCGTGACGTCCAAGCGGGCCACGGCGGCGTTCAACCGGCGGCAGGACTCGCACCCGTCCAGGTGCGCCTGCAGCGCCTGCCGCTCCTCCGGAGAGCGATCTTCGGGGTTGAGAATCCAGTCCTCAAAGCGCGGATGGCTCATCTTGCGCCTCCCGAACCGGGCCTTCGAGTCCCTCGCCGGAAAACCACTGCGTGGCGAGTTCCTTCCTCGCGCGATGGAGCCGGCTCTTCACCGCGCTCACACTCAGGGAGAGGGTCTCCCCAATCTCCTCACAGGACATGTCGTACCAGTAGAACAGGATCACCGCTGCCCGATCCTTTGATCCCAACCCATCCAACATCCGCCGCACCTTCGCCTGACGGTCTGATTCGATCAGCGCTGCCTCGGGTCCCGGTGACGGATCGCCGCTTTGCGCACCGAAGGCCGGCAGGGCCTCCAGAGGGGCCAATCGTAGCCGTCGCCGACGAATGCGGTCGATACAGTGGTTGGAGGCGATGCTGAGGATCCAGTTGACAAAGGGCCGAGCAGGATCGTATCGCCGTAGATTCCGGTAGGCTCTCAAGAAGGTCTCCTGGGCCGCATCCTCCGCCTCCTGGCGGTTTCCGAGCATCCGGAAGCAGAGATTGTAGACCGGCACCTGAAAGGCTTCTACCACGGCGCTGTAGGCATCGTCATCGCCCCGGCGCGCCTGTGCGATCCACACTCGCTCGTCATCCGGCACAGCGCCGCTCCCGCTCCCTGCTTCTACCACCCTATACGTAATTTAGTCGAAGAAGTTGCAGGGGACCAGTTCTCGAGAGGCTTGGGTGTATCCCGCGGCCAGCGGCGCGCGGCGGCTCCCTCGTCACAGCTCAGGATTTCCTCAACGGAGAAAGCGGAATGTCGCTTGGGAGCCCGAAGGCCGTCGATCGGCGCTGGTGTGGGGAAGAGGGATTCGTCAAGCAGTCACCGCAGCCGTGCGGAATTGAGTCTCATACAGCCGGGCGTAGAGCCCCCCGCGGCGCAGCAGTTCCTCATGCCGACCCTGATCCACCAGCCGGCCCTCATCCATGACCAGAATCTTGTCGGCCCCTATGATGGTGCTCAGCCGGTGGGCGATCACGAGCGATGTTCGGCCGCGCATCACCTCCCGCATGGCCTCCTGGATCAGCGCTTCGGACTGCGAGTCCAGTTGGCTGGTCGCCTCGTCCAGGATGAGCACGCGCGGATCTTTGAGGATCACACGGGCGATGGCGATCCGCTGCTTCTCGCCGCCCGAAAGCCGGTAGCCGCGCTCCCCGACCACGGTTTCGTAGCCGTCGGGCAGACCCCCGATGAATTCATGGATGTTCGCCGCTCGCGCGGCGCGCTCCACTTCGGCCTGGGTGGCATCCGCCTTGGCGAAGCGCAGATTCTCGGCGATCGTGGTATGGAATAGGTAGGTCTCCTGGGTCACCATGCCCACATACTGCGAAATGACCTCCAGCGCCAACCCTCGAAGGTCATGCCCGTCGATGCTCACACCCCCCTGGGTGGGATCGTACAGGCGGGGCAGGAGGTAGGTCACCGTTGTCTTGCCGGCCCCGCTGGGCCCGACCAAGGCCGCCACCTGCCCCGGGAGTACCTCGAAGCTGACGTCCTGCAGGGCCCAGCGTTCAAACTCGGAGGTCGGCTCGCCCTCCGCCTCCTTCTGATCTTCGGATGCCTTCTTCTCTGCCGGAAGGTAAGTGGGGGCGCCCCAGGAGAAGCGCCGAATCTCTTCCAGGCCAACTGGTGGGCCGCCTCCGTCGAGGTAGCTGAACCAGACGTGATCGTACTTCACCCGGCCCGCAACTCTCTCCAAACGGGTCGGATCGGGCTTCTCCTGCACGTCCTGTGGCAGATCCAAGACCTCGAAAACCCGCTCGAAGCTCACCATCGATGTGGCGAAATCCACGCGCGCGTTGGTGAGCGCCATCAACGGCCCATATAGCTGGCTGAGGTAGGCGCTGAAGGCCACAATGTTGCCGATAGTAAACGCCCCCCGAAGCACCAAATGGCCCCCAACCCAGAAGACAAGCGCCGTGCCGACCGCGCTAACGATGCTCAGGGCCAGAAAAAACCAGCGGCCGACCACCGCCTGGCGAACACCCAAATCCCGCACCTCGGCTGCGTGCCCGGAGAAGCGCTGCACTTCTATGCCTCGGCGGCCAAACAGCTTCACCAGAAGCGCCCCGCTTATATTGAGGGTCTCATTCATCAGCGCGTTCATGCGCGCGTTGCTCTCCATCTGCCTGCGGGTGAGGCCGCGCAGCACGCGCCCGATGCGGCGGCCCGGGATCACGAACAGCGGGAGGATAGCGATCCCCAGCAGTGTCAAGCGCCACTCCAAAGAAAACATGATCGCCAGAGTCGCGACCAGGGAGACGGCGTTGCTCACGATAGTCACCATGGTGCCGGTCACTGCCCGCTGTGCGCCCACCACGTCGTTATTCATGCGGGACATCAGCTCCCCCACGTGCGTGTGCGTGAAGAAGCGCAGGCTCATGCGCTGCAGGTGATCGTAGATATCCCGGCGCAGATCAAAGATGATGCCCTCCCCTGTGCGGGCGGAGGCGTAGCGCTGGGCGACGCCCAGCAAGCCGTTGACCAGCGGGACGGCGATCATCCCTAGAGCAAGTAGGTTCAGGCGGCCGACGTTCCGATCCGGCAGCGCGTGGTCGATCAGGTCTCGGATCAACAAGGGGGGCACCAGCGACAGCAAGGAGATGCCCATGATGGTCAGAAGGATTAATCCCGCCAGCCTCCAGTAGGGCTTGGCATACGACCAGACTCTGCGCAGCAGCTCCCCGCTGACCTCCGGCCGGTCGCGCTCTTCGTCATAGCGGATGAATGACCACCAATTTCCGGAATGGAATCCCATGTCGATACCTCGAAAAGCATAGCGCTTTGGCGCGTTGATTATAACGGAATGCGAAGGGGGTAGGGGGAAGGGGACCACTTGTCTATAGATGGGGCCGCGGGATAAACTGAGATGCGCCGCGGGCCGCCGAAGAGGCCGGAAGATCGAGGGAGATTCTCTCGGATGCCAACTCATGAGTCCGGGATCAGGCAGGATTCCTTGGTGCCACCTGATCCGGGGACATATGCGCTCATCCTAGAACTTCACCAGGGAGCGACCATCCGGGTGGGGGCGTTGGGCCGGTTCGAGTTCCCGCCCGGATACTTTGGATATGTGGGCAGTGCGCATGGCCCGGGCGGGCTGCGGGCCCGCATCCGGCGTCACTTGCGTCCGTCGGAGCAAAAGCGCAGCCACTGGCACGTCGATTTTCTGTTGAAAGCGAGCCGGGCCCGGGAGGCCTGGTGGAGAACCGGCCGTGACCAGTGGGAATGTCCCTGGGCCGAAGCCCTGTCCAATTTGGGGTCCCGCTTCCCAAAGGGGTTCGGGGCTTCAGACTGCGGGTGCATGGGCCATCTGGTCTACCTGAACCCTGGCCTGGACCTCGGGGATATTCACGGCCTGCTTGAAGGGGCGATCGGGATGGACTTGGGCCGCTGCAGGTTCTAGGCGCAACAAACTGGCAGGAGAAAGGGGGGAGCGCGATGGGCATGGATCCCCCTGGCGTCGATCTCAGCCTGGTCCCAAATCCTTCAGCATGTAGCTTTCGCCGAGATGGTATCCGAATCTAGCATAGTATCCGCGCGTACCAAGCGCCGATATCACCGCCATGCGGGAGAAGCCAGCGCGGCGGGCAATCGATTCGGCCCCCAGAATCAAGTTCTCCCCCAGGCCGCTGTGCTGGGCAGCGCCCCCCAGGGACTCGCCCACCTCGACGGATTGGCCATACACGTGCACCTCTCGCACGATGGCCGCGCCGCCCAGATCGGGCAGCCCGGTGTCGGGCGATCCGGTCCCGGCCAAGGAAAGACGCAGGAAGCCCGCCAACCGATCCGCGGGCGCGACGTAGTGGAGAAAATGCTCCTCTGCTCCGCCCGCCCCATATGTGAAATCGCTCAGCGTCAATTGCTCCACGTCCAGCGACTGGCCGCGGATCTCCCGACAGCGTATGCAGCGGCACCGCTCCCCCCGGCGTTTGAGCTCCCGATGGATATCTTGACGCAGGCTGGTGCGTTTGTTCCCTTCGATCACATGGTGCGATGGGAAATCCCGCACGATTCGATTTACCCTGCAGTATACCGGAATGGAGGGCTTGATATCGGCGATCAGGCGCGTCAGCTCCTCCGTCGTGTAGGGCTGGTATTCTCCTCGCTCCCAATGATCGTAAAGCGGGGTGTCTGCCAGGAGTTGACAGGGGTAGATCTTTAACTCATCCGGGCGCAAATCCGGATCTGCCCACAGCCGGCCGAAATCGGCCTTGTCCGATTCGATACTGGCCCCGAGCAGATTGGGCATCCAATGAAGCACGATCTTATACCCCGCCGCACGCAGCAGGCGCACCGCTCGGCGGGTATCCTCCACCGTGTGCCCTCTGCGGTTGAGGTCCAGGATCCGATCATCCAGGCTCTGAGCTCCCATCTGCACTTTCGTCACGCCGAGCCGTCGGAGACGGGCCAGCTCCTGCAGGTCGATATGGTCCGGCCGGGTCTCAATCACCAAGCCGACGTTCTTGTGATCCGCATCGCGGTTTGCCAGCCGCGCTGCGGCCAGGCTGTGGGAATCGAAACCATTCATTGCGTCCAAGCAGCGCTGGATGAACCAGTCCTGGTAGTCCTTCCGGTAGGCGCTCCACGTGCCGCCCAGCACGAGCAGTTCGATCTTGTCCGTTGGATGCCCGATCTCCTCCAGGGCTTGCATGCGCGCCGCCACCTGATCGAAGGGGTCGTATTCGTGATGGAGCGCCCGCATCGCCCCGGGCTCATCCGGAAGATAGGATTTCGGCATGCGCTTGTCGTCGGGGCAGAAAATGCACTTGCCAGGGCATGGATAGGGCTTGGTGAGCACAGTGACCGTGGTGACGCCGGATAGGGTTCGGGTCGGCTTCATGCGGATGCGGCGCAGCAGCCCCGGGTCATCGCGCCATTCCCCCTTCTCCGTCAGCTCGCGATAGACGCGCACCAAGGCATGCTTACCAACAAAACCGCCCTCGGGCAGCGGATGGCGGCGCACGGCTTTGGAGACCCCAACCCCGGACCGGACCTCCTCCACGATGGCGCGCGCCAGGGCCAGCTCCTCGCCCTTGTACTCGCGCGCCTTCAGCCAGCTCTCCTCCGGGCCCATCCGACGTATAATCCCTCCATGCAGCCCCATGCCGCAGGCAAACTGAACGCCATTAACCGTGAATTCTACCAAACGTTCGCCGCCGCGTTTGCGCAGACGCGCCAGCGGGTGCAGCCCGGTGTTTCCCGGATCCTCGAATCGGTTGCCCCCGAGGAAAGCGTGCTCGACCTGGGTTGTGGGAGCGGCGGGGTGGCTGAGCGGCTGCATGAGCTGGGCCACCAAGGCCTGTACGTCGGCCTGGATGCGAGCAGCACCCTGCTGGAACTTGCGCAGAGGGATGCGGTGCACGAAGGCGCAAGATTCCTGCTCGCAGACCTCACCCAGAAGCGCTGGAGCCATGCTCTTGCGAGCGATTTCCATCACATTCTTGCCTTCGCGGTGCTGCACCACATCCCAGGCGAGGCGGCGCGTCTGGACGTCGTCCTGGGCATGCGCGAGCGCCTCCGCCGGAATGGAGTCGTCTCCGTTTCTACCTGGAACTTCCTGGCCAGCCAGCGGCTGCAGGAGCGCATCCTCCCATGGGAGCACGTAGGGCTGTCCGGGAGCGATGTGGACCCCGATGATTACCTGCTGGATTGGCGGAGAGGCGGGTATGGATTGCGCTATGTGCACTATTTCACAGATGGGGAACTGGCCGGGCTGGCAGAACGCGCCGGCTTGCGGGTGATCGAACGTTTCCTTTCCGACGGGGAGGGCGGGCTGCTTGGCCGGTACCAGCGCTGGCGGATCGCCGCCGGTTGAGGCGCATCATGGGAGATTCTTGACCCCCATACCCCTGTACCTGTTGCTGACGGGTTTGGCAGGGGATATAAGAGGCTCGCGGCCGGATCGGCGCCTCCGCTCGACAAGATGTCTGCCATGGTAGTGTCTCGCTTGGATCGGAATCGGGGATCTCGATCAGACTGGGGGAGGGGTAGCGCATTGGAGGGTAGAAATGGCATCCGGGGAGCATTTGCCGAGATAGCGCGCGGTCGCCGCCAGCTCATCGAATGGCTGCTGATCGCGGCTCTGGTGCTCAGCTACTCATCCGGAATCCTCGACCTGAACACAGACCGCCCCCTGGCTGGCACCGAGGCGGAGGTCTTTCAATCGCTTGACCTCATTCTGGTCCGATCTCTGCAGGAATTCGGCAAATTTCCACTTTGGAATCCCTATATCGGGGCGGGCCAGCCCTATGTGGCCGATCCGTTCTTGCACGTCTATAACCCCCTGGCGACGATCCCCGTCCTGCTGTTCGGGGTGCTCGATGGATTCAAGATCGCCCTCTTCCTGAGCTTCCTGGCCGCCGCCTTCGGCATGTGGTGGCTCGCGGATGCGATAGGGATAGACTCGCCGGCGCGCATATGGATGGCCCTGATGTACGCGTTCACCGGCCAGATCGCCGCCCGATTCTTGCAGGGCGAGTACGACTTTGTCTTGGGAGCAGCCTGGATTCCCTGGGCGCTCGGCGGCCTCATTTGCACAGTGAGAAGCCGGAGAAAACGCTTCGCGGCGCTCACCGCCTTGTTCTTGGCCCTGCTTTTCTTCTCCGGCAATGTCTATTACGCCTACTACATGTTCGTCGCCGGCACCCTGTTCGGGATGGTCGCCGTGGTCAGCATCCGCCTCCGGCCGTTCTCGATCACGGTCGACAGTGAAAGGGTGAAGCGGGTGGTGTTTGCTGGGGCACTTGCATTGGCGCTGATCGCGGTTCAGCTCCTCCCCTTGATCCAGGCCTGGCCGTCTATGAGCAAAGAAAGCAACCCGGATCTGCGGGATTCCCAGACCACCGCGCAGATCCTGGAAGACTACTTGTCCCAGGATCTGACGCGCACGGACGAGACGCAGGTTCTCCCCCCCGAAGAATTCTACGCCTACGTCGGCCCGCTCCCATTTGTCGCCCTGCTGTTGCTGCCCCTCAGTTTGCGCCGGAAGGAAAAGCGAGAGCTGCTCTTCTTCATACTGCTGTTGATCCTGGTCTTCCTGTGGATCGACGTAAAGCGCATGCCGTGGGCGGACTGGTACGCTCGCACCTCTTTTCTGGTCCAGTTCCGATACCCTTCACGCACGCTGATCTATGGGTCAGTCGCCATTCTGGCCCTTGGGGGCGCCGGGATCGACTCTTCTTGGGGCCGGATTCTCAGCGGTCTCCGGCGCGCGACGCCGGAAGGTGCCGCCCGGCGCGTGGGGCGGGTTGAGATGCTCGGCATCGGGATCATCTCGATCCTGATGATTGGCTCGATACTGGATGTCTATCGGGCGAACAAAACGCGCGTGGTGACCTGGAACCGTTATGAACCTCCCGCAGAGATCATGGGTTGGCTCGCCGAATACGATCCGGGCGAATACTATGTCAGCAACCTGCTCAATTGGCAGCGGGCCACCATCGCGAACGGCATCCGATATATCGACGCCTGGTATGGCTTTGCCTTCCATCCGCCCAAGGAGCACCTGCTCAACGAGCGGACCGTGATCGCGGGAGCCAAATACCTCATCCTGGGGAATGACAAGCAGCCCCAGGACCCGTCCGCTCGTGCCGTGCACCGATTCGAGGGCCACACCATCTACGAACTTCCGGAGAGCCTGCCTTTCGCCTGGAGCGCCCCCGAGGAGACGCTCACGGACGCCACCGTCGATGGTGAGCTGGGCGCTGGGGAGGTGACACCCTATAGCCCCGTCGTCACCGGCCCCAACAGCATGCAGGTCACGGCCAGCGGTAATGGGGACTCCACATTGGTGGTGATGAGCGCCTACTACCCGGGTTGGAGGGTGATGGTTGACGGGCAGCCCGCACCGCTGCGGAACGTGGGCGGATATCTGGGCGCCGATCTGGGATCTGGCGAGCACGAATACATCTTCTCCTACCGGCCGGCTCCGTTCTTCGTGGGATTGGGTATCAGCCTGATTTCCCTGGCCATCCTAGTGGGTCTGGCCGCACGCGAAACGGATCTCGATCTCGCAACCCGGGCGCGCGCATTGCGGCGGCGCATTCGCCTGGGCTCGCTCCGCGGTCCGGCCCGGAGCTACCGCGACATGCCCCTCCCCGCCGACCACCGCGGCGCGGGCCGCCGGGAGGTGGCTGCTGCCACCTCAAAGCCGCGCGGCCGCCCGAAGCTGGGCGAGAGGGCCCTGCTGGCCCCGGAGGACGAGCTTCAGATCGAAGCCCGTGTTGAGGGGGGCACCCAAATCCGGATCCACATCCGGGTTGAGCGCCTGGATTGAACTGCCGCCTCTCTGAAACGCGCTTCGTGCACGCCAGGGCACGCCCGGCCCCGCCCGGGCTGCACATCAAGCAGGGCGGATCGGAGGATGCCGGGCAGCAAACCCGTTGTGATAGGGTAGGAAGGGTCGGTTGTATTCCCGACCCCTCCCCCCTCCGAACCGGA
>CAYMCO010000056.1:12699-13801 GCA_964388955.1 uncultured Anaerolineaceae bacterium | reverse complement strand
CCCTTAGTCCTTCCTTGTTCAGAGACATCGCATCCGCTCCATCTGCGTCTTGATGCCTCTCAAAGCAAGCATCTTGCCAACTAATTTCGTATGCACCCCGTTTCCTATGTCGGGCCGAATATTCCGCCATCGGGATTCCTCCCCCGCTCCGCCGTAGGTAGGCGCGGATATCCTCTTTGAGCCCGGCAGACGATCGCCAGAAACTGGAGATCTGGGAGACGTAGGCCTCTGCGGCCCGCTCCCAGCATCGGCGCTGGTTGTCGTTGACCGGAATCAGGTGCTCACTGGCTTCCTGGAGAGCGATCTTCGAGAGGGCCCGTTCGGCCCGGGCCGCATAGGGCATATCCGGGTAGAGCCACAAGCGTTCGGCGACACCTTCGGCGGCCCCGCGGACCAATTGGTGGTCCACGTGTCCGCCGATCCCCAGCGGGCAGTATACGCGGGGCGAGGCGTCCAGATGGTCCATCAACGCAAGCCCGAGGCGATCGACCAGGGACCGGTCCACGGGATGGAGCTCCCCGAAGAGGGCCGCCTCGTCGGGGTACAGGGGGGCGCCCCGCCCATCCACCCGGTAGACGCAGTCCGGGAAATCCAGATGCAGCGGCTCCACGCCCAGAATGGCGCAGGCCCGGTGGTCTTCCTTTCGGCGTGCGGCGACGGGCGAGCTTATGTCGCCCCACCGGTTGTGCAGCTCCCGCGCGAAGGACGAGAGGGATGCAGCGGGCGCATCACCCGCGAAGACGGTGAGCACCACCACCCGCTCCCCGCGCTCCACCTGGCCGCACATGGCGCCGCCGCACGACCAGATCGCATCGTCCAGATGTGGGGAGAGATAGAGATGATCCATGAGGGGATTATAGTGGGGCGGCGAGGTAGCGAGAAGCTATGCTAGGGAGTAGGGAGAAGTGAGGAGAGAATAGTGAGCAGTTCGCCGATCGCCGACGGCCGACAGCCGAGAGCCGGTAAACATCCAATCGCGTTCGCTCTCCTGCTCTCACGCTCCCCTGCGCCCCGGGGCCCCGCGGGGGGCGTGGGGGGTGGGGGGGCGGGGGGGGGGGCGGGGGTGGCGGGGCGTGTGGGGGCGGGGGGGGGTGGGGGGGGG
>CAYMCO010000056.1:0-12689 GCA_964388955.1 uncultured Anaerolineaceae bacterium | reverse complement strand
CCTGCACTCCTGCCCCCTGCACCCCAGCTCCCCTCATCTGTCATTGCGAGGAGGGCGAAGCCCGACGTGGCAATCTTTTCGTGACCTGTGTTCACTCCCCCCCATTGGCTGCGCCATATTCCCCCGCGCGCCTCGGGCACATTGACGTCTTTTCGGCGCCGGTGTTACAATCGGCCACAGCGCGCCGTTAGCTCAGTTGGCAGAGCAGGGGCCTTTTAAGCCCAAGGTCACAGGTTCGAGACCTGTACGGCGCACTTGTGGCTTACGGAAGAAATCCCGCCATCCGGCGGGATTTCGGTTCATAGGATCCGGGCTGCGAAGGTGGTCTTGCCGGACCCCTCCGTGGGCCGCGGCTTCGACGGCGGGGGCTCACCGTTTTCTCCCTTGCCGGACCTTGCGCCCCCCTATGGCGCCTGCGCGGCCGCCCACACTCCGGCCCGCGGCAAATCGAAACGGGTCATGGATAGATCAGAAACACGTAGACCAAGACGCCTATCAGCAGCCAGAAGCCCAGGCTGATCGCGAGTCCGACCATCAGCCCTTTGGCCGGAGAAAGCAGCTCCTCCGCCGAGTAAACGATTTGGAAATCCGTTTCTCGCGGCACCACCTCGAGGTATTCGAGCCGCATCTCGCTCTGCTGTTCGGTGACCGTATCCATATCACTACCTTGGTACAAACGCCGTCCTAACTAATATATAACACTCTCTCGCACCGGGGGCTGGTATTGTGATCCTATTCGCACACAGGAGCCGCCGGGGCCATAGGCAGAGACGCAGAAACCAATCCGGCGCATCTTCAGCCGCATGCCCGGCCCCCTTCGCCCTTTTCCGCCAGAACCGAGCGACCCTTGTCGAACTTCGGAGCTCCCCGGAGAGCCATCGACCGGCTCCGCCGGGATCAGACTTACGCGCGCAAGCGAGGAATCATCAGCGCGGATTTCCGCCCGCCAGAGGCGCGCCAGTGGATCCCCCCTTCATCAGCAGGATCTACGGGTACACCTTCGCAGGCTGCCGGAGAAGTTGGGCTTCGACCACCTCAGCGGGATAGGGGCGGCTGAGATAGAAACCCTGGCCGAAGTCCGTCCCCAGTCTGCGCAGAGTCGCCAGTTGCTCGGCGGTCTCGATGCCCTCGGCGATGACCGACAGCCCCACCTTGTGCGCCATGGTGACGATCGATTTGGTGATCTCCAGGTGGTCGTTGTGCAGAGAAAGGCCTTGCACAAAGGAGCGATCGATCTTGATGCTATCCACCGGCAGCTCGCGGATTTGGCTCAGGGATGAGTAGCCGGTGCCGAAATCGTCCAGGTGCACGCGCATCCCAAGAGCCTTCAATCGGGCAAGGCAGTCGATCAGGCGCTCAGGATCATCCCCCAACATGCTCTCGGTGATCTCCACATTTACCAGCCTTGCATCCACCCCCAGGTCCTGCAGGGCCGCGGCGACCAGGTCGACGAAGTCGGGTTGCTGGAACTGGATGAGCGAGAAATTCACGCTCATGGATAGTTCCTTGGGTGCGCCTTCCAGGCTCCGCCACCGTCTGGATTGCCAGCAGGCCTGGTGGAAGACCCATTGTCCGATGGGGATAATGAGCCCGGTCGCTTCCGCGATGGGGATGAACTCCCCCGGCGAAACCATCCCCCGCACCGGATGCTTCCAGCGGAGCAGAGCTTCAAAGCCCACGATCGCGCCGGTGCTCATGGAAGAGATGGGCTGGTAGTGCAGCACAAACTCCCGCCGATCCAGCGCACCCCGCAGCTCGTTCTCAAACTCCTTGCGTACGATCAATTGATCGCGCATCGGAAGCTCAAAGATCTGCGACGAGGCGCCCCCCTTTTCCTTCGCCCGATACATGGCGATGTCCGCGTCCCGCAGCACGTCTTCCGGGGCAGCCGGATCATAGTCGCTCCATGTGATGACAACCCCCACGCTGCCGGAGGCATGCATCATTTGTCCATTCACATGGAAGGGAGCCTCAAGGCAGGCGAGCATCCGATCCGCCACCTGCTGGGCGTCGAGCACGCCCGCGACGCTCTCCACCAGAACGGCGAACTCATCTCCACCTAAGCGGGCGATCGTGTCTACTTCGCGCAGAGAATACTCCAACCGCTCCGCGATGCGGAGCAGCAGGTCGTCGCCTGCAGTGTGGCCCAGCGCATCGTTCACATCCTTGAAATCATCCAGATCCAGCAGCATGACCGCAGACATCATCTGGCCAAACCGCCGCTGCCGCAGCAGCGCGCCGCGCAGCCGGTCCAGGAAGAGCGCCTTGTTGGGCAATCCGGTGAGCGGATCCTGGAACGCGTTTTGGATCAGGCGCTGCTCGAACTCGTGACGCTCCTTGATCTCCTCTTGCGCCCGGATTTGGACCTGCTCCGAGGCGGCCAGGCTCCGCTGCTCGATCTGGTCCCGCTGGCGCAAGAGCATCAGCAACAGGCTGAAACAGATGGACAGCACGGCGATGGGCCCCAGGAGCAGATCGAGAATGGAGATCTGTGGGACGAGGATCGGGATGCTGTACAGCACACCCATGGTGGCCAACGAGAGCAGCGCCGTAATCCGCACGCTGAGGAAAATGCCGCTGATCATGACGGGGATGAGCAGCAGATAGGCGCCCGCGACCGCCCGGTTCAAGACCGTGAACCCAAGAATGGCGGCCGCGGAAACGATCACCGAGACGGTGGTGCTGGCCTTATACAAGCGGGTACCACTCAAGAGGACATTCAGCAGCCAGGCGAGCAGCACGCTGAATGCAATGCCGAGATCGAGAGCGTCCAAACGCCACCCGGTGGGGCCCACGATGCCGTGGAGGACCGCTCCGGCCGCGCTCGCGACCAACAGGATCAACAGCAGCACCCGTAGGGTCCGAGCGCCAAATGCCTGATAGTGGGCCTGTGCGCCCTGTCGCAGGCTCGTCAGGTGGCGAATCAGCGGGGAACGTTCTTCCTTCTCATCTTTCCGACGTTCGATTCCCATCAGGGGTATGGCAACTCTCCGTACTGGTGGAAGTCTGCAGACCACGACCAGCGAATGCACGGAGTATTGATCACCGAGACCGCTCGCTTGCCCCCGCGCGGGACCAATCTGTCCTGTGCTCAAGCATGGATGTTCTGGTGCTCAGGCCTATGTTTATACCACAACCGCGCCCATACGCATAATGCCCAGTTATGTCGACAGGAGATCCCGGCCCGATGCTGTGGAATGGACTGCGCAGGGCCTGCCGCACCCGGCATCCTCCGGGTTGTCTCAGGCTGCGCCGGTGTCTTCCGCTCCGATCCGCCCTCCGCACTCTTCTCCACCCGCTCTCGAGCCGGACCCGGACTGTCCTGCTCCGCCGGAAGGCCGACGACCGCCCGCGCGCGGAGAGGCATTTGGGCCGCAGATAAGAGCCCGAATGGGATACGGTACGATCAAAGATGACAAGCACCTCCGCTGTGCGCAAGGCCGTCTTCCGAATCATCGTCACGGCCGCGGCCCGGCTCGGCAGGCGGGCGAGAAGAAATGCCGGGGGTGCACTTTGAAATTGCGAGTGATTTCTGAATGCCTCCCGCCGGAAGTCTCTTGGAACGGCTATAATAGGTACAAATTATCTGGAATATGTGGCCAGGTGGGTTGGTGGAGCGTCCGGTCATACTTTGGATGCGATTGCAGATGCTCCTGTTCGGATGAGGAGTTCTGCGGGCCAGATCAACATGCGGCGGGAGAGGTGCTATGATTCGAGCTGAGAGGACCGTTCGCTCCACTTGCCCTTATTGCGGCGTCGGATGCCAAATCGATCTGGACGTCCTCGAGGATCGAGTCTTTCGCGTGCGGGCGCCTTTCGATGCGGCCCCGAACTACGGCCGCCTGTGCGCCAAGGGCCGGTTCGGAGTGGACTACATCCACCATCCCTCACGCCTGGCGCGCCCGCTCATCCGGCGCGATTTGGGCGCACTCCCCCGCAGGCCCGTCGGCCTGGAGGGCTTTCGCCAGGCAAGCTGGGATGAGGCGCTCGATCTGGCCGCCGACCGGCTGGTGGAGATCTTGGATGCCCATGGCGGCGACTCTATCGGCTCCTTCTGCTCGGCAAAGGCCTCCAACGAGGACAATTACATATTTCAGAAATTCATTCGCGCCGTTCTGGGGACCAACAACGTGGATCACTGCGCCCGGCTCTGCCACGCCGCCTCGGTGACCGCCTTGCAGATCGCCATCGGCTCTTCGGCGATGTCGAACTCGATCGCCGAGATGGAAGATCTGGAGGTGTACATGGTCACGGGTTCGAACACCACCGAGACGCACCCCGTGATCAGCACCTTCCTGCGCCAGGCCGTGGTCCGCAACGGCGCCAAGCTGATCGTGGTGGATCCGCGCGGCATCGAGATGACCGAGTTTGCCGCCCATTGGCTGCGGCAGAGGCCGGGCACCGACGTGGCGGTCTTTTCCGCCATGGCGAACGTGATCGTCACCGAGGAGCTGTACGACGAGGATTTCATCACCGCGCGCGTCGAAGGCTTCGAAGACTTCGCCCAGGCCATCCAAGATTGCACCCCCGAGTGGGCGGAGGGAGTGAGCGGGGTGCCGGCGGATCAGATTCGAGCGGCGGCGCGCCTCTACGCCACGGCTGAATCTGCAGCCATCTACTGGGGAATGGGCATCAGCCAGAGCGTGCACGGCACGGATAACGCCCTCTCTTTGGCTAACCTCGCTCTGCTGACCGGTAACATTGGGAGGCCAGGCACCGGCCTCAACCCCCTACGGGGCCAGAACAACGTGCAGGGGTGCTCGGACTCCGGAGGCCTCCCCAATGTGTTCCCCGGCTACCAGAGCGTCACCGATCCCGGCGTCCGGGGGAAGTTCGAAGCCTATTGGGGGACCTCCTTGAGCCCCGAAGCGGGCCTGACCACGATGGAGATGGTGGACGGAGCCGAGCGGGGCGCCATCAGGGCCTTCTACATCATGGGGGAAAATCCGCTCATGAGCGAGCCGGACCTGCGCCACTCCCGACATGTGATGGAAGGTTTGGACTTCATCCTCTTCCAGGACATCTTCTTGAACGAGACCGGGGAATACGCGGATGTCATCCTTCCCGCGGCCAGCTTCGCGGAGAAACAGGGCACTTTCACAAACTCAGACCGGCGGGTGCAGATGATCCGGGAGGCCGTGCCGGCCCCGGGGGAAGCGCGCCCCGATTGGCAGATTGTCTGCGATCTCGCGGGGCGGGTGTTGGAGCGCAGGGGCCACCAAGGAGGAACCGGCTTTGCCTTCACCTCCCCAACGGAAATCTGGGACGAGATGGCGGCCTTGACCCCGCCCTTCCAGGGGATCGACTACGCGCGCATCGAGCGGGAAGGCGGCGTCCACTGGCCTTGCCCCTCGCCAGACCACCCGGGCACCCCGTTCCTCTTCTCGGAATCCTTTCCCCGGGGCAAGGGCCGGCTCACCCCCTTGGACTACCGGCCGTCGGCGGAACTGCCGGACGACGAGTATCCTTTCACCCTTTCCACGGGGCGCGTGCTGTACCACTGGCATGGCGGCACAATGACCCGCCGTTCCAAGCTCGACGACATCTACCCGGACCCTACCGTCGAGATCCATCCCGCGGATGCGGAACGCCTGGGCGTGCGGCCCGATGACTGGATCAAGGTGCGCTCTCGACGCGGCGAGATCACGGTGAAGGCCCTCGTCACAGAGCGCTCGCCGCAGGGCACAGTGTTCGTCCCCTTTCACTTCGCCGAAGCGGCGGCCAACGAACTCACCCTGGACGCCAGGGATCCCAAGGCGAAGATTCCGGATTACAAAGTGTGCGCGGTGGCCCTCGAGACGATCCCCGCCGCAGCATGACATCTCCCGGATCGGGGATGCGCAAAGCGCATTGCGCAATGCGCTTTGCGGTATGCGCGCTGAGCATTAGGCCATTCGCCCTCGGCTCAATCTATGTCGTCCTGATATTGTCGAGTCCTGAGAAACGTTTGCAGGAAGATTAGCTCAAAGTCGAGTGCCGATAGCGGCATTTACCTTGACAACTATGATCCACCACCGTAAATATCCGTGGGAAGCGCGGGCTGTCTTTCCCGACCCCATCCCGAAGATGCAGTCGGGCGCCGAGGCATTGAAGTGGAGGTACGGATGGCGAGAGCAGGAACCGTGACGGAATACATCGCGGCACTTCCCGACTGGCAGCAGGAGGTCAGCCGGGCACTGCGGAAGTTGATCTTGGAGACTGCGCCGGAGGCCGCGGAGGCGGTGAAGTGGTCACACCCCGTCTTCGAACTCGGGGGGCCATTCGCGTACATCCACCCCTATGAAAATCACATCAACTTCGGGTTCTGGCATGGCGCCTCCCTGCCCGATCCTCGGGGCCTGCTGGAAGGCAGCGGGGATGAAATGCGCCACGTCAAGCTCACCGGGATGCGGGACCTGAATCAGGCGGCTCTCCGCGAGTTGATACGAGCGGCGGTGGATCTCAACCGCACCTTGGGGGATCCGATCCGGGACAAGTAGCCTCGCATCCCCCCTGCTGCATCGCCCGGCGGGCGATGGGCGCGGGGCACGCAGGCGATGGTTCCGCCCGCCCACAATCAATACGCATCTGTGCTCCGCCCTCGGGCGGGCAAGCCATTCGCAGGGAGAACATCGATGACAGGCAAAGCAAAGGCACAGATCGCCTCGGGCGTCTGCGGCTATCACACCACCGTCGAGGCGGAGATGAACGGCGCAGTCTGCGAACTCCGTATCCAGAGCGACTGCGCGGCAGTGGAAAGACTGGCGGAGGGGCTCAGGCAGGTCAACCCCTTTCAGGAGATTTCCTCCCGGCCAGAGACACCCCGCACGCTGCAATTGGCGGAGGAGCACTGCTCGCACGTGGCCTGTCCCGTGCCCGCCGGTATCATCAAGGCCGTGGAAGTCGCGGCGGGCCTGGCGCTGCCGAAAGATGTGCACATTCATTTGACCAAAGGCGATTGAGACCCATTCGCTTGCCGCCTCGGCAAACACTACGACGATTTCTTGCCGATTCAGCCATCAATGCCGCATTCAATGGCTGCTTACCCCCTTCCCCCCTGTCCAATATTGCGCATTCGGTAACCATATGGACTTGCTGCTGAGAGCGATATGCCTCAACATGCCGGCCGGGCGCGCTGCCCGGCGCCCCCATTCCGGCCGGACCGCCTCTTCGGCCGGCCAAGGCCCGCTGATCAATCAGCGGACTCCAGACCTCTTGCCGCCGCCCGGGCGCGAGTGCGAGGATATTCCCCGAGTCGAACACCCGGGCTCGCGCAAGGGAGGGCAATCGTTCGTCGCCGGTCGTTCGTCCCCTGCCGCTTCCTATTCATCGCGCACCCCGCATACCGCACCGCGAAAAACCCCTCTATTGGCAGGCGACTTGCATCATCGCTGTTGATCGTGGAGAATGTGTGTCAAAGGCCCGGGAGGCGGGCCTCGGGTCAGAGGCACTTCCCGGGCGAGGACCTAATCAAATATCATCCCAAGATAGGAGAGCGCATCCATGGACATTGGTCTTTCGTTTTCATTTCCCTTTGAAGATGAGAAATGGGTTCAGAAGCTGCTCATCGGCGCAGTGATCGTGCTGGTGGGCATCATCACCCTGGGCATCCTATTGCTCCCGGTGGTCGGCTGGGGGCTGGAAATAATGCGCCGTTTGATTCGCGATGAGCACCCCATTCTCCCCGAGTGGCAGGACTTCGGACGGCTCTTCATAGACGGCCTGAAGCTGTTCGCGGTGGTCTTGGTCTGGTCCCTGCCGATGATCGTGCTTTCGGCCTGCTTGGGCGTCGCTGCCGCCGTGGCGGGCGGCGGAGGTGTCCCCAGCGGCGCGTATGGTTCCGGCGCGCAGAATGCCATGAGCACCCTGATCAGCCTGGTGAGCACGTGCATTTCGCTGCCCTATGGCCTGGCGCTCAGCATCCTGATGCCGGCCGCCATGGGGATCTTGGCCGACACAGGGGATTTCGGACGCGCCCTGAACCCCTCCAACGCCTTCCAATTGGTGCGGGCCAACGCCGGCACCTACCTGCTCGCATGGTTCGTTGGGGCAGTGGCGCTGGTCGTCCTCCAGATCGTGGGGACCATCGCCTGCGTCATCGGATACCTTCCCGCCATTGCCTATGGCACTGCGGTCGTCGGCCACCTGTATGGCCAGGCGTACCGCATCGCGACCACCAACGTGCAGGCCATGCCTCAGGCATCTTGATCCGCTGCCGGCCCTTCCGGAGCGGATACTGGGGGCTTCACAGACCAAGCAGAAGCGTCGAGGTCTTCGCCTCGGCGCTTCGCACTTGTGGGCGCGGTTGCCCGCACTTCGCTTATCCCCAGGCACTGCAATGCGCCTTCGCTCCGATCCTGGATCATTCCGCAACAGACTCGAGGCGCACGCTCCCGGGCCCCAACAAACGCTCCAGTTGATCCCACAGTTCTGAGCAGACGCCGGTCGTGGAGTTGGGGAACTCCAGCAGATACTGGCGGGAAGCCTCATAAATGTGAAACGCGTAGCGGTCACTCCCCGGGTAGGAGGTCAGCAGCCCCTGCACTCTGCGCATGCGGCGTGTGTCGCGCAGCTTGTCCCCCGTCCCCCGCAGCACTACGGTGACCTTCTGGCGCTCCCGGGGGCCCTCCGCCGCCGGCGGGGGGGCAATCTCTTCGGTCCGCCCGTTCCCGAACGCACCGTTGCCGGGATCATCCGTTCCGGGCACAGACGGATCCGCTTGGGCCGCTGGATGCGGAACCCGGGGCACTTCTCCTTCACCCGCGCTGGATTTCTGTGCGCCCGTCGAAGTCTCGCCTGGAGGTCCTGCGGTGAGTTCACCCTTCGCCGCGCCCCGCGCCAAGTGCGGGGCGCCCTCATCTGGAGGCTGCGGTTCCCCCGAATCCACCGCAGTCTCCCCGTCCGCCGGTTCCCGCGCCAAGTGCGGGTCGCCCTCGTTCGGAGGCTGCGGTTCTCCCGGATCCACCGCGGTCTCCCCCTCCCCGGGCGGGCGATCCATCGACGGCTCGTCCCGCCCTCTTGAAGAGCGGCGCCCCTGGTTTCCCCCGCCTCCCAGATCGGCCGTGATATCGTCCACCAGCACCTTGGGATCGCCGCGCTCACGATCTACGCGCCCCTTTGCCAGCACCACGAGATCGTTCTGCAGCCAATCGGCCACCCGTTTCCACACCCGGCTGAAGATCACCAGCTCTACCTGCCCGTGGATATCCTCGATGGTCGCGAAGCCCATTGGCTTGCCGGTGCGTGTCTGATAGGGGCGCAGCCCGGTCACCATCCCTCCTACGCAGACGCGCTCGTTCTGCCGGGCGAGCCGCAAATCCACACTGGAGTGGGTGACCTCCGGAGCTAGGTCCTTCCAATAGGGAGTGACGGGATGATCCGACACATACACCCCCAGCAGCTCCTTCTCCCAATACAGCTTCCGCCTCTGGGGCACTTCTCCCAGCGTGGGCGGCAGCTCCAGGTTCTCCGTCACCCCGGTTTGGGCGCCGAACAGGGAAATCTGACCCACGTCCTTGGCCCGGAAGTGGGAGGCCGAATAGGCCATCACCTGATCCAGATTCTGCAGCAGCGCTTGCCGCTCCCCCAGGCAATCGAAGGCGCCCACCCGGACCAGGCTCTCGAAGGCGCGTTTTCCAACCTGGCGCATATCGACGCGACGCAGAAAGTCCTCCAAATCCTTGAAGGGCCCGCCCCTTTGGCGCGCCTCGAGCATGACCATCACGGCTCCTTCGCCGACGTTCTTGACCGCCGAGAGCCCGAAGCGGATTCCCGCCTGCCCGTCGGGAAGGTCCGTAATCTTGAAATCAACATCGCTGGTGAGCACATCCGGCGGGAGGACCTCGATGCCCATACGACGGCAATCGGTGATGTAGGCCGCGATCTTATCCGTGTCCTGTTTGAACACGGAGAGCAGGGCGGTCATATACTCCAGCGGGTAGTGGGCTTTCAGATACGCCGTCTGGACGGCGATGGTCCCGTAATCGGCCGCGTGCGCTTTGTTGAAGCCGTAGCGGGCGAAGTTCTGCCAGTCATCGAAGATGGCGGCCGCCTGCTCCTCGGGGATCTCCCGCTCCCCTGCGCCGCGAATGAACTGCTCCCGGTGGCGGGCCAAGGCACGCCCATCCTTCTTGGAGATCGCCTTGCGCAGGCCATCCGCCTCAGAAGCGCTGAAGCCGGCCAGATTCATCACCGAGCGCATTATCTGCTCTTGATATACAGGAATCCCGTAGGTCTCCTGGAAGATGGGCTTGAGCTTGGGGTGGGGGTAGGACACCTCCTCTTCACCGTGCATGCGCTTGATGTAGGTGGGGATGAAGTCCATCGGCCCGGGCCGATACAGGGCCACCATGGCCACCACGTTCGCCAGCTCCTTCGGTTTCATCTCCATCAGGTAGCGCCGCATCCCCACCCCTTCGACCTGGAACACGCCGCTCACCTCGCCCTGACCCAACAGTTCGTATGTTTCCGGGGAGTCCACGGGAATGCTGTCGATATCCAATTCGACGCCGTGCCGCTCCCGAATCTTCTCACAAGCGCGCTGCATCACGGTGAGCGTGGAAAGCCCCAGGAAGTCCACTTTGAGCAGCCCCAGCGAGTCCAGCACGTTCATCTCGAACTGAGTCACGGCCTGGATGGGGGTATCCTCGCCGCTGCTTCCTGTCGGGCGGTGAAGAGGCAGGTATTCCGTGATCGGCTCCGGCGTGATGATCACCCCGGCTGCATGTGTGCCCGCGTTGCGTACCACGCCATCCAGCCGGGAGGCCGTGTCGATCAATTCGCGCATATATGGCGCGCTGTCATGCATCTCCCGAAAGGCCCCCACCTGCTCCAGCGCCTCTTCAATGCGCATCGGTTTGCCGGGGATGCTGGGCACCAGCTTGGCGACGCGGTCGACCTCGTTCAAGGGAATGTCCAGCACGCGACCCACGTCGCGTATCGCCGCCCGCGCCCCCAGTGTGCCGAAGGTGATGATCTGCGCGACTTTGTCCTGCCCGTATTTCTCGGCGGTGTATTCCAACATCAGATAGCGCTGATCATCCTGGAAATCCAGGTCGATATCGGGCATCGAGACGCGGTCCGGATTCAGAAAGCGCTCGAAGATCAGGCCGTGCTCCAGCGGATCCACCAGCGTGATCCCCAAGGCATAGGCAACGATGGAGCCCGCCGCCGAACCACGCGCGTTGTACCAGATGCCCTTCTTCTGCGCGTGGCGGCAAAGATCCCAGACGATGAGGAAATAGGCGTCGAAACCCATATTGTGTATGACGGAGAGCTCGTAATCCAGCCGTTCTTGGACCTCGGTCTCCCCCGCCCGTCCCCTATAGCGTTCTTTGAGCCCCCCCCGGCAGAGTTCCCGCAGATAGCTATCCGCGGTCTTCCCCTCCGGGACGGGGAAATCCGGCAGGTGATACCCTTTGAAGTCCAGATCCACGCTGCAGCGCTCGGCGATCCAGACCGTGTTCTCCAGCGCGCCCGGGACATCCCCGAAGATCTCCGCCATCTCCTCTGGGGAGCGCATGTAGTAAGAAGGATCGGTCATCCGCATTCGATTCGGGTCGGCCTTGACAGATCCCGTCTGGATGCACAGCAGGATGTCTTGCAGTTCGGCGTCCTCGGGGCGGATATAGTGCACGTCGTTGGTGGCGATGATGTGCCCATCGTATCGCCCTGCCAGCTCCAAAAGTTGGGCGTTCATCCCCGGCAGTTCGGAAATATCGTGCTGCTGCAGTTCGATGAAGAAATTGTCGCGCCCGAAGACCTCGAAGTACCAATCCAGCAGCTCGATCGCCTTGCGCTTGCGGCCGCGCAGCAGCGCCCTGGGCACCTCTCCGGACAGGCAGCCGGTGGTGCAGATCAGCCCCTCGCTGTGCCGGGCCAAGAAATCGTGATCGATTCGAGGGCGGTAGTAGAAGCCGTCCAACTGGGAGGCGGTTGCGATCGCCAGCAGGTTGCGGTAGCCGGCGTCGTTCTCAGCGAGCAGGAGCAGATGGTAGGCGCGCGCGTCTCGCTGCGGATCCCGATCATGCATGGAGCGGCGGGCCAAATAGGTCTCCATGCCGATAATCGGCTTGATACCTTGCTTCTTCGCTGCCCGATAGAAATCGATCACGCCGAACATGGCGCCGTGATCGGTGAGCGCGAGGCCGGGCATCCCCATCTTCTTTGCGCCGGCGACCAACTCGGAGACGTGGCTCAGGCCATCCAGCAGCGAGTATTCGGAATGCACATGCAGATGAACAAAGGACATTACCGGCTTCGTATGATGGTGAGGGTGTCCGCCGCAATCTGCTTCGCATTATAGCAAACGCCCACCGCACCGCCAGCAAAACGCGCGTTCAAAGAGAACCTTTAAGGAAGTCGGCACTCGGAACGCCAGGGAAAGCGCCATGGCAAGGGTCCCTCCTGCGCGGCATCATCCCCATTTGTCACTCGAAACGAGAAGGGCCGAAGAGCCCCTTCCATCCAGAGGCCAAGGCTCCCCGTCTTCGGATGGCCAGGCATGTTGTGGGACGCGATGGGTATTTGGACCGGCTCTTGCATTCCCGGTTCCGCCTCTCTGGGGGCAGCCCTTGTGGCTGCCCACGGACGCGATCCCCGTTGCCTCGGGCGCCCACAAGGGGCGCCCCTACACCCGTCGATCGAGGCCACGAGACCGTGACGATGAGACGCCGAGGAGCCCTAAGACCCGCACGCACGCCCTGCCGTAG
>CAYMCO010000055.1:0-14669 GCA_964388955.1 uncultured Anaerolineaceae bacterium | reverse complement strand
ATACAGATCCAGGCCGATGAAGCTCTCGATATTGGCCACGCCCGGGATTGCTCGCAGGCGCTCGCCCACGAACTTGCGGTAGTCCTCCATGTTCTGGCATACATACTCGACGAAGAAATCGTAGCGTCCGGCGACCATCACTACGCTCGTCACGCCGGGGAAAGCAAGGAGCGTGTCGACTATGTCGCTCAGCTCGGCGCCAGTCTCGAGCTTGACGCCGATCGTGGCAAAGGTGTCGTAGCCGATCTTGTAGGGGTTGAGCACCAGAATCACATCCATCACGCCCGCCCGCTTGAGACGCTTGATGCGATTGCGAATGGTCGCCACGGTGACATCCCATTTCTCCGCCAGGTCGTTGTAGGAGAAGAAGACGTCTTTCTGGTGCATCTCCAGAATATCCCGGTCGAGATCGTCCAGGTCGGCTGCTCTCTTGTGGCTGGGCAGATCCGCTTCCGCGCGGATCTTCAGAACGTTCCTAGTGTTGTTGCGCTTGCCGGGTTTGGAAGTGACCATGGTCGACTCCTGGATTGCGTATCTCGGGCGCGCACCTACGATATTTCAAGATCCGAAAAATGTCAAATTGGGTTCTTTCTCACACGAAATATGATGGCAGTGGCAGTGGACAATGAAAAAAAGGCAAAATGAATGGCCATGCGGGGCCGGAGCAACTCCGGTGGGCAGATCAGCGGACAACCCTCCGGGTGTGAGCATTCTCAGCCGCCTTCCGCTGCGGACTCAGTCGCCATCGTTTCTCCTGTCTCGCGATCCCGTCGCCGCGGGCCCCACTGCTCGCCCCCGTACTAGGATGCTTGGACCTGTCCGCTCTGCAGCAGGAAACCGATCAAATCCAGGATCAGCCGCACCGCCAGGATGCTGGTGCGGCCCCCGCTATCCAGCCCGGGCGTCACTTCCACCATATCCATCCCCACCACCCGGCCTTTGCGCGTGATGCCGCGGAGTAGTTTCGCCGTCTGATAGTATGTCAGGCCGCCGTGGGAAGGGAACAGCACTCCGGGGGCGATGGAGGGATCGAGCCCGTCAATGTCCAACGTAATGTAGTAGTTCTCCGCCGCGGGGATATCAGCCAGCACGGCCTCCATTCCTCGGTCGTGCACCTGCTCTGCGGTGAAGATGATGGACCCCGCCGCCAGCGCGTCTTCCACGTCGCCCTCTCGGGCCGCGCCCCAGCCCCGGACTCCGATCTGGGCCATAGAGACCACGCAGTCCAGTTCAGCCGAGCGCCGGATCGGGCTGCCATAGCCCTCGCGCAAGCCGCCGATTTCATCCCGGTAGTCCATATGCGCGTCCACCTGGACGAGGCACATCGGCTCTCGCCCCTCGTAGGCGCGGACCACCGGGATCGTGGTTGCGTGATCCCCCCCGAGCACGAGGGGCACGATCCCATGTTCCAGCAAACCGCGCACCGCAGTGGTGGAGCGCCTGGAGAAGGCGGCGTCGTTGATCCCGGGGCGGGAGACATCGCCGAAGTCGCACAGCCATTCGCCCTGATCGAGCTGCAATGCGGCCCCCAGGTCGAAATCGTAGCACCCCTGGTATTTGCGGAAGGCTTGCGACGCCCGGCGGATGGCGCCCGGCGCGGCGCCCGGATTGGCATCCGCCGCAGGCACGATGTGCTCCGGGCCGGCGCCCGAACCACCCGGCCGCGAATAGGAGGTCACCATTGGCACACCTATGATCCCGATCTCGGCCTGGCCGTGCGCCGGATGGTCGCACTCTGGAACGCCGAGGAAGGTCAGATCAGCTTCGAAGGTGGTGTCAAACTGCCCTGGCATATGCTTTCCCTTTCGCCATTCGCCGCCCATCGAGCGGGTCCCGATCTCGCCGCGCCGGAAAGAGGGCCCCGCTGGGCCCGGCCATCCGGCATCTGCGCGGGAAGGCCACCCGATGGGGAGATGCCTCAGCGGACCAGCGCGAGCTTCAGATCGTTGACATTCGTCCCCGTTGGGCCCGTGATGACCACCTCCCCCAGAGCGGACAGCATTCCAAAAGAGTCATGTCGGCGGACGGCGGCCTGCAAGTCCCCGGGCAAGGCGGCCGCGCTGCCCGCGGTGGATCCGTCCACCAGTGCCCCGGCGGCTTCAGTGGGGCCGTCCGCGCCGTCGGTGTCGACAGCGGCGATGAGGACGCCCTGCATGCCTTTGATCTCCAAGGCCGCGGAGAGGGCGAATTCCTGATTCGGCCCGCCGGCACCGCAGGCATCTCCCCCGATGGATACCACGTTCTCGCCACCCCCGATGAGTGCCGCCGGTCGAGAAAAGGGGCGGCCGTGAAGGGCGATTTCGCGCGCCACCGCCGAGAAGAAGGCCCCCGACTCTCTGGCCTCCCCCTCCAGCGAAGTAGTGAGAATCTGGGCGTGGAAGCCCAGCGCCTGCGCCTTCTTGCGGGCGGCGACGCAGGCCGCGTCCCCCGGCACCACGATGAACGAGAACAGCGGAAGGCCGTCAAATGCCTTCGGTGTCTCTCGGGTTTCGTCCCCTTCCCGCAGGTGGCGGGCGGCGGCAGGGGGAAAGCGCTCCCACAGCGCAAACTCATCCATCACGGAGCGGGCGTCAGCGAAGGTCGAGGTGTCGGGGACGGTGGGGCCAGTGATGAAATCCAGCGCATCCCCCACCACGTCGGAGACAGTCAGATTGACCAGCGTAGCGGGCAGAATGGCCTTCGCCAGCCAGCCCCCTTTGATCCGCGAGAGGTGTTTGCGCACCGCATTGATTTGGAAGATATCCGCCCCGCTCAGCAGGAGCAGTTCGTTCACTCGCTGCTTGTCCGCGAGGCTGATCCCGTCCTGCGGCAGGCAGAGGAGCGCCGAGCTGCCGCCGGTGATGCCCGCGAAAACCAGGTCGCGCGGGGTGAATCCGGACGCCAGCCGCATCAGCTCCTTCCCGGCCCGCAAACTGCTCTCGTCTGGGACCGGGTGGGCGGCGTGAATCAGGCGCGTGCGCCCCAGCTCGATCTCATCCCCATACCTCAGCACAAAGAGGCCTTCGGTCAGCCGGTCGCCAAGGATTTCCTCCAGCGCTCTGGCGATACCGCCCGAGGCCTTGCCGGCCCCCAGGATGAAGACACGCTCGAATTCACGCAGATTAAGGCTGAGGTCGCCGACCGTGAGCGCATCCCCATCACGATGAATCAGCCGCTTGACCGCGGGATAAGGGTCCGCGGCACGCAGACCATGCTCGATGACCTCGATGGCCATCGAGCGCAGCTCACGGTCCCCATGCGACAGCAGCTCGCTCCGATTCCGTATTAGGTCGGGCAGCGGGAAACCCTCTTCTATATGGGCCGGTGGAAATCACGGCCAGCGTATAGGGCCGCAGGGCCCAACTGCTCCTCAATGCGCAGAAGTTGGTTGTATTTGGAAGTGCGTTCGCTCCGGGTCGTCCCCGTCTTGATCTGGCCGCAGTTCAGGGCCACCGCGAAGTCTGCGATGGCGGTGTCCTCTGTCTCGCCGCTGCGCTCTGAAACCTGCACGCCGTATCCGGAGCGGAAGGCGAATTCGGCCGCCTGGAGCGCCTCGCTGATCGTGCCCACCTGATTGAATTTCCACAGCATGGCGTTGGCGGCGCCAAGCTCGACGCCGCGCTGGATCGAATCCAAATTGGTGGTGAAGAGATCATCCCCAACGATCTGCACGTCCTCCAGCGCCTTGGTGAGCAGGGCGTGGCCCTCAAAATCGTCCTCCATCAGTGGATCTTCGATGGACCCAAATGGGTAGCGGGCGCACAGATCGACATACATCTCGATCACCTCGTCCCGATTCATTTCGCGCCCGTCCATGCGATACAAGCCGTGCTCCCAGTCGTACCAGTGGCTGGCGGCGGCGTCCATCGCATACAGGATCTCATCCGCGTATCCGGAACGTTCCACGGCCGTGGCCAGCATATTCATGGGCTCCTCTACACCTCTCATCGGAGGCGCAAAGCCGCCCTCATCGCCAACATTGGCGGCGATCTTGCCATACCGCTCCACGATCAAGTCGTGCAGGATGAAATTGATCTCGTAGCACATCCGCAGCCCCTCCATCAGGCCCTGTGCGCCGACGGGCATGACGATGAACTCCTGGATTTCGAGATCGTTGGAGGTCAGCTTGCCACCGTTGATCAGATTCATCAACGGGACGGGGATGACGTGGGCATCTGGGTTGAGGTGCTCGTAGAGGGAAAGCCCTGCAGTATGGGCTGCCGCCTTCGCGACGGCGAGCGAGACACCCACGATGGCGTTCGCCCCCAGTCTGGATTTATCGGGCGTGCCGTCCAGTTCGATCATGGCCGCGTCAATTCCATTTTGGTCGCGGGGATCTCTGCCAATCAGGGAGGGCCCGATGAGGCGGTTGATATTCTCCACCGCGCGCCGCGTGCCTTGTCCGCCCCACCGTGAGCCGCCGTCTCGAAGCTCGACGGCCTCCCGTTTCCCCGTGGAACGGCCGGCGGGCACATCGGCGCGGCCCGCCAACTTGCCGTCGACGTGCAGATCCACCTCGACCGTGGGGAAGCCGCGGCAATCGATGATCTCGCGCGCCAGCACCGCCGTGATTTCTGGATGCATGATGTGAATAATCCCTCTCCGGTCGGACTTGGCCGATGGGACGCAGAACTCCCTTCATGCCGCCAGACGGCGCATCCGCCCCCCCGACCCGCAACACGAATTGTATCGACAGGGCGGCGGTTTTGTCAACAATTCGAATGTGGACAATTCGAAGCTTCTTGACTATTATGAAAGGGGCGGGAAGCGTGGGCGTGTCTAGGCTGTGCGCCGGGCTTTGCCGCCCGCGATAGAGGTGGCGGGCTCCGGTCAAGGAGGATATCGGTGAGCTTGAAGCAGGTACCGGCCCTGGAGCGAAAGAACCTGGCCTTGGATGTGGCTGCAAGGCTGCGGGAGTCGATTGTGCATGGGACCCTGGCGCCGGGCACCCGCTTGCTGGAGGTGGAAGCAGCGCGCCAGCTGGGGGTCAGTCGGGGGCCACTGCGGGAGGCGCTGCGCATCCTGGAGTCCGAAGGGCTGATCATCAGCGAACCGGGACACGGCAGCCACGTGGTTCAGATCTCGGAACGGGATATTCGCGAAATCTACTCTCTGCGTCGAATTCTGGAAGAAGAGGCATTCCGCCTGGCCGCGCAAGGCGCGACCGATGCACAGTTGCAGCAGTTGGACGATATCCTGGAAGCCATGTTCGAGGCGGCTGGGAGGGGAGATCACGACACCGTGCTGGATCTGGATCTGGAGTTTCACAAACAGGTCTGGCGTATGTCAGGACACTCCCGGCTGGAGGCCTATCTCAATGAGGTGGCGGCCCAAGCCAGGATGTATATCGCAGTGCAGACCTCGCTGTACGACGATCTGGCGGCGGGGATTTCGGACCACCGCGAGATGCTTGGGGCGCTGAGAGAGCGGGACCCCGAGCGGGCGATCCGCGCCCTGCTGGGGCATCTTCAAGAGGCCACAGAGGTGCTGCTGAACTACTTCGACGGACGTGAGCCAAAGGATGGCTCCTGACCGGCGCGAGAGGCGCGACGGCGCAGGCGCCGTTCTGGAGTGGGAAGGCTGAACGGCATGGCGAATCTGGATATCTCATTCTTGGGGTTGCACTTCCCCAATCCATTCTTGCTGGCCTCCGGCCCGCCTACGGCGAATGCGGACATGGTGATCGAAGCGTTCGAGGCCGGCTGGGGAGGCGCGGTGCTGAAGACTATCTCCATGCAGCCTACCCCCGCGCCCAGCCCGCGCGTGCACGTCATCCGTTCCGGGAAACTGAAATGGGGCATGCTCGATATCGAGCTCTTCAGCCCCATGACGGTAGCGGAATGGGGCCCAGAGATCGACCGGATCCGAAATCGGTTTCCCGACAGGCCCATCATCGCCAGCATCGCTGGCGACAACACCCCGGAAAGCTGGTCGGAAGTGGTGCGCCATCTGGAGCCGCGCGGGGTGAGTGCCTATGAGATGAACGCAAGCTGCCCGAATTTCGCGCCGGGCGTAGAGCGGGGAAGCAAGCTGGGCCAGGATCCGGTCTCCCTGGGCCAGGCCGTGGGCTGGGTGCGGGCCTCGACGACTCTGCCCGTCATAGTGAAGATGACCCCCAATGTGACGGATCTGGCTCCGCTCGTCCAGGCGGCGGTGGAAGCCGGAGCGGATGGGTTCTGCGCCACCAACAGCCTTTCGGGCATCGGTGGTGTCGATCTGGATCAGTTCGCGCCGCTTCCGGTGGTGGATGGAAGGGGCATTATCGGGGGATACGGCGGCCCAGGGCTGCGGCCGGTGTCCGCCCGGTGCGTGGCGGATATCGTGGCAACCCATCCGGCGCCGGTCTTCGGTGTTGGCGGCATCTCCAGGTGGCAGCACGCTCTCGAGTACCTGGCGGTGGGCGCCTCGGCGGTGCAGATCTGCACCGCGGTGATGCTGAATGGGACCCGCATCATCAGAGGGCTGGAGCGCGGCCTGGAGGGCTACCTGGAGCGGAGCGAGTGGGAGCGGGTGAGCGATCTGGTCGGTCGGGCGCTCCCGGCGCAGCAGCGGGAGCCGCTGGCGCCCTTGCTCCAGTGAGATGAGGTGGGAATGGCCGCGTCGGGCTGTAGCGACGGGAAGGGCGGGTCGATGGTCGATATCGGTGTCGAAATGGATGACTTTGCACTAGAGAATCCTTTCGTGCTCGCCGCGGGACCGGCCACAGAGGGCGCTGAGGGGGTCCTGGAGGCCTTTGAAGCCGGATGGGCGGGGGCGGTCATGTCTACCGTAGCCTTGGAGCCGGTTGACGCCCCGGCCCCAGCGCGCTATGCCATCCGCTCTGGCGCCACCCGCTGGGGAGAGGTGGCCTTCGACGAACGCGGCCAGCGCGACGTGGCGGCGATGGCGGATCAGATTGCGGTGATCCGGCGATCCTTCCCTGACCGTCCGCTGCTTGCCAGCCTGGGTGGTGGCGGAGATTCCCGGGCGTGGAGGGGTGGCGCCGCGCGCCTGGAAGACGCTGGGGTGAGCGGGTTCGAGATCAACGGTAGTTGGCCGAACTTCGACCGCGCGCGCGGCGCGCCGCGGGAGCTGGCGGGCGATTCGGAATCGCTGGCCTCGGCGGTGGGATGGCTCAGGTCAGGCACCGATCTACCCATCTTTGTGAAGCTCTCCCCCAACGTGACGAAGATTCTTCCCCTGGCGAACGCTGCGCTGAGGGCCGGCGCTTCGGGTTTCACCGCCACGAGCGGGATGTCCGCCGTTGGCGGGCTCGACCTCGAGCACCTCACTCCGGCGGATCCATCGGGCCGGCTGATCGGAACATACACAGGCATCGGACTCCGTCCGGTCGCACTGCGTTGGACTGCAGAGATAGCGCGAGCACTCCCCACGCCGGTCATAGGCTGCGGTGGGGTCGAGCGCTGGGAGGACGCGGCCGAGTTCCTCGCCGTTGGGGCGGCCGCGGTGCAGGTAGGCACGGCCGTGGAATGGGAGGGCCCCGACATCATTCACGACTTGGTGCGCGGATTGCGGGATTATATGTCCCGGAAGGGATTCCACTCGCTCTCCGAGCTACGTGGGCGGGCGCTGCCGAATATCGTTGGTTTTGACGACCTGGATCTGGATGTGCAGATGCTGGCGATCGTGGATGAGGAACGCTGCATGGGATGCGATGTGTGCCTGCGCGCCTGCCACGACGGCGGCTATCAAGCAATGGAGCGGGCCGGGGAAATCGTGCGGGCCAACCCGCTGAAATGCGATGGGTGCGGCCTGTGCGTCTATGTCTGCCCAACCGACGCCATCGAGATGGTGCGAAAGGCGTCGGCCTAGGGGTCTCCAGCCCCCAACGCAACCGTGGAAGTCGACGCCGGCCGCTTGTTGAGGTTGGATGATCGATTTCAGGGAGGCGGTAGATGAGAGTGGATCTGTTGTACGGGAAGCGTGGCCTGAGCGTTGATTTGCCCGACGAACGCACCACCGTGGTGCGGCCCAGGCCCCAGGTTCCCCTGCCCGATGGGAAAGGCGCCGTGCGGACCGCGCTCGAGAACCCGATCGGAGTGCCGCCACTGGCCTCCCAGGTGTCTCCGGAAAGCACCGTCTGCATCGTGTTCAGCGACATCACCCGGCCGACGCCCTACCAACACATTCTTCCGCCTCTGCTGGAAAAGCTCTCCGGAGTGCCGGACGAGAACATCATCTTCATGAACGGCCTCGGGACACACCGCCCAAACACGCAGGCGGAGCTGGAGGAAATCTTGGGTTCGGAAATCCTGGCGCGCTTCGAGGTGCTGCAGCACGATTGCCGCGACGACAGCCAGCTGGTGTCCGTTGGCGCTTCCAGCCTGGGCCACGAAATCCGTATCAACAAGCGCTTTATCGATAGCTCGGTGCGCGTGCTCACCGGATATATCGAGCCGCATCTTTTCGCCGGGTTCAGCGGAGGCCCAAAAGCGATCCTCCCCTCGGTCGCCGGCGTCGAGACGATCTTCGCCAATCACGGCGCCGATATGATCGCGAGGCCGGGGGTCGGGTTCGCTCGCACTTGGGGAAATCCCATCTGGGAGGAGATGATGGAGGCCGCATCCATGGTCGGACCGTCCTTCTTGCTGAACGTGGCCCAGACGGAGGGACGGGAGATCACCGGGGTTTTCGCCGGGGACTTGGCGGCCGCTCACCAGGCCGGTGTGGAATTCGTGCGCCAATCCTCGATGGTGGCGGTCAGCGAGCCGTTCGACGTCGCGCTGTCTACCGCTGGCGGCTATCCTTTGGACATCAGCATGTACCAATCCGTGAAGGGTCTGGCCGTGGCTCAGGAGATTGTTAAGCCGGGCGGGTCCGTGATTTTGGCGGCCGAGTGCAGCGAGGGTGTGCCGCCCTCCGGGGAATATGGCGCGGTGATGGCGCTGACGGAAGATCCCTCGGATCTGCTGGCTAGGTTGCACGCGCCCGGGTTCCTGATGCAGGATCAGTGGGATGCCCAGATTCAGGCCCGGATCTGCGAGCGACTAGATTTCTACCTGTACTCCGACGGCCTAAGCGATGAACAGATCAAGATGGTATTCGCCGCGCCCTGCCATAATATAGAACGCCAGGTCGAGAGCCTCCTGGAAAGGTCCGGCTCCGAGGCCCGGCTCGCAGCGCTGCCGGCGGGCCCGCTTGCGGTGCCGTATGTGGATGCCGGCTGAGGAAAGGCGCCCCGTCGAAGGGGCCTGGTGCCTGGCCTCGGAGAAATATCGTCGGGGCGATCGGCTTTCGGCCCTGATCCCTGCACATCGCTGCAGAAGCTTCTCTGATTTTCTCCGGCCGGACGCTCCCGTAAGGCGTAGAGACGTTGCAGGCAATGTCTCCAGGGAGCGCGATGCGCAGGGTTTTGCGCGGGCATTTCCACCTAATTTCCAGGCGCCGAAACGCATTCCCCGGTGGTGTAGAGACGCCCCGCCGGGGCGTCTGCGCATAGTGGTTTTCGGTATGGAAGTTCGGTTCGCCTGGCGAGCCGGGGGTTCCGCGATCCATGGGGGCAATTCAGGAAAGGCCCGTGTCCGCCCTCTATGCGGCCGCCGAATGGGGCCGGTGCCCCGGCGGCTGAGCGCGGGGGCACCCGCAACCGCCTACTCGCCCAGATACGCCTTGCGCACCTGTTCGTTCTCGAGCAAGCGGTTTGCGCTGTCTTGCAGCACGATGTTGCCGGTCTCGATCACATAGCCCCGGTTGGCGACTTGAAGAGCTTGGAATGCGTTCTGCTCAACCACCAGAATGGGGGTGCCCAGCGCCTGGATCTCCTGGATCACCTCATATACCTCCTCCACCAGCACCGGGGCCAGACCGAGTGAGGGTTCGTCGAGCAGCAGGAGCTTGGGATTCGCCATCATGGCACGCCCAATGGCGAGCATTTGCTGTTCGCCGCCGCTGAGCGTACCGGCTTCCTGTTTCTCTCGCTCGGCCAGCCGGGGAAACAGGTGGTGAACGCGCTCCAGGTTTTCAGAGAAGTCCTTCCTGTTGCCTGGCAGATAGGCGCCGAGTTCCAGGTTCTCGCGCACGGTCATGCTCTGGAAAATGCGCCTGCCTTCCGGCACCTGGCACACCCCCATCTGCACGATCTTGTAGGGGGGAGTCTTTTCCAAAGCCGTGTCGTGATAGAGAATGGTGCCCTCAGTGGGGCGGAGCAGTCCCGAAATCGTGTTCAGCAGGGTGCTCTTTCCGGCGCCGTTGCTGCCGATCAGGGCCACGATCTCGCCCTCTCCCACCTCCAGCGATACACCGTGCAACGCCGTTATCGCCCCGTAGGACACATGCAGATCCTGGATGCTAAGCATGTGCCGCCCTCTCCTGAAGCCTCCGCATGTAGGCCTTGCCCAGATAGGCTTCGATGACTTCTCTGGAGCCCTGCACCTGCTTGGGCGTTCCCTCGAATATCTTCTTGCCCTGGTTGAGCACCACCACGTGGTCCGCGATGGGCATTACCACACGCATGTTGTGTTCGATGAGCAGGATGGTCTTCTTGAGTTCGTCACGAATCCATTTGATGAAGTCGGTCAGCTTGTTGGCCTCGACCAGATTCATCCCTGCTGCCGGCTCATCCAGCAGCAGCAGGTCGGGCTCCGCGGCCAGCGCTCTGGCGACTTCGACCCGGCGTTGATCTCCGTAGGATAGGCTGGCGGCACGCGCCTCCGCCTGGTCCTGCAACCCCAAGAGCTCCAGGTAGTAGTAAGCCTTCTCCTTCATGCGGCTCTCTTCGCGCCGGGCTCGGGGCGACCCGACCAACGCGTCGAGCACGGATCCTTGGCTCCGGCTGTGCATCCCCACCAGCACATTCTCCATCACGCTCAAGTTGCGGAAGATGCGCAGCACCTGAAAGGTGCGGCACATGCCCCGGCGCACGATGTTCGGTTGCGACAGGTCGGTTATGCGCTCGCCCCTGAAGTAGATGTCGCCGCTCGTAGCCGAATACAGGCCGGTGATCACATTGAAGAGAGTGGTCTTGCCCGCCCCGTTGGGGCCGATCAGACCCAGGATCTGACCTTCCTGGAGCGACATGTCCACCTTGTTGACCGCGATCAGACCGCCAAAGGCCTTGCTCACAGAGTCGGTGCGCAGCAGCTCCGTCATGGGGCCCCTCCGCCGGCGGCCTCATCCCTTTCCCTGGGGACAAGCAGTCTGCGGATCGGTTCCAGCGAGACGTAGACTTTTTCGGTGGACATCCCGGCGATCCCCTGCGGCCGCACGATCAGCATGATCACCATCACCAGCCCCACCCCGGCGAGCCGCAGGCTGGCGACGCGCGCGCCCGTGGTGAAGGGGCGCAGCACCTCAGGCAGGGCCCCGATCAAGATGCCACCCGGTATGGCCCCCAGCAGGCTCCCGATGCCCCCCAGCGTGATCATGACCGACATCATGATCGAGTCGTCCAGCTTGAAAGAATCGGGGCTGAACAGCGTCGTCCACGAGGCGTAGAATACGCCCACAAGGCCAGCGAAGGCGGAGGAAATGCAGAAGGCCAGCACTTTGTAGCGGTAGCTCTCCACCCCCATGGCCGCTGCAGCGACCTCGTCGTCCCGGATAGCGAGACATGCGCGCCCAAACCGGGAGAAGAGCATGCGCTCAATGCTCACATGTGTGAGCACGATCAGCGCCAGAATGAGGTAGTAGAAAGGCAGTTGGCCGGAGAAACGATAGCCGAAGATTTCCGGGCGCGGGATGCCCGGCAGCCCCATCGGCCCGCGCGTGATATCCACCAGATTCACCGCCAGAAGGCGCACGATCTCACCGAAACCGAGGGTCACCATGCCCAGGTAGTCACCGCGCAGCCGCAGGGCCATCAGGCCAAGCACCAGCCCTGAGACAAACGCCGCCACGCCGCCGACGAGGATCGCCCCCCAGAAGGGCCAGTTGTCCTGGATCATGAGCAGCGCACCCGTGTATCCGCCGATCGTGACGAAGGCGGCGTGCCCGAGGGCCAACTGCCCGGCGAAGCCGGTCACGAAATTGAGGCTCTCTGAGAGCACCACCCATATCCCCAGAAGCACCAGGACGTGCAGGGCAAAAGGGGAGCGGACGAAAATGGGGAGGATGAGTGCCGCCAGCAGGGCCAAGGTGAGCAGTCGGATCCTACGCGGGAACCATTCCATCACAGCGAGCTCCTCTGCTCCCGGGCGAATATTCCGGTGGGGCGGACGAGCATGACGACGATGAGCACCGTGAAGGCGATGGCATCCCGATAGCCGGAGGACAGAAAGCCGGCCCCAAGGTTCTCCGCCATTCCCAGCAACAGTCCACCCAACATGGCGCCGGGGATGCTGCCGATCCCGCCCGCCACGGCTGCGATGAACCCTTTGATGCCCGCGATCCAGCCCATTGTGGGATAGACGGCGCTGTAGTAGATCCCGATCAGGATGCCAGCCACGGCGCCCATTGCCGAGCCGACGGCGAAGGTGGCCGAAATCGGCATGTTGATGTTGATTCCCATCAGGTAGGCGGTGCCCATGTCCTCCGATGTGGCGCGGATAGCCTTTCCGATGCGTGTGTAGGTGACGAACCACTGCAGCAGTAGCAGCAGCGCGAGCGCGATGACGAACATGAAGATCTGCATTCCGGTGATGATCGCGCCTCCGACTTCAATTCGCATCCCGGGGAACAGTTGCGGGACCGGCCGCGGCTCGGGGCCCACCAGGAACTCCATTCCGTAGGTCACAATCAACGCCACGCCCACGGAACTCATGAAAGTCGTCAGCCGGCTGCGGCCGCGCGTTGGCCGGTAGGCGAACATCTCCATGAGCACACCGAAGATAGCGGCCCCGATGATGGAGACGATCAGTGCGATGAGGAAGCTGGGCCAGAGCGGCAGTTTGTCGCTGAAGAAGCGCCATGTGAAGTAGGCGATGTAGGTGCCCACCATGTAGACAGCACCATGGCCGAAATTGATGAATTTGAGAATGCCGTACACCATGGAGTAGCCGATGGCGATGAGCGCGTAGGCCATACCGATCGCCACACCGCTGATCAGTTGCTGAAGGATGAACTGTGTCGACATACACATCCTCTCACTGCAGCCGCCGTAAGGGGCGAAGCAGGCGGGCTCGTATTCTGGGATGAATCCGGTCAACGCGCAAGGTGGAGCCGCAACGAGAGGCGGCAAAGACCTCTCCCGTGCCGCCTCTCGCATCCAAACCGATTTCTACTGGGTTACCTCCACCCACTTGCCATCCTTCACTTCGATCGGGATGTACATGCCGGGGGCGAAGCCGCGCTCCCCATCCGCATCCAGCGTGATGGTGCCCGTCACCCCCTTCTTGTCCACCATCTCGGTGGCGAACCACTCGCGCACCGCCTCCCGCCCGGCACAATCGGTCTCGTTAAGCGCCTCGACGATGAAGTTCACGTCGTCATAGGCGTAGCCGGCGGGGTTGTTCGGGTCCTCACCATACTCATCCCTGAACGCCGTCACGAAGGCGGATACCACAGGGTCGGCAGAGGTGATGGTGTAGGCGGCCACGGTCCGCACGCCTTCCACAGCATCCCCCGCCAGGTTGATGATCTCAGGAGCGAACAGGCCGTCAGATCCATAGAGCGGAACTTCGAAACCAAGCTGCTTGGCCTGCATCGACCAGTAAGCTCCCACTTGGTACTGCACGAGGCCCACGACGGCGTCGGGATCCAGCGCCTTGAACTTGGCCACCACTGCGCTCAGATCGGTCTGGTCTTTGAGGACGGCTTCCGAGGCCAGGATTTCCCCGCCCATCTCCTCCGCCGCGACCACAAATGCGTCGTACAGCCCCTTGCCGTAGTCTGTGTTCTCGTACAGTGCCGCGAAGCGAGTCAGCCCTTGCCCGTTGATCAGCCAGTCGGCAAGGTATTTGGATTGGTTCTCGCCTGGCGGGTAGACACGGAAGGTATATGGGCCGCCTTTCTTCGGGATTTCCGGTGCCGCTGCATAATAGACGATCTGCGGCAGGCCGCACTCGTTGAAGACGGGCGCCTCGGCCAGGGCCACGGAGCTGTTGTAGTCCGCGGCCGCGGCGAACACCGCGGTGTCGTCGCAAAGCAAAGTGGCGATGTTTGCGCCTTCCTTCGGGTCGGCTTTGGTGTCATAGGCGGTGAATTCCAGTGTGCGGCCTCCACACACGCCGCCCGCCTCATTCGCCTGATTGACGGCCAATTCGGCCGCCTTCGCTGCCCCCTGCCCATCCACTCCGTCCGGCCCAGTGAGCGGACCGACGAATGGGATGGTGATGGGTGTGGTCTCCTCCATGCCTCCTTCCGGGGCTGTCGTGGGCTGGGCCCCCTCGCCGCCCATGGCCGCAGTGGGCTGCTCCCCGGGGGCCTGGGGCGCTTCAGTCGCAGCGGGACCGCAGGCGGTGAGGGCCAGCGCTAGGACGGCCAGCACCGTGAGGGCAGCCATGTTGAACGAGCTATGTCTCTTGTGCATCTCCTATATCTCCTTCATTACCCGGCAGATTCGGATCAACGCTCAGATTGCACATGCCCAAACTCAGCTCTCTCTTCACCTCCTTGCTTCACGCCGGCAGCGCTTCCCCCTTCGGCCGGCTGGTCTTCTCATCTTCTCTCATCCTCGGTCACAAACCGCCATAACCCCTCAGGCACGCACTAGAATCCCGGTATCTGGTTGGGGAAGTAGTCCTCGAGTTCGCCTTTGCGGTGGACGTCGACGGTGGTGCAGTGCAGCGAGCCGCCGAAGGGCACGACCTGTTCAT
>CAYMCO010000054.1:0-15394 GCA_964388955.1 uncultured Anaerolineaceae bacterium | reverse complement strand
ATGAACAGGTCGTGCCCTTCGGCGGCTCGCTGCACTGCACCACCGTCGACGTCCAGCGCAAAGGCGAACTCGAGGACTACTTCCCCAACCAGATACCGGGATTCTAGGCGGACGGAGAATGCGCATTGCAGACCAGCGGCTCACGACATATATGGAGGGGCATGCACATCACACGGGCCGATAGAGACGGGCGAACGGGGCATTGACGATTCTGACGCGGATCTTGGAGGGAGCAAAATGCTCGCAGAACATATGACTTGGATGGAGTATCGAGACAAGGTGGGATCCTGCACGGTGATCCTGCCGGTGGGCTCGATGGAGCAGCATGGCCCACATCTGCCACTGAACGTGGACGTCGTGATCCCCACCAGCCTTTCTGAGATGGTGGCCGAACAAGTGGACGGAATGGTGCTGCCCCCGATCCCCTATGGGTATAAGTCGCAGCCCACCAGCGGCGGAGGGCAATTGTTTCCGGGCACGACCAGCTTCGATGGGGACACATTGGTCCACGTGATCCAGGACGTTCTACGCGAGACCTACCGCCACGGCGGGAGAAGATTTCTGATCATGAACGGCCACTACGAAAACCAGGCCTTCATAACGGAAGCCGTGGATCTGTTCCTGCGGGATGCGCCCGGGGCCCGGCTGGTCATCGCCTGCTGGTGGGACATGGTGTCAGATGAGTTGGTGGACGAGTTGTTTGCCGAGGCCGGTTTTCCGGGCTGGGACACCGAGCACGCCGGGATCACCGAGACGGCCCTGATGCAGTATTTCGCCCCTGAACTCGTGCGGGAGGATGAGATCATCGACGATCAAAGCGACCGCAAGCCGCCCTACGCCATCTTCCCGGCTCCGAAGGACATCATCCCCCTTTCCGGGGTGCTCTACAAGGCGACCTACGCCTCCCGGGAGAAGGGCGAGAAACTGGCAAAGCAAGTCGCCGGAAGAATCGCCGGGATCGTCGAGAAGGAATTGAGCGCATAGACAGGCGGCCCGCAATCAGCGGACATATATCCTGAGGGAGGTGAAAGAAAGACTGACGAGCAAACTGGCCACAGATCGATAACCGAAACAGTCAGAACGAGGAGCTCGAGGAAACTGGAGAAGAGATAATGAAAAAGCAACTGAAGTTCATGATCGCGGCCGTGATCGCAGTATCGCTTGTGCTCGCCGCTTGCGGACCCGCTGCCACCCCAACGGAAGCGCCGGTGGCGCAGGAGCCTACGGCTGTACCGGAGGGGAAGACACGCGTCGCGGTCGCCTTCCCAGGTGTGGTCTCCGACCAATCCTGGAATGAGTTCGGCTACGAGGGCCTGACCCAGGCGGAGACGGACTGCAACCTGGATGTCGCTTACACCGAGGATGTCTTCCAGGACGAGCAGATCGAGACCTTCCGCAACTATGCGGCCGAAGGCTATGACATCATCATCGGCCACGGCGGCGAGTATGCGGACTCAATCGCCACTGTCTCGGCCGAATTCCCTGACATCTGGTTCGGCGACACCAACGGCCTGCCGCAGACCGACAACACCAGCGCCATGATCATCGGCTATGCGCAGATGAGCTACCTGGCGGGTGTGCTCGCCTGCAACATGACAGAGGCGAATCACATCGCCTTTGTAGGCGGGGAGTCGATCCCCGTGGTTGAGGACGGCGCCCAGAAATACTCCGACGCCGCGCAGACCTGCGGCAAGGATGTCCAGGTGGACGTGGTCTACACCGGCAACTGGGCGGATGTGAACAAAGCCTACGAAGCGGCAACCGGCCTGATCTCCGGCGGCGCGGACGTGCTGTTCCACATCCTGGATACGGCGGACGCCGGCCTGATCGCCGCGGCCGAGGATGAAGGGGTATACGCCATTGGCCTGTACCGCGATTCCAGCGACTTGGGACCCGGCGCGGTGATCGGCAGCGCCATCGGCAGCCCGGGCGGCCTGATCTACGAACTGGCGTGCGGCAATGTGCCCGAAGGGGAGGCGCAGTGGCTGACGGTGCACACGCCGAAATGGGGCGTGAACATCGACATGACCGATCTGGTGCCCCAGGATGTGCAGGACAACGTCAAGGCCGTCTATCAGCAGATGGTGGATGACGAGCTTGTGATAAAGAACTACGGCCAGCCGTAGCGGCGCGTTGATCCGTTCCGAGCAGAGGAAAAAGGATCAGGACAACCGAATCCCGCCCCACTAATGTGATGGGTGGGGCGGGAACCACCACGGAGAAACGCCTAATGGGCGAAGAAGGGGGCATCGCACTGCGCATGGTCGGGATTACCAAGCAATTTCCCGGCGTGCTCGCAAATGACCATATCGACTTCGAACTCCGAGCGGGCGAAATCCACGGTTTGTTGGGAGAGAACGGCGCGGGCAAGACGACCCTGATGAACATCCTGTATGGGCTGCACCAGCCCGATTCGGGGGAGATCTATGTCGACGGGAGAAAGGTCGCCATCGATTCGCCCAGTACGGCGGGCGACCTGGGGATAGGCATGGTCCACCAGCACTTCATGCTGGTGGAGAACTTGACGGCGCTGGAGAATGTGGTGCTCGGCATCCCGCCGGAGCATCCACCGATACTCGATCTCGAGCCGGCTCGGGAGAAATTCAACCATCTCGTCGCCGAATACGAGATGGATCTGTCGCCCTCGACACCGGTGTGGCAACTGCCGGTGGGGGATCAGCAATGGCTCGAGATATTAAAGATCCTCTTCCGGGACGCACATATCTTGATCCTGGACGAACCCACCGCCGTGCTGGCGCCTTCCCAGGCAAACCAGTTGTTCCGCGCCGTGCATCGCTTCGCGGACGAAGGGCGCGGCATCATCTTTATCAGCCACAAGCTCGAGGAGATGAAGCAGGTCGCGGACCGGGTGACAGTTCTGCGTGATGGCCATGTGGTGGGCACTGTGGAGGCCGGGGAGGCGGATGCGTCCCAGCTCGCCAGGATGATGGTCGGGCGCCCGGTCTTTCTCAACCGCCGTGAGCGCCCCACGCTGGAGTCGACACATGAGGTTCTCAGAGTGGAAGGACTCGATTGCGAGAGTGACCGGGGCACTCCGGCGCTGCGCAATCTGAGCCTCAGCGTTCGCTCCGGCGAGATCGTGGGCGTGGCAGGGGTGGACGGCAACGGCCAGCGCGAACTGGCCGAATGCATTGCCGGCCTGCGGCGTCCGACCGGCGGGAGCGTTCGCATCCTCGATCGCGAGGTGACGGATGTCGTCCGTGACCCCTCCTTGTTGGGCTTCATCCCCGAGGACCGACGCAAGACAGGGCTGGTCCTCGGCTTCACCATCGCGGAGAACCTCGTTATCAAGACCCTAGACAGCCGCCCATATACCAAGCAAGGCATCATCCGCTGGCGGCCGATAAGAGAGCATGCCGCGCAGCTGATCCACGAATTCGACATCCGGGCGCCGAGCAGCAATGTGGAGGTGAAGAATCTCTCCGGGGGAAACCAACAGCGCGTGGTCGTGGCCCGGGAGCTTTCTGCCAGCCCGGCGTTGCTGGTGGCTTCCCAGCCGACCAGAGGGCTGGATGTGGGCTCCGTGGAAGCGGTTCACAAGGTGCTGCTCGAGGAACGAAACCGCGGCGGCGCGGTGCTGTTCATCTCCACCGAGCTGCCCGAGGTGCTGGCGCTCAGTGATCGGGTCGTGGTGATGTTCAAAGGGGAGATCATGGGCGAACTGGCGGCCGAAGACGCGGATGTGACCCTGATCGGCGAATTGATGCTTGGACATGCCGAAGCCCTCGTAGAGGCGGGTGGGGGTGGGAGATGAAAGCCAGAGCAAATATCTCCCTGCCGTTGGTTGGAGAACTCCTGCTCACCGGAGGCAGGCCGCTGATCGCCATCGCGCTGGCCCTGATTGTAGGGGCGGGCTTGATCCTGGCCTATGGGGCCAGCCCGCTGCAAGCCTATGCGGCCATGCTCTCAGGGTCCGTCGGCAGTGTGGCAGCGATCGCCAACACCGGAGTGCGGACAGCCCCCCTGCTGCTGGGCGGGCTGGGGGTGGCCCTGGGATTTCAAGCCGGGCTGTTGAACGTGGGGGTGGAAGGCCAGATCTACACGGGCGCCGCCGCCGCGACGGCCGTGGCCCTGACCCACCTGCCGGTTCCCTCCTGGATGCACGTGAGCCTGGCTGTCATCGCCGGTTTTCTCGGCGGAGCCGCCTGGGGGATTCTCCCCGCTTACCTGAAGGCCTTCCGCGGCGTCAGCGAGATCGTGATCACGCTGATGCTCAACTACGTCGCCATCCAGCTTGCCAGCTTGCTGGTGCACGAACCGAGTCCCCTGGCCAAGCAAAATGCCTTCTATCCGCAGTCCCCGACGATACTGCCCAGCGCGCGCCTGCCCGTATTAATCAAGGGCACCAGCCTGCACGCCGGGCTGCTGATTGGATTGGCTCTCGCGGTCGCGATCTTCCTTGCGCTCCGCTACACTCCCTTTGGCTACCGCACCCGCATGACCGGACAGAATCCGGAGGCGGCCCGATATGCGGGCGTGAAGGTCAGATGGCAGATCGTGCTCGTGTTGATCCTCAGCGCCGGGCTCGGCGGATTGGCCGGCACCGGCGAGGTGCTGGGGCTGAAACTCGCGCTGTACGACTACTTTTCGAACGGGCTGGGATATGACGGCATCGCGGTCGCCCTGATGGCGAACAGCCACCCGCTGGGGGTGGTGCTCGCGGCGCTCTTCTTCGGCGCCCTGCGGGCGGGGGCGGGCAAGATGCAGGTCGCCGTCGGAATCGAGACGCCCATCGCCCAGGTGATACAAGCCCTGGCGGTGCTCTTCGTGATCGCCATCGGGTTTGGGGAGCGAAGGCGCATGCGGAAGCTGGAGGGCCAACATCAGGAGGAACAGGAGGGCGGAGTCGATGGAGGGTAGCTTCGGCGTGATCAATGATTGGCTGGCGGCGAGCATCCGTCTGGCGGCACCGCTCATGCTCGCCGGAGCGGGCGGGCTGTTTACGGAGCGCACCGGCATATTCAACATCGGAATCGAGGGCATGATGCTGGCCGGGGCCATGGCCGCAATCTGGGGCAGCTTGGTCACGGGGAGCATCCTGCTCGCCACCCTGCTGGCGATGCTGGTGGGCGGATTGCTCTCCCTGGTCCATGCCTATCTCACCATCAGTCGGCGCGCCGACCAGATCGTCTCCGGGGCGGCCATCAACCTGTTCGCGCTGGGCGCCACCAATCTGCTGAATACGCCGCTGTATGCAGCCTATCAGTACCGGCCGCGCGTGCCGCTCTACCCGGTGGTGGCCCCCGAAGCGCTGCAGAAGCTGCCCATCATCGGGCCGATCCTCTTCGCCCAACCGGTGATCGTGTGGGTGGCTTTCGCGCTACCCTTCGCCCTGGCATGGGTGCTCTACCGCACTAGCTGGGGCCTCAACATCCGCGCCGTCGGCGATCACCCCCACGCGGTCGCCACCGCGGGGCTCTCCGTCATCGGTCTCAAGTACGCCGGGGTGATCACCAGCGGCGTTTCCGCGGGGTTGGGCGGAGCCGCGCTCGCGCTGGCGGACCTGGGGCTGTTTGCGCCCAACATGACCGCCGGAAGAGGCTTCGTCGTGCTGGCAGCATTCGTCGTGGGACGCTGGAATCCGATCCTGGTCGCCGGGGCGTGTATCCTGTTCGGCGCCGCGGACGCCCTGCAGCTTCGGGCCCAGACCTTCGGCTTTGCCGTCCCATACCAGGTGTTTGTCATGCTGCCATATCTGCTCACCATCGCCGCCCTTGGCGGGCTGGTCGGGCGGACGGTGGCGCCCAAGACCGTCGGGAAACCCTATGACCCCGAGACGATATAGTCGAAGCGCACCGCGGTGGTTGGGAGCGCCGCTCGCTGGGCGGCGGAGGTCCTTTCAACGGCGTGGAGCGAAGATCCTGGATGAATAGATCAACATAGATCCCATCACGGAGAACGATGAATGGCTGAGAAAAAGACCGCAATCTACAACTCCACCGGGACCCTGAAGCGCGTCCTGCTCGGGAAACCGACGTACCACACCAACATCCCGGTGAGCGACGTGGCGCGCGACGTCGCCGATGCCGGTGTACATTGGGACCCGAAGGAGAAAGTGCGGCAGCATGGGGAACTGGAGAGCGTGTTCGACCAGTTGGGGATCGATGTGAGCTGGGTCGAACTGGAGCCAGAGAAGATGCCGTGGCAGATGTTCACCCGCGACTTCGGCGTGAACTCGCCCGACGGCGCCCTCATCGGACGTTTTCGCTACCTGGAGCGCAAGGGCGAAGAGATCGCCGCAAAGCGCACGCTCGAGAAGCTGGGGGAGAAGTTGCTAACCCGACAGATTACCCACGGCGCCATGGAGGGTGGGGACTGCTTCTGGCTCGACGAAGACACGCTGCTCATCGGCAATGGAAACCGCAGCACGCATTCGGGCTTCGAAAACGCACGGGAGATCCTGGGCGACTACGGTCACCGGGTGTTCGTGATCGAGTTCCTGTCCAAGTGGAACCACCTGGACAACAACTTCGCCCCGCTGGCCGACAAGCTGGCCCTAGCGAACGAAGACGCATTGCCGGGCTACTTCTTCGGCATCCTGGACGCCTTGGGATGGGAGTTGATTCGGCTGCCGGGCGAGTATGCGCGCACCAGCGAGATCAATCTGCTGGCCCTCGGGGAGGATAGGGTGCTCTCCTTCAAGGGAAACCGCCTGAATGAGCGCTTGCGGGCCATCGGTTTGGAGGTGTTCGACCCCGAATATGGCATTTTCATCGAACACGGCGGTGGGGTGCACTGCTCCACCTTCGAGCTGGAGCGCGAGCGCTGAAAAGGCCCGATGACGTAGGCCGCTGGGTGGAGATGCTGCCTTCAAGCTGATGGCCAGAGAAGGATCGACGGATGATCGAAGAACTCGGCAGGCTGGACGGGGCCGTCGTCAGCGTCCTCGCTGAGGATACGATCACATTCGACACTCCCTTCCTTGGGCGATTTGGGATATCACTGCTGCTTGACTTGTCGGCCGAGGGCGCGAGAAAAACCGTTCTCTACGATGCAAATTCGGAAGCCCTCCCGATCCTCCGCAATCTCAAGCTCATGGGGAGATCCCTGGACGATGTGACAACGATCTTCCTGTCACACTGCCACTACGACCATACGGATGGGCTCGCTGGGTTGTTGGAAGCGATCAGTCGGCCTCTGCCGGTGATCGCTCATCCGGAGCTCTTTCGGCCTTGCTTCGAGATCAACGCGGACGGAATCCGTCATATCGGAATAGTCGGCGAAACCCAACGGACCTATGAAGAGAAGGGGGCGGTCTTCACTCTTGCCAAAACGCCGCTGAACCTCATGACCGGCGTGACCACCACCGGTGAGATCGAACGCACGACCTCCTTCGAAGTATTGGAGGATCTGTATACTATCATCGACGGTGAGGTGATTCAGGATCACGAGCGCGACGACATGGCGGTTGCGCTGAACTTCAAGGAGGGTCTTGTGATCGTTACAGGCTGCTGCCATGCGGGGATCGTGAACACCATGGCGCATGCCAAGAAGATCACCGGAGTCGACAAGATCCATGCCGTGGTGGGAGGTCTGCATTTCATGGACGCCAGCGAGGAAAAGATCAGCAGATCAGTGGAGGCATTGCGGGAAGTCGATTGGATCTTCGCGGGGCACTGCACCGGTTTTGAGGGGCTCCGGAGAATCGCAAACGCCCATGGGGGCCGCTTTGCGCCGATTCACTCGGGATCGATGATCCGCTTCCCGATCGAGGATCCAGGTGAACCGATTCAAACCATCCCGACCATCGAGCGGGATATCCACCGCTTCTGACTCCGAGGGGAAATTGAGCCACACGCGCGTCGTGATCCCCCATCCCGGAGCCCCAAACGTGATGCAGGTCATCGAGGAACCGCTTCCCACGCCTGCGCCCGGACAAGTCCGCGTTAAGGTCTTGGCAGCGGGAGTCGCCCGAGCCGATTTGCTGATGCGCAGAGGGGAATATCCGGGCGAGACCCCCGGCTATCCGTTTTCCCCGGGCTATGACATCGCCGGCGTGGTGGACGATCTCGGGGCAGGCAGCTCACGATTCGAGCCGGGTGACCACGTGGCGGGGTGCAGCCACTTCGGTGGATATGCGCAGTACACATGCATCGCCGAGGCCGATCTTGTCCCGTATGCGGGGGACCTTGACCCGGCCCAGGTGGTCAGCCTGATCCTGAACGGGCTCACCGCATACCAAACCGTGATCCGGCTGGCTGGGATGCAGGCCGGGGAGAGCGCCCTCTTCCACGCCGCTGCCAGCGGGGTCGGCAACCTGCAGCTGCAGTTGGGCCGCAGTATCGGGCTGGACATGTTCGCCAGCGCCTCCAGCGGGAAGCAGGAGGTGCTGCGCACGCTCGGCGCTCACCCCATCGACTACCAGCGAGAGGATTTCGTCCGCCGTGTGCGGCAGTTGACAGGGGGAGGCGTGGACGCGGTGTTCGATCCCATCGGGGGATCACACTTCTGGCGCTCCTTTCGCGCCCTCAAGCCCGGGGGCCGTCTAATCGCGTATGGTGAAATGCGCGTCGCGGGAGTGGACGATCCGCCTGCCCTGGAGGTCTACCTGCACCACCACCTCCCTGCTTGGCTGAACCGGCTGCCCGGGGGGCGGAGGGTGCGATGGTATGAGATGATGGACGAGAAAGCCGCCCACCCCGATTGGTATCAGGCCGATCTCGAAAAGCTATTCCGGCTGCTGGCGGCAGGGGAGATATCGCCGCTCATCGCGGCACGCCTGCCGTTGGACCAGGCCCCCCGTGCCCACGCGTTGATCGAAGCCGCGGCGGTCAGCGGCAAGATTGTGCTGCTGCCGCACGCATAGGGCGGTACCATTCGTATCTGAACCGTGGCTGAGAGAAGGGATGAATTGGAGCGAGAGAGATGAGCTTTTTCACCGGGAAGGATCTGGTCACACTAAAAGGCATCCAGCGCGATGATCTCGATAGGCTCTTCGACCTGGCCGACAAGATGGATCCGATCGTGCAGGATCGGAGCCGCATCGATCTGCTGGCGGACAAAGTGCTCGGGTTGGCATTCTTCCAAGTCAGCACCCGGACGCGCATCAGCTTCGAGAGCGCCATGGTGCGCCTGGGCGGCGCGGTTGTTGGCTTCGCGGATCCCAAGACCACTCGTGCTGGGGATTACTACGCCGAGAGTCTTTCCGATGTAGTGCGCATGATGGAGGGGTACAGTGACATGATTGTGGTGCGCCACCCCCGGGATGGCGCCCCAGCGGAGGCGGCCGAGGCGGTGGGTGTTCCGGTCATCAACGCCGGCGACGGCTACAACGAGCACCCGACCCAATCCCTTCTGGATGTCTATACGATACGCCGCGAGCGGGGCGATCTGGATGGGCTGAGGATCGCCCTGGTAGGGGACATGAATATGCGCGTCATGCACGCGCTTCCCATCGCGCTGGCGAACTACGACTGCCATGTTGATTTCGTATCGCTGAAGGATCGTACGATGCCCGGCCAGTGGCTCGACTTGTTCCGCTCCCTGGGATTGGATTTCGAGGCGCACGAGACCCTGGAAGGGATCCTGGAAGCCGTGGATGCCATCTATCTGATGGGCACACTCACCCCTTCATACAGCAAGGGCCTGACCTCCACAAAGGGACAGCGCCCCACCACACCGCGACCGTATGTCATCGACGCCGCGAAGCTGGAGCGGCTGAAGAAGGAGGCCATCGTGCTGCATCCGCTGCCGCGCACGGATGAGCTGCCCCCCGAGGTAGATGGGAGCCCACACGCCCGCTACTTCGAGCAGGCGCATCACGGTGTGGCCGTGCGCATGGCGCTGCTGGCGCTCATCCAGGGGCGCGAATTGTAGAGAACATAGCGCAACTTTGTCTTTTGGAGGCGATCACATGAACACATTCACATGGAGCGTCCCCAGCCTGGTCAGGTTCGGGGCGGGGATGGCAAAGGAAGTCGGCAGCGAGACTTGCGCCCTGGTGAAGGAGGGCGATCCAAGGGCGATGATCGTCACCGACCGGGGCATAGCCGAGGCAGGTCTGCTGGAAGGCGTTCAGCAGTCGCTTGCCGAGGCCGGGGTCGAGTATACCATCTTCGACCAAGTCGAATCCAATCCGCGCGACACCACCGTGGATCGGGCCGCCGAGCTGTTCAACCAGATCGGGGCGAATTCCCTCATCGCCGTCGGCGGGGGCAGTGTTATGGACACCGCAAAGGGGATCGGGGTCGTGGCCAAGTACGGCGGGAGCATCGCGGACTATGATGGCATGGGCTTGGTCCCCGGCGAAATCCCCCCCTTCATCGCCTTGCCCACCACCTCCGGCACCGCCAGCGAGGTGACGGTCTGGGCGGTGATCACCAACAGCGAGTCGCATGTGAAGATGGGCATCGGCGACTATAAGATCCTGCCCACCGTGGCCTTGGTCGATCCGGAATTGACATATACGCTGCCCCGAAGCATGACCATCGGGAGCGGGCTCGACGCCCTCACGCACGCGGTGGAAGGATATACATGCAAACGGGCCAATCCGGTCAGCGATCCGCTTGCGCTGCGGGCCATCGAGCTGGTGGCTGAGCATCTGCCGGCAGCGGCGGCGCATGGATCGGACGAGGCCGCCCGGGAGGGCATGTCCTTGGCCTCCTTGATCGCGGGCATGGCCTTTTCGAACGCTGCCGTGGCGGCGGTGCATACCCTGGCGGAGACCGCAGGAGGCCTTTATGACGGGCCACACGGCATGCTCTGCGGCCTGTTCCTCCCTTATGTAACCGCCTATAACGCCGCAGCGGCACCCGAGCGCCACGCAAATATTGCCCGCGCCCTGGGAGCTGAACCGCGCCCGGAGGCCGCCTCCCAGGCCATCTACGACCTGGAACAGAAGTTGGGGGTCCCGAAGATCTCCGAATTCGGGGTGAATCGCGAGACTATCCCTCAGATCGCAAAGGGCAGCGAGGCGCACCCGGAGACGGCTTCCAACCCGCGGCCGATCTCGGAGCGCGAGTATGCGGAAATCCTGGAGCAGACACTTGCCTGGGAGCGGCCGGCCTAGCGGTCATGCGGGGAGCGGGCGCATCATCCAAATGCCGCAGGGGCCCGGTGCCCAGTCACGGCCAGAGAAGCGCCGGAATCCGCCATTCCCGGCTTGAGGGGAGAGCCGTGTTGCGGGCGGAGGTCTCGTGGCTGCGCGAAGGTCACATGCCTCGCCTTCCCGCGAGAGGTGGGCTCCAGCGATCATGACCGACGCCTATCTTTTTCAGGATATCGCTCGGCTGGCCGCGCCAGCGGACAACACGGCCGTGGTCACGAGGCGCCTCGAGGCCGACGACGAGATCAACTTCCAAGGTCGGTGCTGGAGTCCCGGATCGACCGTTCTGGAGGGGCACCGCATCGCGGTGCGCCCCATCCCTGCCGGCGACGTACTGCTCTCCTGGGACCTGCCCTTTGGCCGGGCGATCCAGGATATCGGGACCATGGAATATGTGTGCAACTCGGCGGTCTTGCGGGCCCTGCAATCCCGCGATATCCCGGCCAGCCTCCCGTCGGGACCCAACTTCTCGGACATCCATCCCGGATTTGCGCTTGATGAGTCTCGCTTGCGCCCTGCGCCGCCGGTGACCCGGCAGCAAGAGGTCCGCTATTTCCGCGGCTTCCCCAGAGGGCCGGGCCGCGGGGCGGGGACGCGCAACTATGTCGTGCTGCTGGGCACCACGGCGGAGACCGCCGGATTCGTGCATCGGCTTGCGCAGCGGCTGCAGCCGCTGGCATCGGGCCAGCCCAACATCGATGGCATTGTGCCGGTCAGCCACACCGAGGGGAATATCCCGGGCGCCAGCAACCGGGCTCTCCTGCTGCGCACTCTGGCGGGCTTCATGATCCATCCAAACGTGGGGGCCATCCTGGCGGTGGACCGGGGTTGGGAGCCGGCATCCAACGCCGCTCTGAAAGACTACATGACTCGCCATGGCTACCCCCTCGAGGGCGTCGTCCACGCATTCCTTTCGCTTGAGAGCGGATTCGAAGTGGGGCTGCGCCAGTCGGAGGCCATCATCCGGGCGTGGCTCGGCCCTCTGAGCCGGATGGAGCGCCAGAGCGTCCCCCTGGAGTTTCTCGCGCTCGCACTCCAGTGCGGTGGATCGGACACCTTTTCCGGCATTTCCGGCAACCCACTCGCCGCCGAACTCGGCCGGAGGGCCATCGAGTATGGCGGCGCAGCGGTGCTGGCCGAAACGACCGAGTTGATGGGCGCAGAATCCTATCTGCTGCAAAAGGTACGAGATATCGATGTCGCCCGCCAATTCCTGGAGAGAATTGCGGCCTACAAGGCGCTGGCCGAATGGCATGGGGAGACGACCGAGGAGAATGTGTCCGGCGGAAACAAGGTCCGCGGCTTGTACAACATCACCCTCAAATCAATCGGCGCCGCCCGGAAGCGCCATCCCCTCGTTCGACTGGAATCGGTGGTGGATTACGGCGAACGCCTGAAGACCGCCGGATTGACTTTCATGGACAGCCCAGGCTCCGACCTGGAGAGCGTCGCCGGGGAGGTGGCCGCGGGATGCAATCTGATCCTGTTCACGACCGGCAACGGTTCGGTCACCAACTTCCCTTTCGTCCCCACCCTCAAGATTGTGACCACCAGCGGCCGCTTCGAACTGCTTCGGGCTGAAATGGACATCAACGCTGGCCGCTACCTGGAAGGCGAGACAATGGCGGCCCTTTCCCGGGAAACCTTCGAGCTGATGCTCGCAGTCGCCTCTGGCCAGCGCACCAAGGGCGAGCGCCAGGGGAACGCCCAAGCCTTGATATGGCGCAACTGGCAGCAGCAGGGACCACGCCCCCCCACCGAGGAGGGTTCCGTCACGCCTCCTCCGAGCGGGATTCCGCTTGAGGTGGATTCCGGGGTCGAGCCCGACCGCCGCCGATATATGGCTATGCGCAATCGCAACGGTTGGGCGGGGCAGCGATTGGGTTTGATCCTGCCCGCCAGCCTGTGCTCCGCCCAGGTGGCGGTCCTGGCTGCCCAGCGCCTCAACTCCCGGGGGGACCTGGCAGACTTTCGGGTGTCGCGTTTCATCGCCCTTCCCCATAGCGAGGGGTGTACTACCCTGGGCCCGGCCGAGAAGCTGGCGACTCGGGCGTTGCTCGGCTATCTCCAACACCCGCTCGCCGCGTGCGCTTTCCTCCTGGAACATGGCTGCGAGAAGACACACAATGACTATTTGCGGCGGAGAATCTCTCAGCAGGGGCTGGATCCCACCTCCTTCGGCTGGGGGAGCGTGCAGCTCGATGGCGGCCTGGAACCGGTCTTCGCGAAAATCGAGGCCTGGGCGAGAGCGGGCCCCGAAGAACAAAGGTCACCAGAGAAGCGGCCCGTCGGGCTGGAGAGCGTATCGGTTGGATTTGCTTCGAGCGGCGGAGTGCCGGAGTCCGCCGGACTGGCCGTGGCGCTTTTCATCCGGCACCTGCTCGCCTCAGGCGCCACATGCACTCTGCCGACGAACAGCAGCCTGCTGTCGCTGGCGACTTTTCGCGAGAGCCTCGATATTCATGGGAAGCTGGAACCGACGCTCCCCTACGGCGGACGGCCGGAGGCTGTTGGCCTGCACCTCATGCAATCCCCTTCCCTGGATCTCGCCGAGACGCTGAGCGGAATGGGCGCTGCGGGCGTTCATATACTCTTCTGTTGCACGGCGCGGGGCGCTATTTTCGGGCACCCCTTCATCCCGACGGTCCGCATTGACCCGGGTTCGGAGGCGACCACCATTGATGGGGCGGATCTGAGGCTGCGCCCCGAGGATCCGCCGCGAGCGAGCGCGGGCAGGCTGATGGACGTGCTGTTCCGGGTGCTGCGGGACGAGTACGTTCCGCGGGCGGATATGCAGGGCGACACGCGCTTCCAACTGGCGCGTGGCCCGCAGGGCCTGTCGCTCTAGATCCTCCGCCCGGGCCTAGCACGGGTTCGCGCCCCCGGTTGACCGGCGGTGGCAGATGGATCGTGGCGCGCCCGCACGTCATTCTGAATTCCCCGCTCGGGGGAGCGCAGCCGAGGCCTCGCCCGATGCGGTATGCATTCTGCCCACCAGGCAACCCAAATCCGTAGACTTGTAGGCCGGGTTTGCTACCCGGCGACCTCTCCCTCGCACGAGCTCAATTCGGCCGCCAATATGCCGCCCCTCCCCTGAAGCTTCGCTCCAGCGCCACGTGGGCTCTGCCCACCACGTAACCCAAATCCGTAGATTTGTAGGCCGGGTTTGCTACCCGGCGGCCTCCCCCTCGCATGAGCTCAATTCAGCCGCCAATATGCCGCCCCTCCCCTGAAGTATCGCTTCAGCGCCAAGCAGAGCTTGGCGACTCCACATTGTGCACATGCCAAACCCGTTTGTATCTTCTGCCGTCCAGGTCCCTGCGATCTTCGGAATCCCTCCTCCTGTGCATCGGGCGTCACCCCCCGCTCGCTGCGCTCGCGGCCAGCAGCAAGCTGCAGGACTCCATAGCGAGTGCAACCTCCATCCCGCGAGTGCCTTCTGGGGCGTTTCGGGAGTCCGCCAATTCATTGGCGGCTGCGAAGCAGATTCATTTCAAGCATCGAGTAGAAGTAGATTTCTCCTGCAGCGTGATGGTCCAACCGGGCGAGATTCCGCCTCTCGCCGGCTGGCGCCGGGGGCAATTCGCGAATTGCCCCTACAGTTCGCGATTGGGCCGTGCGCTCGCCAGCCGAACCGAACTTCGATCCCGGGCTCGCCTGTGCAGCGCCCGTGCCGGGGACCTTTTGGCATGCTGGCGGCAAAGGGGGAGCGCAGCGCAGACCTTGCCCGATGCGCTATGCGTTCTGCCCACCACGTAACCCAAATTCGTGGATTTGCAGGCCGGGTTTGCTACCCGGCGGCCTCCCCCTCGCATGAGCTCAATTCAGCCGCCAATATGCCGCCCCTCCCCTGAAGTATCGCTTCAGCGCCAAGCAGAGCTTGGCGACTCCACATTGTGCACATGCCAAACCCGTTTGTATCTTCTGCCGTCCAGGTCCCTGCGATCTTCGGAATCCCTCCTCCTGTGCATCGGGCGTCACCCCCCGCTCGCTGCGCTCGCGGCCAGCAGCAAGCTGCAGGACTCCATAGCGAGTGCAACCTCCATCCCGCGAGTGCCTTCTGGGGCGTTTCGGGAGTCCGCCAATTCATTGGCGGCTGCGAAGCAGATTCATTTCAAGCATCGAGTAGAAGTAGATTTCTCCTGCAGCGTGATGGTCCAACCGGGCGAGATTCCGCCTCTCGCCGGCTGGCGCCGGGGCCAATTCGCGAATTGCCCCTACAGTTCGCGATTGGGCCGTGCGCTCGCCAACCGAACCGAACTTCGATCTCGAGCCCGCTCCTCCCCTCCCTCTCATTTGCAGCCGCCGCGGCGCGTGCTCTCCCCTTTG
>CAYMCO010000053.1:9266-17611 GCA_964388955.1 uncultured Anaerolineaceae bacterium | reverse complement strand
GGGCTCCGCGGATGTGCTGTCGGAGATCCCGCGTAGTCTGCGGGGCAGCGAATGGCTAGCTGGCAGCCGTCAAAATCAATGAACCTCCTCGTAGACCATCACCTCGCGTTCCAGCCTTCCTCCCATTTCGTCCTCTTCGACATCAAGATCATATTGCGATTGAAGACCAAGCCAAAACTCCGCCGATATACCGAAATAGCGGCCCAGTCTGAGCGCCGTATTTGCCGTCACACTTCTCTTCCCCAGTACGATCTCATTGATCCTGCGGGGATCTACTCCGATTTCCAGCGCCAATCGATGCTGACTGAGGCCCAGAGGCTTCAGGAATTCTTCCAGGAGTACTTCCCCGGGATGCACTGGCGCCAACTCTTCTTCCACCATCATTCTCATCTCCTAGTGATAATCGGTGATCTCGACTTCATGCGCATCGTTCTCTCGCCATGCGAAGCAGACCCTCCATTGATCGTCTATGCGAATGGAATGCTGTCCTTCTCGCTCACCTCGCAGTTTCTCCAACCGATTCCCAGGAGGCGACCGAAGATCGTGGATGGTCCGCGCATTGTTCAACATTCTGAGCTTCCGCAGAGCTCCGGATTGGACGTCCCGCGGCAGTCTCTTCGAGACTTCCCGCCGATAGACCTTCTCGGTTTCTTTTTCGGCGAAGGATTTGATCACAATTCAAGTATATAGCGTTACACGCTAGGCGTCAAGCGCTATAAGAACGAGGATGGCAGCTGACGCCTATGTGTTCCCTGGACCCTGGGCTGCGTCCAGCCTGCCCTGGCGGTCTGTCCAGGGTGCAGGCAGCGGCCGGGGCTCGGATCTGATTTTGTTCCTCAACCACCCCCCTCATACAACCTGGCCTGCATTTCGCCCCGCACAGTCCGTCCTGCATGTTCTTAGCAGGATCCCCGGGGGAGCCTGTACTGAGCCCTTCGTTGCCCTCAGGATGGGCTCCGCGAATGTGCTGTCGAAGTTCCCGCGCACTTTGCGGGGCAGCGAATGGTTAGCTTGCTCGTTTCCCGGGTGGATTGCAGGCTCGTTGCAGACGAATCGAGGTTTCTCTATCGGAGCATCTGTAGAAAGAACATTATGCTTTGCCCCAGTGCAGCGATCCCTGCCGCGATGAGAAGGGCGCCGAGTCGTTTCGCCGCTGCACCTTTCACTTTCCCCGTCACCCTCCCTCCGACAAAGGAGGTTTCTCCTCGAACCCTTGCCCTCGGAAGTACGAAGATTTCTTCATCCAGTATGGTCTTGCGCCCTTTGATAATCAGGTACCCAGCAAGCCCAATGAACAGGCATCCATATGAAAGAGTCGATATCTTTGGACCTAATCCCAAGAAGAGCCCAAGCAGAAACAGTACCGCCATGGGCACAAGGATTAGCGTTGCGAAGAAGACTCCCAGGCAGCTTTGAACATTCTCCGCAGGGGTTCTAGCGGAAAGGTCCCGGAGGAATTCCTCGTAGTCCTTCCAGCTGGGTCCGGGGATTCGGCTACGCCAGCTCATCCGTCACTCCCCCTTCCCGTGCGCTTCTTAGTCAGATTACAGATCAGCTTGCCGCGGGATCTTGCGGTAAGACGATACGTAACAGGATTTACGATTCTGAGCGGCATAACGGATGCGAGGTGAGCGGCCCGGGGCTCGGACCTTATCTTGCTCCCCGACCATCCCCATCATACATCTTGGCCTGCAAATCGCCCCGCATCTCCGGTCCGCTGTCGGAGATCCCGCGTGGTATGCGGGGCAGCGAATGGCTAGGCACAATCATTCGGTTGTACTACATTCCCCACATCCAGATTGTCGGATGTAGCTAGCGAACTCATCCGCGGGAGGACAGGGATCACAGCCAAGACATGAGTGCATCTGGTCTGGATCTCGATGGAAACCAGATAGGTAGTCGCGAGCCGATTCGTCCGCATCCATCTCAATTTGCGCGACAAAACCCAAGAAGCACTCGCACGTGTCACATACTTCGAGTGGGAAGTTGTCAATTGCAGCGGCGAGGAGTTCCCGGGATTCCGCATCACCCAAGTCAGATTTCAATCCGACCCTCCTATCAGTCGTAGGCTGAATTTCCAATGCCATCATGGCCGAGCTCACCAACGAATGGAAGCGAGTTTGCCTAACGGTTTTGAGCTAGGCTGCCCGCTCTCAACTCCGATAATACACCAACTCCAGGCAAACTCGGCTGAATCTCGGGTCAGCTTCAGCGAATGGTTGGGCTGCCCGCTATCTACCAAAATCAGCCTTCTTAAACACGTAAATCGACCATCCAAACGTCTCCCGCCCCCACCTCAAGTAGTTTTCCCGATTCTCCCCTACTTGCTTCAACACCTCTCCCACATCAGGATCGTCCGTATGCTCGCTTGCCCACTCCGTCGCCGCATGCCATTGCAACCCCTCATATCTATCCCAATCATCCTGGTTGCTCACCAATGTGTAGACCAGCTCTAGCCCAAGCTCTTGTCCTGCCTTCACATTCTCGTAGTGCCTCCCAAACGTGCTCCGTTCTTCCCCGATGGCTTCCAAAAACTCTGCTACTGGTTCTTGTCGCCAGTACGGCTCTCCCACGACCACCCAACCTCCGGGGGCTGCCATCTCGTTCAGCGCCTTGAGCGTTCCTTCGTGACCACCATAGATCCAGCTCGCTCCAATGCAGGCCACAAGATCAAAACTCTTCGATTCATCCGGCTTGTAATCCGCCCCATCCATCTCCAAGAACCTCAACTGGGAATCCGGAATGCGGCGCTGATGCTTTTGCTCAGCATTCGAAATACAATACGGCGAGAGATCAATCCCTATTCCTTCTATGCCATATTCTTCCGCTAGCCGGATGATGAACTCGCCCTTACCTGTGGCAATCTCAAGAACCAGTGCTCCAGGCTTCAACCGCAGAAGAGCAATGAGTTCCTCGAATTTCTCAACGCTCATCGGATTGCACAAAACGTGTCCCCGATGTGTTATGTCGAAATACTTCCATATGTCCATCTTCAACCTCATGTTCAATGGGCGGCCCAACGGCTTTGAGCTCAGCGGCCGGGGCTCGCTCCTTCTCCTGCTCCCGAGCCATCCCCATAATACATCCTGGCCTGCAATTCGCCCCGCATCCCCGGTCCGCTGCAGCGAATGGTTATCCAGCAGGCTTTTCAGTGGCTATCTTCGAGCAGATGCTCAGGCCAATCAACGAAGCTTGGTTCAGCACCAAATCCGCCTTCTGGAATGGGCTCATCTGAAAACACATATTCATGGAGATCCTCGGGGTTAGTTTCGTGGTGCCGGCCTGGGTCACCTTCTTCGGGAAAGATGATTGAATTTCCAGTAGTGAACAGCTCACTCCAAACAACCTTGGATAGTATTACTCTGTACTTGGCAATCTCCTCCCAAATGTTCGATTTGTCAGAATAGTATTCCAGATTGCAGACACAATGCTCTTGATAAATTGGCTTATCCCACCTAGCTTGAAACTGAAAATGCTTAGTGACTGTCTGATTAGGAATAACTGAGAATGGCGCCCAACTCGAAATCGTAATATTCTCTAGCCATTTGAAATAGTCGCGATCCGAGTCGCTCGCCTTCAGCGGATCAATCTCCCTTGAAACGTACACCATCTCATAATTATCAGGTATTGGAACATCTGGAAAGTGCAATTTCAGCCTTAGAGCCAATATTTGCCCAGGACGCGCGCCCTTATTGGTTAGGCTCAAAGGAAGGTCAAATAGGAGGAGATACCATCTATTATCACCACTTCGAATCGGAAATAGCCGGATCCGAAGAGAACCAACCGCTGCCACGATGGAAAACCTCGAAAAATTAGTCTTCCATACAGCCACAAGGGAAACAATTAATGCGGCGACACTTATGATTATCGAGGTGATTGGAATTGTCATTTGGTGGCATCTTTCCCATTATGCTGGATAACTATTCAGTATGGAGACAGCGGTATCCATAGCCCTCTTGTCTGTGATATCGCGGACTCTGATCCCCAATTCACTGCAGATCACGATGTATGCGGGAATGCTTCCGCATAGCGTCCAGAATTCGGCGCGCTATGCAGACGCTGGGATGCTCGCCCTCGAGCATACGACAATTCGCTGCCATCCACAAGGTTGTGGCTTATCTGAAGTCCAAAGAGTGTCTCCGGCCTCATGCGAATCATACGACATGGCCGCCATCTGTTTTGCCAAGTCTTCTTGAGTTTGGATGCGCGGAGCCTAATCCCCAGACCGCATGAACCCCGCATCTCGCGCGGCGGTTCCCATTCGGCTTGCGAGCCAGGGTCTGATGAATGTGGTTTTCTGCACAGCGATGGCAATTGATCCTCCCTATTCCATATGCGAGTCCTACTTCCCGGCCGAAGGCCGAGGGAGTGTGGAATGGTATGAATCGACCGCCTGGAGCCGGCAAGTGCGATGATCATGTCTACCGCCCAATACCATCCAACAGCCCTCGCTCCGCCGCAAGGACGACATGTGCTCGGGACTGACGTCCCTGGGGCCCTCCAACATCGTTCACTCTTTGGATTGCATCGAAAAGGCTTCGAATTCTGACGAAAGCATCTTCATGTTCCATGATTCGCTGCGGAAGCAGAGGTCCCAGCTTTCCCCGCGGCAGATGGCCGATGTGGGAGCAGTGATCCATCCTCGGAACATGAGGTGCCGTAGGATTGCATTCGCGCTCCAGGTATTCGGTCAATTCTTGGACTTTGTTGCGGAACATGGTGACGAGAGAAGCTTCCATCTGCCGGGACTCCCAGCGGAGGGCTGGAATCCGGTTCTCTGCGCTTCACGCCGAGTCCTTTGCGTCTCTCCTCGCCACTTGGTGGCAGATTCGGCGCGCTTTATCACGTTCGTAGTTCAACACCACTAACCCCCTGGAATGCCCCTCGGCGTCCGCTTGAAGCCGTGCTTGAAGAGCATGTCTCGGAGCAGCTTGTCCCCGCGGCCGGCGTACCTTAGGGCTTCAGGTGATGGATCACCACCATCGGGATCTGTGGCGCGCTCGACCGTGTGCAGGCTCGGATTTTCGGCCGGAAGAATGATCCCTGAATCTGGATCTGCCAGCGCGCCGCTCAACCAGGGACGCTCCTTCCGATGATCGCGAAGCTCAGGATGCGATGCGTACACTTAGTCCATTGGTTCTGCAAGCCGGGCCCTGTAACCTTCGTTCACGATAATCCCTCAGGCACCCTTCTCGAACTTGGCCAGCCTTGCATCAAGGGGATTCTTCCGTACCAGAGGCTGGGACGGAAGGGACGCAGGAGGAGCGCCGCCAAGCGGCCAACGGTCGAATCCCGTCTGAATCCCAATAGGGACTGAACTGACCTTGGCCGCGGTCTGACGGTCAAAGCATTGCCATAAATCCAAGCGGCGACTAGCCATCTCGGCCCTGATTACTGGTCGGAAGTCATGCCGATTCATGAGATAGAGAGTGATGCGACTTGGGTACGCGCGACATCAAGAGCGGGGGGCTGCGGCGCAGTCATTTGAGTCTCACGGGCCGCTTCTCTTGATGAGGATTGGATACAGCTCTTGCTCCACAGGCGGGCACCTTGAGCGTTTCCTCCCCGACCTTGAATGACCAGGCCCGATTCCCGCCTGGGAATTTCAAGGGGTCTTTTTCCACTCGTAGCCCGCGATCGGTTCGGACGCCGTCGATTCTACCTGACGTAGATCCTGGCCTCCTGGACACTGCCCGCGGCATCGAAGGAGTGACCAGCCAGTTGGACGTCTAGGACTCTGAAAGTATAGGTTCCCCGCTGCAACTTACCCATCAGCTCGAAGAAGGCCGTGCCGTCAACGCCGACGAAGTCGTCATAGGTGGGCTGGGTTGATCCATCGGGGAGCACCCATTCGGCGTAGACGGCCGCGTAGGCGGCCGCCTGCTGGTGCTCGTCCAGGATTTGGGTCCAAGAGTAGATCTTCCGTCTTCCGCGATCCCTGTAACCCAACAGCTCAATATCCTGCCCATGGATCTGCTCCACGGTGGGCAGAGACGCGAGAGGTTCAAAGACGCGCATGCCAACATGCGTCACCCCGGTATAGCCGTCGAAAGACCACCTGACCTCGATGCCCAGCAGCCAATCGACGAGGGTCCCGTCTGTCCCGGGAGCCCCAGTGACCTCGGCATCCGGGTAAGCTGCGATGACCGCGTCCGGGTCGGCTTTGGCCCGGGCAGTGTCGATGCCGGCCGTGGTCGTCCAGCCGGCGAACGGCTCCCCCCAACGGATCTCCGCGGCCACGTCGTCCGGCGAGTTACTGGCAAAACCTCCGTCCACTCCCCGGTATCTGACGCTCACCAGCCCCCCGTTGCTGGCCCGGAAGGTGCAAAAAGCTCCGACACGGAACAGTCGCGCTTTTTTCGAGTCGTGGAGGATTGACGGGCAGTGGACCCCTCGGCCCGGTGGCTTTCTCATCTTCCCTGGAGAAAACCAAAGTCGTTTGGTTTGCGGATGAATAGGGCCGCTTGACATTTCGGATCAATCGAGTCATAATTATCGATGCCAAGTGCATCGGCCTGAAGGGTGGTGGCGAGTCGACCAGTCCAGGGCCAAAAGGCCCGGCGATTGGGGCCCGTCACCCAGTCCTCTAATAGCATCACAGATGCAAGAGATCATCGGAGGAGATGATCATGCGGGGATTGCCTCAGGCGTGCCCTTGGTGGCTCTGTGAGGAACGTTCAATCGAGGATTCCCAGAACCGACCGGCTGGTCGGTTCTATTTGTTTCTCCTGATCGGAGATGCACTGACCGATGCGCCCACAACCACCATCTGACCGGATTCCTGGATCGCCACCAATTGCAGGCATCCAATTCACCATGCTGCTCAACCGGCAGCTTGACCCTTCGCGCAAGAGGACAATGAGGAGGTGATCGCAGAGATCATAAGACAGTACGCGAACCGTACCCCCAACCGTCGCGATGGCCGGCCCTCGCTTTGGACGTCCGGGGGCGGCTTGACCCAAGGGTCCGGCCGAAGCTGTCAGGCGGCGGAACGGCCCAACGGAAATCGATCAGCTTGAAGACCTATCGATCGCTAGTGGAAGACGTTCTAGCAAGGAGATTGCAATGAGTCTCAGGAAACTCGGAACATATATTGCCGCCACGCTACTCCTCATGGCGCTTTTTGTCGTGCAGGTGGGGGCGCAAACCGTGGCGGATATCAACTTCGAGATCGATGGCAACACCGAGGAACACACGGAGCCCACTCCGGGGGATGACTGGGAGAATGTGATTCTCGGCGGAGAACCGGACTGGGATGCCGGCCCTGGGATCCTTATTCGGGACGGCAGCTCTGGGCCCAAGGCGACGATAGAGGAACAGAACATCTTCGCCAAGGGTGGCAAGTTCGGGGATCCGGCTGGATGGGTCATCGAGCCCGGCAACACTCCCGCTCAGAACGACCTGACCAATGTGTATGTCTACCCCGTCCTGGACACCCCTTCCGGGCACACCTGGATGGTCATGGGCATGGAGCGCATCAAGAAACAGGGCACCTTCGATCTGGATTTTGAGTACAACCAGAACGCCTGGGATGGCGCTTCCGGAACCTTGAATCGCACCGATGGGGATATCGCCGTGGGCTTTGAGCTCTCCGGAAACCCGGAAGACCCTCAGGCGGACTTGGAGGTGCTGATAATCGTCTACAAGCCCGGCGATCCGACCTGCTCCGCTTATGACTCAATCTATGGAGAAGGTTGGTGCGTGATCTTCAGCGGACCGGCAACTGCTCTAACGGACGAAGGCGTTGCCACAATGAACGCCACCGCTTTTCCCGTACCCCCCTGGGGTTCGTATGAGTCCTCTGGTGCGCCGCTGGAGCCCGGCGTGGATGAAGTGCAGCCCTTCTTCTTTGCCGAGGCGGCTATCGACCTGACGGAGTTGGGCGTCGACGCCGGATGTCCAGGATTCGGCTCTGTGCATGCCAAGAGCCGCTCCTCCCTGGAAATCACCGCGGACATGAAGGACCTTGCTGGCCCGGTCAGCCTTGACATCGACTGCTTCATCGAGGGCTACAAGTTCCATGATGAGAACGCAAATGGGACCTGGAATCAGTCCACCGAGGACGGTCTCTCCGGCTGGACGATCGAACTCGTCGACGAGGACACCAGCACCGTCGTTGACACTACCACCACCGGAACGGGGGGCTACTACAAGTTCGACGGCCTGAGCGACGGGACTTACACAGTCCGGGAAGTCTGCCCCACAGCCGAAACCTGGTATCAGTCCTATCCCAGCACGACAGACGGATGCGGCAGCGGTGAACAAGGCGGCATTCAAATCGATGTCAACAACCGCACCGCATCGGACATCAACTTTGGCAACTACCAGAACGCGACGAAAGCAGG
>CAYMCO010000053.1:0-9166 GCA_964388955.1 uncultured Anaerolineaceae bacterium | reverse complement strand
ACAACGACTTCGGTAACTACCAGCAAGCTACCATCTCCGGCGTGAAGTACAAGGACGTCGACGCCAACGGGTCCCGGCTTGCCGAGACCGAGCCGGGTCTGGAAGGTTGGACGATCGTCGTCTACAGCGATGAAGATTCATCGGGTGATCTCAGTTCCGGGGACACGCTAGCAGGCACAGCCGTAACTGACCCGACTGGCGCTTACAGCTTCACGCTCAATCCGGGTGATTACATCGTCTGCGAGATGGCCCAGGACAACTGGGCGCAGACCGAGCCCGGTGCGGGCGGCGCCTGCGCTTCCGATTCCGGACTGGCCGACAATGGGTACCTGATCCCACTCGTCGGAGGCGTGGACCAGCCAGGCAAGGACTTTGGCAATACGCCGCTATCAGACATCGAAGTGGACTTCTTTGACCTCACTGGCTTCACGAACGCCAGCATCTCTTGTGTGGATGAAAGTGAGGCCACGGTGGGCGGGCCTCAAACGGATGACGAAGGCGCTTCACCGGAAAGCAAGTACCTGGCCGAGGACCTCCGGATTGGGACCTACACCTGCACAATTGTGATCAGCGATCCGTAGAATGTCGACCACGGCGAGCCTGAGAGCCAAGAAAGGAGGAAACGAGAGGCTCGGAGACGTGATTGCCAGGATGTCAGCAGTGAAGCCATCCTGATTGGGGATCGAGTCGGGTGGGGATACCATCCCTGCCCGACCTCCCTTTTCTTGGCTGAGGGTCCGCTCCCGCTTGTCAATCGAGAGGGTCTTACCGTGGGATGCAAGCGATCCCGGGCGCAGTCGATTGGCGAGCAGCTCCCACGATAGGGGTTTGCACGAGACCACCCTCCACTCCCCTCTCTCAGATGGTGCCCAGAGACCTCATTTCTGCGTTCCTGGAATAGTTGCGCATAGGTTCACCAATGAGAGCTACCTTGCCCCCTTCCAGCTTACAAGACGGCCTGCAATTCGCCCCACGCCGATGGTCCTGGGCGTTCTTCGCAAGATCCCCAGGGAACCTGTGCCGAGCCCTTCGTTGCGCTCAGGACAGGCGAAGCGATTGCCCAGAACGTACCGCTTGCTTATGCAGCGGCGCGTGGCGTCAATCGCCTCCCAGTAATGCTCTGGACCGTGAGCGCCTACGCAAACCAGGCCACCGGGTATGGTCACACGTATCATCTGGTCTAGAACGACTTCTTGCCTGGGCAAAGTGCCGAAAGTCATGCCTGACACTGCAGCATCGAATGAGTTGCTCTCAAAGGGGAGGCCCTCTGCATCAAGCGGACGGATGGTGAGTTCCAGCTCAGATGCGCTTTACTTTGCGGCCGGCAACCGAAGCATCAGGCAGCATATATCCCCACATACAACGGATCTGGCGCCGAGTTCGGCGGCTGCATAGACCAGAGCGCCGGTACCACAACCCACATCAAGTGTGTTCATCCCGTCGAAGTCGATACCATCCAATTGGACGCGAGCTGACCTATCCTGCAGATGGAATCCAAGCTCGTCGTAGGCAAGAACATGGTCCGAGAATTCACCCCCATATCCACGCCTTGCCCTCTCTTTCAGCCCAGCGAAATCACAATAGCCTCCCGTGATGGCAGATAGCAGGTTGTTCGCTTCCACAAGAAGCTTCACAGGCATGTTGAGTCTTCCCGTCCAAGACAAGCCAGTGCATACCCACGCCAGCCCGGCTCTTCCGGTATCGGACCGAAAAACAGCCATGGCCGCGCCTGGGCGGAAATCGGCAGTGGCCTATTCTCGGCCATGACAGTCACGGGAGGGCTCCCGGCTCGGCTGCTTCTTGGATTGTCATCATTTTGCCATCCCAATCTGTCAAAGGCCGGAAGCTCCGGAGCCTGGATTCGTATCGAACCATTTGCTTACCTTGATTCCATCCTTGGAAAGGCGGCCGGTCTCCTCCAACTCCTCAAGCCGCCCCTTCCCACTCAACCCGCAACGATGCGAAGTCACTATCCCTTGCCCCGTGCCGTCCGTTCTTCGATTTCATATGCCGGCCTGTGGCCGAAGATGGCCAGCCAGCAACCGCGTTGAGGATTCCTAGGATCTGGTCGACGTCTAATTCCGGGTTGATGAAGCACGATACGCCGAGGTCTCCGGTCATCGTCAGCTGGAAGGCGTCAGTGTTGGAGCACATGGCTACAATCTTCGTCTCAGGACACAGGAAGCGGATAATTGAAATGGCCGCCACGCCATTCAGGTTCATGGCCGAAATGTCGATAACGATCACCGACGGAGATTGAACGATGGCTGCGCCCGCCGCTCTTCGTCCTGCAGGCCCAACCGATGTTGAAGCTACGGTCAGGCCGGCCTTCTGAAGGTGGCTTCTGAGCTTGGTGGAACGAAACTCATTGTCATCGACGATCAGTACCTCTTTCGTTTCAGCATGCATTATGGACCTCCCCGGCGACTTCTTCGAGAACTGTGGGCGTTTTCGATGACTGATTGGTGCATCCGCCATTTATTGCTCCTCAGAGCAGAGTGACGATGATCCAAGGATGACGCTGGAGTAACCGCCTCCCCAGATCGACGCTGGAGATGTGCCGGCAAAGCTCGTCTGGCACCGAGTGTATCTACCTTTTCCCGACTTCATCGCATCTTGCCGCCGGGCGCCTCTGGAACGAATCGCCGCTCACGCCAGCCGCTCTTCGCAAACGAAGTGAGGCATTAGGAGTTTAATAGTTTAACGTTATGCCACTCGCCTTGTTACATGCGGGGATCTGTGTCAAAGCTGGTGTGTCAACGAAAGCCCGGATCGACCTTCCAGCTTCTGGCGATTGTGAATTGTGCTATGCGGGAACTTATAGGCCCCGATTGCAGGGTTGACGGATAACCAGTACGCCTGGCGAACGCGAGAGAGAAACGGGAGAGGCGCCGCGGGGTCCCATTCACAGCGTCTGGAATCACCAGATGGTGACCTGCTGGAGGAATTGTAGACGGGCCGGAGAATCCCAAAGCTCCAAAGCCGCTTCGCTGTAGGCAGCAAGCCGTCGTCGAGTTCGCACGACGAGACGCCAGACTCTCACTTCACCTTCCCCTACTTCGCCGGGCTGGAGATGAAACACTTCACAGATCACCAAGCGGGACCTGAAACCGGCTCGGCGCCTGAAGGAGCTGTGGAACCACGAGGTCCTGATCGGCGGCGAAATCGGCGATGGCCTCCGGCACAGCCGGGGGGAGGCGGAGATCCTGTGAACGCCGCTGGCCGATAGGTATATGTGAGCGGCGCTGCCGAGCCCCGCGTCAAGCTCCACCTCAGGAGAATGCGTCTTATAAGATCAGTCTGTGAGAAAGGCGGCCGAGTGGTGGTGGAGGGGCGTGGGTCATACCCTGTACAAATATGATGTGCTTCTTCCATCCCCGTGGGGCGGGATCTTCTTGAGGAATGGAGGACGAACTCCTGCGCAGCTTCTGAGCCCCGGCTTCGGGGGGATTGTTGTTCACCGGTCTCTGCCACGGACACCTGCGCCCGTCAAAGCATGGGAGAGATCGAATAAGACCCACCAGCCCGAGTAGCCGGCTGGCGGGTCTATTCGCTGGTTCAAGCGGTTCGGCAGGTAGACCGCGCAGGGCTAATAAGGGGTCTGTTCGACTTCCTCGGCGAACCAGAACTCCGGCGCGCCGAGCACGCCAGCTTCCGCCATTGCCTCCTTCAGATCCTTCGACTGCGCGAACGCTCGGGCCGCGTCCAAGTCGTTGAACCGATGGGTGACGATGATCGTATCCCCATCATCCGCTGCACGACTGACGCTGGCGCCGATCACGCCGCTCTGTTTGCGAACGGGGGCTAGGTCATCGTAGACGCGCTTCCACTTGCCGTAATCACTGACTTTGTGTCGCACGATCATGGTAGTCATCTTCAAAAGCCTCCTTCGGGCCATTGTGATGGATCCAGGGTCTCCGGATCCAGTCGATTTATCGGGACTACGAACCACGGACTTGCCTTCCGGATCTACAGCTCAGATCAGCCTCCACCTCCCTTGCTCCCCTTCCCGGATGCCTTCCGGGATATTGCTTGTTGGAAGAATACCAGGCAGCCGCCAGCACTTCGTCAGCATTCGATGCGGCACCGTCTGCACAATCACAGACGTGAGAGCCATATCGATCGGATTTCCTCTTGACGGGGCTCGGCACGCTATAATGGACGGCAGATCTTCGCCTGCATTTTCCGAACGAGAGAGCTTGATATCCGTGGCTCATCTATCGCTGACCTTCCTGGGCTCGTTTCAGGCCACGCTGAACGGAAGGCCGATCACAGCTTTTCGGTCAGCCAAGGTTCAGGGCCTGCTCGCCTACATCGCGCTGACCGGTGATCGCACCCACAATCGAGATTCCCTGGCTGCATTCCTCTGGCCGGAAGCGCCGGATTCCGTGGCGAAGAAGAACCTGCGTCAATCCCTGTACCAGCTCCGCCGGGTCCTGGGCGAGGCCGATGCCAAGGGAGTGCCGCACCTGATCGCGACCCGCACCACCTTGCAGTTCAATCCGGACAGCGACCATTTTGTGGACGCGGTGCAGTTCTCAGCACGCATCAAGGAAGGTCACTACGAGCAGGCGTTGACCCTCTATGGAGGTGACCTCCTGGCCGGCTTCACCTGCGACAGCCTGCCATTCGAAGATTGGCTTCGTCAAGAACGGGAAAGCCTGCATCGCTCAGCGCTGGAGGCGATGTATGAGCTCACCGCCCGCAGCCTTGCCCAGGCGGACTACCGGAGGGCGCAATCCCTGGCCGAAAGACAATTGGCCCTGGAACCATGGCGAGAAGAAGCCCACCGGCAGCTCATGCAGGCCCTCGCCCTGTCCGGCGAGCGCAGCGCTGCATTGGCCCAATACGAGACGTGCCGGGCGGTGCTGGAAGAGGACTTGGGCGCCGAACCCTCCATGGAAACCAAGGCGTTGTTTGCGCGCATTCGGGGGCAGCGATCGGACCGGCTCCGACGATCAGTCCGCCACCCTGAACATCGTCCGCTGACGGTGGCCTTCGTCGGGCGTGCCAGCGAACACAGGACCCTGGTCAGAGCCTATGAGCAAGCTGTAGCCGAAGGCGCTCAGGTCGCGGCCATTGTTGGCGAAGCCGGAATCGGGAAGACCCGCCTGGCTGAGCAGTTCCTCGATTGGGCCTCTGCGCAGGGCGCTGACATCATTCGAGGGAGAGCGTTCAAGACCAGCGGGGGTCTCTCCTACCAGCCGATCACTCAGGCGCTGCGTCAGCGACTTGAGAGCGTCAACGCCCCCGAGGATCTGCTTTCCGATTTCTGGCTGACCGAACTCAGTCGTATTCTGCCGGAGCTGCGCGATCGCTACCCGGATCTGGCCGCCCCCTCCCAGGAGGAGGCGACCGCGCGGCGCCAATTGTTCGAAGCGATCTGCCGCTTGGGCCAGGCCTTTGCGGAGCGGTCGCCGGTGGTCCTCTTCATGGATGATTGGCATTGGGCGGATACAGCCTCCCTGGACGTTCTCCACTACGCAGTGCTGGCATGGTCACAAGCGCGCGCGCCCATATTGGTGCTGCTCACGCTTCGCCAGGAAGCATTCTCTGAGGACCCTGAACTTCTGACATGGCTCAGCCGCATCAAGCACGATGCCGGCTACTACCGTCTGAACCTGGGGGCCTTGACCGGCGAAGAAACGGAGCAGTTGGCCTGGACCCTGCTTGGCAAAGGGGGTAGCCTCGATATACAGGCAGCTTCTCGCAGGGAAATCGCCGAGCGGATATCCGGATTCAGTCGCTGGCTGTTCGACGAATCGGACGGACAACCCTTCTTCCTGGTGGAGACGCTTCGGGCGTTGGGCGAGGAAGGCTTGCTCCGGCCGGATCCCGAATCACGGGCATGGCACCTGGACTGGCCAGCCTTCGCCGAACGTATTCTCGATTCGGAGCCGCGCATCTTTCCGGGCGTGCGCGACCGCATCAGGGCATGGCTGGGCCGGCTGAGTGAGCCCGCTAGGGCAGCCCTGACGGCGGCGGCCGTCCTGGGGGAGTATTCCTCTTTCGACCGCCTCTACCGGGTTGCCAAACTGGAGCAAGCTCCGGCTCTGGCGGCATTGGACGAGTTGTTGGCCAGGCAGTTGCTGCAAGAGATGGAACCCGCCTTGACGGATCCGGGAATCACCGCCCTGTATCGTTTTTCTCACCAGAAGCTCGCTGAGGTGGCCTACCAGGATGCGGGGGCAGCCCGGCGTCGCATCTTGCACCGTCGGGCCTATGAGGTCTTGCGGGCAGAGTCGGTCCCGGCGGCTGTGCTGGCGCATCACGCGGCCCTCGCCGGGCTGCGGTCAGAGACGGTCGAGCAGGGAATTGAGGCGGGCCAAGAGGCCATGCGCATGCTCGCCGTGCGGGTGGCGATTTCTCATTATGAGACCGCCTGGCATATCGTCAAGGAGATGGGTTGGCCCGAGAGTATGACGCCCAGTGATCGGCGGGATCTCTATGCAGGCCTGGGCCGGGGCTATGAAGTGGCTGGGGAATGGGAGAAGGCCCAGGAACTGTATCAGGCGATGATCACCGATGCTCGATCCAGCCGTTCGGCGGCCTTGGAATGCGAGGCGCTGAATCACCTTGCGACGGTGCACATCAACGGGTTTAAGGATCCGGAGAGCGCCATGCCCCTGCTCCAATCGGCGCGAAAGATGGCACAAAGCCAGGGGGATCGGCGAGGCATGGCGGAAACCGAGTGGAACTTATCGATCGTCTCGCGCATGGAGCAAGATTCCGAGAGCGCGCTACATCACGGGGAAGCGGCACTGGCAACCGCTCGCGAGCTCGAAGACCATCAACTGGTGGCCCGCAGTCTCAATTCGCTCGCCTATGCTCATGCGCGGTCCCGAGAGTGGGATAAGGTCGGCCGCTATGCAGCCGAGGCCAGCGCGCTCTACGCGGAGGTCGGCAATCGAATTCTGGAAGCCGACAGCCAGAGATTGTCTGCCTGGAGTCGCCTGTTGTCCGGGGAGCAGAACGATAGTCTGGCCACTCTCAGAGCAGCGTATGCCTTCAGCCGCCAGATCGAGAACTCCTGGGGAGAAGCCGAATCTGCCTGGAGGCTGGCCGGCGCCTATTTGGAAACGGGGGATTATGGCCATGCCATCCAGTTGGCCGAACGAGCGGCGGAGCTGGCTCGTATCGTGGGGCAGCCGACGATGGTTGAGCTGGCGCTAGCTACCTTGGGCACCATCCAGCGAAAGATCATGGCCTTCTCTTCGGCCAAGAAGACGCTGGAGGAGGTCGTTGGGGAGATTTCAAAAGGGAACTCGGCCGGCTACGAAGATTGGCCCCTTGGAGAACTCTGCGCTGTGCATGGCATGGCTGGAGATTGGGATCGGGCGCTTGTGCCCGCGATGCGGGCCCTGCAGGTGCGGAGCGAACGGGGGCTTCCTCCCATGGGGTTGACAGGCTGGTATGAGACCGAGGCGCTCCTGCGCGGTGCACACAAGGACCAGGTAATCGCCGAACTGGAACGCCTGGAGGGATTCTCGGCCGCCAACAAGCGCCAACACATACCGCTGCTGTGTTCTCTTGCAGTCTTGGCCGAATGGGATGGCCACCTGAACCAAGCCGTGATCCGGTGGAACGCCGCGGCGATCTCGGCTCGGGAGATCGGGCTGCCCGGCGAGGAATGGCCGATCCTTGCCAGATTGGCGCGCGCGTATGACAGGCAAAATGATCGCGGGAAGGCTCTGGATGCAAGAAAGGCAGCGGCCGAGATCATCCTGCACCTCGCAAATACCATTGATATTGAGGAACTTCGCCGGGGATTCCTTTCAGCGGATGTGGTGCGTTCCCTTCTGGCGTCGAGCGGGATCGACGAGGTGCAGTGACGGGGCTTGCCGATCACCCGATTCCAGGAAACATTCTCGTCCTTCCAGCCTCACCTGACATGGTTCCCCGGCAGTCGGCCGGAAGAGCTGCCGGTTTGCCAAGTATGCCAAGATCATGCCCACCCACACGCTTCGCCTCCAATGGGTAAGCACTTCACCCAACCAGGTTAACCAAGATCACCCCGGGAGAGGATTGAAGAATCGAAGAAACTGATCGAGAATGGATCTAACGTAGCACTAATATCTGGCTAACATACCGTCAATGTCAGGGGCGGACGATGAAATGGAACAACGCATTTCCTAGGATATTGATCGCCGACAATAACGAGTTCCGGCGCAATGTCGTCAAGGGCAGGCTGCTGGATGTCGGCTTTAGCTCCAGAGGCGTCGCAGTGGGCGCGCATGGCCGGCAGGCCATCGACGCTACCCTGCTCAAGGAGCCGGATATCGTCTTGCTCGCAATCGATCTTCCCCATCTGGATGGCGTCATGGCCTTCTCCGTCATCCGGCACATGCGTCCCGAATTGCGGATTGTTGTGATGGCGGCCGGCGAGAATCGGTACTTCCTCGAGCATCTGGAGAAGGTCCATGCGGACGGATATGTACCGACGGATCCGAGCCCGTTTGAATTGAGATCGGCCGTCTTGGCGACGTCCCCTCGGGAGAGCACCTCTCCACGGGAAGATGACAGCGGCATGCGCGAAGGATCTTCAATCTGGTGGGCGGGTGGCCACACCTGCCAAGCCGAGGAGACCGAAGCCAGCGACTTTGCCTATATCCGCTCCGCCGCAGCCTGAGGCTGGAAAAGCGCCAACGGCGGAGGCAGTCTCGCGAAGGGGGTTCGAAGACCACCACGCGCTGGCTGCATTTTCTCTCGATCGGCCCGACCCGTATCTTAGACGACCCTTCCTCCTCAACGAGTTGCAGTCGGGCGATCGATCCGCAGAGCACAGATTTCCATGCGGACCGAGCGCTACGGAACCACACTCCTGATAATACTGGTTGGCGTTGTCCGGGTCATCGCACCCGCCCTGGGCTCCGAACTGGCAGGTCACGGCAGGGCTGGCTCGGTCCATATCCAGCCCAATTCCCATGGGCGCACCCTGCATCGGGTGCATCCGGGTTTTTGTTGCGCGGTGTGATCCCGGGGGCGGACGATATTCGACCCTGCCGGCTCGATGAGCCCCCTCCTCCGACCGCAATGCTATTCCCTCGCCAATCTCGCTGAAGGGAACCCCCGTGGGGGGCACCTGCCGGCGCCAGCCTTCTCCCCATCCTTCCGCATTGCGCTTCGATCCGCCCCCACCCCCTTGGCCCCCTCCCCCGGCTCTCCT
>CAYMCO010000052.1:0-19616 GCA_964388955.1 uncultured Anaerolineaceae bacterium | reverse complement strand
ATACAGATCCAGGCCGATGAAGCTCTCGATATTGGCCACGCCCGGGATTGCTCGCCCCTCCCCGGAGACGGCCGTCCAGACCGTGGGGGCATCTCGACGCCCGTCCCGGATCCGTACCCCTCTTGGATGTCGCTCCTGGCTCCCCTTGCCCCGGCTCAACGACGGCCCTGTCCGCCGCCGAGCCCCCCTCTAAAGTTGCCCCTAACATAGTTCACAAACCGAAAAATGTCAAATGAAGGACTTCCCGATCTTAAATGCGACCATTCACATGCTTGCGAATACGAAAATCGGCACTCAAAGACCACAATGTGCGGGGTGTAGACTATCGCCTATCTCGCAGAGTGTACGGGGGCCGGTCTCAGATTGACTTTACTGTCGGTCAAGACCCGGCGGGAAAGCGTCGAGACGTTGCATGCAATGTCTCCAGGGAGCGCGATGCGCAGGGTTTTGCGCGGGCATTTCCACCTAATTTCCAGGCGCCGAAACGCATTCCCCGGTGGTGTAGAGACGCCCCGCCGGGGCGTCTGCGCATAGTGGTTTTCGGTATGGAAGTTCGGTTCGCCTGGCGAGCCGGGGGTTCCGCGATCCATGGGGGCAATTCAGGAAAGGCCCGTGTCCGCCCTCTATGCGGCCGCCGAATGGGGCCGGTGCCCCGGCGGCTGAAGCCTCGGCGAGGTTGGGCGAAGCCGCCGGAGGGCGGCTTCAACCCCGTACGTCTTGCGCAATCTGCACGCTGACCCCGCCCTGTCGGAAAACATCGTCTCGCGTGGGGAGGGAGTCGGGCGGGGGAAGGCTCCTGCCGGGATTGGGTCAACCGAGCCGCGGAGCCGCCCCCCTCGTCAAGTCAACGCCCGTCTAGAACCCCTCGACCTGTTTCGGTAGATAATCCTCCAGGGTGCCTTCTCGATATACATCCGCCGTGGCGCAGTGCAGACCGCCGCCGAAGGGGGACACCTCGTAGAAGGGCACCGGGATGACGTTCATCCCGTGTTTGTCCAACAGGTCCTGGACCGGCCCTTCGCTGGCCTCGACACACACGGTCTCCGGATCCAGGACCAGGATGTTGAGGTTCAACCAGATGCTGCAGTAGGTCATCGGGCGCTTCTTCTCCAGTAAGGAGGCTGGGCCGATGATGATCTCCCATCCGTTCTTCTCGAAGAGTTCGCGCTGCGGCTCGAGAGGCTCACGGTACGGGTTGAACATGACCAAACCTGGCCGGAGCGGCACCAGGGTCGTGTCCATGTGCCAGGGAAGCAGCTCCTTATAGCGCACGGTATGGACGCGATGTGCGGGGTAATGACGCTGCAGCCAGTGGATGCCCGCGTCGTTGGTGACCATGGATTTCTGCACGAAGAGATCCTTTCCGAAGCGCACCACGTCGGCGGCGTCGAACAGGGGCTCTTTCTCGGTGATGATCCAATCGCTCTTCTCGGCTCGCTCCCACTTCTCGTCCTCGCTCAGGGAATCCCACTCCTCCCAGAAGCCCGGCTTGTACGTGCCCTCGGTGAGACGGGGTTTGGGCGCCGCCTCCCAACGCATGTTGCGATCCTCCCGGTAGTACTTCTCCAGCAGCGGCCGGTAGCACAAGTACTCGTACCAGCGGGCCCGCTGGGACATTGTGGCCTCCAGCATCTCGTTGCCCACGGTCAGGAGCAGATCGCGGGGCGGCATGCAGCCCAGCATCGTCTCATTCACCCAGTCGGGGGTTTGCACGCGTTGGCTGAAATCCAGCGGAGTGGGGCGGTCCACCTGGATCCCCCTCGCCTCCAGGAGGTCTGCGAAGTTGTCCAGCTGCTCCTCCGCTTTCTCCTGCATGTCCTGCGGATAGGGACCGTATGTGCCGTAGGGAAACCCATATTCGGGCCAATCGCGCCGGACTGCGGGCTCGGGAGCCTGCACCATGTGGCCCTTGGCCACGCCGACAATGACGCGCTTGAGCGGGTCCCACTCGTTCCACGCGCTCACCTTGGTCTTGTTTTCTTCCTCGGTCATGCCTTCCTCCATGTGATCTAATACGGCATCTGCCGGCCATCGATTCTGCGTTCGGTGATGGCCCGGCCTTCTAGGGCGATGCGGCCGCCTTCAACGAAGCGATGCGGGACTCATTCCCCTCGGCCATGCGATCGAAGAGGCGGGAGATCTCCAAAATGGGGAGCTTCTCCGCGGCCCGGCGATAATAGCGGCCACTGGTGGCCTCGAAGCGCATGGCTGTTTCCACCGCGTCGCCGCTTTCCTCCACTTTGAAGTCGCTGTCGTCCAGGCCGCTGATGGGCTCGAGGATCATCTCTGCGACTCCCTCACGCTTCGCCCGCTCCAAACGCTTGAGACGCTTGCGGCTGCCGCGCAGGAGGGTGGTGCGCATATCTTCCGGCAACGACTGCCTCGCTTCGCCGTAGAGGGTGAGCCCTTGCTCCTCCAACTGCATGGCGAAGGTCATGATGGCGCCAAATGTGCCTAGCTGCATGTGTACTCCTTTTGCTGTTGATGCCTTCCTGATCCGGTGTGCCTCACTCCGGGACTCCGGCCCGCATACCTTTCTTCTGTAGGGGCGCAACCTGCGCCCCTACGGCAATGCCCGAAACGACGGCGTTGTCGAGCGGTGTGCTTCCCACCGTCCTATCACCGGGAGCGGGCTGGCGGCAGCGCGGGTCACACTTTCAGAACCAGCGCGTGATCACCACCTTGCGATCGGTGAAGAACAAGATCGCGTCCCTCCCTTGTCCATGCAAGTCTCCAAAGAACGAATCCTTCATGCCGCTGAACGGGAAGGAGGCAATGGGCGCTGCGATCCCGATGTTGATGCCGATATTGCCGGCCTTCACCCGGTACTTGAATTCACGCGCCCACCTGCCGCTCGTGGTGAAGAGCGAGGCCGCGTTGCCGTACGGCGACTCGTTGATCACCTTGGCCGCCGAGTCGAAGTCCGGCACCCGGATCACTCCCAACAAGGGTCCGAAGATCTCCTCGCGAGCGATGCGCATATCGGGCTCCACGTCTGTGAAGATAGTGGGGCCCATGTAGTATCCGGCCTCCGACCCTGAGCCGGTCACGCCTCGTCCGTCGAGCACCAGCTTCGCGCCCTCCTCCAGCCCGATGTCGACGTATCCCAGGATCCGATCCAGCGCTTTCTTGGAGATCACGGGTCCCATCTGCACGCTCTCGTCCATGCCATCGCCGACCCGGATCTCCTTGGCCGAGCGCACTAGTCCGTCAACAAGGGGCTCATAGGCTTCGCCGACCGCGACGCCCAGGGAGCCGGCGAGGCAGCGCTGCCCCGCAGTCCCGAAGGCGGAGGTCATGAAGGAGGCGACGGTCGAGTCCATTTCCGCATCCGGCATCACCACCAGCGCGTTCTTGGCGCCCGCCTGGAGCTGGGCGCGTTTCCCGTTGGCGGCTGATTTCGCGTAGAGCGCCTTGGCTGTGGGCGTGGATCCCACGAAGCTGAGCCCCACAACATGCGGATGCTCGAGTAGAGCGTCAACGGCCTCTTTGTCGCCATTGACCAGGTTGACCACGCCAGGGGGGAAATCCACCTCATCGAGCAGCTCGAACATCATCTGCATGCTCATCGGGCAGCGTTCGGAGGGCTTGACAATGTAGGTATTCCCGCATGCCACGGCGTAGGGCAGAAACCACATGGGGACCATCAGAGGGAAGTTGAAAGGGGCCACGCAGCAGAAAGGGCCCACGGGCTGATATACGCAGTCTTCATCGATCCCGGTGGCCACGTCCTCCATGTTGTAGCCCATCATCAAGGAGGGCGCGCCTGCGGCGACCTCCACGTTTTCGATCGCCCGCCGGACCTCTCCGCGCGCTTCGTCGATGATCTTTCCGTGCTCCTTGACGATGGTCTGCGCCAGATCCTCGAAACGTTCCTCCATCAGGGTCTTCAACTCGAACATGTAGCGGGCGCGAGTGTACGGGGGCGTCTCCCGCCACTCTTGGAACGCGGCCGCGGCCGCCTCCGCAGCGTGGCTCACCTCGGCGGCGTTGGAGAGCGGCACCCGGCCGATGACCTCCCCCAGGGCCGGATTGTGCACATCCAGCCAGCGCTCGGATTCACTCGTCACCCACTCACCGTCGATATAGTTCTGCAGTTCTTTCACAGCCATGCGAATTCTCCTTCTTGATTCGTGGTTTGGATTGGCAGGCTAATCGCAATAGTCATCCGCAATGGTGAGCGCGCTGTCCAGAATTGAAAGGCCCTCTTCGATTTGGCCCTCGGTGATCAGCAGGGGCGGCGCGCAGAAAATCCAATCCCATTTTACGAATGTGCTCATTCCATCCGACCGTAGGGAAGCGGAGACCTTGCGCATGGCCTCGCTCAAAGGTTGATTCCAGCCGCTCATGGGCTCCCGCGTTTCGCGGTTCTTCACCAGTTCGATGACCTGATGCAGGCCGGTCCCCCGCACCTCCCCAACGCTGGGATGGTTTTCGGCCAGGTCCAGCAGGCCCTGCCGGAGGCGCTTCCCCATGTGGTTTGAATTCTCGATGAGTTTCTCCTGGCGATAGACTTCGATGTTGGCGATGCCGGCGGCGCAGCCCAAGTGGTGAGCGCTGTAGGTCAGCCCACCCCACAAGGTGTGCTGGTTGAAGTACGCCGCCACGGGTTCGCTCACCGCGACTGCGCCGAGCGGCACGTAGCCGCTGGTCAGGCCTTTGGCCATGACCATTATGTCCGGTTTCACCTGCGGGTAGTGGTTGATCCCAAACCACTCGCCGGTGCGCCCGAAGCCGCTCATGACCTCGTCGATGATCAGCAGGATGTCGTAGCGATCACAGATTTGCTGGATCTTCTCCCAGAAGACGGGGCCCCCTTGCAGGATGCCGCTGGATCCGCTGTATCCTTCCAGCAGGAGGGCGGCCACGTTCTCCGGCCCCTCAAAGAGCACCGTCTGTTCGATCAGGTCTGCGAGGGCCCGGTCACCCTCTTCCGGGCTGCGCCCCCGATAGATCGGGCTCCGATAGGGGTAGGGATCATGGATGTGAACGATCCAAGGGACACCGGGTTCGTTCGCCAGCCGGCGCGGGTCGCCGCCTGCCGTCATGGCGCCAAATGTGGCGCCGTGGTAGGAGCGGTAGCGGGAAAACACCTTTTGCCTCCCGGTGCAGAGCCGCGCTATCTTCATTGCATTCTCGATCGCATCTGCGCCACCCAGAGTGAAAAAGGTCTTCGGCCTCTCGACAGGCACAATCTCCGCCAGCATTTCTGCCAGCCGGGCGCGCGGCTCGGTTGCGATTCCAGGATACGCGAAGCTGATGCGCTCCATTTCCTGCTGCACGGCCTCGATCACATGCCGGTTTCCATGCCCGATATTGACGTTGATCAACTGGGAGGACCAGTCGATGTAACGTTTGCCATCGGCATCCCAAAAATAAACCCCCTCGGCTCGTACCATTGAGAGGGGGTTCCACGCCTCTTGCGCCGTCCAACTGGCGAGCGTGAACTGCTTGTTCTTTTCAGCGAGCTCTGCGTGTGTAGGTGACATCAGTTGCCTCCAATTCGGGTTCGCTCATGACATGCTGGGCCTGGAAGGGCAGATCCTTCCCGGGCATGCCAGCATTACGCCCATAGTAGTGCCCTTTTCCTTATTTTACACCGCAACGCCAACTTTGAATAATCCTTCAGTTTGCTTGGGCCAAACTTGCATTCTTCTGGATTATGCCCCAAACTCCTTGTAGATGCTCAGTAGGAGCATCCCCGTTCACTGAAGCGGATCTCATGCAAGAGTGGCTGTCAGATGTTCTGTTGACGGCTTGTGCATTTCCGCAGTCTGGTCTAGATTTAAGTGACCATTCCATGCGCTGAAACGGGCATCTGGGCGAAACCTGAAGGGGAGAGGTGAGCACATGTCAGCTACAAGGAATTCTGTCGACGATCTGGATTTCGATATCCTGAAGCTGCTTCAGAAAGATGGTCGCATGTCCTACACTGAAATCTCGAAGGAGCTGGGTGTCTCCGTCGGGACCGCGCGCTACCGCATCGCGAAGCTGCTTGAGGACGAGACCTTGCGAGTGATCGGACGGGTGGATCCCTACCAGATCGGCTTCCGCTCTCCAGCCAGCATCTATGTCGCCGTCGCCCCCACCGCCTCCATCGATGAAGTGGCCACCCGGATTGCCGAATTCCCGGAGGTGAGCTATCTGGCCATGGTCACCGGGGATTTCGATCTGGAAGTCGATGTGATGTGCCGTGATCAAGTGCATCTCACCGGCCTGATCGCAGACCGCCTCCGCAAAATTCCGGGTGTCGCCGAAACCAAGACCAACATCATCCTGCGGGTCTACAAGATCGCCCAAGCGGATCTCACCCTGGTCGACCCCCGGTTCGAGGATGAGAACCGATCCGCCTCGCCGAATGCAGATCCCCCCTCGGCGAGGCGGATTTGAAGAAGGTGTATACCGGCCATTGAAGCCTTCCAGACAGCTCATTCGTCCTGCTTCCGGAGGCTGCCCGCGCGCGACCGGATGGTCAGTGCACCGGGGCATCATTCGCCGACGAGGCGGGATCTTGCGGTGAGGCCATCTCTTCGGATGGCCCTATTTTCCGCTCGCCAAACCCCCGGCCAGTTCTCCGCCATCAATGACAAAAGCCTGCCCGGTGATGAACGAGGCGTCCTCGGATGCCAGGAACGCAAATAGAGCGGCTACCTCGTCGGGGCGTCCAAACCTCCCCAATGGAACCCTGGCCGAGATCTCCTCCCCATATGTCTGCAAAGGGGTGGCGATAAATCCGGGGCATATGGCATTTACTCTTATCTTGGGCGCGAAGTCAAGCGCCATTGAGCGCGTCATCTGTACCACGCCCGCCTTCGACACATTATATGCCACATGCCGGTGGTATCCCACCATGCCGTTCGTGGAGGCCATATTCAGGATCACGCCCCCGCTGCCCGCCATCATGGCGCGGGCCGCTCCTTGCGCGACCAGGAAGGCGCCGTCGAGGTTCACTTCCAGAACCGCGCGCCACTCCTCCAGCGGAAATTCCAGCGTGTCGTAGCGGCGAGAGATCCCCGCGTTGTTGATCAAGACATCCAGCCCACCGAACTGGTCGCCGATGGCCGCATAGCCCCGTTGCACTTGGAGAGGATCCCTGACATCGACCTCCAGCAGCGCAGCGATCTCTTGGTTCCGCGCTGACAAAGCTTCCATGGCCTCCCTGTTTTGATCCAGGACGATGACGCGCGCGCCCTCTTCGAGGAAGCGCAGGACGGTCGCCTTTCCAATACCGCTCGCCCCGCCTGTGATGAGGACTCGCTTGTGTGCCAAACCGCGCATTTAGACCTCCTTGCTGGCCGCGAGGAGAAGGCTCCGCGCTTCGGCCGGAGGTGAACCGCAACCTGGAGAAGCTTCTCCGGCTTGCGAGAGCCTCACGGCCGCGTCTGGGTGAAACCCCAACCCGGCCGCCCGCTGTAGACCGATCCATCCGCCCTCGGCGCGCCGCTCTCCAGCCGGGCGGCAGCCGCATGAACCGGGACGCACGACGGCGCGAACCCGCGGGGATTGGGCCTCCGCATGGATGCGGCGGGAGCCCATTTGCTCACGTCGGGCCCGTTCAGCCTGCTGCTTCACGAGCTCCCCCTCACCTTCCGTCGGTATCCGCGCCATGTCATCGCCCACTGGTCAGGGTCATCCAGGGGGTCATGGTCGATGGCATGGATACTGCTGTTGTGAGGAGCCGTCCGCACCCGCTCCGGATCCGTCCTCGCCTCCCCCGCGAGCCGGGCCAATATGGCCGCCAGCTCGTCGAGCTCCCCGCGGGAGTACGACTCGGAAGGCTCGAGCGTGACCGGATCCGGGACGATCCAGGGGTGATGGCTGAACCAATAGTGGATCCCGTAGTCGGCGGCGCGGTTCCCCAGGTCTTGGGCATGGATCCCCGTTTCTTCCGCCAACTCGGCGGTGCTGTAGCGGACCTGTTCGATGCGGCGCTTGCCCTGTGCATAGGGCGCCTCGAACCCGGGAATCTCCAGGACCTTCTTCATCAGGTAGTTGTTGTTGAGCACCGCGATCTCCGCCACTTCGCGCAGTCCCGCGGCGCCCAGAGATCGGATCCATGCATAGGCCCGTAAGGCGTTGGCGACAACCCCGTAGAAGGGTGCGACCTTGCCGATGGACTGCGGCCGATCGTTGTCGAGAAAGTACCGCGCTCCATCGAACTCGACGGTCGGCCTCGGCAGGAAGGGCGCCAGGTCCCGGCTGGCGCCGATGGCGCCGCTCCCGGGTCCACCGCTGGAGTGGGGGGTGGAGAAGGTCTTGTGCAGATTGAAATGGCACAGGTCGAAACCGGCGTCCCCGGCGCGCGTGATCCCCAGGATCCCGTTGGCGTTCGCCTGATCATAGACGCATAACCCACCGGCCTCGTGCACCAGTTGCACAAACTCCAGAATGCGCGGATTGAAGATGCCGGTGTCCTCGGGGTTCGTGATGAACAAGGCCGCGGTGCGTTTGGAAACCGCGGCCTTTAACGCCTCGAGATCGGGGTAGCCGTCCTCGTCCGGATAGAGGGTGATCATGTTGTATCCGGCTGTGGCGGGGCAAGCGGCGTTGGAGGGGTGGGAGAAAATGGTGGTTATGGCCTCGGTGCGCTGCCGTCCTTCTCCGCGCGCCTCGTGGTAGGCACGGACAATCGATGCATTGGCGTAGATTCCGACTGAACCCCCTCCGGGCTGGAGAGACACTCGTTGCATACCGGAGATCTCACACAGCATCCTTTCCAGAGAGTGCAGGATGTGCAAAATGCCTTGGACGGTGCCCTCATCCTGCAACGGATGGAGGCCGGAGAACTTGGGATTGCGGACGAACTGCTCGTTGATCTTGGGGTTGTACTTCATGGTGCAGGTGCCCATTCCGACGGCTATGTTGACGTCAGGGCCCAAAGTCTCCTGCGAGAGGCGGGTGAAGTGTCTCACGATCTGCGGTTGTGACAGCTCCGGGAGCTGCGGGGGCGCGGAGCGGCGCAGCCCCTCCGGGATGCTCTGCAGGACGTCGCCAACTGTCGATCGGATTCCCTCTTCGACCTCCGGCACCAGCAGCCCTCGCTGCCCGGGTTCGCTCATTTCGAAAAGCAGGGGCTCATCCCATCGGGCTTGGTGAAAGCGGCGAATCCTCGGCGCGCCGTCGATGTAGCGTTCCTGTGTCATATCTCGTAGCTTCTTCATTGCAGCACTTCCTTCAGCGCAGCAACCAGCGCATCGATATCTGATTGAGAATGGACTTCGGACACGCAGAACAGGCCGCTTCTCCCGAGTTCTGGGAATTCTGCGCTCAAATCCTTGCCGCCGAATATCCGCCGGGACAGGAGTGCCCGGTTTATCCCTTCAACGGTCTGTTCACCGGACTCGAATTGAACGACGAACTCCTGGAAGTGCGGCCGCTCGGCGAAGGGAATACGTATGCCGTCGATTTCCGCCAGCTTCTGCATGGCGTAGCGTGCGCGCGCCATGATGTTTTCCCCGATCTCGACCATCCCTTGCGGTCCCAATAGGGCCAGATAGGCGGCCGCCACAATCCCCCACATGGCCGAGGTGGTGCCGACCCATTCTTTCCCCTTCTCGCGATGGGCAAAAGACGTGCGCTCGAAGGCCACGTCCCCAAACCCATACTCCCCTGGAACCCGGGTCGGAGCGATGCCCCAGAGCCGCGTCGGATACTCCAGCACGAACCGCTCCTCGTCTGGAGAGGCGATGAATCCCGCATGTCCGCCTCCGAATTGCATATGGATTCCCAAAGGTTGGATGTCGCCGGTCACAATGTCGGCTCCATAGGATACAGGTGGGGAGAGAATCCCCAATGACAAAGGATCCACCGAAACGACGCACAGAGCGCCTCTGCGATGGGCGATCTCGGAGATCTCCCGCCCATGCTGCTCCAACATCCCAAGATACGCGGGGTTCTCGAAGTGCACCGCCGCGATTTGATCCGTCATCAAGCCAAGAAGCTTCTCGATGTCGAGGTCCCCGCTTTCGGAGTCGAAGTCGATGAGCTTGACTTTGATGTCCGGCTTGCAGTAATCCTGGATCTTGGCGAGCTTGTCCGGGTTCATCCATCTGGGGAGCAATACCTGGCTGCGGCCGGTAATGCGGGAGGCCATGCGCAGGGCGGTGGCGGTCGCCTGGAATTCATCGTACAGCGGGAAGCTGACCACATCCATCTCAAGCAGCTCACCCATCAAGCTGCTGTATTCGAAGAGCGCCTGATATCGACCATGATCCTCGTACGGCCTGCCCGAATAGGCGCTCAGAAACTCCCCGCGCATGCTGATCTCATCACAAACCGCTGGGATGTGGTGCCGGTAGCAGCCGGCCCCCAGAAAGCTCGAGAATTCACTTGTCGCAGTATTCTCGGCCAGAAGACCATCAACGTGCCGTTTCAACTCCCATTCCGACCTGAGCGGAGCGGGCAGGTCCATTTCGCCTCGCAGTCGTATTTCCCGCGGCACATCGCTGTATAACTCATCGATGCTTTCCGCTTCCACCTCCTGCAGCATTGCTCGCTTGATCGCCGGAGCCGAATTTGGGATATAGGGGTGGGAGATCTTGGCCTCATTGTCCATGTCTGTTGTTCTCCTGTGTGTGGGGTGGGATCATGCGCGAAGATCATTGGCGCCGGATTCACCGGCCGGTCGACCGATGCCTGCGCCGACGCGCAGGCGGTGTTCGCTGGAGACGGGTTTGAGAGGGCGCCGCGGTGTGGGCACAGAGCCATTCCTCAGGTGATGCCGGACTGTGATGATTCGTGCTCGGCGGGAGATACGCATCCGGCATGGGCATCGATGGGCGCAAGGGGGGATGCTGGAGTTGATCCTTCCGGGGATCCACCCCGCACCCAGGTTGCGATCATGTTCACCAGGCAGGCAAGACATATGGTACATCCATTTCGAGATCGGGAAAAGACATTCCAGTGGAGGGCGTCCCGGTGACGAGCCGGATTTCGAGCATAGGTGTCCCCTGGAATGGAACACGCCATACAGCCGCGATGGGCTTGCAGAAAGGGGAGCCCAGGTGGAAAATGAAGCCGGTACGGCGAATCGCTGAGGGCACTTGCGGGGTAGCAGGCCCAGGAAGCCGCCCGCATCCAGCCCATCCATCGATTAGCCGCGGCCGTTGTGACGATCAACCCATCGCATGGAGGCATACAGTGCCAGAAGGACTTGTCATCGATACCCACATCCACACATATCCGATCCGCGAGCTGGGCTTCGAGGAACGAACGTCGTATGAGGTCTGGGAGTATGGCGAGAAGGACGGCATCCAATACAGCGAGTACGGGGGGGATATTGAAGATGTGGTGCAGGCCCTGAAAGAGGCCGGAGCGACCCGGGGGGTGCTGGTCAACCTCTTTCAGCCGGAAAGCGCGCCCGCCTTTGCCGATGCCCTGCGGAAAGGGGGTTGGGCCGAGGCAGGCCGGGGCGGGAAGGTGGGATCCGATCATTTCCAACTATCTGATCTCCTCGTCCAATCAAACAAGTGGTTTTGTCGCATGGCGGCTGAGCATCCGGAGCTGGTTGCCTTTATTGGCATGCATCCCTCCGCCATGTCGGGAACACGGGCCCAGGAGCATATGAGAGAAATGGTGGAGGAGCACGGCGCCCGCGGTTTGAAGCTCCATCCCGTGGTGCAGGGATTTCACATGCAGGATGAATCAATGCGGCCGGTCCTGGAGGCCTGCGTGGATCTGGACATCCCCATCATCAGTCACTGCGGACCCGCCCGCGGAGGCGAGCATCTTGCGGAGCCGGATTCATACGCCCCCTCCCTCGAGAGACATCCAGGCCTGCGGCTTGTGTTGGCCCATCTGGGTGGGGGCGCCTGGGGGCAGACCGCGGAGTTCGCCCGCCGCTATCCCGGTGTGGCTTTCGACTGTTCCGAGATCATCCAGTGGACCGGGGCGCCGAATGCGCCCACTGCGGCCCAGCTCGCCCAACTGATTCTCGATGTGGGGCCGGAGCGTGTCATGATGGGTTCGGATTTCCCCTGGTATGGAATCGACCATACCGCGCAGCGGGTGAAGGAGCTTCCGCTGCTTTCCGATGCGCAGAAGGAGATCATTCTGGGTGAGAATGCCAGGCGGATCTTGGGCGTATGACCCCACCCGGGAGGCGGTGCGCATATCGCTCGCCCGCCGCCCGGGCATCGTTCCGCACAGCGGAGGCCAACAAGGAGCACTGCAAGCGGCCCCGGGGCCGCTTGCAGTGCTCGTCCACACCTTGTCGATCCCAGCGGCAGTCTGAAGCGCACATCGCAGGATGTGTCCCGCTGGCACTCCCACTACTCGATCGGGATCTCTTCGAAGCGCGCGTCCATGTCGACACCCTGTCTTCGGCGCACAGCGCGCGCCACAAAGTACCAGATGATGGCGATCACGAAGACGACGATCCACCAGGCCAGGGATTGGGGCGTGAAAGCGCCGTAATCCGCGTCCAAGAAGGCGCGGTATACGATGAACGCCATGAGCACCGAGCCGATTATCCCCGTGATGGTCATGAGGGGGATCCCGGCGATCTCGATCCTGGCCGGAGAGGTCTCGTACACATCACGCTTGATGTAGGGGAAGATCCCGGCGACGAACGTGGTCACCAGGAAGACCAACCCCATGGGAACAAGCACCGCCACGGCCCGGAACCAATCCGTGAAGGAGTAGATCGCCAGCCAGATGATCCCCACGACCCCGATGGTGAGCACGGCGTTCGCCGGGGAGTGGGTTCGGTCGGAGACTTTCCCCGCCCAGGAAGGTGCCATGCCGTCGATGCCCCAGGCCAGGAAGCCGCGTGTGGCGTATATGGCGGTGGATGCGGCGACGTAGACCGTGAGCACGGTGACGGACAGGTTGATGATGATGGTCAGCAGGATATTGTCCGCCATGATGGACACCAGCCCGTTGAGCCACGGGTAGGGCAGGGGGAACTTGTCCGGCGTCATCGTGCTGACCCAACCGACGGCCAGCAGGCCCTGCTTGCTGATCGCCAGCCGGCCGAGCCACCCCGTCAACAACACGAGCAAGCCGCCGAAGGCCTGCGCCAGCGGGATGGCGATCAACTGACCTCGAGATACATTCTTGATCTCTCCGCTGAAGGCGGTGGATAGCACCGCGAACAGGAAGGAGAACGCGGGCCAAATGGTGAAGAAGAGCGTCATCCTGAGGCTGAACTGAGGATCTAGGTTCGCGCCATCGGCTGTGGCATTGTCGATCAGTTGCTGGTACGCCCCCGAGCCCACGTACTTGTTGTAGTTGGCCTGGAAGTCAAAGGTGCCGGTGGCGCCCAACAGCATGACCACCAGGAAGATGACATAGCCCACAATGGCGGCCGTGAACAGCCATTTCTGGACACGAAAGTAGGTCGCCATCCCCCGGTAGAGTTGGTACGTGAAGATGCCCACCATGATGGCACCCAGCACGAACCACCCCATCGGGCTGTCGAACCAGAAGCCCAGATTCACCAGGCTTTGATTCTGGAGCTGGAGCCCCAGGGTGGTGAACAGGGGGGCGATCCCCAGGGTGGCGGCGAAGGAGGACACCTGGCCGAAGGAGAAGGCCTGCCACCACGTCTGGCTGAAGCTCGCCATGAATCCGATCAAAGGATGCGTGGCGCGAGATAGTGGCACGTACTCGCCCCCAGAGCGTGGATAGATGGCCGAGAAGAGGCCGTAGGTCAAACCCTCGAAGATAGCCGCCACGAGTGCCACGATGGTGGCTATTTCCATTTGCGATCCGGGGTAGAAGACCCAGAACGCCACATTGAACATGACGAAGGAAACGGCGAGCTGGACCAGGCAATAATAGAATGTGTCAAAAGTGCTGATCGTTCTCACCAGGCCCGAGCTTGTCCGGGCAAAGATGCCCCCGCTGACCCGTTCGGTACTTACATCTGACATGGTGCAATCCTCCTGTGAATGAGTGGCGTTGCCTGCTAGGGATCCTATCCTGTCACGAGATTCACATTGACCAATCCCTCCTGGGCATCCAAATCGATTAGCGCACCTCGCAAGATGCCCTCCGCATATTCGCTACCCGGATTTACGATCGTGGTTTCGCCGAGCTTCCTGATGCCTGCGGATTCATGAATGTGGCCGTGGAGACCCAACATGGGCTGATACTTGAGCAGCAGATCGCGCACCGCGGTGCTGCCGACGGGGATCATCTTCGGCGTGCCGGTGGCATCGAGCTTCATGCGCATCTCTTCGTCCAGCTCCGGCGCCTCGTCGATGCCCGTGTCGTACGGGGGGACATGAATATCGAAGACCGCGCGCTTTGGATTCTTGATCTGGCTGGCAAGGGCTTCCAGCTTGGTCGCCAGCTCATCCTCTGTGATATCGCGTGGGCAAAGCCAGGGAGTGATGTTTCCATATCCCAGTCCGAACATCTCGAAACCATCGTCCAGATCGATGATCCGGCCATCGTGAGATTCGACCACTTCCGATTGCGCCAGGATTTTGTCTACGTCGAAGATGTCGTCATTCCCGGCCGAGATGAAGCAACGGACATTCAAGTCTTTGAACTTCTCATCCGCCATCTCGACCCAGCGCGCCACGCGTTTGCAGAGCAGATCGGAGAAGAGAGCGTCGAGCTTCTCCGGATTCTCTTCATAGTCCGCATATTCCTCGGGGGTGACGTCCACCGCATACTGACCGGTATTGGCGATCTGCTCCTTCAGAGCGCGCACGTCTTTCTCTTTCCTCAACTTCCGTTTGTTCCCCATGAAAGCCGCCTCGGCACGCCCGTTGGGCAGGTGGATGATGGGGACGATGAATTTCCCGGTGATGTCACCGCCGATCATGACGACATCCGCTTTGTAGTAGCGCGGAGTAACCAGAAACTTCTTCCAGCACTTTTCTGAGCCGTGCAGGTCCGAACAATAGTAGATCCGCATGCGCTTCCAGCCTCCTCATGGAGCCGGCGCCTTATCGGGAGCGGCGGGTTCCGCTAAGGTCCCTTTGACAACGGCCCACTTTCTATCACAAACGACACGAATCACATGATCCCGGCGGCTAAAGACCATACCAGGCGGTGGCACCGCCGTCCGCGACCACCAGCGACCCCGTCATGTAAGATGACGCGTCGGAAGCCAGGAACAAGGCGACTCGTGCGATCTCCTCCGGATCCCCGAAACGCTTCATCAACACGGGATCACGCTGCCGGTCGGCCATCTCCTGCGGATCGTCAGCGGCTGCGAACCAATCCAGCAGCATATGCGTGTTGATCGGGCCCGGGGCCACACAGTTGACCCGGATACCGAGCGGCGCGGAATCGATGGCGATGGCGCGCGCCATGTTGATCAGGCCCGCCTTCGCCGCGCAGTAGGCGACGCTCTCGCTCGCGCCCACCGTACCCAACTCGGAGGCGGTGAAGATGATCACGCCTCCACCGGATTCGGCGAGAGCGGGAATCCCATATTTCGCCAGAAGGAAATTGCCGGCTAGATTGACGTCGATCACCTGCCGCCAAGTCTCGACCGAGGTCTCGGGGGCTGTCCCGGCCTTCAACACCCCGGCGTTTCCGTAGAGCACGTTCACACGGCCGAACCTCGACACCGTCTCATCGACCAGGTGCTCAACCTGTTCCGGAAACCTGACATCGGTCTTCACGAATATCGCTTCACCATTGCACTCTTCTTCCACCGACTGCACGATCTCCTCGCCTACATCCTGGCTGCGAGCGCCAATGGCGACCTTGGCGCCCTCTCGGCAGAACAAGTCAACGGCGGCACGTCCAATCCCGGAGGTCCCGCCGGTCAAGATGACCACCTTGCCCTCAAGTCTTCCATTTTCCATGCGATTACACCTCTTTCATTTGCCTTGGCAGGTCCCGCAATGCGCTGCTGGCCGCCGCGGTTTGGGGATTCCGCCGCATTCTCGAAATCGACGAATGGCAGCGGCTGAATCGATTTGTCGGCGCCTTTACACTCTAGTCAACGATAGATATTTGCCCTTCCTTTTTTTGTAGTAGGAAATGCCTTTACCTCAATATCCTAGCTTGGAACATGGAATTAATCAAACCGGGTCCAATTGCGTCGAACTGGGGATCGGTGCGATCAGGGCTACTGAGTGTGCGGCCGAGAATCGTTAGGGACATTATGCGGGCATTCCTTCGTGACTGCAAGCAACTTGCCGCGAAAGATCGCGCTGGATTTCCACGGGCGTACCATTGAGAGTGGCCGAACTGGCTCTGGCACACGGCATGTACAGAACACCCGAGATCTCTGCGGTGGTGATTGCCGGTCGATGGGCATGTGCCCTCCGCCGCGCAAGAGATTTCGCCACCTGATTTTGCTCCCAACTCTGGACATGATCGCGCGCAGGAGCACCCCGGACGGCGACCGGAACGAGGACAGGCCCAGGACCTCCCTCAGGGGAGAGCCGTCCAACTACAACACCTCAGCCAGCCTAAGCGACCGCATTGAGGTTGCCGGCGAGGGCCTCCAGAATCAACCGGCAGGCAATGGAACTGGTGATCCCGTCCTTGTCCCACGCGGGGGACACCTCAACGATGTCGATCGCCCCTAGGCCGGAACGAGAGACCTCCTGGACGATTCTGATCATCTCTCGTGAAGTCAATCCTCCCGGGGTTGGGACGCCGCAGCCAGGCGCAAAGGCCGCATCCAGCGCGTCGATGTCGATCGTCAAGTACAGGCCATCGGAGTGGTGAGAGGCAATTTCAGCCGCCTTCCGAGCAGCTGCCTCTACGCCCATGCGCTCCACATCATCCATGGAGATGATCGTGATGCCCTTCTCCAGGGCATAGTCGAGCTCCGACCTGGGATTGAGCCACCCATTGGCCCCGATGATGACCATGCTCTGCGGGTCGAACCCTGCGTCCACCGCACGACTGAGCGGGCAGCAGTGGCTGATGAGTTCCCCGCCCAGCTCGGGCGCGGTGTCCAGGTGAGTATCGATGTTGATCAAGCCCGGCCGCTTGAATCTGGACTTGAAACTTCTCACGCCCGCAATAGTGACGGAGTGGTCCCCGCCCAGCAGCACCGGAATCGCGCCCGCGCCCAGTATCTCATCGAGCATCTCCTGGGCCCTGTCCATGGTGATGCCGGAGTTGCCTGGCAGGACCGGCACATCCCCGCAATCGACCATCGTGTATGCTTCGGTAAGATCGACCCCGGTCGTCGCGTTGAAGAACTGGAACTGGTAGCTCACCTCGCGAAGGCTCTTGGGCCCATAGTTGGTCCCGGTGCGGCTGATGCATGTGCTGTCCCAGGGAAAACCGAGAAATGCAACCGTCGCTTCAGCGCTCCGCAGCTTCTCCGCATTCGCTTGAACGAAAGGGAGGCGCATGAAGGTCCCTTGGATCCCTGAATGCAGCAACCCTCCCCACTGGGTCGGATCGAAGGTTGGCGTTGGATTCGATGTCATGCCGGTTATTCCTATTCTCGAGATTGTCTGCTCGTTGAGCGGCCGGCCTGCCGGGAGAAAGGATTGTTTATCTAGGATCGGGCGCCACCGGCGTTTCTCCGCCCGCAGGTTGAGGGTTGGGGCGAGACCTTCCTTCGCCAGCCCATTCCATCCCGCCCCCACCGGGGAGATGGAAGGTGGGGGCGTGGGTTCGAAGCCGCTGGCTAGTGATATATATCGACAACTTCTCCGACATCGTCATACCACTTCACGCGCGTGCCCACCTTTGCGCGCAGCCGCCACTTGAGCGACTTGGGGCACGTTTCCATGCGATCGATGATGCTGTTCGCTTTCCCATCGACGAGCTCACGCGTCTCGGCGTTGAGCACCTCGATTTCGTTGAGCCATTCACGCAGCTTCTTCAGGTTGTTGATCGCCGTATACCAGAAGCCCCAGTCTTGGCTCGTCAGCTCGATGAGATAATCGGTATCGATCCGCTCTCTGTCGCCTGATCCGAGGTCATGTTCGGCAAGCAGGACAATCATGTCCTTGATGTCCTTCTCGGTGATCTGCTGGATCTGCAGCTTGCTCAAGAGCAGATCGACCAGGCTGATGGTGGGGCTGTCCAACTCCAAACGGCCACGGAAATCCAGCGTGTGGGCCATCCGTAGCTGGTCCAAGAAAATCTCGGCAATGATCTCTTCCTGCGGATGGTGATATATCAAGCGCTGAATGCCGTACTCCTGGCTGAAGGCCACCGCCCGATCCGGCCTGTAATCCATCTCCTTGAACATGTGATCGGCCTCGGTTTCCTCATTGGAATACCCCATGTAATCGATATCGTGCGTCGGGATACGTCCCATTTTTTCAATGAGCTCGCGATACTGATGCGTGTGATCCCTAACGGCCAAGTGGCCAAGGATTCGCAAAGTGACGCCGCGCTCCTTACCCTGCTGAACGAGCTGTTTCGCCAGTGCCAGAAGTTCTTCCGGATTCATCGCCTCATCCCCGATCCTTTCGTGGTTCTAGCCGGTCAAAGATTCACTGTCTTGGTAAGAGACCCATGGTCTTATCACAATATAATAGGTCGAAGCGCGCAAGGAATCAAAATACTTCATCTTGCATTCCCATCCATGGCGCGCCTCGTCCAGACGAAAGAATTGTAATCGAGGTGCCTATGGAGTGCACCGATTGGAATGAGAGCCAATAGCCTTCCGCGCGGCACCATCACCGTAGCGGGCGCCTCGGCTCAGCCTGTGGGGTGGAGCACACGCATATAGTCGGTCCATTCTTCATCGGAGATCATGTCCTTGCCGCGGTAATACTTGCGCGCCTCCTCCAGGATGTCGATCAGGGCCTGCTCTTGCTCCGGGGCCAGCGGCGCCGGTCGGTGATTGGCCAGGATCTCCGCCATCTTCTCCTTGGCCAGTTGCAGGGCGTCCTTTTTGCCGCCCTGGACCCACACGGGGTAGGGGGTCAGGTCGGCGACCTGGGGCAGATACTGCTCCTTCCGCCACCATTCCCGGGTGTGGGCGGTGCTCAAGTAATGGCCGGGGATGGGCCCCACCTGATTGATCAGGTCGACGGCCATGGTCTCATCCGTCACCGACACTCCCTGGATGAACCGTCCAATCCAGCCGGCGACATCGTTGTCGAGGATCGACAACACGGGGTGATAGAGCAGCTCCCCGGATGATCCGCCCTGGAAGATCTGCAGATGGGCGCCGGAGAGGGCGTTGATGAGCGCGCCGAGGCTCTTCTCGTAGCCAACCTGGTAGTCGATCTTCTTCGAGGTGCTGGTGAACCCGGCTCCCGGGCAGGAGGGGATCCGGTACCGGCGCAGCATCTGGTTCATGGCGGCGGAATTCAGCGCATAGCTGACGGCTCCAAAGCGCGGTGTACCGGTCTTCATGTCCATGGGGCGCAGGCCAAACTGGATCGACATGGCCGCGCCGGGTTTGATGGATTGGGTCAAGACCGTCCATCCCATCACCATGGCTACCGCCAGGGTGAGAGCGGCGGCGTTGGTGGCAGGGCCCTCCGCCCCCATGGACATCCCCACGGTGGGCTGGATGGGGATCCCCGCCTCCACATACCGGAAGGCCGCCTCCACAGCATCGGCGTACAGTGTCAGCGGAGCGGCGGAATCCAGCTCGGGATTCAGGTTCATCCCCAGGGCCTCGGCCATCTTGATGGCGAATATTGAGCTGTCCTTCATGTACCCGAACTGCTGTGCCTTGGAGCAGTGGCGCAGCCCGCTGGCCAGGTTTTCGAGCA
>CAYMCO010000051.1:0-20987 GCA_964388955.1 uncultured Anaerolineaceae bacterium | reverse complement strand
GAAGGCTGGCGCCGGCAGGTGTCCCCAGGAGCGTTCCCTTCAGCGAGATTGGCAAGGGAATAGCATCGCGGTCGGAGGAGGGGGCTCATCGAGCCGGCAAGGTCGAATATCGTCCGCCCCGGGATCGCAGCGCGCAACAAAAACCCGGATGCACCCACAAGGAAGAGCTGGATCGAATCCTGGTTTCAACCGGACGTGGGGTACGCGACGGACAGCGGGATGCAGTGCGCTTTTGGGGTGCTCTCCATCCTTGGGGGGCGATCTGACACCGCAGACTCTTACCTGCCGCGCGCTGTCAACAACACAGGCCAGGCCTCTCGATACACGCCTTGCTCCGCTCGCCGCTACTCGAGATGCGGCCAACTTCGCGCGTTCCGATTGTGGGGAGGCGCATCTCGAGTGCCGAGTGGTGAAACCACGAGGCGTATCGAGAGGAGCGCCGTACATTCACTCTCAAGCAGCCGCGCCCCCTGAAATGAAACACACCCCGCTCGTGCGGCTGAATTGAGGATAATGAAATGCAGAGGTAGAATCTCACAAAGGGGGGTTTCTGCACTTCATCCCATTCGGGGAGCCACCGGTGTTCTTTGCCGTATGGGTCCGATAGTATGCCAATAGCGCGGCGGCGAGATCCCAGGCCGCTGTCCGGAATGGGCAGTATTGGCAGACGCAGGAATAAAGATCATCGGCCAGCCTCGCTCTAGCCGGATCGTCGTAACGAGGCGCGGGGCTGGATGCAGGTTCGGGGGGCCAAGACCACTTGGAGAAATGGGAGCAGAGTTGGCGAGAGGGCCTTTGATGATGCCGCTGCTTCATCAGGCCGCCGGGCTCGGGCGACTCCGAGCCATGGGTCCACTCTCGTCAAGGCAGCGTGACGAGGCGCGCCGGGTGCGCGGCTGATGACTTCACAAGCACCTACAACGTAGGAGGCCTCCAATGGATCGAAGTCTGAGACGTATCCGGTTGTTCAGTGCTGCCCCAGGAGTTCTGATCGCTGTCATCGGTCTCTCGCTCGTCAGCCGGAGTAACTACCTTCTGTTCCACACATTGGTAGAGATCTTCAGCATCGTAGTTGCGTTTTCCATCTTCCTCTTTGTCTGGAACGCTCGATCCTACTTTGCCAACGATTACTTCGTCTTCGTCGCCATCGGTTATCTCTTTATGGCGGGCATTGACGTCCTGCATACGCTAGCCTACAAGGGCATGGGCACCTTCGGCTTCCCTACGACGAATCTGTCAACTCAGCTTTGGATCGCGGGCCGGGCGTTCCAGAGCGTCTCGCTTTTCGCTGCTCCCATGTTCCTGCGGCGCAAGCTCAACGTCAATCTGGCTCTCTTCGCATTCGCCGCATCCGCCACTTTGGTGATCGGATTGATCTTTGAATGGGACGCGTTCCCCGTGGCCTTCCGGGAGGACACCGGCCTGACGGCATTCAAGAGAGCCAGCGAGTACTCATTCGCCCTGTTGATGCTGGCCTCGAGCTTGCTTGTCGTCCATTTGAGAAACCTGTATGAACGGGACGTGCTGCAGCTTTTGATTGCCTCGATCCTCGCCACTACGCTTGCTGAACTGACATTCACGCTCTATCGAAGCCCCTACGACATTTTCAACCTCCTGGGCCATCTTCTGAGGTTCGTTTCCTTCTACCTGATGCTGCGAGCGGTCATCGAGACAGGCTTCCTCCGACCCTATTCCCTGCTGTTTAGGGATTTGAAGGAGCGCGAGCAGACTCTCCAAAGACGGACGCTGGAGCTTGAGGAGCGCAATGAAGATCTGGACGCCTTCACCCATACGGTGGCGCATGAGCTGGGCGAACCGCTGGCAGCGATCAGCGTGGCTGCGACAGCGCTGCAGTCCCCGGCTCTACCGCAGAGGGATCGCCGCGACTATGTGGACGGAATCGTGAGCATGGCGAGGAAGATGGGGCACATCATCGACGACCTTCTGACCCTGGCAATGGTGCGCAAGGCACAGGTGGTGTTGGAGCCGGTGGACATGGGGACAATCATCGCCACTGCCCTTGAGAGATCGGATCAGATGATCGAGGAGCGCCGGGCCGTGATTCTGAAACCGAAAGAATGGCCGGCTGCCATGGGAAATACGGCCTGGGTGGAGGAAGTTTGGGCGAACCTGATCAGCAATGCCCTCAAGTATGGGGGCTCCCCGCCCAGACTCGAAATGGGTGCCGGGGGGATGGCCCCGGATTGCAGTGTGCGATTCTGGCTGCACGACAACGGCCCCGGGCTCGATCCCGATGCGCAGTCTCGCCTGTTCAGGCCAATCACCTGGGCCGGCCACCGCCAGTCCCTCGGTCACGGTCTGGGCCTTGCCATCTGCCGCCAGATCGTGGAGAAAATGGGAGGTACGATCGGCGTGGAGAGCCAAGTCGGGTATGGCTCTCTGTTCTACTTCACGCTTCCATCCGCTGACGATCCACCTCTGGACCCGCAGCGGGAAACGGGCGGCCGCCCGCAGGGGCAGTTGCCGTTGATCCGGCGCTCCAGGCCAGAGCCGCGGCCGCTTCCGGCCGCGGGCTGAGCCACCAGGAGGGAGCCTTTGTCCTTGCCTGGCGCGGCTTCGCACCTCGCGGGCCTCTTCAACGCATCGAGACCCCGATCCCCACGGCGGGGGCCGGAGGCGGCGTTCACCTGCGTTCGCCACATGGGGGGGGGGGCCGACATGCGTTCAGCCGACGCGCCAAGCCATTGGCGAAGCGCGCTGTTTGGCGGCATCTGCTGATTCTGGCCAGGGCTATCCGCAGTGTGATGGGCCCTCACTCAAGGAGCCCGATGAGCGGGCATCTGTCGAGCATTTCCTCCCCATGGGGCGCGGTCTCGAGATCCCCTGTCAAGTCTCGCCCGGCTGAATGCAGGGCTTGATGCCGCCCTCCTTGCCACAGGAAGTTGTCGCTGACATCGTAGACATTCCCTCGATAGGCGATATAGGCCGGAGCGCCATCCCGCCCATCGTAATCTTTCAATGACTGGAGGGTGAAGTGATACATGCCACAAGCCGGTGCGAGTCCTGCGCCCTCTATCCTGTCGAGGGGCCCTGCGAGGGGCCCCTCAAGAAGGTCGAGGATCTAGCGCAGGAATTTCGACACGAAAGGTGAGGTGTCTCCCTGGCGCAGGTAGTGGCCGGATGGGCCCTCCCCAAGAAACTCGGAGAACCAGGCTTCGTGCTCCACTTCCTCGTTCAGGATCGCCAGAGACAGATCATAGGTGCGGTGATCCTTGCCAGCAGTCATGTTGCAGATGTGGGTATAGCCGCGAACGGCACATCGCTCTGCCTCGACCAGAACGGTGAGCATGGCCATGATATCGGTCGGATCCTCCGGCAGCTTGGCCGGTGGGCAGGCGGAAACGTCGTGGAAGACCTTCATATCCCCGGGGATTTCGCCGCCGAGCTCGTATATGCGCGGCACCAAGGCTTCGAAGTGGTTGCGATCCTCGATGCGCGCAGTCTCCGCGATTTGCTTGATTCCCTCCCCCTCCAGGCCGATCAAGTTAACGCGCAGGATTGTGTAGTAGTAGAATGTCGTGAGCTCAGCTGAGGCGTTCTTCACGAGCAGTTCCACCAGGGCGTCAACATCGACGCCCGCTCTCTCAACCATTTCACGTGCCACTTTGGCCATTGTGTCCTCCTTCTGTTTTGAGTCTTGTTGGATGTCTTCCCAACGCGCGCAAGCGCGGCGCGAGATGGACGCGATTGTTGTTCCGCGGGGCCCAGCTAGGGCTGCCCGGCGTGCTGACACTCGGTGCAAATACCGAACACCTCGAGGCGATGACCCGTGACTATGTATCCGGTTCCCTTTGAAACGTCCTCCCGCAGGCTTTGAAGCGGCAGGTCTTCCAAATCCAGAATGGATCCGCAACGGACGCAAATCAAGTGGGGATGCGGCTCCGGTCTGTTGCCATCGTACCTATTGTGGGCATTCGCAAACTCGAGTTCGAGAACCTGACCCAGATCCTTCATCAAAGCGACGGTCTTATAGACTGTAGCCTGGCTGAGCATGGGCATCCCCGCGACAAGTGTCTTGTAAATGTCCTCCACGCTCGGATGACCGGCACTCTCGGCCAAGAAACGGAGGATCTCCAGCCGCTGCGGGGTGAGGCGGTGCCCGCTCTCCCGCAAGGCGCCGATCATTTCACATAATCTGACGCCTGGATCTCTGCTTGTTCCGCTCTTGGCCGGCATACCTTGTGTCGACATTCCAATCGTTATGGAGAACTATTCTCTAAAAGGAATTATAGTCCAGAGCGTGAAAACTCGCAATCGAGTTCCAGGTACCCGATTGGCTCCACCCCCGTCTCAACTCACCCCTCCCCCACATCGACCCAGATATGGAGGAATCAACGCCAACTGTGGGGGGAGGGGCTTGGGATGGGGGTGCAGCACCTCTCCAAGAACGGAATATATCCGGCGGCGTGGATCTCCACGATGGGCAATCTCGGGGTTGGGCATCTCCCGTCATCCCGATCCGCTCCTCCCATGCCCCGAGGCTGCCAGCCCTTCCCCTCCGCTTGCCGCCGTTGAGCGGACCACAACGCGCCCCCTTGGCCGCCAGGGAGCGGGGGATCGATAGAAGTGCATTTTCCCGGCTCACCGGACCGGATATGGCTTCACGGTGCGTCTGCGAGCAGTTTGCGGAGCAGATCTCGTTCCCGCCGCTCCAGGAAGTCCAGCGCCTCCCGGCTAGAGTCTTCGGAGATGATCGCTCGGCCCAGTCCGGAGCGTCGGAAAGCGGCCAGATCTTCTTCGTAGGAAGTTCCAACTTTGTGCTCGTGCACAATGCGGCCATCTCGCATGGCGAGGATGCGCTCGGTTTGACGGGCCACAGAGGGATCATGGGTCACGACAATGAAGGTTGTGCCCAGGTCATGGTTGAGGTCTCGCATGAGGGCGATTACCTCCGCGCCGCTCTGGGTGTCCAGATCGCCGGTCGGTTCGTCCGCCAGCACCAGGGAGGGCTGGTTCGCGAGTGCCCTGGCGATTGCGACGCGCTGCCGCTGGCCGCCGGAAAGCTGATTGGGGAGATGATCCATGCGCTCACCCAGACCCACCATGTGCAGCAGCTCTTCAGCCCGCTCCCGGCGCGCAGACCGCCGGCCGATTTGACCCATCATGGGCACTTCCACGTTCTCCCGCGCGGTAAGGGTGGGGATGAGGTTGTATAGTTGGAAGATGAATCCAACGGTCTTGGCGCGGAAGGCGTCGAGGTCCCGCATTTCGGAAAGCTGTTGGCCGCTGATGAACACCTCGCCGCTCGTCGGCCGGTCCAACGCGCCGATCATATTCAGCAAAGTGGACTTCCCGCTGCCGGAGGGCCCAATTACAGCGACGAATTCTCCGCCGGCGATTTGCAGGTTCACCTTGTTCAGGGCGAAGATCTGCTCGCCATCGCCGTAGATGCGAGTCAGGTCGCGGGCTTCAATCAACAGGCTGTCGGAAATCATCATGCTCGGTGCATCCATTTTGAGCGAACCGAGATCGTCCCAGGGTCTCGGTTCACGGATCATCCCTCCCCCAAAAGGATGTCCACGAAGGCGGTCATGCCCCAGTGGACGCCCGCGGGGATATCTTCCAGCTTGATCACCACGGTGTAGTTTACCCCTGTCCCTTCCTCGGCTTTCGGTGATATGTAGGTGACCGTGCCGTCCACGGCGACCTCCGGCAGGGCATCGAAGGAGACGGTGACTTGGTCTCCCGATTGAATCTGCGCCACATCGATCTCGTTCAGGTCCGTCGTCTCAACGTGCAGCGTGGTCAGGTCCGCCATCACCAGGATGGGCTGGCCGGGGCCGACCCACTCGTCAGCCCGCGGATAAATCTCGGCGATGGTCCCGGCGAAGGGGGCGGCCAGTTCCAGGTCTTCGAGGGCGGCCCGGGCAGACGCGAACTGAGCCTGGGCGTTCTCCAACGCCGCCTGGGCCGCCTCCAGGTCGTCGGGGTTCGGCCCTTCCTCCAGGTCCGCGTATTCCTGGATCGCGTCTGCTAGATTGGCTTGCGCGTTTGCCAGCTCAGCGTCCAGAATGCCCTGCTCGATTTCGTCTGCGCCGCTTTCCAACCAGTCCAGCATCCATACAGCCTGGTCATATGCGCGGTGCGCATCCGAGAGAGCGAGCTGCGCTTTGGCCTTGGCGATCTTGCCATGGGCATGATCGAAGGCCGTCTGCGCGCGCTCAAGTCGTTTTTCGGCGATGACGACGCGCGCCCGTGCGGCCTTCAGCGTGTAGGACAGCGCTCTTCTCCCGGGCTGGTTGACTTCCCAGTCGTGTTCCGCGTCGTCCAGTACGTCCCGCGCCGTGGCCATCGCCAATTGAGCTTGGCTGGCCATCACGTCGTGGTTTTTATAGAGCGCGTCCAGGCTCTGCTGGGCGTCAATCACAGCAAGGGCGGCCGATTTCACCGCGGCTTCGAACTGTTCCCGGTTTCCCAGGCGCGCAAGCGGCTGCCCCGCTTCGACTTGCTCACCTTCTGCCACCAGGAGTTCCTGCAGAATCCCGCCGGAGGGAAAGCTGAGGGTGGCGCGCGTCGAAGGGATGACCACGCCTGTGGCGCTTACCACAGGGGTGAACTCCTCCTCTCCCGTGACCTCCGGGGTGGGGGTTGGGGCACCGCCGATGGCGGAGCACGCGGCGAGCAAGGACAACATCAACAGGCCGGGGATGGCTCGAGCGAATACAGGGTGTCTCTGGAATGTCATTTGCTTCTCCTAAAGGCCGGGGAGAGATCCTCCCGAATGGCTGGCATTATTTGCGGGCGGCTATTCATAACGCAACGCCTCCACCGGCCGGAGGCGAATGGCGCGCCAGGCGGGATAGATGCCTCCGATGACACCGGTGACAACTGCGATGGCGGTGGCCCGCATGAACAGGTCGAGGGGGAAGCTCACACGCAGCATCTCTCCCACCCATGGCAGCAGGGCCATGGACCAAGCAAGCACCAGGCCGAGGCAAATCCCTCCCAGGCCCCCCAGTGCGCCTAGGGCGACAGCTTCTCGCAAGATCATGGCCAAGATTTGACGACCTTTCCAACCGATGGCGCGAAGCAACCCGATCTCACGAGTGCGCTCCAGGACGCTCATGAGCATGGTGTTCATCATACCCACGGTACCGATGATGATCGCCATGAAGGAAATCTCTCCAACCATGCGCTCCATGTTCCGCAAGTCCGGGATGCTTTCTGCGAATTCGCTGGTGCGAGAGACGGTGATCTCGGGGAATCGGGCCTCCAACTCCCGCTGCACCGAATCAGCCCGCTGCGGGTCTTTGAGCTTGATGGCGAACATGGTCACTTGATGGGGTCGGCCGGCAAGCTTCTGCGCATCCCGCAGGCTGATCACAGCCCCACTGTCCTGCCAGGCCACTCCGGTATCGTAGATTCCCACCACGCGGAAGGTGCTGTCCAGCAGACGTATGGTCTGTCCGATATCCGCATCCAGCGCTTCGGCGGCCTGCCGCCCGAGCAAGATCTGGCGTGCTCCTCGGAGCGGGCTCCCGGCGACGATCTTGTGGTGTTCGATGGCGAATTCGTTGGGGTTGTATCCGCTGATCAACAGGATCGGCAGCTGCTCCGTGTTGGCCATGGCAAACCCGATTCCGGAAACAGCTGCCACTTCCGGCATAGCGGAGATGCGCTCGCCGATGCGCTCCTCGATCGTGCTGTATCCCATATCGGCTGCGTCCGCCTCGGTCGCCATCAGATCTGCCTCGCTCCCCGTGGACATGGCGTTGAAGTCCTCGATGAAGCCCTGACCCATGCCGCCGAGTGCGATGATGGCGGCGATGCCCACGCCGACGCCCAATGCGGTCAGGATCGTGCGCGTTTGCCGCCGCCACAAGTTGCGGATGGTCATGCCACCCGGCAGCCGCCGGGGGACCTTGGAGCCCACTCCGCCCTCGTGCTGCAGCGCCTCCAAGGGCATCAGTCGACTGGCCCACCAGGCCGGGAAGAGCCCGCCAGCCAGGCCCATCACCACCACGGTGACGAACGCGCGGACGAAAAGCTCAGGGGTGAAATTGGCGCCCATCACGCTCATGAAGATGAGCGAACTGCGGCCAAAGGTGACCAGGCCCACCCCAAAGAGCGCGCCGACCAGACCGCCCAGCAGTGCCAGCACGAGGGACTCACCGAAGATCAGGCCCATCACTCGCGCCCTGCTCCAACCCATGGCTCGCAGCAGACCGATCTCGCCAGTCCGCTCAAACACGGACATGAACAAAGTGTTGGTCATCACCATGCCGCCAATGACAATCGCGATCGCGGCGATGCCCCAGGCGAAGGCCCCCAAGTACTTGACCATGTCCTGCTGATTGACGAAATCGGCGGTGTTGGAGAGCACCAGATCGGGGAACCTGCGCTCTACGCGCTGGCGCACCCTGCTTTCAAGCGAAGGGTCCGTCAGGCGCAAGTAGTACATTGAGGCCCGGTTGGGCTGCAGCAGCAATTCCTGTGCCTCCGTCAGGGAGATCACTGCGCCGCCCTCCTCGAGGGCGTCTCCGGTCTCGTATATTCCGACGATACGGTAGGTGCCGCCGGTGATGTGCAGCGCGTCGCCGACCGCTTTCTCGAGATTGTCCGCCGCAGCGCGCCCCAGCAGACAGGGTGCGCCGCGAGTGTGTTCTGCTTCGGAAAGCTGCACTCCGGAGACGATCTTGAAATGCTGTATCGGAAAGCCCGATGGCTCATATCCGAAAATGAAGAAATAAGGGGCTTCTTCCGCCCGTACGTAACCCATCAGAACCCCGCTGATTTCGGAGACCTCTGGCCATGTGCCCACCTCGGTGGCTGTCGATTGCTCCACTCCACCCAAGGTAATGTCCATGGCCCCCGCCTGGCTAAGCACCATGTCGGCCTTGCTGCCCTCCGCCATCGCGAAGTAGCCCGCCCTCAGTCCCTCGGCCATGGCCCCCAAGGCGATGATGGCCCCGACCCCCAGGCCCACGCCCAACAGGGTGAGGAATGTTCGCCCCCTGCGCCGAAAGAGATTCGCCAGGATCATCGCTCTTCCACTTCAGCTCCTGCCTGCACGCCGGCAGGCGAGCGATTCAGGCCGGTCAGGGCAAACTGCACCACGCGCTCAATCTCCGTCGCGGTCGCCGGCGTGCCACGGTTCAGGATTCGCAGATCGAAGATCCCCAGCAGCCCCACCAGTGCCCAGGCCGCGGATTCGTCATCCTGTGCCGGAATTTCCTTTGCACGTATGCCAGCCCGGAGCATTTCCTCCACGAATTCAAAGGTCACCGATAGGGTTGGGGAGATCTCTCGTGGGGTGTCGGTCCACTCGACGATGCTGAACTGCTCCCGGATGAGCAGGAGCACCAGGGAGCGCTCGTCCTTGATGAGCGCATGCCGGACCCGCACGATCGCTTCCAACTTCGCCCGCAGACCTTCCGCTTCTTGGAGTGCGGCCTTGACCTTCTGGATATAGCTCAGTCGACAATGGCGCATCACATAGTCGTACAACCCCTCCTTGCTTTGGAAGTAATAGTAGATCACCGGCAGAGATACCCCAGCGGCGCTCGCCACGTCGCGGATTGAAGTGCCTTCGTAGTCTCCCTCCGCAAAGGCATCTATCGCGGCGCGTATGATGCGCTCTTTGGTGCTCTCAGATCCGTCTTGCATCGCAGCATCAATTGTATCTAACGTTCGTTAGATAATCCAGGGTGGAATGACAGTTGTTCGGCAGACAAAAGTCCCCCAATGTCTGATTCTACCGGTGCGAGCAGGAGCCGGGCATAGACATTCCTTCCCAGCCGGCTGTTTGTTCCCAATCAGCCTTCCGCTCGCAGCAGCGTTCATGAACCGTGTCGGGCGCGTCCGGAACGGCCCTGTGATCTGCTGCATTTCGTCCTACAGCCGACTGCGCTCCGGGCGGCCGCCCGCCGAATAGCGCCGCTGCATTCTCCGGAGACGTTTCCGGCGTTCATCAATATTCATAGGATCATCGACGGACATGATCCCACCGGTGGATTCTCGTTTAGACGAGCCACAGTCCATCGCTAACGTTCTAGCTGGATGAACAGGGGATGTTCCAACTTGAGAGGCGAAGCCCTCCGTCAAGCGCTTGAACCAGATGCCATCCAATTCGAGGCCCGCGCATGCAAATGCCCCCACCCCGTACCCCAGAATCCCATTCCCTTTGAGCCGATGTCAATTCTGACCCTCATCACAGAGTGATTGCGAGGCGCGGAGCGCCGTGGCAATCTTTCCATTGGAGAGGATTCGCTCCCGAAAAGATTGCCACGTCGCCCTTCGGGCTCCTCGCAATGACGGAATGCAGGGGCTGGCGTCCGGGGTGGGGGGAAGGAACGTCACCTGCACGGGGGAAGCGATGAGCGCCGCCGCCGGCCTGCGCCGTCGGGAGGCGCTGTCCTTATCGGGGCGGATCTCTATGACAGCAGAAGGCAGGCGGGCCAAAACGCGCCGGAAGCCGTCTTTCATGACCAGGCAGCTGCGCCCCAGCGTGGCGGCCCGCTCGCTCCATCCTGTGGCCACATCGATCACCTGCAGTGTGTGAATGCACGGGCCAGAAGCGGAGGTGCCCCAATGATGGACCGGGTCGGTTTCGAAGTGACGGGGCTCTTGCTCATCCCAGGGAATGCGCCTAGGCGGTTCGCCGCTTGCGGGCCAGGTCGCCGTTCATAAGCCGAGTCAGGCTCCTACGGTGCAGCCCCGTGACCGCTTGCATTTCGCCCAGCAGCTGGCTGCGCTCGGGGCGGATGGCCGAGCGATAGCGCTTCTGCATCCTTCGAAGGTACTTGCGTCGCTCATCCATGTTCATCTTCTCATCGTCGGACATGGTTCCCTGGGCAGCATTTTCAAATGGAAGAACCATACCGCGTCGGTGACATTATTGATGAATGAATACGCGGCCTTGACAGGCTTCCCCCCGGGGACATATAATATCCATAGAATATAACAAATAATTGCTCATGTATTTGCATGACGGCGGAGATAGAAAGTAGATCGGGAGGGGAAGTGGACTACCAGACAGCGAGCCGGGTAGCGGAGCTTTTCGGAGCGCTGAGCGACGCCACGCGTGTCCGCATACTCGCCGCGTTGATGGACGACGAGCGCACAGTGTCGGAACTGGCCGAAATGGTGGGAATCACCGATTCGGGCGTATCCCATCATTTACGCGGCCTGCGCCAGATGCGCTTGGTGCGCGCCCGGAAGAAGGGGCGTCAGGTGCACTACAGCCTGGATGACGATCACATCGCCGATCTCTTTCGCAGAGGGTTGGATCACGTGTTGCATGGGTGATCCCCAAGCGCTGGCTGGAGAGCGCCCAGACGCCAGGAGCATGAAGCCCACCAGGTGTAGTGTCGCTCCGGTGGGCGCATTCTCGTGGGGGCGGTTCATCTCCGGTGTATGGGGCGGTGGAAGAAGCGACTATTCATTCGACGGAAAGGAGCATTGATTGAGAAATACAAAGACAGGAGGCATCGGGGCGGAATCGACTTTGCGCGTGGAATTGCCGATCCTGTTGCCGGAAGTGGCGGACGAGCGGGACCAATGCGTGGAACGGCTTCAAGAAGAGGTGCTGGCTTTCAAAGGCATTCTCCGCGCCCACATCCATCGCCAGGATGGCAGGGTTTCACTGTGCCTGCACTATGATCCCAATCTGCTCCCGCTGGAGCGGGTGCGGCGGATCGCGGAGCACGCGGGAGCGGAGGTCGCCAAACGCTATCACCACCAGACGCTTCGGGTGACGGACATGGACTGTGCCGATTGCGCCCTCAGCATCGAGCATATCCTCTCGCGGCAGCCTGGGATCATCAATCTGTCCGCCAACTATGCCGCGGAACGCATATGGGTCGAGTATGACACGGAGTACGTGGCAGAGTCTGAACTCATTGAGCGCATCGGCGCGCTCGGCTATCACGTCAAAGAGGAGCAGGCGCCAAAGGGGTGGCTGGAAGAGAATTGGCCGTTGGTGGCCAGCGTCTTTTCCGGCCTATTCCTGGGCTTGGCCTTCCTGGGCCAGGTATGGCTGCATCTGCCTGCCGTCGCGGTGGCGACATTCTACGGGATCTCCTACTTGGCTGGCGGGTACGACGCCAGCCGACACGCATTCCATGCTGCTCGGAATCTGCGCTTTGACATCGATTTCTTGATGGTCGTAGCCGCCATGGGCGCGGCCATCCTTGGACGGTGGGCGGAGGGCGGCCTGCTGCTGTTCCTCTTCAGCCTCGGCCATGCGTTGGAGGGCTATGCCATCGGGCGGGCACGCCGCTCCATCCGGGCGCTGGCGGACCTTGCCCCCCGCGCGGCCCGTGTGCGCAGAGAGGGGGGAGAGCGAGAGATCCCGGTGGAAGGCTTGGTGCGGGGAGATGAGGTTGTCGTGCGGCCAGGTGAGCGCATGCCGATCGACGGCGATGTCATCGAGGGTCATTCGGAGGTCAACCAGAGCGCCATAACGGGGGAGAGCCTCCCCGTCGCCAAGGTGGAAGGCGACGGAGTCTTCGCGGGTTCAGTCAATGGGGGCAACAGCCTGGTGATCCGGGTCACCAAGTTGGCGGAGGATACCACCCTCGCAAGGGTGATCCGAATGGTCGAGGAAGCGCAAGCGCAGAAATCTCCCACCCAGCGTTTCACGGACCGTGTGTCTCTCTATTTCGTCCCTGCAATCCTGGCGACCACTCTCCTGGTCATCATAGTGCCGCCTCTCTTGGGCTGGCTGACTTGGGAAAATTCTATATTGCGGGGCCTCACCTTGCTTGTGGCCGCATCGCCCTGTGCGCTGGCGATTGCCACTCCCGCCGCAGTGCTCTCGGGGATCGCGCGGGCCGCCCATAGCGGCGTGCTGATCAAGGGCGGAGTATACCTGGAGAGCCTGGGGAATCTGAACGCCATTGCTTTCGACAAGACGGGCACGATCACTCGAGGTCGGCCCGAGGTCACCGACCTATTCTCTGTCGAAGGGGTCTCAATCGAGGATATGTTGGAAATGGCGGCGAGCGCCGAGTCTCGCTCCGGACACCCGTTGTCGGGAGCGATAGTGGCGGCGGCGCGCGCTCGCGGTCTTGAGCATCTGCCGGAGACACGTAGGCTGGAATCCATCCCCGGCATGGGCGTGCGCGCTCGACTCGGAGATGCGCTGGTGGAAGTCGGCAACCCCCAGATGTTCCATGAGGAGACCGGACTGGAGATCCCCTCCGCCCTCGAGATGCGCGTCAGGGCGATGGAAGGTGAAGGCCGGACAGCGATGCTCGTGAAGGTGGATGATCGATTCCTGGGAGCGATCGCCGTGGCGGACCGCCCCAGAGATGATGCGCGCGCCATCATGGGCGCGCTGCGCGCGCTGGGCATCAAGCAGTTGATCATGCTGACCGGGGACAACAGACTGGTCGCTGAGAGTGTGGCGAAAGAAGTGGGGATCGAAGACTACCGGGCAGGGCTGCTGCCGGAGGAGAAGCAGCAGGCCATCCGGGATCTGATCGAAACGCACGGCAAGGTCGCCATGGTCGGGGATGGAGTGAATGACGCCCCGGCCCTGGCCAGATCCACCGTCGGCATCGCCATGGGGGCAGGGGGCTCGGATGTGGCGTTGGAGAGCGCGGATGTGGCTCTAATGGGGGATGAGCTGGGAAAACTGCCTTTCACCGTGGGTCTGAGCAGGCAATCGGCCCGGATCATCCGCCAGAATCTGCTCACCTCCGTGGGAGTGATCGCGCTGCTGATTCCCGCGGCGCTTTTGGGTCTTGCTGGAATCAGCCTCGCCATACTTCTTCACGAGGGCAGCACGCTGGTGGTGGTGTTCAACGCCCTGCGGTTGCTGAGCTATGGGAGGGGTGAGGCAGCATAAAGCCACGGCCCGGCGAGTGCCGATCACGGGCCCAGGGACCTGGGGATGGAATGCGAGGCGGCGAGCAGCGGGAGAGAAACCCGGTGTATGCCCGGACTCCTCCTTCCCGGTGCTTCCATGTCCCCGCCTTTCTCGTCGGTGGGGGGAGGCTTTCCGGCATCAAGCCAAAGAGATCCTTTTGAAGAGGACCCGCGATCAGTATACGGGCTGGCTCTGATCGACTTCCTCGGCCCAGGCGTTGATACCGCCCCGCAGGTTTTTCACCTTGCGGAAGCCCGCGCCGGCGAGCAGCTCGAGAGCGCGGGCCGAGCGAGTGCCGGACTTGCAGAACAGCACGATCTCCTCCGAGCTGTCGAGCTCATGCATCCGCGACGCCAGGGTCCCCAGCGGGATTAGCTCGGCCCCATCGATGTGCGAGATCTTCAACTCGTGCGGCTCACGCACATCAATCAGCTTGACATCCTCACCGCTCTCGAGCCGGGCGGCCAGTTCCTTGGCCCCGATCTCCAAATTCTCCGGCAGGCGCCCCTCCGCCCGATCGTGGGCCGGGACCCCGCAGAACTCCTCATAATCGATCAGCTCGGTCACTTCGGGATGGTCGGAGCAGACCTTGCAGTCCGGATTCTTCTTCAGCTTGACGAACTCGAAGCTGGAGGCCAGCGCGTCGAAGAGCAGCAGCCTGCCGATCATCGGATCCCCGATGCCCAGCAGGATCTTCAGCGCCTCCGCAGCTTGCAGCGCCCCGATGGTGCCGGGCAGCACGCCGAAGACCCCGCCTTCGGCGCAGGAGGGCACCATTCCAGGAGGGGGCGGCTCCGGAAACAGGCAGCGGTAGCAGGGGCCATGTTCGGCCCAAAAGACGCTCAATTGGCCGTCGAAGCGGAAGATGGATCCGTATATGTTCGGCTTGCCGGTCATCACGCATACGTCGTTGGTGAGATAACGGGTGGGGAAGTTGTCCGTGCCGTCGATGATCACCTCGTAGGGCTCCACGATCCGGAGCGCGTTCTCCGAAGTGAAGGGTTCGTCGTAGACATCCACCTGGATATCGGGGTTGATATCCAGCATGCGGTCGCGCGCCGAGGCCACTTTGCGGTCGCCAACCCTGGATGTGCCGTGGATGACCTGTCGTTGGAGATTGCTTCTGTCTACCACATCGTAATCGACGATCCCAATCCGGCCCACTCCTGCAGCCGCAAGGTACATCAAAGCGGGTGAGCCCAGCCCCCCGGTTCCGATCACCAGGACAGAGCTGCCCTTCAGTCGCTTCTGTCCATCCAGACCGACTTCCGGCATCAGAAGATGCCGCGAGTATCGGAGAATTTCCTCATGTGAGAGGTCCACTTTCCTGCCATTCGATTTTATTCCCGACATACCCGACCTCACTTCCCACGGTGGGTTTGAAGTTGCTCTAACAAGCATGCTCGTACTCGGAGAAGAGGTCAAGCGATCTCTTCGCTCCGGCTTCCGAAGCAGGATGCACCCTCTGTCCTGGCCGGCTCCCTTCCGGCGAAGCCCGCCTCAAACACGACCTGAAGGTCACACTTCTCCGCCCCGACGCTAATCAAGACCACCCAATTGGTGTGCCTCCTCTTTGGCGCTCCGGCTCCGGGTCCGGTGCCCGACTGCCGGCCATGCGTCGATCCGACGCAGCTGCTGAATGAGTTTGCCCTCTCGGACGGGACCATGGTTCACGCCCCTGGGCCGCCCATCGGCGTCGATCAGGAAAGTGGTCGGCAGGGAGAGAACCCCCCACTCATCTGCAAGATGGCTCCGTTCAAGCGCGTTTACCTCGATAACTTGCAGGCGCCCGCCGCTCATCTCGACCAGCCGATCCAGGGCCGGTCGTTGTATCACTTGGCAAGGGGCACAATGGGGTGAAGTGAAATACAGAATCGCCGGGCGTCCGCGCGTGTATCCTATCAACCGCAGTGCCTTCCCCTCCTGGCGTGATAACAGCCGCCGCCGGTATAACCAATAGAGCGCCGAGCCAGCCAGCAGAATGATGATGGTGAAGCCGATGCGTTCGATCATCTGTGCCTCATGGGTTCGCGGGTGGCCGACGACCCGGGACCGTATCCGGCGGGGGCGATTTCGAGAATCCCGGCAAGCCGGCACGATTCAGCCAATAGTAGAGCGCGCATCCCACGCAGAAGCCACCGAAGAGGTTAAGCGCTGCCAGGCCGATCACCACCCAAGTCAAAGTCCAGCCGAGGAAGGAGAGCTTAAGCAGGTGCGCTCCCGTTGCGGCCAATAGCACAACCGCCCCAAATCCTTGTGCGAATCGATGCGGCTCGAGGTTGTCCTTGATTCGATCCGGCTGAATGAGCGAAACACGCCGCAGCCATCGGTATACGAAGATGAAGCCAGGCTTGCCGATGAGCGTGCCTGCGCCCATGATGATCGCCACCAACGGGACGAGCCCCACTGCATCCACGATGAAGCCGGCCAGCAGCAGCGAAATGATCAACGCCTGATTGGCGCGCAGGGCGGCATGATCCACCATTCGAAGGTCGGATTCCGATTTGCTCACCGAGGGACACCTCCGGCGATGCTCGGCACGATCATCAGTTTGTCTCCCTCCTTCAGTGGGACTTCCTGCCCATCTTCCGTGCGGATATCCTCCCCGTTCAGATAGATATTGACGTAGGGGCGCAGTTCTCCCTCCGACGTGTACAGATGCCCCTTCAGCCCGGGATAGCGGCTTACCAGGTCCTGCAAGGCGCTTTGGACCGTCCTCCCGGATACTTCGACGAATTTCCGGCCCTCAGTGTAGTTGCGGAGCGCGCTGGGCACTTTGAGTGTTGTCATGATCCTCCCTCAGCTTGCGATTCTAATACTCTGATATTCTGCTCGGTCATTCCGCTGCGATCCTCCGCCAGTTGCCAGGCCCGGCTCTCTCCAGCGCTTCCGTCGATTATGCTGGTGATCAAGTAGGAGTACCAGGGCAGCGCCCAATGAAGATCGAATTCCGAAGGCCGCGGGGGGTGGTCGGGGTGCGAATGGTATATCCCGACGAGGTCAAGCCCTTTGTCATCCGCCAAATCCTCCGCCCACATCATATTCTCTGGGCTGATCAGGTAGCGATGGCCTCTCTCCCCGGCCTCGAACTGGTTATCGAAGGGCAGGATCTCGCGCACATAGCGTCCGCTCTCCTCGTCATGGATTCCCAAGAGGACGCCAGCCCCTTCCTCGGGATATTGCTCCTCCCCATGGCGCTGGATGGCGCGAATCAAAGGCCGCGGAATTCTCAGATCCATCAGTCGGTCCACCATTCTTCATGCAGGTATTTCACGGCCGAATCTGGGAACATAACCACGATCATCCCCGTCTCCAACTCGTCGCCCACCTGCAAAGCCGCGACGGCCGCCGCGGCCGAGGATACTCCCACCAGAAGGCCGTCCTCGTGCGCCAGTCGACGTGCCATCAAGTGTGCATCCTCAGTTCTGACCGCGATCGTGCGATCAACCAGATGTGAGTCATAGATGGCGGGGATATCGCTGCTGGCCATGTGCTTCAGCCCGCCCAGACCATGCAGCGGTCCGTCTGGCTGCACGGCGATCAACTGGACGTCCGCGATCTCCTGTTTCAGAAACCTTCCGGCCCCGGTCATCGTCCCACTCGTGCCCAAACCAGCCACCAAATGGGTGACCTGTCCGCCCGTCTGCATCGCGACCTCCGGCCCGGTGCTCGCGTAGTGCGCCTGCCAGTTGGCCGGATTGCTGTATTGATCGGCGAAGAAGTAGCGCTTTGGATACTGCTTCGCGAGTTCGGAGGCCACTTTGCGAGCCCCGTCGGACCCTTCCGCCGGGTCCGTGAAAACCAGGCGGGCTCCCAGGGCGCCCAGCATCAACTTGCGCTCGCGCGTGACATTCTCGGGCAGCGCCAGGCGGACCGGGATGCCCAGTGTCGCGCAGAAGGTCGCGTAGGCGATGCCCATATTGCCGGAGGAAGAGTCGAGCAGCACGCGTCCCGGATCCAATTCTCCTTGCTCCAGCGCCCTTTGGATGATCGCCCACGCTGGCCGGTCCTTGACCGATCCGGACGGATTGAACCACTCGGCTTTGGCAAAGACACGGACCGAATCTGGCAAATGAGAGGTGACCCCCCGCAATCGGATCAAGGGGGTGTTTCCGATCTGGTGCTGCAGTTCTGCCGAGATATCGATCTGGGTTCCCAGTTCAGTTATAAACGCGCTCACCGGCCACTCCATACAAAACCAAAACGGCCAACTCGGAAAGGGAAGGCACAGCCCACCGGCGACAAAGTGTGCGATTCAAGATGCGCGGGGGTGGGCTTCGTTCCGTCGTTTGGCCGCCTGAGCTTGTTCTTGCGTCAAGCTGTCCGAGACGTTTCCTTCAGCGCCCCCGCCTCAGACATGTGCAAAAGTTCATTCTGCTCCACCATTTTTTTTATGATAACTTTCATGATAATTATATAAAGTTGGTTTCAATTGTCAAGGTACAATCCTCACCGGGACGCGTTCCATTTCAGGGGGCGCGGCTGCTTGAGAGTGAATGTACGGCGCTCCAATCGATACACCTCGTGGTTTCACCACTCGGCGCTCGAGATGCGCCTCCCCGCAATCGGAACCTGCGAAGCAAACCGCATCTCGAGTAGCGGCGAGCGGAGCGAGGCACGTATCGAGAGGCCTGGGCTGTGTTGTTGACAGGGTGCGGCAGGTACGAGTCTGCCGTGTCAGATCGCCCCCCAGGATGCAACGCACCCTCCTCACCGGGGCGCGTTCCATTTCAAAGGCAAAGCCATTTGAAGATGGAAGTCGCGCTGGCACTTCGTCATCGTTCGATCTCCCCAGGTCTGGGCCGGGCAGACCCGCGGTCGCGGTCATCGCTTTCCCTGCCGTCGGCGCCTTTTCGCCCCCCTCGCCGAACCCCTTGCCTCCCCCAACCACAAGGCCACCGCGGAGGGCGGTCCAGGCAAGTTGGCGAGGGGGAGCAGAGAGGCTGGTGGTATGTGCATGCCCGGGCCTCGAACTGCATGGCATCTGGTTCAAGCGCACCCTGGAGGGCCTCGGCCCCAAGTTGGGACACGCCCTCGCCGATGGAGGCGGTTTCATATCAAGTGGAAGTCGGACACTGAAGTTGGAGCCTGTCGGCTCCTTCGGCGTCAGGTCAGCGCCGAATGCTTCGATGGGCCTGGCCTGGAGTCGCAGTTATCGGTTTCCCCACCGTGGGGAGGCTTTCCGGCCCCTGCCCCCATGCCGGGATTTTTCGGCGCAGATCGCCCTGCCTGTGAAGTGGATTGCACAGTCAGCGTCTTACGATGGCGTCCGCCATGCGGGCGACGCGCACGATCGACTTCACGTCGTGGACGCGCACGATGTCCGCGCCGCGGACGATGCCCACCACCACGGCGGCCGCCGTGCCCTCTACGCGATCCTCTGGCGGGAGATCGAGAGTATAGCCGATGAAGGATTTCCTGGACGGGCCGAGCAAGAGAGGATAGCCTAGGTCATGGATCCGATCCAGCCGATCCACGAGGGTCAGATTCTGCTCCACGGTCTTGCCAAAGCCGATCCCCGGATCAAGAATGATGCGGTTCTCTTCGATGCCCGCCTCTCTTGCGATCTCCACGCTCCGCAGCAGTTCGGCCTTCACATCCTCGATCAAATCGTCATAGTCGACGCCCACATATCGCCCCCCGAGGCGATGGCGCACCTGTGCGTTGGCCGGGTTGCTGCGATTGTGCATCAGGATGATCGGAACTGCATAGCAAGCGACCACGCGCGCCATCTCCGGATCCGCTCTGAGCGCCCATACGTCGTTCACAATATGGGCGCCGGCGAGCAATGCAGCCTCGGCGATATCCGCTTTGTAGCTGTCAATGGAGATCGCCACGTCAAACTCGGAAGCCAAGGCGCCAACCACCGGCAGCACCCGGGCGGCCTCCTCCGCTGGTCCCACCGGCTCCGCTCCCGGCCGGGTGCTCTCACCTCCCACATCCAGGATATCCGCCCCGGATTCTACGAACTCCTTCGCCTGGGCCAATGCGGCGGAAAGTGCGGCATCGTCTTGCGCCATCAAGCCGTCCCCGGAAAAACTGTCCGGTGTGACGTTCAGGACGCCCATGACATAGGTTCGCTCGCCCCAGCGGAACTCATGGCTGCCGACCTGCATGTTCGAGCCGGTCACATCTCCGTGAGCTGCTCGGGGCTGAACGGCGGCTGGACTGTCTCGGTATAGGCGCACAACGCTCGTGTCCAGCCCCTCCAGCATCGCCCCCACGCTCCGGCCCGTGCCCGGGTGGATCAGGTCCGGGGCCAGGTCGGCCAGCGGGGCCAAGACGAACGCCCTGCCTTCCATGCGCGGGTGGGGTATCGTCACGCGCTCGCCTTCCAGCACCAGGTCGTCGTAGAAGAGAATGTCCAGGTCGATGATCCGCGGCCCGTAGCGGAAAGTGGCCCGGCGGCCCATATCCGCTTCAATCCCCTTGAGGAAATCGATCAAATCGGCCGCGGGGAGGTTCGTCGTGACCTTGCTCACCATGTTGAGAAAATCAGGCTGATCCTCGTATCCCCAAGGCTCCGTCTCATAGAGGGGGGAGAGCCCAACAAGAGTGAGCTTGGGATGGAACCGCGATATCGCGCCGCGAACGTTTGCCAGGCGATCCCCCTGGTTCGTTCCCAGACTGAGATAGACAGTGTGGCTCATTGTCGGGATTGCGCGCCTCTCGTTGGGTTTCTGCTGGTTGGCGTTCCTGATCAGAGGACGGCCAGAAGGATCCGCAGCTCAAGAGAGAGGGCCGAATCTGACGGCCCCGATTATACCATTTGCGGGGCGAGGGCAATTTCCTGGCGGCGGAAGCCGGGTGCATCCGGGTTTTTGTTGCGCGCTGCGGTCAAAGGGGCGGACGATATTCGACCCTGCGGGCTCGATGAGCCCCCTCCTCCGACCGCGATGTTATTCCCTCGCCAATCTCGCTGAAGGGAACGCACCTGGGGGCACCTGTTGGCGCCAGCCTTCGCTCCCTCATCCCGCATTGCGCTTCGATCCGCCCCCACCCTCTTGGCCCCCTCCCCCAGCTCCCCTGGGTTCGTTTTCTCCCGTCCTCCGCAGGCTGGGGGAGGGGAAGAGGTCCGTTAAGGGGCGGGGGAGCGGTGCTCCCCCCCCCCCAGTATATAATTTATATATAAATTTGTTGTGTTAAAAAAGGG
>CAYMCO010000050.1:0-24454 GCA_964388955.1 uncultured Anaerolineaceae bacterium | reverse complement strand
AAACGCTGGCGATCACCACCACCGCCAGAATCAGCCGCCGGATGATGTATTCGCCCTGTTTCATGCGCTATCCATCGGGCGATCGGCGCCCGCAGCCGGCCGATATTTGCGAGCCGGCCCACAAACTGCCGTGCGCACAAGGGCACATTCCGTGAAGGGGCAAAAGCGAATGGAATAGGACGCATCTGGCGATAGTCGCAGGATGCGTCCTATTCGCTGTGCTATGTTGAAGCAAGCTCTCACTCTGCGCGTGTCAGGAATTTCCAGAACACGGCCTGAGTATATGCCGGGTTGGGCACAAAGCCCTCGATATCCGCACGCACGTACCAGTTCTTGACCTCATCCCACATGAAGACAGCAGGCGCCTCCTCAATGAGGATCTCCTGTGCCTCTTTGTAAAGGCGGATCGATTCCTCCCGATCGGACGCAGATATCGGATAGGCTTCGTTCAAGAGTCGATCATAATCCTCGTTGCACCAGTAGCTGAAGTTGAAGTAGATTTCCTCCTCGCAGTTGAAGGAAAGCGTCAGGAACGCAGAGGGGTGCACGATGTCCGGCCACCAGCTGAAGCCGATGATGTCCGGCGCCTCCTCTGCTGAAGACCGCACGAGGTCATAGGCGGCCTCGCCCACCATGGGGGTGATGGTGAGATTGATCCCCAGTTTGGCTAGCTCGCCCTTCCACAGTTCCAAGGCCTGCTCCTTCATGAGGGAGCCTGTCCATACGATCGACTCCAAATCGAAGCCGCCGTCCGGATAGCCGGCTTCGGTGAGCAGCTCACGCGCCTTGTCGAGGTCGTAACTGTACTGGAAGCAGGTGTCGCAGTAGCCCCAGGCGCCCGACGGAATCAGCGAGACGGCTTGATGGCCGAAGCCCTCCAGGACTATGTTGATGAAGTCCTGATACGGGAAGGAGTAGGCCAAGGCCTGGCGCACCAGTTTGTTGTCCAGCGGTGGATGCTGGGTGTTGAGGTGGGCGAACTGCACAATGAAGGTGTTCTCCTCAACCCGATTGACATCCGGGTTGGCTTCGAGCAGGGCGCGATTCTCGGGTGGAATATTCCAGGTGATGTCGGCATCGCCAGATTCAATCAACTGCTGCAGCACGATGGGGTCTTCCACGATATCGATGAGCACCCGGTCGAAGGATCTGGGTTCCCAGCCGCCCCAGTAGTCTTCGAATTTCTTCATGATCAGCCGCTGACCCCGCTGGTAGCTCTCGATCACATAAGGGCCCGTCCCCGCGTCATTGCCCTCGTTGAACCAATCCTCACTATCGCCGGCATTCTCCTCGGTGGTCTTGGGATTCATGATGTAGACGCTATAGGCAGAGGCGGCGATGATGTCCATCGGGGCGGTGTAGCTCAGGTTGAATTGGACGGTGTGATCGTCGACCACCACGATCTCATCGATGGGGTCCAGGAGATATGAGGCGCCCACACCCATGCGCAGCGTGCGCTCATAGGAATACTTGACCGCATCGGCGGTGAAGTCGGTCCCGTCGTGAAACTTGACCCCTTCACGCAGGTGGAAGGTCCAAACGGTGCCGTCCTCGTTGGACTCCCAATCCGTGGCAAGCAGCGGCAAGGCGGTCTTGGTATCGTATTCTGGTGTATAGGTGAGAGTCTCGTACGCATTCACCAAGACGGTCATCTCGATGTCCGTGCCGGCGCTGGGATCGAGGGTGTCGAACGACCAGGGTACGGCGTATGCGCCCACGATCTCGGTTTCCTCAGGAGGCTTCGTCGGCGGCTCCTCGGTCGGCGGCGCCTCCGCTTCCGGCTCCTCCGCCTGCGTGGGCTCCGGCTGCTGCACTTGAGGCGCTTCGGGTGTCGCTGCTCCACACGCAGTGACCAACAACGAGACGACAATCAACAGACCAAACAGACCCAATGTCCATTTCTTGTTCATTTCCCCTCCTACAAAGAATTGTCCTCTTTTTCGGGTTCCCCGATTCGGATAGTCGGTCTTGAGTCACCTCCCATGGATAGCTGCTGTATTCTGAGTCGTTCGAGCATGCATTACGCCGAAGGAAGAGCCATAGAATGGTGCTCTCTCCTCAAGCTTGCCCTAGAAAAACACCCCAACTGCCTACAGGCGATTTCCGTTCATCGACCAAAGGCTGGGCACAAGGCTCAAGAAAGGTATGAATATCCGAAATATGGCTTTCAGGCAGTCTCAATCGCTACGACCGCTCGATGCCCCCACCCTCACAGGTTCAAGCCCGCCGATGGCGCCGGTTTTCATAAATCCGTTGGTGCATGGAGATTGGCTCACCAACGAAAGGAACCAGCGCAGCATCCAAGATTCCGAAATATGGAATAGCGTTCCTAATGGCGATATGATACAGTATATTTCGAAGAAAATCAAATAGCTTGCCGATCTGTTCAGTTTCCTGTCGGAGGAGGCTCTGTGGATACAGAAAATACGAAGCAAACAGAGAGGCCACGGCAGCGGCAGGTTTGTGGAGCGAGCAAGGAGTATTCTAGGGGGAAGGCTTGGGAGAGGCTGCTGTTCAACGCTCGCGGGCTCGGCTTGCGGGAAAATCCCCGCTGAGGAGCATGGAGATCTCCTCGGCGGCGTTGGTGCAAAGCTCAATGCAGCGTTCACGCTGGGACTCCGAGAATCGCGAAATCGGCGCGGCGACGCTTATGGCCGCGCGCATGTTCCCTTGCCCATCAACGATCGGAGCCGCCAGGCCCCAGGCACCCTCATCGCTCTCCTCGACACTGAACGCGTATCCTTTCTCCCGGACCTGCTCCAACTCGGCTCGCAGGCTGTCGGGATCGGTAATGGTGTTCTTGCAGATCTTGGGGAGCCCCTGGTCACGGATGATGGATTGGATCTCTTCATCGGGAAGATATGCCATCAGGATCTTGGATGCCGCGCCGGCGTGGGGCATGCGACGTTTTCCAACCGATAGCGTAAGCCGAACGGCCTGGCTGCTCTCCACCTTGTCGATGCATACTACTTCGTGGCGATCATACACGGTCAGGAAGGCAGATTCGTTCGTGCTGCTGACCAGGCGGTTGAGATATGGCTTCGCTACGTGTCTAAGGGATGCCAGCTCCGAAACCATGCTCCCCCAAAAGAAAAGCCGAAAGCCAAGATGCCATAACTTGTCCTGGTCGCGGCGCAGTATGCCGTGGTGCTCCAATGCGAGCAGGTATCGATGCAAGGAGGATTTGGGAACCTCCAGGTGTGCCGTGAGGTCCGCCAAGGACCATCCTGACCTGTTGGGGGTGAAGCATTCCAGAATCCTGACCGCGTTGTCGAGTGTCCCTACGCCTGAACGTTCTTCAGATGGGCGGTCAGTCATAATGAGCATCTAGCATCTTCATGGCATACGGTCAAGTGGGAGCTGCGGCAATGGTGCCGTTCCGTTATTCAGAATAACATTCCAAATTGTGATACGCATATGGTATAGCAATTGTTCACTTCTGTCAATGAGAACTGCACAGCTCTGCACGAGACTGCGAGCATTTGGAGATGCCCTGCTGATGAATCAGGCCCGTAGACCACCATCTTCCAATCCGGGCCTCGTCATTGCCTGCGGGTGGCAGCGGCCGCGAAGCGGCATTTTCCGCCTGGCATGAGAACAGTCGAATCCGATAGCTGGCTAGCTGAGATGAGGAGACTTTGAAGTGAATGAAAGAGCTTTTCCCGCAAAGTTTGACCTGCCATTCCCTCCATCTGAATTCGAGGATAGGCTCCTCCGGGTAAGAAGGGCAATGGAAATATCCAAGCTGGACGCTACGGTTGTCACCGATGCCAGGGATTTCTACTGGCTGACCGGCAGCCGGATGCGCATCATCCGCGTCGAGAACCCCGGATGGATCATAATATGGGACGGCGAACCTATTGGGGTGGTACGCCATCTTGAGCTCGAATCACATCAATGCTGCTCCACGCTGAAGAAGTGGGTGGTCTATCGTGACGAAGGTCCGATCAACCCCTACGATCCAGTGGGTGTGACTGCGGATACCCTCAGGAAATTGGGTCTTGACAAAGCCTCCATCGGCATCAATTTCCGTTCCGTCGGTCACGCCGATTTCCGCAGATTCCAGGAATGCCTGCCCGAGGCGAATTTCCATGATTTTCGTGTGGAAAAGATCAGGATCAAGAAATCCAAGCTCGAACAGGAGTATCAGTATCGAGCAGCCAAGGCGAACCAGGATGCTTTGATGAACACCATCAATGAGATGGATATGGGATGGAGTGAACGAGACATTCAAACCCGCATCTTTGAGTACCACGAGAAATTCCTTGGAGAGGATTACGAGCGTTCGACGGGCATGTTCCAGACTGGACGGCATACAGGCCATATGCACCTGGTGACCTGGCCTCCCGAGCAAGGCGCCGAAAAGATCAAGGAGGGTGATTTGCTCTACATGGAACCAGGAACCTTTGTGAAGAGATATGTCGGCTGCATGATTAGATCTGTCTTCTTTGGAGAACCGCCTCCGCAAGTAAGAAGGTCGGCAGAGGCCAGCATTGAAGCCCTCAACAGGGCCATCGAGGCCATCGCGCCAGGCAAGACTGCCCATGAGGTGGACAAAGTTGCCAGGGATTACTTCGAAGAGCTGGGCCTCAATTGCCAGAGCCGAATCGGCTACTCCTGCGGAATTGTATGGTCTGAAGGACCGGTGCTGGCCGTATACCCGAATAGCCCGTCGATCCTGGAACCCGGGCATATCATCCATTGTCTTGCCCTGAATTATGTGCAGGATTGGGGCTATATAGGGGCGAGCGAGCAAGTGTTGGTGACGGATAAGGGGCATGAAGTATTGGCTGATCGCGATAGAACGTGTCCGAGGGAGTTCTTCATCAAGTAGGAGCTGGCATTTTGCCCAAGGCGATCCTATGAGCCTCTTTGATGCCCCACCTTCGGTACCTTCCTTGACCCCGTAGTGCATCAACTGGGGAGGGAGTAGGTCGAATCATGCTTGGGAATGGATCCAGAATGCACCGGCATCGAATCCTTAGCTGAAGAGAGGATCCGCCGCTGCTTTGTATCTACATCGATCCCCAGGGGATGCCGAAGCGATGGTTTGATACTGTCTCCCGTCGATGAGAATTCGGTGATAGCAGCGGGGATGAGGAGAACTGCGGAAACGACCAGCCAAATTGGTGCTTGAGGTGAATACAGCGTTGATCAATCACATCGATGAAGGTATCCTGCATGAATTTCTTGCAGACCTGGAGCGCTTGGTGCAGGTCGACAGCGATACCTATAACCGGGATGGGCTGAGCGTTATTGCCACGAGATTGCATGCGCTGTTTGAGAAATGCGGCCTGGAAGTCGAGCGTCTTGAGGATCGTGAATATGGCCCTACGCTAATAGGCAGAAGGGTAGGGGGTGGCAACAACAAGATCGTATTGCTCGGCCATATGGACACGGTGTTCCCTCCCGGCACCGTGGACCTCCGGCCGTTTTGTGTCAAAGGGCGGCGTGCTTATGGGCCGGGGATTATTGACATGAAGTCGGGGTTGCTGCTTGGATGTTACGCCCTCAATATGCTCCGATCAGAGGACATAAGCGATTACCCGGAAATCTGTTTTGTCTGCAACAGTGATGAGGAAGTCGGCTCCCCGAGTTCCCGAACGATCATCGAGAGCGTCGCCTCTGGTGCTTTGGCTGTCTTGGTGCTGGAAAGGGCCCCTTCTATGACGGGGATCATAAGCAGCCGAATGGGAGTAGGCACCTATGAGATAGGCGTGTCTGGGCGCTCAGCACACGCTGGCGCCGAGCCAGAGCATGGGAAGAGTGCCGTCCTTGAGCTGGCCCACAAGATCATTTCATTGAAAGCTCTTGAGGAACAAGTGCCGGGAGTGCTGGTCAATATCGGCGTTGTTGACGGAGGCGTGCGACCGAACGTAGTTGCCGAGCGTGCCACCGCACGGGTGGACGTCAGGATGCCAGGTATGCTGGAGGTGGAAGAAGTAAATCGGAGATTCAGGGGGTTGGAGACCATCTCCCATGTTGAAGGCACGCTATGCCGCATTAGCGGGAGGCTGGATCATCCCCCGTTTGAAACCGGCCATGGCACTGCCAAGCTTGTCGAACTGGCAAGGGAGATCGCATGCGAGATGGGTATAGACCTGGAGGGCACAAAGAGCGGGGGAGCCTCGGATGGCAACTTCACCGCGGCACTGGGCATACCTACATTGGATGGACTTGGGCCTGTGGGAGAGCATCCTCATTCGGCAGACGAGAATCTCGACATAAGCAGCATTATGCCTCGCCTCGTGCTTCTCACTCGCCTCATCCGTCGATTGGCAAGGCAAAAAAGCGCGTGAGGCGAGCCGATCTCTGGGCACCGCCTCACGATTGGCATAGAAGATCGGGAAGGTTTCCCATCGATGGTCCCAAAGAGAAATCCAGGCTGTCTTGGGATGGTGTCCGCGGTAGGATCGGTCGGCAAACTGATCGGCATTCGTCCCAACAAACAAGAGCCAAGCAGGGGAAGCGAATATGAGCCCGACGGAGCAAATCGCAGCCTATGCCGCAAAGATCAGCTTTGATGAGTTGCCTGCGAGCGTGATTGATAAGGCGAAGCTGCTGATCGCGGACAATATCGGTTGCGCGATCAGAGGGCCATCAAATCTGCTTGGTAAGTCGGCCGTGGAGCTTGCCCGGGAGCTTGGCGGGACGCCTGAGGCCACAATACTGGGCACAAATATAGAGACCAACTGCCTCCAGGCAGCTTTTGTGAACTCTGTTCTTGCCAACTCCATGGATTTTGATGACATTGGCCCCCTCGGGCACCCGGGTTCGACGATCGTCCCTGCGGCACTGGCAGCCGCGGAACGCGAGAGGGCTACCGGGAAGGATCTCATCACGGCGGTAATCGCCGGGTACGAAGTTTGTGAAAGAGTAGGGTATGCATGCAACGCCTCCCCGGAGCGTCTTCGACAAGTCAGCGGTCTGGGCACGCACCAGGTTTTCGGATCGGCTGCCGCAAGCGGAAAGATCTTTGGATTATCTCATGAGGAGATGCTAAATGCGTTCGGAATTGCGGGCCCGTGGGCTGCCATTCCGCACTCCGGAAAGTTCGCCAACCCGCTGGAAAGAGGCAGGCAGGTATCGTTCATCAAGGATAATGTCTCCAAGCCCGCTCAGTCAGGGCTCTTGGCTGCCCTCCTGGCGAAGAAAGGCTGGATAGGGAACAGATCCATATTCGATGGCGCCAAGGGCTTTTGGATCATGATGAGCTCGGACCGGTTTAGACCGGAATACCTGTGCTCCTTCGATGGTTTTAGAATCCTGGATGTTTCTCACAAGCCGTACCCAGCGTGCAGATGGAGCCATACGTCTTTGGATGCGATGGTCGGGCTGATTTCCGAACATGGTCTCCACCCCGAACTTGTGGAGAGCGTCGTGGCGCACACGATTCGTCCTGTGGCCGAAGGGTTCGGCAATCAGAATCCAGCCAACATCGTCGACGCAGTGTTCTCCATGGCCTACCCACTCGCCATGATTCTATTTGGGGTGCCGAAATCGCAGTGGTATGTAGAGGACAATCTCAGAAGTCCGGCCTACCTTGAGATGGCATCCAGGATTGATGTGGAATTGGATACCGAGGCGCAGCAAGAATATGAGAGCCAGGAGACAGTCGCCGACTTCGTACCGACCACAGTCGTGGCCACCACAAAGGAAGGGCAGACATTTTCGAAGTATGCCGAATTGCCAAAAGGCACACCGGCAAACCCTCTCACCGTTGGAGAGATCAAGGAAAAATTCATCAGCCTAACGAGTGAGGTGTTGGGCCTAAAACGTTGCAGTGCGCTATGGGATAACCTGCAGAGCTTGGAGGAGATTGGCGACGTATCGGAGCTGGCAGCGACAATGAGGCCTGCCGCATGAAGTCGTATCGGCCAAGAGCTGTTGCAGCACCCACATCTTCGGTAGGGCATAGGGGGGTGAAGCTCCTGCCTAGGCCGATAGTCCATACTTGTGTTCCCGGACTGCAAGATCGGCCCAATGAGTGATATGTTCCATTGTTGGTGCGCTAGAAGCCGAACTGTTGCCCTTGCCAGCAGAATCGCCACACATACGCTGTGTGCAGCCCAGTTTGAGTCGAATGCTGTTCGGAACAATCCCCTTTCCTACAACGGAGGCATGATATGACTGTCATTTTCGAGCGGACGAGAATTAAGGGCATGGAGCTTCCCAATCGACTTGTCCGGTCGGCAACAGGCGAGGGAATGGCCGACGGAAACGGATTCCCTTTGGATTCCCTTTTTGAGCTGTATGAGAGGCTGGCCCAGGGAGGGGTCGGGCTCATCATTACCGGCTATGCATTCGTCAGCCTAGACGGTCGATGCGCCTTCCCGGGCATGAGCGGGATAGATCGCGATGAGCACATTCCCCGCTATCGCCAGCTCGTCGATTTGGCGCACGAGAACGGCACGCCGATCGCGATGCAGGTCGTTCACTGCGGGAGACAGACCAAGGCGGAGACTATAGGAACGCAGCCGATCGCGCCGTCGGCGGTGGAAGACACCTACTGGAACGTGGCCCCCCGGGAAATGACGGAAGAGGATATCGAGCGGGTGATCAATGACTTTTCAGAGGCCGGTCGCCGGGTAAGAGAGAGCGGGTTCGATGCTGTACAGATTCACGGCGCGCATGGGTATCTGGTGAACGAGTTCTTGTGCCCATATACCAATCGCAGACAAGACCGTTGGGGCGGCTCGCTCGATAACCGGATGCGCTTCTTGCGGGAGATCGTTCAGCGGATGCGTGACGCAGTTGGCGAGGATTATCCCATCCTGATAAAGATGAACGCTCAAGACGGAATGGAAGACGGGATCCGCCTTCAAGAAGGCATTGTGATGGCGGAGATGATGGCCGACATGGGAATTGACGGAATTGAGGTGAGTCGAGGGATCAGTGAGGATGGCGGCACGGAGGTGTTCGGGGATGGCGCCGCGGGTGGGGTTCCGGAGCAAGCCTATAACCGGGGAGCGGCGAAAGAAATCAAGGAGCGCGTGGATGTCCCCGTCTTCGTGGTGGGAGGGATCACCGATCCCGTTGTGATGCAGGACATGGTTGAGAAAGGTGATGCGGACTATATTTCCATGAGCCGCGCCCTGATCGCCGATCCGGAGTTTCCCAACCAGATCCGCGCCGGCAGCCGGGCGGTGTCGAGATGCACCCGCTGCGATTTGTGCTTGGATGACTTCAGCATGGATAACCCGCTGCATTGCTATGATTGGGAATATGACTGATGGGTGAAGCGGCATCAGGGGCGGCGGATTTTCCCGTCATTCCATGGAGGCCGGCGAGGGGGAATGCGGTGCCCGTACAGTCTTCCTGAATGGGATCGCGGCTATGGCGGGCCTGGTACCGGCGTCGCGCGCCCACGGGGCGGAGATCACAAGGGTCGAGGGCCTGGCCGTGAATGGTTATCTTCGCTCCATCCAGCAGGCGTTCATCGATGAAGGCGCGGTGCAGTGCGGTTATTGCACGCCGGGGTTCCTGACGGCGGGGGCAAAGCTGCTTGAAGAGAGGGAGGGCGCCAGCCGCGAGGACGCGGTTCACGCCGTTGCAGGGGATCTTTGCCGATGTACCGGCCGCTATAAGAGACTGGCGGCGATTGAAAAAGCTGCGCGTATGCCACGAGCGGCCCCCGGCTGAAAGCGCCGCGGTTGGCAGGCGGAACCCCCGTTTGCATCACAGAACGAACGCAAAGAAGACTCCGGAGCCACGGAGGGCGCTCCGGAGTAGGCGGTTGCATTTCGCACGTTCAGCAAGAGACTACAGAAGCAAGGTCAGCACGGCTTTCTGGACATGCAGCCGGTTCTCGGCCTCGTCGAAAACTGCCGATGTCCAGCCTTTCCCTTCCGTCTTGTCCATCACGGCGTTCGAGACCTCGTAGCCGCGGTCGGCCGGGAGGCAATGCATGTAGATGGCATTTGGATGTGCAAGTGCCATCGTGTCCTCGGTGCATTTCCAATCCTTATGGCCGTCGAAGAGCGCTTGTGCTGCGTCGTGATCGCCCTGTCCCACCGGCGGCTGGAATAGAACTTGTGGAGCCCAAGCCTTCGGATACACCACCTGTGCGCCCGTGACAGCGTTCTCGAAATCATGCACGACCTGGAGAGATCCGCCGTATGCGCCCGCATTGTCCTCCGCCTGCCGGAGGACCTCCGGGTCCAAATCCATCCCCTCGGGGTAAGCCAGGGTGACGTCCATGCCCAAGAGCGTCGAGTACAGGATCGCTGAATGGGGGACTGCACGGGGTTTGGCGACACTCGGGGAGTACGCCCACGACATCGTGAACTTCACCCCTTCAAATCCGCCGAATTTCTCCTTCACCGTGAGCATATCCGCCAGACCCTGATGTGGATGGTACTTGTCATCCTCCATGTTGAGAATGGGGATGCTTGACCATCGGGCGAACTCCTCCAGCAAGGCATGCCCGGCCCCGTATTCCCAATCGACGGCATCTCCGAAGCAGCGGATGGCGATGCCCTCCCCCATGCGATCCAGGACGCGCGCCACATCCGAGACACGCTCAGTGGTGAATGCCTCTTCCTCGCCCTCCAAAGCCGGCGAGTAGATCTTGGACGGATCCAGATAGTGGGCATGACCACCGAGCTGGGTCATTGCGGCTTCGAATGAATTGCGTGTGCGCAGGGAGCGATTGTAGAAGAGCATGAAGAGTGTCTTTTCACGTAGAAGATGGCCTTGGTGCTCCCCCTTCGCTCGCTGCCGCTTGAGATCCTCTGCGACCTCCAGAATGCTTTCAACTTCCTCCCGGCTGAAGTCGGTCACCCGGAGGTAGTCTCGGCCCCGTAAGCTCTTGGTTTTCATATGTTGCCTCCGTCATGTGTTGTGGGTTGTTCTTCGAGCGCATCGAAGGTTTATCGGAATAGGTGGGCGCCCGGTGCACTGGCAGGTCCTTCGAATTTCACCTGCTCATCCACAGGCACCGAGTGTTCATGATGCCAATGCCATTGCTCCGGCTCTTGAACGCTTCTCCTGGACACTGGCACCCCCGTCTTCTCCCACCGAGGGGGCTCGCTGCCGTAAATCAGCCACCGAAATCACTCTCCGGGGCTAGAGCGGCTCGCGGATAAGCGGCAAGGTCGAACAATGAACTCCGCCTCCTTTCTTATGTATCTCATCGTATTCGATCAAGACAGCTTCCATGCCCGCGGCCAACAGCTTTTCTGCCGTATTCTCGGCATGGGCCGACATGATCACCCGCCCCGGGCGCACCGCCAGGCAGTTCACCCCAAAGGCGCCTTCGCGCGGATCGGGCTCGATAATGCGAATGCCGAGCTCCTCGAGGCGCTGGAGGAACCACCAGGGCAAGTCACGAGAGATCGCCAGGGCGAGGTCGACATCAACCATGACCAGTGAACCATCAATATGATGACTGTAACTATGATTCTCCACGCAGAGCAGCTCCACCCCCTGCCTTTCCAATACCTGGGCGAGCTGCGCCGCCCCTTCGGGGTTGGTGCGGTGACTCAGGGCCAAGGCCGCAGTCTCGCCGTTCAACCATGCAAAGCTCCCTCCCTCGAGAATGCCGGAGCCCTGTATCGTATGCAATATTGGCACACCCAAACGTGTGAGTGCGCGGGCGAAGGGCAGCTCCTCTCCTCGCCGATGTCTGGGGCCCAAACGACCAAGTATCGCTCCCCCGCCAACCATGATGGCAGGGTCTCGGGTAAACATCGACTGCGTCATGTGGGGGAGCACGCCATCGAGATGGACCACCTCGACTCCCTCGTCCTCCAGCGCCTGAACAAGGCTGTCGTGTTGTTTCTGCGCCTTGGCGATATCGGGTCGCTGCCTGTCACACCAGTACCACATCTTCTCGGGATCAATCCACGCCTGCGCTAGCTCGTGGTACTCTCCCCCGGAGAGCAGAGGCTCCCATTCCACCCCGGGGCGGCTGACCAATACCACCTGCAGCGCGCCCACGTCGTTGTTCACCCCCCAGTTCCGACCCCACACCTTGCTCATCATGAATGGATCCTCAAACGGCGGCTCGGGTTCTCCGGGGACTTCACGCTGCAGATTCAAGTAGGCTTGCTGGGCGTCGAACACTTTTTCAGCATGCATGGACGGCCTCCTTCCGTGTCAGGTAGATTGTGGATTGTCTCTGGCTATGATTCTGCCTGCCAGTAGATACATGATCACGTATACGATGGTACGGTACCCACACAGGGAACCTGGGGGGATGGCGAGAAACGACAGAGCATCAACGCCCCTGCGCCCAACTTCAAAAGCCAGCCGGATCACTTCGTAGTCCGTCATGCCAATCGGCTCGGCGAGTTCGCCCAGCAGATCACCGGGGGTCGGACCGGCTCCACCTAGGACATCCATATCGAAGTGCGCATAAACTGCTGAGGTGCGGTCATAGGCAGGTGAGAGCAGTTCACAGAGCCGCTCGATGCCGATCTGCCGTACTTTCCACATGGGGTAGAAATGGACGCCTTGCTGCAGAAAACCCCGCACAGTGTGCTTGAATTCGAGCATGCCTCTCTCGCCGATTTCGACCAGGTTCTCGATCTTCATGTTATCGTGGAACTCATACATCTTCGCTTTCCAACTGGCGGCGCCGGCAATCCTTGGGTCCCCCGTCGCGTCATCGAGGGGTTCGATGTCCCAATGGGTATCAAGGCTCACAACGCCGACCTCCCCCACCGTTCGTTCGGCGACGGGTTTGGCGACCGCATAGGAGCTGCATGGCGAATTCTGGCCGATGACGATGGGAATTGCGCCCGCGTCCAGGGCATCGTTGACCTTCTTTTCCACTGCCCGTTGCGCATTCATGACTGACTCGAACGTCATCGCGGTGAATGCCCCGCGGTCGAATTCGGCGTCTCCATAGTCCACAACATTGAGATGCTCGAAAACATCCAGGTCGAAATCGGCGAGATATCCTGAGAAGTAGCGAGCAGACTGCTGGCGCACCCGTTTCGCGGCAGCGGCCCACTCTTCGGTTTTGACGCCCCAGAAGGAATCTCCAGTGCTGGCGACATACGTGCTCCCGATAATGACAACATCAGCGCCCGCCAAATCCCGCGCAGATTCCGCGTAGGGTCTGCGCATGAACGTCGGTGTGTCGTCGTTGATCATGGGCACTTCGCTCGTATCGAAGTACCTCTCTCTGACCACTTCCCATTCTGGATAGCTCATCGTGCTCTCTCCTTGATCGCGTTATCAGGATTCCCGTGGGGAATGCCCCCGGCGGTTTCGCAAGACCTATGCCCGGCTCTCAGCAATTACATGGGTTTGATTGCTGACGTAGAGGTTCAACCCGCGCCTATCCTACAAACGTTTCCGGGCCCAGGCAAATCCGCCCTCGCGCCAGTGATGACCGGTCTGAGAACCGGTTGGATTCGCCTCGTTGGATGGCAGAGGAGAACATCATATTGTTTCCTATCCCTCTTCGAACCCACACCAATGGAGAATGGTCGCAGCCAGGACTTTGGTGGCTGTGATGACATCTTCGATATCCACGCACTCGTTATCCGCGTGCATCTGAGTAATCGCACCGGGGCCGAATATGACTGTGGGGGTTCTGCCGTATCTGATCAGGAACCTGCTGTCTCCTGCGCCATCGTGGCCCATGACGGGCGCACACCTGCCCATCACCTGTTCAAAGGATATGGCAACGGTCTGACAGATGGGGTGATCCCTGGGGATCTCAGCGGGCTCAGCATAGTATCCGTCAAATTGGATTTCAGGAGGAGCGCACTTCAGCCAAGCATCCTGCATGGACCTCTTGCGGACATAATCGATGAGCTGTTGCTGAGCCTGCATTGGATCTTCGCCGGGCAATGTGCCCATTCTCCCCCACATGGTGCAGTTGGCCGGCGGGGCACTGGGGTAGGTTCCGGCATCGAACCGGCCCACGAAGCAGGCTAGCCCGCCTCTTGTGTCTGGGTACAGCGGGTGGCCCACCGTCCGTATTCGATGTTCTTCCAACTCGTCAATATACTGGCTGACCCGATACCCCTTCTCGAGGGCGCTTATCGCTTCCCAGCGGCGTGACATCGACGCCGATTTGCCTCGCACGGAAATCTTGAACCACATGCTGCCCGTAGTGGCCGTTTGTATTCCCATATCGCTGGCCTCGCAGCTTATGCCTGCATCCGCCGAATACCCACGCTGGATACACGCCAGGGTCCCATTGCCGCTACGTTCCTCATCCACGACATACTGCAAATAGATATCCCCCTTTGGCCTCAGCCCGGCCGCGAGGACGGCATCCAGGGCCGAGGTCATGGCAGCCAGCCCGCTCTTCATGTCCGAAGCGCCACGCCCGTAGAGCCTTCCATCCTTTATTTCGGCTTGCCATGGGCATGTCGACCAGTTCTCGGGGGCTGCCGGCACAACGTCCACATGCCCGTTAAAGAGCAGAGACCTTCCTCCTCCTGAGCCACGACAAATGCCCACCACATTGGGCCGCCTCTCATAGCCACTCTCCACTGCTACATAGCCTGGGTGATTCCTTAGCTGATCCCAGTCGGGCTCCCACATGTCAACTCTGAGCGCCATCTCCTTCAGCCGCTCACAAATGTACTGTTGTATTCCCCATTCCCGCCCGGGAAGGCTTTGTTCTGCAACTAAGCCAGACAGAAGAGAAATCGTCTTCTCCCTCCGCTCTTCGATAACTTCAAATGTCTTCTTCAAGCATTTGCTCAGCTTCATGCGCATTTTCCTCCTCTGCCTGTTGGGCGGAGAGCATTGGATGAGAAGTATCGACTCTTTGGGGCATGTCCCAGGCGGCCGCGTTGGGACTCCTCGGCCGGAACGCGGGTCTGCCCGGGGCTTGTTCCAGGACGACGGTCGCAGGTTCGTCGCTTTCGCATGGTGTTTCAGACTCACGGATGCAGCCCCCTGCCCTTCTGGATGCACCTTGCGGGCGGAAATGCGCCGGGAACGACGGGCGCCCGCGCCGGACGCAATGCCAGCGCGCCATCCCAATCGGCCTCCTGGATGGGACCGATGCCGGGCTCTTCGGATTGCTGCCCTGAGGTCTTGCGCTCGCCATGTATTTGCGCCTCGTACGGTTATCGCTTCACAGACTTGCCCCCCACCCGGAACCGGCCGAGCAGCGGTTTCGGACCACGACCTCTGTCCACGACCGGGGTACCTCCGGCCATTGGCGCAGGGCTGCCCGTAGCGTACATCAATCCGGCAGGAGGTCAACTCATCTTCGTATTCCCGCACACTTTTTCGCAGTGATTGTCAAGGGAGGCCTTCCCGTTGCCATATTCGACGAACGAAAGGGTCCGCAGTAATAGTATTGTGAGACTTGACACAAATGATTTCATGGCCGATGATTGGGCACCCTCAGAGGGTTGCGGGTGTGGCAGCGGTTCGCAGGGCGCTGGTACGAGAACCGCGATGTAGCGGGTTTGGCCGGGTTTCCTGCGCTCAGGGGCGGTACGCTCGCCGGCGGCCGGGGTGGGCCCGGCAGGGTGTTCGCCGGGATGAGAGCGGGCCGCTGCGATGGCCATGTCGGCATCGCACGCATCTCAACCTACCTCTTGCGAAATCTGCAGACCGCTGAGCGGCTCGATTTTCCGGCCGCCGATCACGCCGGAGGCAAGCGGCGTTTCAGATCACTGGCGTGGGCGACAACAGGATGAGGCACGCAGATGAACATCTTTGTTATCAATCCCAATACTTCAAAAGGCCTAACGGATCGCTTGAGAACAGCCCTGGAAACGGTGAAGGATCCCGCGACAGAAATGACGGTGACCAATCCTCAGCATGGCGCAGCTTCGATCGAGTCGGCCCGTGATGCAGCTCTTTCTATCCCACCCACTCTCGAACTGGTGCAGCAAGCGGAAGAGGAGGATTATGGCGCCGTGGTCTTGGCCTGTTTCGGGGATCCCGGGCTTGTCGCCGCCAGGGAACTGGTGGGCATTCCCGTTGTAGGGATCGGAGAATCGACTCTGCACGTCGCAGCAATGCTGGGGTCCCGGTACAGCATCCTTACAACATCGCGGGTGCGAATTCCGAGCAAAATGCATGAAGTGGCTTCCTACGGGTTATCTGGCTTCTTGGCGTCCATACGCTCCCTGGATCTGGGTGTGCTGGAGATGGGTGACCGGCCACTGGATACGCGCGCGCGGATACTGGATGTCGGCAGACGTGCGATCCGTGAGGATGGTGCCGAGGTCGTCATCCTGGGCTGCGCGGGGTTGGTAGGATATGGCGAGGGCCTGGAACGCGAGCTTGGCGTGCCGGTCTTGGACCCATGCTACGTCGGTCTGAAGATGGGCGAGCTGTTTGCCCGGCTGGGATTGGCACACAGCAAGAGCGGCTACTACGCATACCCGGCGAGCGGCTGACATCGCCATCGAGCGCAAGGCATATCGGGCTTTGCCTCTGATGTTCGGGTGTGAGGGCGCAGAGAGCGAAGCGCGCTTGACATTCGAAGGGGCTTGACCCCAACACCGAAGCGAAAAGGAGCGAGCTGATGAATGACAAAGAATCCGTCAAGTCGAGCGCCATTCAGTGGGTGGATGCTGCCCGAGACCGGCTTTCGGAATTTCACCTGGAAATCTGGAACTATGCCGAAACAGCCTGGAGGGAATATCGATCTGCCAAAGCCTACGTGGAGCTGCTTCGGGCGGAGGGGTTCGATGTCGAGGAAGGTTCAGGCGAGATGCCCACCGCCTTCTCGGCGACCTGGGGGGAGGGGGGTCCGGTGCTCGGAAGCTTCGCCGAGTATGACGCCGTGCCCGGATTTTCCCAGCAGCCGGTGCCATACCGGGCACCGAGGGAAGGCTTTCATCGGTGGGCGCCGGGGCATACCGATCCGCATTCGGCGCTCGGAGTGGCCGCCCTGGCGGGGATCTTGGCCGCCAAGCACGCCATGCAAGGGCACGACTTGAAGGGGACCCTGCGCTTCTTCGGGGAACCGGCGGAAAAGGTCTGTGGATCAAAGCCGGTGCATGCGGCCAAGGGCTACTACGACGGGGCCGATGCCTATATCATGTATCATCCCCAGAAGTGCAATACGGCAATCTGGGAAACTCAAGGCGGCTCCTACTGGAGCTGTTTGTTCACTTTTGAGCTTCTGGAGGACGAGCCGTGGATTGATCCCGGGCTGTTGGTAGATCCGGACCATCCGCATCGAATCCCACGTTCCCCCGGGGCCATCGACGCCGTTTCTTTGATGTATACGATGACGAAACACATGAAAGAGAACATGTTTCCCCACACCGGATTGTGGACGATGAATGAGTTCGTCATGATCGGGGGACAATGTACTTCGGACAATCACGCGCCGAAGATCGGCCAGATCCAGTATGCCTGGAGATCCCCCTCGCTGCAGATCCAGCAGCAGCTCTCCAGGGTCCTGGAGAACAACGCCAAGCATGCGGCGCAGGCCACCAACACCTCGGTTCGCCGGCAGTGGGTGACCAAGACCCGCATCGGCCTGGCGAACAATACGCTCGCAGAGCTGACATATCGCAATCTGCAGTTGGTCGGGGCGCCCCAGTTCGGTGAGGAAGCGCGGGGGTTCGCGCGGGCGGTCCAAAAGGAGTTGGGAATCCCGCCCATGGAGGATCCTTTCACAGAGGAGTGTCAAAGGCTCACCCCACCGCAGGAATGGGAGGCTGAGCTTCGCCAAGGGATTCCGCCCTGGCAGGAGAATCTCGGCTCCGACGACTACGTGGAATATACCTGGCATGCCCCCAGCGCCCGCCTCTACACCGCACGGGCGATGATACGTGAACAGCCCGATCGCTGGGCGCATTGGGGTTCTGTTGCCATGACCGGCTTCCCCCCGACGATCGATCCGACTTGGCTCGTCGCCGGCAAGACGATGGCGGGCACCCTGGTTGATCTCCTGCTGGAGCCGGAGATCCTGCGGGCGGCCAAGGAGGAGTTCGAAGTCCGGACGGGGGGCGGGGTCGGCGGGGACAAGTGGGTGGCGCCGCTATTGCCCCGGGATTTCAAGCCGCCCGTCAACCTGCGATGGCCGGAGTACATCACCACCGTCAGGGGGGAAGAATGGTGGATTCCAAATTCAGATCGTTATGGTGAGCGGTTGGCTTGATCATCCGGGACTTCGATCCCGAGCCGGAGTAGGATACTTTAACTCCGGAGCAACCCAGGATGCACACATCGACCCTTCAGGAGGGGTGACATGGAAAGAATCCATTTGGGGAGAACTGACCTCCTGGTCTCGCGTCTTTGTTTTGGCACGGAGCCCTTCACGACACCGAAGGGTCCATTGGGGAAGAAATCGCAAGGTGATCTTTCCCCCGACGAAGGCAGCCAAGTGCTCAAGAAGGCTTTCGAACTGGGAGTGAATTTCTGGGATACGTCAAGGAGCTATGGCACTCACCCACACGTAGGAATAGCGCTCGGTCTGGTTGGGCGGGAGGGGGTGGTCGTGGCGGACAAATCCTTCGCCAGCGGCCACCGCGAGGCTGAGAAAGCTGTGGCAGAAGCTTTGACGGAACTCAACACCGAATATATCGACCTGATGCTCCTTCACAATGTACCTCTGAGGTCGACAACCAGGAAGATCGACGGAGAACTGGTGCAGATTGGGAACCTTGAGGCGAGAGAAGGCGCCCTGCGGGCATTTCTTGAGGCGAAAGAGAGGGGAGAGATCGAAGCGGTCGGCCTGTCCACGCACAGCACCGAGGTGCTGAGGAATATCTCGGGAAGACCCGAGATTGAGGTTGTGTGTACGACGCTGAACATGGTTGGCGGGTTCTTGGAGGACGGTTCTCTGGACGAGCACCTGAAGGCCATTCGGGCTCTCAAGGAGGCCGGGAAAGGCGTATACGTTATCAAACTCCTCGATGCCGGGAAACTGCGGGACAAAGGAGAGGCCGCGATCCGCTACGCTCTGCAGTTTCATGAATTCATCGATGTCTGGAATATTGGGATGTACGATTTGGCGGATGTGCGTCGCAACCTGAGACTGTTCGAGCAGGTGCTTGGCCCGACGATGTGACAAGCGGGGCCGCCGCGGGTCCGGGTGAGGACGGCGCCCGCCGGCGGGCGGCGCGGGTTTGGGCTCATGCAGGTATCCGCCCAGCGGCAAGGGCGGGCGGCGCGGGTTCCGATCGAGAATCGGAACGCCGGGTTCGTGTGCAGAGAGGGCCCCGCCGATTATGAATGCGGGTGGGCTGCGGACGGGGTGGCGGCCAGACCATTGCGGCGGACACCTGGCGATGAGGAGATGAGAGATGCGATATCGGTTGCTGGGCTCCACGGGAGTGCGGGTATCATGCCTCTGCTTCGGGACGGAAGGTCTCACAAAGGAGAAGTTCATTCGCTGTAGAGATGCGGGTATCAACTTCTTTGATTGTGGAAACGTATACGATGAGGGAAAGGACGAAGCGACATTGGGCCGCTTGATTGATGGCTGCAGGCATGAGGTGATCATCACTTCGAAGGTTTGCTTTCCGACCAGCAGCAGAATCAACGATGGGGGTCTTTCGCGCCGGCACATTGGGTTGGCTGTGGAAGATAGCCTGAGGCGGTTGAGGACGGACTACATCGACATCTACTACGTTCACAGCTTCGATCCTCACACACCGATATCGGAAACGGTCGGCGCCCTCGACCGCCTGGTTCGACAGGGAAAGATACTGTATCCGGCCGTCAGCAACTGGGCGGCGTGGCAGATTGCCAGGGCGCTCGGAGTCTCGGATAAGGAACATCTCTCGCGGTTTCGGTGTATTGAGCCCATGTACAGCCTGGTGAAGAGACAGGCGGAGGTCGAGATATTCCCGCTCGCGCTCGCGCAAGGGATGGCTGTTGTCCCCTACAGTCCCCTGGCGGGTGGATTGCTGTCCGGGAAATACAGCGGCGGCCGCAAACCGCAGGAGGGCCGCCTGCTCGAAGACGAATTCTCGAGAGTTCGCTACGGAGATCCGCAGTACTACCAGGTGGCTGAGCGCTTCACGGAGCACGCCGCGCAGCGCGGCGTGCACCCAGCCGCGCTCGCCGTCGCATGGGTGATGTCGCATCCAGCGGTGACAGCACCGATCATCGGGGCCAGGACGGTGGCCCAACTGGAGACGCTTCTCGGTGCGCTTGATGTCGACATGACGCCTGAATGGCGGGAAGAGATTTCGGCGTTGTCGATCGACCCGCCGCTGGCGACGGATCGCCGGGAGGAGCAGTTCGGCTTCTTCTACAGGGGCTGGCGGCCGAGAAAGCTCGATGAGCCTCACGGCGCCGAATGATGTGGGCCGGAAAACGGACCCGATGGCTGCGGCGCTGGCGAGGGCGATGCCGGTGTCGGTGCCCCCACCCGTCGCGCTGATCCGGGTTCCCGAGCGAGCGGCGGTATTTACCCCGGTTGAATTTCAGGTCACGTAGATGAGCGAGACACCGCAGGGTGGCTGATCTTTATGCGCGCATCTTGGCGCTCACTTTGGCGGCCCCGCCGGGCCCACTGCAAGCCTCTGCAGCACTTTCTCGGGTAGAACAGGCAGCTCTTCGAACCAGATCCCGATCGCGTCGTGGATTGCGCTGACGACCGCAGGGGCGAGCGGCACGAAGGGGATCTCGCCCAGGCCGCGCACCCCGAATGGGCCGGTCGGGTCTGGCTCTTCGATCAGAATTCCGTGCACCTCGCCTGGTATATCCAGACTGGTTGGGATCAGGTAGGTGCTTAACTGGTCGCTCAGCACCCGGCCCCCTTCGGTCACGAAGTTCTCCAGCAATGTCCATCCCTGAGCTTGGATCACGCCGCCCTGTATCTGGCCGACGACCTGGTCTGGATTGACGGCCCGGCCGGGATCATGCACGGCGACCACACGCCGGACGTGGATTTCACCGGTGCCCGTGTCCACCTCAACCTCGGCGCCGTGAGCGGCGAAGGAGTACGTGAAATTGTCGATGCACTTGCCCGTCTCCGGGTCAGGCACAGTCGTCGGAGGGGGTCGCCACACGGCCGTCGCCGATGCTGGGCGGCTTTCGCCCTTCCACTCGTCCAGTGCTCTTCGGGACGCCAGAGCCACCGCGTTGCCCGCCACAAAGGTCAAGCGTGATGCGGATGCGCCCCCTGAATCGCCGATGGTCAGAGTGTCACCCGGCTCGAACTGCACGATCGAGAGCGGAACGCCGAGAGTTTGCGCCGCGATTTGCCGCAGGGCATCATGGCTGCCTTGACCCACGTTCGCGGCCACGGAGTGGACCACCACGCGCTCGATCTCTGCACCTCCATCCAGGGTCACTCGCGCTTCGCTCCCTTCGGGGAAGCCATGCCCCAGCCCGGAATGTCTCATGCCTGCGGAGATGCCGATCCCCCGGGCCGGCGCGTCATCGCCCGTGGGTTGTGGGTGCAGCCATGCGCCATCGCGCGGTTTGAATCCCATTTGCCGGGCGCACTCGTCGATCAGCGCGGGCAGGCTGACTTTGCCGGGAATGCCGGACTGGGTGGGGAGCAGCGAGTCATCACGCAGGCAGTTGCGCAACCGAATGGTGACCGGATCTATTCCCATCCGTTCTGCCAGGCGCTCGATCTGCTGCTCGGCTGCGAAGGCGACCTGGGGGCCGCCGAAGCCCCGGAGTGAGCCGCTGGGTATGTTGTTGGTGCACACCATGCGCCCGTCCATTGAGACGTTGGGGACGTCGTATGGCCCAACGCACAGACTGTCCAGACATTCCAACACGGAGGGACTGGTAGACGCGTATGCTCCCGCATCGGCGGTGATATCCACCTCGGCCGCCAAAATCCGGCCCTGGTCGTCAGCGCCCCACTTGTGGCGGATGGTCATCGCGTGGCGTTTACAGTGGCCGACGATCGATTCGGCACGCGACCATTGGATTTTCACTGGCCTCTCCAGCACCCACGCGGCGAGGGCCAGCAGGATCTGCACCGAAACATCCTCGCGCCCTCCGAAAGCCCCGCCGACCGGCCCATACTTCACCCGCACCTTCGAGAGAGGAATGCACAGGGCCTCTGCGATCTGGCGCTGATCGTCATATACGCTTTGCCCGGCGGCGATCACCGTGATGCCCCCAAGCTCGTCAGGGTAGGCCAATCCTGCCTCCGGCTCCAGGAAGGCATGTTCCTGGGGCGGAGTGCGGTATTCGTTCTCGAGGATCAATGCCGCCCGGGCAAATCCCTCGGCCACGTTCCCGCGCCGGATTCTGACGCTTTTCATGATGTTGCCCGGGTAACGAGGGTGGATCTGGGGAGCGCCATCCTGCAGAGCCGCGCCGGTCGAACCGAGCACCGGGAGGTCCTGATAGCACACTTGGATGCCTTCCAGCGCCTCCCCTGCCAGATCGGGGGTTTCGGCGACCACGGCTGCCACCGGATCCCCGACGAATCGCGCCACGTCGGTGCACAAGACCCTCTGGTCCGGGATGATGAGCCCGTATTGGTTGTGGGGCACGTCCTCGCCTGTGAAGACCGCCGCCACGCCGGGCATCGACCGGGCAGCCTGGGTGTTGATGGACTCAATGCGGGCGTGCGGCCGGTTGGCGACGAGGATGCGCATGTGGAGCGTATCCGGCATGGTATGGTCGCCGGCGTAGCGCGCCTGGCCGCTGACCTTCGCCAGCGCATCTGTGCGGGGGATCGATCTTCCGACGACGGTCATCTTGCTGCCTCCATTGTGCGCTCGAGTGAATCGGGTCGCACCTCTTTTCGCGTGAGACATGCCGACCGCGACACAAATCCGACATATACGATATCGCAATCCGCATCCATAGAGATCGGGTTTCCTCCCCTGGAGGCGGCCTGATCCCCGTTCCGCCATGGCCCCCGGCAAAGAGTATCATCGACGACCCATATGATCATCGCTCAGTCGAGACATCCACGCCGGTGATTGAAATGACACAAGCTATGGTCGAGTCTCAGCGCGGTGAGTATTGTCCCCTTTCTCAGGCGCAGGCATCCCCTTGACAGCGGTTGGTCTGATTTCAGCGAAGAGGCCAACACATTCATGGAATCAAAAGGTAATTGAGAATCGGGACAATCTCGTTCGATCTTCGACCCAGTTCGAGGTCGATAATATATCTGCTTCTCATCCGAGACAAGAGTCCTGCGGGATCCGGCCGATCAGAACTCGATGCCGTGAACTCCCTCCAGCGGCGGGATTTGACATGGAGCCATGTCAAGCCGGCGTCCGGTTTCGCGTGCGGTCCATCCTGGGGGGCGATCTGACACGGCAGACTCGCACATGCCGCACCCTGTCAACAACACAGGCCAGGCCTCTTGATACACGCCTCGCTCCGCTCGCCGCTACTCGAGATGCGGCCTGCTTCGCAGGTTCCGATTGTGGGGAGGCGCATCTCGAGTGCCGGGTGGTGAAACCACGAGCTGTATCGAGAGGAGCGCCGTACATTCACTCTCAAGCAGCCGAGCCCCCTGAAATGGAGCACACCCTCCGGTTTCTGAGGGGCGTATCTTCCGCATATCCGATTCCGCGGCTGCCCGCCGATTCCCAGGGGTCCCACATGCGTGCCAACATCAAACTCGTCGACTTCGCGGATATGCTGGTAACACAAATCCGAGAGAAGAACCCGGCGGGGACGGGGCGGTCACGGTGAGTGTTCCACCGCCGCCAGCTCGCGCCGGCCTCCATCCTCCCGATAGCCCAATTCGGCCGAGAGGCGGCGGCCAGCATCCAAGAGAAGGTTTGCGCAGCGCCGCTCATACGCCTCATCGTAGCGGGCGCTGGGCACCGAGAGTGTGAAAGCGGCGACCACCTCCCCCGACGAATTTCGGATGGGCGCACCGACGCTGATCAAGCCGGGCTCAATCTCCTCTTGCGACGTGGCGTAGCCTTGTTCACGGACCCGCTGGAGCTCGCGCAGGAGCTCGTCCCGATCCGTTATGGAATTGGGCGTCAATGGATCGAGCGGGAGCCGATCCAGCACCTCCTGCCGCTCCCCAGACGGCATATGAGCGAGCAGCAGCTTGCCCGAGGAGCCAACATGCAGCGGGAATGTCTCCCCGATGGGCCCGCCGCTTTGGAGCCGCTGCCAGCCGTATTCGATATCGACGGTGACGGTGCTGTTGCCAAACGGCAGCAAGAGCAGGGCGGCATCCCCGCTGCTTTCGGCCAGTTCCCGCAGATAGGGCCTGGCGGCTTCTCGGAGATCGAAACGGTTCCGGGTGGCCTCACCCAGCAAGAGAAAACCGCGACCGAGGTAGTACTCCTGTGTCTCTGGATCCTGTAGAACGAAGCCTCGCGCTGCAAGAGTGACCAGGATGCGGAAGACGCGGTTCTTGTTGTGCCCTGTCAGCCGGCTGATTTCCGTCACGCCCAACGGCCGGCCGGCCGCATCCACGAAGGCCTCCAGAACGTCCAATGTGGCCTCCAGGCTCCGTATCCTGTACTCTGTTTTCGGCATTGCCACCTCAATTCACTCCGTCGATCCGAGCGCCATACATGCCGAGGCGCCCAGTGCGACGCACTGCACAGGGGACCGCAGATCATTATAGCCAGTGCCGGGCAGGCCCCGGAGAGAGCCAGGG
>CAYMCO010000049.1:0-25077 GCA_964388955.1 uncultured Anaerolineaceae bacterium | reverse complement strand
TATAGACAGCCAAGGATGCACACAGAATTTACACCACTTGACAAGACACAGACGGCAAGAACGTGCATGGGGCACCAAATGCCGGATATACGATGCGCCAAATGGCGGGTATTCAGGGCCGTAAGCTGGGGGCTAAAGTACTGTGGTCGGCGCACGCCTTTCTACTCTGTTCATGCGAGCAAGATTGATTAGCATGGTAATCAAAGGGCAGGGTTCAGTCAGCCTGAGGTGAATGATGTCCTTTGACACGCAGACGGAATCTGGCGTGATTAGCGGCCGGAGAGTCGCTGGCATTCGGGAGTTCCTGAACGAGCGGCTGGGGGTCTCCGCGCTGGGCAGGATATCCGTAAATGCCACGCCATCTCAACCTGCCCGCGTCTACAGCCTCTCTCAAGAGTTGATGGGAATGCTGGGTTCCGATAGTGGATACGTTTACAGCTTCGATCTGGAGGCCTCTCCTCCCGGCGAGGAAGTGATCGGAGCGGTCCAGGATTTTCTCAAGGGAATGGGAAATCCGGACCTCACTCTTTCTCGTCTGCGCGAATTCGAGTTCGCGTATCAGGCCGAGATCGTCGAAATGAGCAGCGGCCGGCATGCGTTTCACCTCATGTTTGGAAAAGCGACCTGGCGCATTCCTCCAGAGGCAGGCCCAAATGTGTTCTGGAACACGAAATACGATTCCATGATCGCAGAAGTGGGTGGCGGCTACGGCATGCTGGGACGCTTGATACCATCCTTCGACCCCTCTCAGATCATGTCCATCAGCGAACCAGAGACCTTCGCCCGAGAAAGGGCCAGCGATCTGCCGGGTGGTCTCGTGCAACACCACCAGCGCGGTACGCACCCTCAGCGCGCTGGGCGATGCGGGGCTGCTGAAGAAGGCGCGCGGTGTGTTGGTGCGCCGGGCGACCGACCCGTGGGAATCCGATCACAGCGGCATCATGAACACAGTGGTGCCCGAGAAGGAGATCCCCAGCGACCAGGGGCCCGACGCCCAGACCGTCGCCCCGGATCTGGATGTGATCACCATCGCCACCAAGGCCGCCCACACACAGACCCACAACCATTACTGGATCGTCGTATGGGAATGCCAGCCGGGAGGAAGTGCTGGAGGCTTTCCGGGCGGCGCCGCGCATCGCCTTCATCCGCATGCCCGATGGGATCGTGGCCCTCAACAGCACCATCGAATTGATGAAGGATCTGGGCCGCCCGCGCGGGGACGTGTGGGAGGTGGCCCTCTGGGAGGATGTGCTCACGGTCAACGGCCGGGAGGTCTACTATACATATCAGGTCTACAACGAGGCCATTGTTGTCCCCGAATCCATCGACGCCATCCGGGCTCTGGCCGGGGCATTGGAAAGTGGCGAGGAATCCATCCGCATCACCGACGAGGCGCTGGGCGTGCAGAAGGACTTCCTGGCGCATTGCGCGCACCTCGGGCTGCAGAAAGGTCGTGACGCCTGATATGAGCCACGTCGAGCGGAATTCGCCCGGGTCTCCAGCGGGCGCAGCATGCTCGCTCTACACCGCTTGGGGAAGCACAAACAGATCCGGGCCAAAGCGAGCCCTTGGAGGGAGGATGGGATGATGATTGACGAAGAGGATGTCCAGGAAGTGATTGGAGCGAGGGGCGCGCTGCGGGCCATCGCGCTATATATGCTTCTGGACGGGAGCTCGACGGTGATCTTTGGCAAGCGATACCTGCGCCTGTATCGGTATGTACCCGGGGGAGCGCTGTTTCGTGCGGTGATAGATTGGCTCGGCCGTTGGCCGGCCTGGGCGCTGCGCCTGGCCGGCGCAGCCGAGGCTTGCCTGGGATACATGATCCTGCGCCGCGCGCCCTTCGAAGTCCCCGAACTCTATCGCGCCGTGGCGGCTGCCTACGCGGCGGTCGATCCGGAGTGGCGCCGCTGGTTCTACGTCGACGCGCATCGAGACTTCGATCGGCACTTGACGGATTTCCTGAGCGACGGTGGGCGGGTGCTGGACCTGGCCTGCGGGGCGGGCGCCAACCTGGCCCGCATCACCGATCTGGACCTGCCCTACGATTCCTACACCGGCGTCGATCTCACCCCGGCCATGCTGGCACAGGCCCAACGCAAGTTTGGTAAGCTCAGCCACGTCGTCTTCCACCAGATGGACCTGCTTTCCGAGCCGCTGCCCGGGGGAGACTACGACCTGATTATTTCTACCTGGGCCTTCGAACACCTGCCCGACCCCGCAAGAGCCGTCCAGAAGGCCTGGGAGCGGCTGCGGCCCGGCGGGCATATGCTCCTTCTATTTGAGGTGGTCGGCCATGGGCCGATCTCGGGCCTGATACGCAGGACCTACCCCCTGTTGAGCGTTAGGCCAGTTGATCGCGATCTGGTCCGACAGTTTCCGGGCCTGGAGCGCTTTCAGCGCTTCACGGGGCCCATCGGGGACCTGGGGCTGGTTATAATTGAAAAGCCAGAAGAACGCGGCGGCGCGCCACGGACCTGAAGCTCAACCTGAGCTCCGCCGGTGATCAGTCGCAATATGACAATGTGAGGGACGAACCACTATGAACGAGAAGCATATGCATGGGCCCCACGACCATGTGGCCGAGACATCGGGGAGCCAGGAGCACAGCCACCACACCCAAATGGGAAATCAGGCCGGGGCCATGCCCGAAGCCAAACACGGCGACCACGAGCATGGCGCCGGACACGAAAGCCACGACGGCGGTGGTCACGGTGACCACGAAGCGCACGTCGATCACACCGGGCACGAGCAGATGTTTCGCAAGCGCTTCTGGATCAGTTCGCTGATATCCATCCCCGTCCTGCTTTTCAGCCCCTTTGTTCAGGCCACCCTGGGCTTCCAGTTGCCGGCATTTCCGGGCAGCCAGTGGATCACGCCTGTCTTTGCGGTGATCGTCTTCTTCTATGGCGGCCTGCCCTTCCTGCAGATGGCCGTGCCGGAGGTCAAGAACCGGCGACCGGGGATGATGCTGCTCATCTCGCTCGCCATCAGCGTGGCCTTCGTCTACAGCGTGGCCGCGCTCTTCATTCCCACGGGCTCCACCTTCTTCTGGGAGCTGGTCACGCTGATCGATATCATGCTCCTGGGGCACTGGCTGGAGATGCGCAGCATCCGCCAGGCCTCCGGCGCCTTGGACGAATTGGCCAAGCTCATGCCCGACACCGCGGAGCGAATCAATCCAGACGGCGAGGTGGTACAGGTCCCGACGAGCGAACTCAAGGAGGGCGACCTGGTGCTGGTGAGGCCGGGTGCCAGCATTCCCGCCGACGGCCAGGTTCAGGAGGGCGAATCCGAGGTCAACGAAGCCATGATCACCGGCGAATCCAAACCCGTGTCGAAGGATCCGGGCGACCCGGTCATCGGCGGTTCCATCAACGGCGAAGGCAGTCTGCGGGTGCGTGTGCAAGCGACCGGCAAGGACACCGCGCTGGCGGGCATCATGCGCCTGGTGGAGCAGGCGCAACAGAGCAAGTCCAACACCCAAATCCTTGCCGATAAGGCCGCCGGATGGCTGTTCTATGTCGCCATCGGGGTAGCGGTGATCACCGCCATCGCCTGGGTCATCGCGGTGGGCTTCGACGTGCAGGTCATCGCCCGCGTGGCCACGGTGCTGGTGATCGCCTGTCCGCACGCCCTGGGGTTGGCCATCCCGCTGGTGGTGGCCATCACCACCGCCATGGGGGCCAACAACGGCATCCTTGTCCGCGACCGGCTGGCGCTGGAAGAGGCGCGCTCCATCGACACCATCATCTTTGACAAGACGGGCACGCTGACGAAAGGTGAGTTTGGAGTCGTCGACATGCAGACCACCGATGGCTGGAGCGAGGAGCACACGCTGGGCCTAGCGGCCGCCATCGAGGGCGACTCAGAACACACGATCGCCCGCGGCATGCGGCTTACTGCACAGGAGCGCGGCGTGAAGCTGCCCAAAATCGAGGATTTCGAGGCCATCAAGGGGCGCGGTGTGCGGGCCCAATGGGACGGCGCCACCGTCTATGTGGGCGGGCCGAGGCTGCTGGAGATGCTCGAGATACAGGCGCCAGAGAAGCTGGCCCAGTTCGATGAGCGAGCCAGCTCCAGAGGGCAAAGTGTGGTGCATTTGGTTCACGGGACTGAGGTGGCGGCATCCTTCGCGCTGGCGGACGTGATCCGCCCGGAAAGCAAACCGGCCATCGATCGCCTGCACGAGATGGGCGTGGAGGTGGCCATGCTGACGGGCGACAGCCAGGCGGTAGCCAAGTCGGTGGCGGAGGAACTGGGCATTGATCAATACTTCGCCGAGGTGCTCCCCGAGGACAAGGACCAGAAGGTGACAGAGCTGCAGCGCCAGGGCAGGAAGATAGCCATGGTCGGCGACGGCGTCAATGACGCCCCCGCGCTCACGCGCGCGGATGTAGGCATCGCCATCGGCAGCGGCACCGACGTGGCCATCGAATCGGCGGGCATCATCCTGGTGAGGAGCAACCCGCTGGACGTGGTCAAGATCTTCTCCCTGAGCCGGGCGAGCTACCGCAAGATGGTTCAGAACCTGGTCTGGGCCACCGGCTACAACGTGGTTGCCTTGCCCTTGGCCGCCGGCGTTCTGGCGCCCATCGGCATCCTGCTCTCGCCCGCCGTGGGTGCTTTGCTCATGTCGCTCAGCACCGTGATCGTGGCCATCAACGCCCAACTGCTGCGGCGGCAGGATATCGGCGTCACCCAACCCGCTTGAGGCCAATGGCGCCACTCAATCCAGCTCGCTCCCCCGCGCCGGCATCAGAAAAGCCGCCGCGGAGGGGCTTCGAACGCCGGCATCACAATCGTGAGCGTGCGTCACTGGCGGAAGCGCAGGGGGTCAACCCCAACGACAAGCTCCCCGTGGGGGAATTCCCCCAGGGAAAGCATTTTACGGCCGCTATTCGAGATCGGTCAGCATTTGTTGAAACTGCTCGCGCTCGATCTCGCCGCGCGCATATCGCTCTTGAAGGATTTCCCGGGGGTTGGGGCGTATTGGGGCCTGTGCCGCACTCCCCATGAAGCTTTGGCCCCCATTATTGAGCCGGCGGATCAGGTAGACCACCAGCACGATCACACCAACGATCACGCCCAGCGTGACGGTAAGGTTGAGCAGCCCGCCTAGAAGCCCAAAGGACCCCAACCCACCAAACCCAGTCCCGCCCATCATGCCTCCACCCATCATCTTCATGCTCCTTTCCTGCTACTATTCCCACTTCTATCAGATTTGCACTTCACCATCGATCCCATCCTATCCAGGGAGATTAGAGCTGGCTTGTTCGCTGCATGAAGTTTCTGTAAAGACTAATGGGACGCCTGCTCTCTTCGCCGGATGATTGGCGGCCTGCACTCCGGACATGTCGGGTATCTGCTGCGTCTGGTCGCCCATGGATTCGGGGGGCCAATCTTCGCCACCGAGGCGACAGGTGCTCTTCTGAGGCTTCTGCTGCCGGACGCGGCCATCTTCAAGACCGGGAAGCCGCTTATGCGAACAAGACTGGCTACAGTCGGCATCAGCCCGCCCTGCCGCTCTTCACCGCCCAAGATTCCGAAGCCGCAATGAAGCGCGTTCTTCCGGTCATATTTCAGGAGGTCCTGCACCTGGATTCTCTTGCCGTGACATGGAGACCCTCGGGACATATCCTGGGTTCCATGCATCAGAGCGTCCCCTGGTTGGATGGGGGGACAACGCACGGCGTCTGTCTACTGCCCGCTGCAGCCCCTGCTGCAGGGGCCAAACCCCCGCCCCGAAGAACCGTCCGGCCTGTTCTCCGCCGGGATTCAGGCGACCCTCCTCACCTGCCGCCATTCCGATCCCATCGCGGCCCGGAGAAACACCCCATTCACGAGCGTGTGCTTGCTCCGCTCCAGCCAGTGCGAAGACTTCTCGCGCTGCTCGGCCGAGAGGGAATGGTGGCGAATAGTGATGAGCTGATCCGCGATGCGTACTTGTATATTGGAAACGCGTGGGCGTCGACGGGGCGGGGGCTTTTCGCGGGCGACCCGGCCCGGGATGCAGATCGGGCGTTTGAGTTCTGGCTGCGGAACTCGGCATTGCCACAGACCTCTCATCGGCTTCGCCGAGACCCTCACTTGCTGTCCCGCATACGTCGTTGCATCCAGGATCTACCTTTTGATCCCTCGGAGACCTTGCTGCAATTGCTGGATGATTTTGGTCATTTTCGGAGGCATACGGCCGCGGAGAGCATCCCACACCGCTCGGGGATCTATCCCGGGGGTCGGGTCAGATGAACGGATTCGGAAGATGCACACTGGTGCGCATGCGGGGATGTGCAAGCCCATACCCCGCCGATTCGCCTATACAGCCAGGCGCAAGAGTGCCCTGGCAACGCCCTGCGAGAGGGGATATATTCGAAGCGAGGTTGAGGGTCTGAGAAGGCAGACGCTATTGCCTCTTCGACATCAAGTTTCGATCAAAGTCACAGAGGTCCATTCGAAAGGAGAAAAGGATGGCAACGGATCCCGTATGTGGTATGCAAGTGGACGAGGCCACTGCCGAGTGGAAGTCGGAGCACATGGGGAAGACCTACTATTTCTGCGCACCTGGATGCAAGAAGGCCTTCGACGAAAACCCGATGAGGTATATGGAGGAGGAGGCTGGTATGGGCCACGGCCACCACGGCCATCACTAGTATGGCGACCCGGGGGCAGGGCTGCCCCCCCGCTTGCCCTGCGCCCTTTTCCCCCATCCAACGCAGGCGGCCAGAGGGAGCTGGCCGCCTGCACTTCCTCCAAGCGATCTGATCCGATAGAGTCCGGCGAGCAATTGCCTGGCGCCCCCAGCAGACCCCGGGGCGAGAAGCGCGGGGCTCATGAGGCACGCCATCCATCCAGTGCAGTGGTCAATCTTCAGACCCGCGTTCATCGGGAGGTTCGGGAATCGGCTCTCCGGCCGGATCCAGGGGGCCCCCATCATCGGCATATGATTCCCGCCGCACACATCCCCGGGGCCGGCTCTATGCTCCCGATTCGTCCGCATGGGGATGGTGGTCATCCGTCGTCAAGGCGGCCTCATGGTCCATATGCCTCATCATCAGCAGATGGCTCAGCGGGCAGATCATCACCAGGGCGAGCAGGAGCAGAGTGCTGATGGGAACCTGGAGGAGGAACAGCGCTGAAATGGCGAGGATCGGCGCCAGACAGCACAGCAACATGACAAGCATGTGTTTCCGGTCCATGGCGAATACTCCGTCAGTCGTCATGAGATTCATGGGGCGGCAGTCGGTCGCTAGAACTCCTGGCCCGACGCCGCGCGCATGTCCAGAGCCCACAACGGCCTGCCCTACCCGATGACCCACAGCAGCATGGCCGCGCCCAGGCCGACCATGATCAAGCCATACCACAAGCGGATGGGGCGCGAGTATTCGCGCTCCCATCGCGCCCAGCGCTTGGCCATCGCCCGGTTGCCCGCCCCCAGCAGGATCACGATCAGGGGCAGCACGAAGAGCACGTTATACAGTGCCAGATAGCCCACACCCCAACCCAGGGTGGTGCGGGCGTTGAGCAAGGTGATGATCGAGACGTACACGCCGCCCGAGCAGGGAAAGGTGCATAGCCCCACCAGCAGCCCGACCCCCACCGTCGCCGGCACGGTGGCCTGCTTGAGCAGCTCGTTGGTCTTGTCGCCCGCGGCGGCAGGCATGTGCAGCTTGATGGGAAACCGCGGGAAGAAGTATTCGATCAGATTGATCACGCCCAGGCCGATCAGTATCCAGCTCCCCGCCCGGGCCACGAAATGGGGATCGTCGGAGAACCGCACCGCTCGCAGAATCCCTAGGCCGATGGCGAAGTACACCAGGAAGATCATGCCGATATACACCAAACCCAGTTTCAGAATCTGGCGCCTGGACTGCCGGATGGTGAACAGAAATGCCAGCAGCAGCAGGATGACCGCGAAGGCGCAAGGATTGACCGAATCGACCAACCCGGTGACCATGACCGCGGGCAGCAGTTGGCCCAGGTTCGCCAACCCCACCGGGAGCGGCCCGCTGGCGGCCAGCGCCTGCGGAAGCGCCTGCTGGAACGGCGTGTCAATGTCGAAGATGGAGACCTCCCCACGCCACGCCCACAGCCGGTATTCGGTGGGCTCGCCGTGCATCTCCGGCTGCCACACCACCATTTGCGGCGGCCGTTCAGGACTGGCCAGGATTTGATCGATCAGGTCCGGCGGCACGTGGCCCAGGATCACCAGATTCCCAGCTTCCAGCGGCACAAAAGCGTACAGCGAATCGGCGATAGAGCGAGGCAGCCCGATCTCGTCCCCCATCTCCAGCAGCCGGGCCCGCTCCTGCGGGACCGTGTAGTCATGGATCTCGGTCGGAGCTTCGATACCCCCCTCCCGCAGCGCGGGGATCATCACCTCTTCGACATAGGGCCAGCAGTCCGCGCAGCCCGCGCTGAAGAAGATATGGATGATCCCTTCCTGCTCCGGGAATGCAGAGGCCGCGGTGCCCGGCACGAAGGGAAAGAGAACGGCTGCCAAGAGTGCCAGGCCGATTGGCGCACGTCTTACCCCAATCATCACGAGCCTCATGGGATCTGCCACACGAATACCCGCTCTTCCGCGTCCACCCCGCGAATCGTCAATATGGGTTCCTTGGCACCCTGCAGCAATGAGCTCCCATCCGGGGCGATTCCCGGAAACTCAAGCACTCCCGTGACGTGGTGTCCGCTTCCGCCGCTCCAGGACAAGGCGGGAAAAAGGATGCCAAGGTCTGTTTCCGCTGTAGAGAGCGCTGCCAAATCCATGCAGAGATCCACCGAGTGGGTGTTCATGCTCACCTGGAACGCCAGCTTCCCCCCGCTTCCCGCGCCCATGTCCAGCGGCGTCGCCGCAACCTCCACAGCGCCCTGCCGGTCCAGCAGCGTCCCCAATTGAACCTGAGACTGAACCCTCGACTGCTCGAGGTCCCCTCCCTGCCCCGGTGACGATGCTGTCGCCCCCCTCCCCCCGAGCTGCATCCGGGGAGCAGCCACACCACCAGCACAGCCAATCCAAGCCAGAGCAGGGGCTTCAGCCGCAGGCAACGAAGCCCTGGGTGCTCATATAGTCTGCCAAGGATTCGCAGCACCTTCCTCATGCGGCCTCCATCGATGAGGGCGCCATCCGCAGTGCCGTGCGCCTCTCGCGCATCAGGATCGCCAGCATGACGATGATGCCCAAAATCGTGGTCGCCAAACCCACCCAATGAAGAACAGTTGATACTGGGCCAGGAAGGTCGCCGCAGCCGTGAGCCCAGCCAGCGGGAGCACGTCGGTGACGTGGTGGGCGCAGCAGGCGGCCATGGCGGTGGCGGACAGTCCGCCGCCTGCCCCCGTCAGCGCCCCTCTCGGGCCGGTGTCCTTGACCGGGAAGAACAGCTTCTTCTTCAAGATCACGTACAGCCCAACCTGGACGCCGAAGCCTGCCAGAATCGGCAGCACGATCCATCGATCCTGCCAGAACAGCTCGGCCGAGTGCGCCGGGCTCTCCGCCAGCGAGACGATACCGAAATATATCCCGCTCAGGAGCAGCGATCCCCCAGCACCGGCGATGATCGGAAGCAGGTATCGGCGGCGGGTCCCCAAATCAATCATCTCCTGCCGTGCAGATTTCCACCCCACCATAGCGGAGATCACAAACCCATGACAGCGCAAAATGGCCTATCACATGGAAAAGGTGATAGATGTCATATGCTTTCACACACGCCATCTTGCGCGCGACCCCCTGAGCCAAAGAGCGCTGGATGGGGCCGCCCCGATATAGGAGAATCAGGGTGAGGGATTTGTCATTGCCAATCAGGAGGGTCGCTCAATGCGAGCGCCTATTGCCTTGGGCAAGCTCTTCGACATCGAGATCCGCGCCGATTTCTCCCGGTTCATCGCCTTGGCGGCGCTGATTTGGTCTCTCCGTGCAGGCTATTTCCGTGCCCAGTATCCATCCATGAGCGGGTTGGACACATGGTCGCTGGCTCTCGCGGCGGGGGCGTGCTGCGGGCCATGATCTGGGGGGTGACTGACGATTCTGGGCGCGCCACAAGGGTCGCCGCCGCGTTCGGCCGTGCTGCTGCCTATGGGCTTATCGGCTGCGGCGCGCTCCTGATTGTGAACGGCCACGTCGGGGACGGCCTGTGGGGAAGGACCACGGCCGGCATGGTGATGAAGCCGCTGCGGGAGCTGTCCAGCGTGCCACCAAGCGCACGGGCTATTGACGTCTGGCGGCTCATGCTGGAGGAGAGACTGTACATGCTCCCCGTGCTGCAAGAAGGCGAGTGGTTGGGTGCTGTCACGCGCGAGAGCATCCTTGCCTTCACGAGATCGAGTGAGAAATCCAGCAAGCCAGAATTAGGGGGCCGCATACCATCCGACCAGGGCCGGCGGCGACGTCGGTGAGCTCGGGCGGCAACGCAGGCCGGATGGAGAAAAGGGTTGAAATGGAAGAGCAAGAAACCAGCCCAGGCAAGTTGGAGCGCCGCGGTTTCATGGCATTGGCCTCGCGGGCCATCGCGGCCGCCATCGGGGCTGCCTACGCCGTACCCGCCATCGCCTACCTGCTGGGCCCCTCGTTGAAGCAGAAGGTGGAAGAGTGGCTCCCACTCGCCTCCCGCAAGAAGATCGAGATCGGCACGCCAGAACTCTTCAAGACCAACGTCGAGCGCAAGACGGGATGGATCTCCGACGAAGAGGAAATCTTCGCCTACGTGCTCACTGATGATGGGCGCGAATACATCGCCATGTCGAATATCTGCACGCATCTGGGGTGCCGGGTCCACTGGGTCGCGGACAAGGAGCAGTTCTACTGCCCGTGCCACAACGGGGTCTATGACAAGTATGGAAACGTGGTCTCCGGGCCCCCGCCGCGCCCGCTTGACCGCTACCCGGTCAACGTCGAAGGGGACGAGATTTCCATCCTGGCGGGCTGAAGATGGAGAGCGTGCCGTGGCTGGGTTGCCGCCAGGGGCCACCCGAGTGCCTGTGCGGGAGATCCATATCGGCGCGCTGGACCGCGAGAAGCTGGATATAAGGATACAAGCATTGCTGGAGTCAGCTCCGTGACGGCGCCGGCGAGCGCAGATCAACCCGCGGCCGGCCACCTTCGGCCACGCGCTGTTCTTCGTGGCCGGGTTCTCACTGATATTTGTCATCGGCTGGGGAGGCGCAGGACTCCCAGGGTCTACAATCCGAAGACGACCACCAAGGTGCCCCCCTTCGAGCTCATCTCAGGAAAAAGGCACTGAAACGTTTCACTACAAACGCGGTCTGAAACAGCTGTTCGTAGCCCGAACTTCAGGACGCTTCGCCGATCGTGACCCGTGTGGGGTGGCTACTGAAGTATACAAGCGGTGGCGGAGCGCTAACCCCGCCACCAAACACAACCTGGACGATGGGAACCCGGCCCATTTGCCAGCGGGCGGAGCCAGCCTACTTGCCGGGAAGCAAACCCGGCCGGGCTGAGAGGCCGGCCTCGCGCGCCCGCCGGTGCATCAGCAACATGGCCGCCAGCAGTACCGCCAGGCTTAGGAGCTGGGCCAGCCTCAGCCGATCCAGCACGATGACACTGTCCCCCCGAAAGGCCTCCAGAAACAGGCGGCCCCCCGCCGCCAAGCCGAGCCATGACAGGAACAGGATGCCTTCCGGCCACCTGCGCTCCTGAAGGCGCCATACGATCCCCAGAATCAATACTGCGGCCACGATCTCATAGATCTGCGAGGGATGGCGCCGAGCTCCCCAGAGCCCGATCGCCCAGGGCACCCCGGCCGGCGCTCCGAACGCATCTCCACTGGAGAGGTGCGCCAAGCCAAGGGCGATGGAGAAGACGGCCAGCCCCGGGGAGAGCGCGTCCAGGGTCGGCCATAATGATAGGCCTTTCCGCCGGCCATAAACCAGGGAGACCAGGCCGCCCGCCACGGCGCCGTCCATCGGCGCGAGGGTGCTCGGATTAAGCGAAACGAGGGCCAGCGGTTCCTGCAAGTAGACGTCCACGAAGCGCAGGGCGTAGCCGAGACGAGCGCCGAGAATGCCCGCGACCAGCCCCCAAAAGACCAGGCTGCTGATGGTTTCGGATGGAATCCCGTGGCGGGGGGCGCGCCGCTCCACCAACCACAGCCCCACCCAGACGCCCAGCAGGAAAAAGAGACCCGGAAGCTGCACTGCCAGCGGGCCCAATTGCAGAATGGGGAACATCAGGAACCCCCCTCCAGAATTGATTCCACAGCGGTCTGGATTGTGGCCTCGGTCATGGGCCCACCGATGACCACCTGGCGGATGACACCCTTCCGGTCGACGAAGAAGGTCGAGGGGAGGGCGCGCAATTGGTAGCCGCGGCTCACTTCCCCGGTCCGGTCCATCAGGATGGGAAAGCTGAGCCCATACTCCTGTACAAAGGCCGCCGCGTCGCTCTCACGGTCCTGGTATGTCGTGTTCACCGCCAGCACATCCAGGCCCCGCTCGCGGTTGCGCTCATATACCCTCTGGATGGCGGGCATCTCCGCCCGGCATGGCGGACACCAGGAGGCCCATAAGTTGACCACCACCGCCTTCCCCCGCAGATCAGAAAGAGTGACCTCCCCCCCGGCCAGCATGTCCAGGGTGAAATCCGGCGCCAAGAAGCCCTCTCTCGGGCTGGGGATCATCCCCCCGGTGGTCGAGGAGGCTGGCACAGCCGAAACCAGGATCCAAACAATGCCGGCCAAGACCACCACAGTCGTCAATCCGAACCAGGGTCTCTGTCGGGCCATCATCCGCTGCACCCCCGACTCCATCTGAGACTCCGAGCGCCACTTGTCATCCGCCAACCATCTCCTCATCCCCACCGAAGCCTCCGCATCCAAATGGGCGCTCCGCTCACCGCAGCGAAAACCAGGATGGGGCAAGTTCAAATCTAGCCTACGACCACCTCGACCCTCGTCCCGCCGGGCATGGACACGGTGACGTCACCCGGAGAATAGGGCACGACGGGGGTCCTCCAGCGAAACACCCATCTCGCATCCTCCGGGCGGACGTTCACACAGCCACGAGACATGGGCGCGCCGAAGTTGTTGTGCCAGAAAGTCGAATGGATCGCCACGCCGCTGCCGACGAAGAGCGAGGTCCAGCCCACACCGGGGATATCCCACCCGCCCCCGGTCGTGCCGCCGCTCATGTGGACCGATACCAGCTTGCGCCAGATCGGGTAGTTCCCCAGCGGGGTGGAGGATTCAGCCATGGGCTCGCCCTGCACGTCGAAATTCACACCGGTGGAGACGGTGCAGTAATAGACTTCCTGCCCGTCATGGAACGCCCCTGATCGCCCAGGATGTGCCATTACAGTGGTTCGTCCATTTCTCCCTAGATTACCCGCACGGGGGCGGCAACGTGCGGCCGTGCGGTTGCTGGCGGAGCGACCGGCGATCGATCCTTCTTGCGCAGTGTACAAGCGAGAGCGCCCGCGAGGGACGATTGAATCGACCCAGTTTGAGAAACCCTGTATGACCAGTGCGGAGCTCACATGCTTTTCATTGCACCGCCCATCTCACCGCACAGGCGCGACTTCTCCGTGGGCCGCAGGCGGGCGACCAGCACGGGCCCGTTCAGTTCGGGGTTCATGTCCCGGGTCATCCGGCATTGGAAGACGATGTCCTCCCCCGGTTCGAAGAAGATGTCAACTCCTCCGATGGTGATTGATCCTTCCCGGAGGGCGCGGTAAACGGTCGGGAACGGACTGGTGAACCAATAGGACCCCTTATCGCCCACCTTGCCCTTGCGCAGCAGCCTGCGGATCTCGCTTTTATACTCCAGCTCCTCTGGCGTCCATGGGCCTCCCCGCATCACCTCATAGCGGATGTCCCGCTCCAACTCTCTGAGATCGCCTTTGCGGGCGTAGTCATCCCTCGCGTCGGGGTCGGTGAAGGCCCAGATGTCTTCAGGGTCGGGATCCGGGCTATCGGCCCGGGTATCCGTCCTGGAAACATATGCCGGGGTGCCAAAAAGGGCCTTGATGATATCCATTGCGCACTCCTTGTCTGGCAGGTATGCCAATCACTCCATTTGTGATCGGGGCTCGGGGCGCATTCATGCGATGAGAGGATTCAGGTCATCCGGCCCTGCATGGCGTCCACCATCTCGCCACACAAGCGTCGAGTGCGTGCATCTCGAAAGTCTCCAATCAGTACCGGAGCACTGAGCTCAAAGCGGTCGCGCGTCATCGGGCAGGCCCACACAATCTCATCCCCCTCATGAAAAGGAATGCGGCTCCTGCCGAGGGCGAACTCGCCATCCTTCAGAGCGCGATAGATCGGCGGGTGCGGGCTGGCCGCCCAGAAGGAGGCCAGCCTGCGGACCGATCCCTCCCGCTGCAACCTCTCGACCTCCGCCAGGTACGCCCGGTCCAGCGCCGACCAGTCGTCCCCACGCATGACTTCGTAGCGGATGTCATGCTCCAGCTTCTCCAGCGTCCCTTCGAACTCATAGCGCGCCCGGGCCACCGGATCGGTCATCAGCCAGACATCCTCCATCTCTGTGGCAGCCGGGATGAATACGGCCCCGCAGTAGCCGCAGGTCACCTCCTCGCCGTAGGTACCGTCCCATTCCACCGGGGCCCCACAGCTTTCACACTCGATCTTCTGAAGTTCCACTTCAATCTCTCCCATTCGATTTGAGCGGTTCAGAAGTCGGAATAAGCCGCCAGTTGGACATCGCCAGGCTGTCCTTCCAATGATGCGAGTGAATCGAGCTCAACGCCAGATACAATGGAGACCCCTGCAGCCGTCGTCCCATGATCGCGTCAAACCCCAGTAGGCATCAAACATTCGGGGGCGAATGAGATCTCGACTCACCACCCGGGCGATCAGATCGATCATGGCGGCCGGCAGACGAGTGAGAAACGCCTGAGCGACGGTGAAGAAATCGAAAAACGGCTGATGAGAGCGTACAAAAGCCGCATGCTTCTCCCGACCATCCTCAACAGGAAGGCCGATCTCCAGGCCACGCCGGATGATCCCGCCAGAAGCTTCGCCAAAGTACATGGCCGGCCGGATGCCATCCCCCGCCAGCGCCAGGCACATCACACTCCCAGCAGCAATAGTGTTCCCATCAAGGCCCCAGACGTTCTTGGCTACCACTCCGGATCTGCGACCTGGGGCGCTTCCAGCGCGAACAACCCTGCCAGGAGGGGCCTCCCGGCGAGATAGACCCCATAGCCGCCAATCGTCATGACCACCGATGTCAGAGCAACCGGGTCCGCCCTGGTTCTATTCAACGATTCCTTCATTTCCGACCTCTCATACTGTCACCTTCGCAGAGGCCACCACTGCGGCGCCGTCGTCTGTTGAAGCCGTGGCCTGCAGATAAGCCGGCCGGATGTCCACGTTGCGCAGCCGGTTGGCGTTTGTCACCACCGTCACCGAGCTGGTGGCCATGGCGATCTCCGCCAGCACCGGGTGCATCCAACCGATCACCGCCAGCGGGATCATGGCCGCGTTGTAGAAGAAGGCCCAGAACAGATTCTGCTTGATCTTGCGGAAGGTGGCCCGGCTCAGATTGATGGCTTCCACCACCCCGGTGATCTCCCCCCGCACCAGGGTCACATCGCTGGCCTCGATGGCGATATCCGTTCCCTTGCCGATGGCGATGCCTACGTTGGCCTGGGTCAGCGCCGGCGCGTCATTGATCCCGTCGCCCACGAAGGCCACCAGGCCGAATTGCTCCTGCAGCTTCTGCACCTCCGCCACCTTGCCATCGGGGAGCACCTCCGCAAGCACATGATCAATGCCCACCTGCCTCGCGATGGCCTCCGCCGTGCGCTGGTTATCGCCCGTGATCATGGCGCTTTGCAGCCCCAATCTGTGCAGCTCGTGCACGGCGTCTTCCGAATCCTTCTTCAAAGTGTCGGCTACGGCGATGACGCCGAGCAGTTCACCCTCCGCCGCCACCAGCATGGCTGTCTTGGCCTCGTCCTCCAGCCGACGCAGCGTGCTCTCCGGAGACGCGGGGCCCAGCCCGTTCTCCTTCATCAGGCGCCGCGAACCGACCAGCACCCGCCGGCCATCAACACTGGCAACCACCCCCTTGCCGCGCACCGCCTGGAACCCCTGTGGCTCGCCCAGGTCGACTCCCATCGCCTCGGCGCGCTCCACAATCGAGCGCCCAAGCGGGTGCTCGCTGCCCCGCTCGGCGGAGGCCGCCCAGCGAAGCAGTGCGCCTTCATCCGCGCCGTTCAGAGTAACGATATCCGTGACCTCCGGGCGCCCCTTGGTGAGTGTACCCGTCTTGTCAAAGACCACGATCCCCACGTCCTTCATGGTTTGAATCGCCTCCCCGGTGCGGATCAGGATGCCGTGCTCGGCGCCCTTGCCACTGCCGACCATCAGCGCCGTCGGCGTAGCCAACCCCAGCGCGCAGGGGCAGGCGATCACCAGCACCGCCACCATGGATACGATCGCCAGGGTGACCACCCCTAGATTGGCGTCCACCCAGGGCAGGAAGGAACCCGCCCCCACCAGATTCGACATCGGCCCCGAGAGCGCTAGCCAGGCGACCACCGTGAGCAGCGCGATGCCAATCACGGCCGGAACGAACACGCCCGTCACCCGGTCGGCGAACTCCTGGATGGGCACCTTCGATCCCTGGCACTCCTCCACCAGCTTGATCACCTGGGAGAGGAAGGTGTCTTTCCCCACCTTGGTGGCTTCCACTTTTAGTAGGCCCGCCTGGTTCACGGTGGCGCCGATCACCTCGTCCCCCGGGCGCTTGTTCACCGGCATGGATTCGCCCGTGGCCATGGATTCGTCGATTGCGCTTTCCCCCTCCCGGATGACGCCATCCGTGGGGATCTTCTCCCCTGGCCGCACGACCATCAGGTCCCCCACCTGGACATCCTCCATCGGGAGTTTCACCTCCTGCCCGTCACGCAGCACCTGGGCCGTCTTGGCTCCCAGCTCCAGCAGCTTGCGAATCGCCTGAGAGGCGCGGCCCTTGGCCGTCTCCTCGACGTAACGCCCCGTGAGGTGGAAGGCCATGATCATCCCCGCCACCCCGGCGTAGTTCGCCACAGGGAAGAAGAAGGAGACCGGGCCGGTGAGCAGCGACACGCCCGTGCCCAGCATGATGAGGGTGTCCATATTGGCGTGCCCATGCCGCACCGCGGTCAGGCCGCCGACATAGGTCCGCCGGCCGACCCAGAAGAGCACCGGCAGCGAGAGGGCGATCATTCCCAGGTTGTAGATCAACGGGTTGGGCCACACGAGTCCGAAGAACATCTCTGCGAACATCCACAGGATGATCGGGGCCGTGAACCCCCATGCCACCCACATGCGGAAGCGCGCCTGGCGCATCTTGCGCTCGGCCTCGTCCTCGGCTTCGGCCTCTGCCTCAGCGCCTTCTCCCGGTTCGAGCACCTGGTAGCCCGTCTCCGCCACCGCCCGCTTGAAATCCGGCAGATCGGCGACACCGGGCACGTAGGTCAGAGAGGCCCGCTCGGTGGCCAGGTTCACGTTCACGTCGATCACCCCCGGCATGTCGCGCAGCGCGCCCTCCACATGTGCCACGCAGGAGGCGCATGTCATTCCCCCGACGGGCAGGATCGCCTTCTCGACGGGGATCTCATACCCCGCTCTGTGCACGGCCTCCACCAGCTCCCCAAGCGGGACATCCCCGTTGGAAAACTGGACCTTGGCTCGCTCCGTGGCCAGGTTGACGTTCACCTCCGCCACGCCTTCAACCTCGCTCAGTGCATGCTCTACATGGCCCACACACGAAGCGCAGGTCATGCCCTGCACCGGCAGGATTACTCTGTTTGCTGACATTTCTCTCACTCCTTGCTGCAGAGATCTACCCCTCGCCATTTCGCTTGCCATGATTGCACAACGAACCCTAAACCCGCTTCAGTCCGTCCCCTCCACGCCACCGGTGGAGGCCGTCAATATGCCGGTGATCTCCGCCAGGTCCCGCTCCCGAGGGCTGATGTCATGATCTCCTGGAAACGAATCCATCAAGGCCATCAAATGCTCCTGGGCGATGAGCATAGCGATTTTCCGCAGCGCGCCCTGCAAGGCCTTCACCTGCCGGAGCACGGCCATGCTGTCGGATCCTTCGCTCAGCATCCGCCCCACCGCCCGGGTATGCCCTTCCACGCATTTCAGCCGGCGCAGAATCTCGGCCTTAGGCCCTTTTCGCATCTGAGCATCCTCAGTTGGCCCAACCATCAAGCCATCCATCCCGACCCTCGCCATCCCCACCATCCCAGGACCTCCCGATCGCGCTGCAAACCTGATCCTTGCTTACGCGATGTCAGGCAATATACACGGTAGGGATCTCACCTCAGCCGTCCCGCCGCGGGGGAATAATCCCCGAGCAGCGGATAGCCGCTGGCAATCTCTTCAGGCAACGGACCGCCGGCCCTCATTCTCCACCTCCGGCTCAACAAGGACACACAGATCTTCATACGCCAGAATCCGCACCGGGTCCCCCTCGCAGATCTGCCGGGAGGAAACCGCTCTCCAGGTCTCACCACGCCACTTCACCCAGCCTTTGGGGCTGATGTCGGTCGCGGCCCGGCCAATCGAGTCGAGCAGGGCCTCCACCCCGGTGGCAGGTTTGCGCTCCATACTTCGCCAGATGATCCGGTACAGCGCCAGCGACCCCAGCGTCAGGAGAACATACAGTGGCAGAGCCATCCAGAAAGGGAACATGACAAAGAGCACCAGCCCGAACAGCGGCATCCCCAGCAGCACATGGCACCACATGGCCTGCACTCACTCCTTTCCGACTATGGCCGCCCCCGGCGCACACCTGTCGTTGCATTCGTATCGCACCCCTCCCCGAGGGGAGGCCATTTCTATCTTAGGATGACAGCGTGTTCTGGATAAGGCGCGCCTGGCGCGTCACCCCATAGGCGATTCGGCCCACGTTCCGGCCGGTCACCGCAGAAATGCGGAGAAGTCCCGCGCTGGTCGGAGGCTGGCGTGGTGCCGCTATTCGATCAACGACTTCAAGAGGGGCTTCCGGAAACTCCCTAAAGCCATCGCGGCTTCGCCTGAACACCCTGGGCGGCGATTCGGGCACCCCTCCAGGTGCTGAATTGTGGGTCGGCACGATTGCTCGATTGTGACTGGCGCGCCCCACCCCTATAGAGGTGCCAATTCGCGCTCTTTGGCGGCCTTAATTGGCTCACGGGCAGCAAAGAGTGCAACCAATACCCCCACGTAAATCGTGGCATCTGCGAGAACTTCCAGTGTGTGAGCCAACCACATGCCGGGATCCATCCAGAAGGAAATCAAAGTCCACAACAGCCCGATCAATACCCAGAGGGCGGCCACAAAGACGACCGCTGCCAGCGCCCGATGGTCTCCGGCTTGCACAGCGCGCTGCACATTCCTTCCAGGCACATGCACAAGTCCTCCACATGCCAGCCCCGGGTCGAGTGCAGTTCGCGCTGCAGACGTTCCAGTAAATCGGTCCGAAACTCCTACACCGCTTCGCATTTATGACAGGTGAAATGGAAATGGTCAGCTTCACCTGCGCGTTCATAGTGGTCTTTCTCATGACACCGCCCCGGATATTGCGGACGGACGATTTCAGCTTCCTTGAGAGGGTTCAGGGTCCGATAGATCGTCGCCAGACTCACCGCGGCATCACGCGAGCGGGCTCTGGCGTAAATCGCATCCGCAGAGAGACGGCCCCCACCCTGAGAGAGGATCTCCAGAATCTGCAGCCGCTCTTTGGTGACCCGCAGCCCGGCCCTCCTGAGCTTGTCTTGCAGCCTATTGATTCCTCCAGACATCAGATCTCCCCTCCCCTCTCTGTTCTCACCAGCTCCAGGTGAGCCAGCTCTACATCGATGGCAAATTCGCTGTAGCCTGAACGGTAGACGAAGGAGGGTTCCCGACGTTCAAGCTCCAAGCTCGCGCCGGGGAATATGCCCATGGCGCGCAGCCTGGAGAGAGCCGTCGCCACGCTTTCATGGATCCACAAGGCCGCAGTCTCCCCATCGGCCCGTTCAAGGCAGGATCTTCAGGAAACCGATCAAATCCTCAAGGTCCGCATCGCTCATCTCCCATCGGGGCATCTCGCCCGAGAGAGTCTCGCCCCCCGGGGTCACGCCCTCCCGCACAGTCCGGTTGAATGATGGCTCATCGTAGGGCGTCTCCCCCTCCCCGTGCTCCTCATGATCGCCGTGCTCACCGCTCGCCAAAGTGCTCCAGCGGATGTCGGGCGCATCCATTAGCCGCATATGCATATAGTGCTCGCCACCGGTTCCGCCTGAACCATGACAGGAGGCGCAGGTGAGCGGCCCCGTCATCATCCCACCGAAGTAGGGCCCTCCACTTGGCCGGATCCGATCCCCGCGATCTGAGGTCCCGGTGAAGTAGATGCGCTCTCCGTTGGACTCAAAGCCTCCGACCGGGAGCCAACCTGTCGCCAAAGAACGGGGGAGGGAACCGCAAGCCGAGAGCGCCAGCACGAGCCCCAGGCCAATCAGGACGCTGGAGTATTGGGCTTCCCCCTTCTTCATGAGTCCGCCGGAACCACCATCGCCACGAACTCGAACACCGTCTCCGGTTGATCCGGATCGTTCGAGGCGATAAAGATCTGACGCAGCACTGACCCGTTGGCCTCAGGGCCATGGGCGCCCGAGTCGTACGTGATGCGCAGCGTGCCGGCTTCGCCGGGCTCGATCGTCGTGGGATCGACCTCGGCAGATGTGCAGCCGCAGGAGGTCGACACCGCTTCGATGATAAGTGCGCCGTCCCCCTCGTTCCGCACCGGGATTTCGATCCTTCGGATCACACCGTTCACCACTTCACCCAGGTCCTCCTGATCCCGCCCCAATGTGATATCCGGAGCGCCTCCCGCACATGCGGCCAGGAAGGTCAAGGTAAGCGTTGCGAGCATGACACCAGCCCTAATGGTTCTCAATATTCACCCTCTCCACTTCATTCTGCGACCCATGCCCTGATGATCTTAAATATGCCGCCCATGCCAAGCCCCTCGGCCCTTACTGCCCTCAGTCCGGACCGAGCCACATTGCCCACCGTGTCACGGTTGATGTTGGCCCCCACCACGCGCACGAAAATGGGGTTGAAGAGATCCATTGTCCTCCCGAGGAGGGGGTGCTCTGCATGCACGTGCTCCACGAGCAGCACCGCCCCGCCGGGCCGGACGACCCGGGCGAGCTCTTCCAGGCCCAGCACGGGATCCGGAACGGAGCAGAACACGAAGGTGGCGACCGCAGCGTCGAAGCTGTTCACAGGGAGATCAAGGGATTGGACGTCCGCGACTCGGATCTCAGCCTCCAAGGCCAGAACAAATCCGAAGGCCAAAAGTTGGGGCCACGACCTGGTCTTGCCCACTCCCTTCGCTTCGCCCAGACCGATCTCTGCCATGCGTCCAGCCGACTCCTCTACTGTGTTCGCACGCTCGCCTGGACCCAAATCTCGACGTTTGATCTCGAGGGGTCGTTGTTCTCGATGATCACGCCGCGGCGAACCGTCTGGCCGCGCACGTCGTGCACACCGGCATCGAGCGTGACGGTCACGATCGACACCTTCCCCGGTGGGATCACCGACGAGGTGAAGTCCGCCGTGGTGCAGCCGCAGGTGGTATAAGCGCGGCTGATGGTCAGGGGAGCATCGCCCATATTGGCGATCACAAAGTCCCGGGTCACGACCTCAGTGGGGCCGATGCTGCCGAAGTTGTAGAAGTCGTCGCCGATTCCGATCTCCGGTTGAGGACCATCTTGCGGCAGGAAGGGTATGGGCGGCCCCGCGCCCATCTCATGCACCGCGTGGTAGGGCTGATCATAGCTCACGTCGGCGGGACCATAATCCATCGCCGCGGCGGCAGTCTGCCGGCCGCTCCACCAGCCCCAACCGGCGGCGATGAGCAGGATCACGCCTGCCAGCGCCACCATGATCGCCGCCAGTCGTTTGCGCCTGGCCCGCCGCTCTCGCCGCGCCCGTATCTTCTTGCCGGACAACGTGCGTGTCTTCATAGTCAAACCTTGCCCTCCCCCGCCCAAGCAGTTGATCCACACCAGAACGCGCTCGGCAGATGAATATGGATCTTCATCCCACGCCGAGGCGCGCATATTCCCATACACCATAACAATCTGGAGAGCGATTTGCTAGCGCCATTTGGCCCATGAGAGATGTCATATCGGGAGTTTGGCAGGCAAGACGCAGCTTTTCAGGTCATTCAAGACAGCCGCGCTTGGGGAGGTTGGCCCAGCACCCATCCCAACCCCCGGCGGCTGGTGAGATTGAGGAGGTGCCCCATGCTGAAACCGAGTGACGGGAAGATGATCGATTTGCGTTCGGAATACACCCGCAGGAATGTCGTCAGGGCGACGCTCCGAAAGGCAACATCCTTGAAGGCAGACGGGAACGCCAACAGGAGGTCTGACGAATTGGAAGGATACAGGGTGGAGAGATCAAAGACCTGCCGGATGAGACCCCAGCTCACAGGATAGCCCTCTTGAAGCCGATATCCAAGCGATATAGTGGCCTGTGACAGCGCCAGGATCAGGCTGCAGCACAGCGCCAGCAGCAGGAACGGGGCGATCGGGCGTGTCTTGCTGAGTCCAATATTCTGCAAGTATGTCTTCAAATTCCTCCTTCCCTTCGGCAGGCACAAGACAAGGGTCACCAGCACAAGACGTCCGAGCCGGCGAAATGCCACTTGCTGGATGAATTTGACCGCAGGCAAGTCACCCGGCAATCCAATGATTCCAAAGATCAAGGCCCCCACCAAGAAGTTGGAGCGCGTTGAGGCTGCTATGGTAGCCGGAAGCGACAGCCATGGGTGCTCATGCATACGGAATCCTTCTCATTCATAGAGTCAAGCGCTTCTTCTATGATTTCGCTTCATACTTGTCATGTGAACCTAGTGTTGCATCTACCATCAATCGAACTGTTGTCTCTGGGCGATTGTGGGGGGAGGGCATGCTGCATCAAGGTTGGGACCGGTTTGGCTACTCACCGTGTCTTCAATACATCGGGATTGGCGTCGAGTCGATTTTCTTCAGACCGTCGGCGCAAAGCGATAAGCCATTATAGGAGGATAAGATCTTGTCTACCGGATCTAATTGTGCTATATTGCTAGCAATATAGCAGAATCAAATAGACCCTACCATGCAAGAAGATAGACCAACGATTGAATTCCGCTTAGACAGCCACTCCGGCGTGCCTGTATACATGCAGATCGTACAGCAAGTTCAACGGGCCCTGCGGCTCGGATTCTTGATAATTGGCGATCAACTACCGACTGTGCGGGAAGTCGTATCAAAGCTCCCTATTAATCCCAACACGGTCTTCAAAGCATATCGAGAACTTGAGTCCGAAGGTCTGGTTGAGACCCGTCCCGGCTTGGGAACTTTCATTGTTCGCACACTTGCAGATGATACCCTCGCCCGCCATGATGCCCTCCGCCTCGAATTGATAGACTGGATTCAAGGATGCAGAACAGCGGGGCTGAATGACGAAAGCATCGAAGCACTTTTCCTTTTTGCCTTGCAGGAGATGAAACAAGAGGTTCCAAAATGACAGAAGCGATAGAAACCTTTGACTTGGGAAAACGCTATGGAAAACAATGGGCGTTACAGAGCTGCAGCTTCTCACTGCCGGCCGGCCGAATTGCTGGCCTAGTTGGCCCAAACGGCGCGGGAAAGACCACGTTGATGCACATGCTGGTTGGACTACTTCTGCCATCCTGCGGGAGAGCGAGGATATTTGGCTTCTCACCCGAAAAGCAATTGGGCCAAGTCTTGCGCAATGTCGGCTTTGTTGGGCAAGATCGCCCGCTTTATCGCTCTTTTTCAGTCAACGACATGCTGCGCTTCGGGAGAGAACTCAATCCCTCCTGGGATGAAACCCTAGCGCTGGAACGGCTTAGGCAACTGAATATCCCGCTGGACCGGCCCACTGGAAGACTATCCGGTGGGCAACAGGCACAGGTAGCTCTCTCAATTGCCCTGGCAAAGCGTCCAAGACTATTGATTCTGGACGAACCGCTTGCCAGCTTGGATCCACTGGCCAGGCACGAGTTCATGCAGACCTTGATGGATTCGGTTGCCCGGGATAAACAAACCGTCCTGGTCTCATCTCACCAGGTTTCAGACATCGAACGCATCTGTGATTCAATGGTCTTGCTTTCCCACTCCCGATTGATGCTAGCAGACGATCTGGAACACTTGCTTGACTCGCACATCTGGGTCACGTGTTCGCCTGAATCCGCAGACCGCTTTGCACACCTCTATCCTGTGGTAAGAGCAATCCACACGAACCGGTCCAGTCGGTTGATGATCAGAGTCGGCCCTCAGCAAGAAACTCATCTTGCAAGCGAGCTTGTAGAAGATGTTTCCCTCGATGAATTGATATTGGCCTATCTCTCACTCAGAGACGACAGCAGCGGGCATCTCTGGATCGAGAACGACCTCGAGGAGGTTACATCATGATCTGGGTTACTTGGCGCCAGCATCGCACACAAGCTATTGTTGCCGGAGCGGTGCTGATCCTATTTGCAATATTCCTGCTATTGACCGGTGTGGAGTTGAGAAGAGTCTATTCCCAAAGCGGGCAGTTGGGGGTCGAGTCCTTCGCAGAATCATTCCCGTTTGTGGCCATTCATATTTCGCCATTGCTGCTGGGCTTTTTCGTGGGCGCTCCTCTCTTGTCTCAGGAATTGGAACAAGGAACAAACCGACTAGCCTGGACCCAGGGAATCACGCGTGAGCAGTGGTTTACTTCCAAGGTGCTATTGATTGCAGGAGCTACCTTTGTTGTATTCCTATTGATCGGGGGAGTGATGCTTTGGTGGAACCAGCCGGTCAATGAAGCGATTTCTCCCTGGGCCACCTTTGATGCAAATGGTGTTGTAATCGTCTTCCACGCGCTATTTGCGCTTTCACTGGGGATTTCTCTTGGGACAGTTGTAGGGAAGCAGATTGGCGGCATGGCCCTATTCCTGCCGGTCTTCGTCATGGTCCGGGTATTTCTTGTGTGGCTTCGCCAACATTACCTAGCACCGTTGCTCGTGCGCTGGGACTACGCGGGAGAGAACCCGATTGATCAAGGAAAAGTGTGGGTCCTGGGACAGAGTTACTTTGAC
>CAYMCO010000048.1:0-28251 GCA_964388955.1 uncultured Anaerolineaceae bacterium | reverse complement strand
TATAGACAGCCAAGGATGCACACAGAATTTCCACCACTTGACAAGACACAGACGAAAATGCTGTGCGGCGGGGTTCGCCGCGGCCCCGGGCCGGTGGCATTTCTCGACAGGCGCTCAGGCCCCCTGCGGGCGTGGAATATGCGAATGTCGCGCATAGCTCACAGCTCACCGCTCACCGCCTGATACCCCCTGCTCCCTCACGACGCTTGACCCCTCCCTCCGCCTTTGCTACAATCCGACGAATTTGTGGTTCGGCGCTCCGCAATTTCGAATCGAAAACCGCAGCAGCAAATCCAATACGCTCGTTTGCAGAGGAGAGGCCAGAGCTTCCCATCGATGGGCCGGGAGGAGGGTTGGTGATGAAAGCGATCATGGAAAAGGCGCGGGCCGACAACGTCGTTTATGTATGCCTGCAGTTCACCGACGTGACCGGGGCGGTCAAGAGCGTGGACATTCCCCTGGATCGGCTGGAGGCTGCCTTGTCCGAGGGCGTGTGGTTCGATGGATCATCGGTGGAAGGATTTGCCCGCATCCAGGAGAGCGACATGCGCCTGATGCCGGAGGAGGATACCTACGCGGTGCTCCCCTGGAGCCATCCCGAGCGCCGGCGGGCGCGCATGTTCTGCGATATCTACAATCCCGATGGAACGCCCTTCAGAGGAGATCCGCGCTTTGTGCTGAAGAACGCGCTCGGCCGGCTTGAGAGCCGAGGCTGGCAGTATAACGTCGGGCCGGAGCCGGAATTCTTCCTGCTGAGGAGCGACGGAAGGGAGGATATCCACCCTGTGCCGCACGACGTCGGGGGGTATTTCGATTTCTCCCCCAGCGACGAGGCGCATCAAGTGCGCACGGATCTCATGCTCGCGCTCAAGCGAATGGGCCTGGAGATCGAGATGGGGCACCACGAGGTGGCGCGCGGCCAGCATGAAATCAACTTCCGCTTTGCGGATGCGCTGCGAGCGGCGGACAACGTCGTGACAATGAAGTATGCCGTCAAGGCGCTGGCGGCGCAGCGGGGCCTGGTGGCGACCTTCATGCCCAAGCCTTTCACGGCCACCAACGGATCAGGGATGCACACCCATCAGTCCATCTTCAGCCGGGAGGGGGACAACCTGTTCTACGATCAAGAGAACCAATACAACCTGTCCTCCGTCGCATATGGCTTCATGGCCGGCCAGATGAGCCACGCGGCGGGGTTGGCTGCGCTCGTGGCGCCGACGGTCAACTCATACAAGCGCATCGTCCCCGGATATGAGGCCCCCGTATATGTCTGTTGGGCGCAGATCAACCGCTCGGCGTTGCTGCGCATCCCGCGCTTCACGGTCGGCCGTGAGAAATCAACACGCGCCGAGCTGCGCAACCCCGACCCATCATGCAACCCCTACCTCGCCTTCGCCGGCATGCTCGCCGCAGGCTTGGACGGGATCGACAGGAAGATGGAGTGCCCACCACCGGTCAACAATCTGAATATCTATGAGATGGACGACGAAGAGCGAGGGGCGCTGGGCATCGGCCAGCTCCCTGGCTCGCTCCGTGAAGCCCTATACGCGCTCGACGAGGACGAGGTGCTTCGAGGGGTGCTCGGCGGAGAGGCCTATGCGGCCTTCCATCGAGCAAAGGATGCCGAATGGGAGGCGTACAGCACCTGCGTGTCGGATTGGGAGCTCAATCAGTACCTTCAAACCGCATGATTTCGGATTTCAGGGGGCGGAAGAGGCTTCCCCGCTCTCGGTCTCCTTGGCCAGCATGGCCGAGAAAGCCTGGATGGCGACCTCGATCATGCCATCATCCGGCTCCCGGGTCGTCAGACGCTGCAGGGCGAGGTTCGGGCTGATGATCGCCCGGGCGAGCCAGTGCTCCGAGAATTTCGCACTCAACCGGATGTATTCGTAGGCCAGGGACGCCAGCACCGGGATGAGCAGCAGCCGGCTGACCAATCGCGCCCAGAGCGATAGGGGCCCAAGCACGCTGAAGAGCAGGATCGACAGCACCACGACGGTGAGCAAGAACGCGGTGCCGCAGCGCGGATGCTCGCGTGGATATGCGCGGATGCTTTCAACGTTCAAGCCGGCACCGTCTTCGTATGCGTTGATGGTCTTGTGCTCCGCGCCGTGATAGCCATAGACGCGCCGCACATCGGGCATCAATCCGATGGCCCAAATATAGCCCACGAGCAGCGCCAGCCGGGAGAGGCCTTCCACCATATAGGCGCCCCAGTATTCCAGGTGCAGCCACAATTGGGCGACGTATCCCGCCCCGGCGGGGATCAGGAAGAAGAGCCCCACTCCGGCCAGCAGCGAGACGAACACCGTCGCCGTGAGCGGCGCGCCTTCGAGCCGCTCATCCTCCCCCATCTGCAGATTGGCGGAGAACGTCAGCGCCCGCATACCCAGCACCAGCGTATCCCAAAGGAGGATCAGCCCACGCAGGAAGGGGATCCTGGCGATGGGGCTCCTGTATATCGGGCTCAGATCCTCCGTTTCGACCACAATGGACTGATCGGGCCCTCGAGCGGCCATGGCACAGGCTTTTCTCCCCCGCATCATCACACCCTCGATCAGCGCCTGCCCGCCGTAGCTTGGAAGGGATTCCGGCATCACCTACCTCTCACCAGGTTGAATTCTCTGCGCTAACTCATAGAGCAGGTAGATGAAGGCGCGCACCCCCCGGTAAAAGGTGGGGATGTGAAGCTTCTCATTGGGGCCGTGGACATGCGCGTCGGGCAGCGAGAAGCCGAACAGCAAGGAATCAACGCCCAATTCCTCCTTGATCAGGCTCACCACGGGGACCGTACCGCCCTCCCGTTTGAACAACGGCTCTTTTCCCCAAACCTGCCGCAGCGCGGCCACAGCCGATTCCACGGCCGCGGAATCGCGCCCTATGATCGCCGGCAGGGCATGCGCGTGATCGATCAACTCCCACTCCATGGTCTTGGGCACATTGGCTTGCAGATAGCGCGTCAGGGACTTGCGCACCTCGGCGGGTTTCTGGTCTGGCACGAGGCGCATGGAGATCTTGGCCATCGCCCTGGCGGGGAGGACCGTCTTGGAACCCTCTCCTGTGAAGCCGCACAGCAGGCCGTTGACATCCAGCGTCGGCCGGGCGGTGGCCCGCTCTGTGGGCGTATATCCGGGCTCCCCAAACAGGGCGGGCACGTCCGCCTGTTCCAGCCACCATTCCTCGTCTTGTGGCAGGGCGGCCAGATCCGCTCGCTCCCGCTCCGTCAGATCGCGCACGCCGGCGTAGAATCCGGGCAGCAAAACGCGGCCTTCCCTGTTGCGCATGCCGGCGATTAATTCGCACAGGACCTGGCCGGGGTTGTCCACTACGCCGCCAAATGCGCCGGAGTGCAGGTCCGTCTTGGCGCCGGTGAGGCGAATCTCGAAATAGGCCATGCCCCTTAGTGCGTACGAGATGGAAGGCAGGTCGGCCCTCAATATGCCCGAGTCCAGGTTCAGGCAGAGATCGGCAGCAAAGCGTTCGGCGTTCTCTTTGATGAACGCTTCCAGGCTGGGGGATCCGATCTCCTCCTCGCCCTCGAGGAGGTACTTGACGTTCAAAGGCGGCATGGAATGCGCGTTAATGCTCTCGATCGCCTTCAGGTACTCGACCAACTGACCTTTCATATCGGCCGCCCCCCGGGCGAAGATGTTGTCGCCCCGGATTTCCGGCTCGAAGGGTGGGCTGTCCCATTCGTCGATCGGGTCGACGGGCTGCACGTCGTAGTGGCCATAGATCAGCAGGGTCGGGGCGTCCTCTCCCGCGCCCAACCATTCCCCGTACACCACCGGATGCCGATCTGTGAACAGCACTTCAACACCGGAATGGCCCGTCTCCCTGAGCTGGTCGGCGACCCATTCCGCGGCCTTCATCACATCGGCTGTGTGCTCCGGCAGGGTGGAGATGCTGGGAATACGCAGCACCTCGCGCAATTCTCCCAGGAAATCCGCTTCGTGCGCGCGGGCGTATTCGATTGCGGCGTCGATCTCGCTCATATCATCTCCTCCCGGACATGCGAAGAACCTCTGTGATGGTGCCGGCAGACCTGTGCGCGGCGGGGCTTACCCTATGCGGAGACCTTTCGGCCAGGGACCTTTCGGCACCTCTCCCGTTCCCGTCGAGATGGACGGTCATCTGAAACGCATCCCTGGCGGTGCGACAGGCCGATTATATCAAGGAAACAGGGAGGGGTCCGGCATGACCTGGCCACCAGATGCATACCCAGCGAGAAGGCGCAGCCGGCCCCTGAGGCAGGCACCTCAGGCCGAGGCTCGAAGCGGCTACCCTGCAATTCAGGGGCCGTGTTCCTTTGCCTCCACCTCGTGGCGCCCTCCTCCAGCGTAGTACCGGGGCGGCCGTCGCGGAGGCGCCCGATGTTGGGGGAGGGAAAGGCTACCACGGGCCTTGGGGGACGGGCTTGCCCGAAGGGGTGGAAATCTGATATATAATAATAGTCTTGCCGTTCGCTCAAAGAGCTGGGCGTCCCTCCGGCGGGGAGGGGGTTGGCGGCAAGGAACTTGCAGGTCTATTCTCCGGCAGAAGGATGATTCGCCTATACATAACGACCTCCGCCTGTGCGGTCGAAATCACAGTGCGGTATACTCCTGACTCCCCAAACCACTTGTAGGTGGCCTCATGCGGAGCGGGGAGCGGGCGGTCGAAGGGGGCTGCCGGATAGAAGCGATGAGAATCCTGTCCCTCGATGTCGCGCCGTATCGAGATGGCCGCCGCGTGCGGATGATGGTGCGCGTCTCCCCGGTCCAAGAGCCCTTCAATCTGGATATCCAGGTTCTTGACGAGCAAGGTCAAGCGGTAGTAAGCAGCAGCGTGATAGAAACTCGCATGCAGGAGATGGATTTGACGCTTCATGTGCCCGACCCCGACGCGGCCGCGCAATATACCGTGCAGGCAGCGCTGCGGACCCGAGAGGAAGAAGCAATCGATGAGGCGTCTGAACGCTTTCGCATGATGTCCGCAGAGCGGGAGGCATGAACCGTGGCCGGGCTTGATCCCCTGCTCAAACACGCGATAACCCCCCCGGTATTCGACAAAGGCAAGATCCATCGGGAACGCCTGGTGGATACGATCCACGCCAACATACCCCGCAAGCTCATCGTGATCGCCGCCCCGGCCGGATACGGCAAGACCACGCTGCTCAGCGATTTTTCCGCCCACACCGAAGTTCCTCTCTGCTGGATCCGTGTGACGGAGGCAGATAGGGATCTCATGCGGCTGGTCCAAGTGGTGAGCGTTTCAATGGAGACACGCTTCCGCCGGTTGAAGGGCCTGATCGATCTGGAATCACTTGTCTATAGCAAACCGGAGGGGATCGCGCGCGTGCTCGCCGAGGTGATCGAGGACAACATCGGCGAGACGTTCGCCATCGTCATCGATGACCTGCATCTCGCCAACCGGTCGGACAAGGTGCTGCGCTTCATTGAGGCCTTTCTCGAGGTCATGCCGGAGCAGGTGACACTGATCGTCTCCGGACGTGAGGTTCCTGAGGTCTCGCTGGCCCGCCTGATGGCGGACGGTGACTTGATCGGCTTCGGCCCGCACGATCTGGCGCTGAACACCGACGAACTCGAAGCTCTCGCCAAAGGGCAGTTTGGCATCGATCTGGAACCGAACGAAACCAGGCAGCTCCTCGAGGAAACGCGCGGCTGGATCACGGGAGTGCTCCTCTCTGGGAAGCTGCAGGCCGGAAGGTCTGGAGGCTGGTTGGGGGACACCCGCCCGATGGTGTATGAGTATTTGGCCTCGGTCGTCCTCAACCGCCAACCGGACGACGTGCGGCGTTTCATGCTGGATACTTCCGTGATGCCGATCCTCACGGCTGACGCTTGTGATGCCTTGCGAGAGGAGTCAGACAGCAAGCACTACCTCGATAAGTTGGTGAGCGAGGGGCTGTTCCTGACCGCTGCCGGGGGGAGCCTGGGCACGTATGAGTATCACCCGCAATTCCGGGAGTTTCTGCTCGACATCATGAGGGATTCGGAGGAAAGGCGTCTCCAGCCGCTGCGGCGGAAGGCGGCGAAATACCTTGCGGATCAGGGCATGGTGGATTATGCCGTCGAGCTGTATTTGGAGGCCGGCAGCGTCTCCCAGGCGGCAAGGCTGGCAGACCGGCACGCAGGCGCGATGTTTGTCAGCGGCCGCTACGAGACGCTGCAGAACTGGGGAAAATGGTTCGCGGAGATCGAGGCCACTGCCCCCAGACTCTATCTGTACCTTGGAAGGCTTTTCGACGATCAGGGCAAGATAGACATGGCTCAATCCGCCCTCGAGCGCGTCCGCGTCTCGATTGGCGGCAAGTCGAGCCGCAAGATCCGCGCGCAGGCGGCGATCCTTGAGGGCTCAATCGAATACCATCGTGGGGAATACGATCAGGCTGCGGACTCCTCCGAGGCGGCCCAACGGATTCTCTCCTCCCGCGGCGACCGCTCGATTCGCGCCATGGCCTTGAAGCTGAAGGCGCTCGCGCTGGCCAATGCACCGGGAAATCTCTCCATGTCAGAAAAGCTGGCGAAGCAGGCCGTAGATCTCCTCGAGGGTTCCGACGACTTCTACATGCTGGCTGTGACCCAGATCGACCTCTCCAATTACCAGGTGGCGCAAGGGAAGTTCGTTGAGGCCCACGGTACGAGCCGCCGCGCCCACGAGACCCTTCAGCACTTGGGCTCCCCGGTATTGCTGGCCGCCTCCTACAACAACTTGGCCATCGACGCGCACATGGCCGGAGATTTCAGTGAAGCGATGCGGCTGTTCAGCGAGGCGCTCAAACAGGCCCGGTTGGCGGGAGCGCCTCAGCTTGAGGCCAGCGTGCTCTATGGACAGGCGGACCTGTTCAATGACCTGGCCCTGATCATCCAGTCCGCTGAGTTGTATGCGGAGGGCCTGCGGATCGGAACCCGCATAGAGAGCGCGAGTTTGCTCCGTTATGGGTGTGTTCAGACCAGCGTTCTGCACCGGCGTCATGGGCGGGAATCGGTCGCTTTGGATTGGATCAAGCGCGCCATCGAGTTCACCAAAGGCGCCGGTCCTCCGGCGTTCGTCGAGGTTCAAAGGGCGGCCCTTGAGGTCAGCGCTTCCCCCGCCATCGCGTCCCGAAGGCTTCATGATTTGCTTGAGGAGAACGGGAACGGTTTGGACGTGAAAGACAATACCTTGGCACACTTCTTCCTCTCCCTGGCCGAATGGAGTCGGGAGGATCATGATGCCGCGAAGAACGCCCTTGGGGAGGCGCTGGCCTGCGCTGGGAAACATGGGACGGAGCAGAACCTGACGGCCGAATTTGCCTATTACCCGAGCTTCTGGAAATTCGCCGCCCGTTCCATGCAAGGCGATCCAGTGCTGGCCGTCATAGAACAGCGGGGCGATATGATGCGCTCGGTTGCCTCCGCATACCAGGGGCCCATCGGCGAGGCGGATGAGGCCGTCGAATATCAACTGAACGCGCTCGGCCAGACGGCGGTCCGGCGAAACGGCAAACCCATCGAAGCGCTGACACCTTTCGCCAAGGAACTGCTCTTCTGCATCGTGGACCATCAACGCATCGATCGCGATGTGCTGACGGAGATCTTCTGGCCCGATCAGCTCCCCGGCCGGCAGACATCCAATCTGCATACGGCCGTCTACGCTCTGCGGCGGGCCATCGGCAAGGAGACGATCTTGAGCGAGGGTTCCGTCTACTATTTCAACCCGGATAGCTCATTGAAATACGACGTCAGTCGATTTGAGCGCGCCGCTGCGATCGCTGAGGGGCTCCCTATTGGGGATCCCCGGAAGCTCTTTGCCCTCACCGAGGCGATCAACTCCTATTCGGGCCCGTTCCTTGATGAATTCGATTCGCTTTGGATCTTGGAGCGCCGCAGGGCGCTGGAGATGGGATTCCTGGACATCGCCACTGAATACGCTCATGAGGCGCTGCTGCGCGATCAGCCCACGCGGGCGGTCAACACGCTCCGCCAGGCGCTGAAGATCGATCCGTATCGCGATGATCTCAACCTGAGCATCCTCGAGGCGCTCGGTCGGCTTGGGCGTCGCGGCGAAATCATCTCCCACTACCAGCGCTACGTCCGGCTCCTAGCGGAAGAACTGGGATTGGACCCGCCCGAGGAAGTCCGGGAGGCCTACACGCGTGTGATCAGCTGACGCGCTCAGTAAATCCCCGGATGGAGCGCTTCGGGTGGGCATCCCTGCCGGATCGCCTCTGAAGTCGCAAAGAAGGCGCCTGATGCGGGCCTCTCCCGCGGATCCGGAATGAGTCTCCCCAAAATGCGGTTTTTCCTCTTGGGGAGGAGCCCGATTACAAACTTGTCAAACACCTGTTCCCTGACGCTGAGAATTGGCTGACAGGCCCCGTGTATTATAGGATCACTTGATCCACGTGTTTGAGGAGGGAGTCATGGTCAGAAAGCGCTCGCCGCGCATCGGTGGACTCAACGGGGGATAGGTTTCACCAGTTGAGGTCGCACTTTAGCTAACAGAATAGATAGGGGTTTCTCCCAGCGCCGAGTATAGGGGCGCGGGGCGGAATCCAGCAGAGAGATGGGTCGCTGACCGGGCGGGTCAAGGGCCCAGAGTTTCTGCAAAAACAGTACATAAATCGGCAGCGGGGCGGATAAGCCTGCTGCCGTTTGTGGTCTTAGGGTCAAACGATATCAAAGTCAAGGAGAGTAGAAAATGATGAAGGCACTGAATTCCTTGGTAGCTCGCTCGATCATGGATCCGGCGATCGTTCAGGCGTTCAACGGCGGCCGCATCGCCGATGTTCTCGGGGATTTTGAGTTCTCGCCGGAGATGCGCACCAGCCTGGCGGGTCTGGAAGCCAACAGCTTCGCCGAATTCGCCGTGATGGCCTATCGCGTGGTGAAGGCGGCCGAGGTTGCGGCGCCCGAGATTCGCCTGCCATCCCCGCTGGAAGGGCTGCTGCCCTCGCAGGCGGCCTCGGATGAGGAGCAGGTCGCGTGACACCTGCTACTCGAGAGGAACGCGAGTGGTTGCTGGGCAATATCGCCCACGCGTTCTGCGACTACATGGGGGCGGTTGAGCCGCCTGTGCCCATCGAGGATATGCTGAAGCACCCTCCGGATACCTACAAGAATGATTTCGGGGTCGTGGACATGCACTCCAATCTGTGGGACGCGACTTTCGCTCGCCCGCTCTCTCAGAAGGGCAACATCTTCGTGCGCAAGGATCTGTCTTCCGAGAGACGGCGTTTCGCGTTAGCCAGGGAAACCCTCAGCGCGGTGATCACAAGCAAACATGGCCGATCGCTGGGTTTGATGGACATGTTTATCTCAGACTTGCTGGATTCGGGCGAGCGGTTCGCGGCGCGTTTGCTCGCTCCTGAGCCCATGGTCGGTGCCTACCGGCACCAGGGCGGCGACGAGCGGGGGCTCGCCGAGCGCTTCGATATCCCCGGTTCGGTCGCCAGCAAGCGCTGGGAAGAGACCTATCGGCTTAAAAGCTAGGGTGAACAGATCCCTACCGGGCAGCTCGCAGCCAGTAGCGGTTCGGAACGGATCTCCCCTTCGGTCGAATCTTGGAGGCCGGGTCGCTTTGGACACACCGCTTGACGCGGAGGAAAAGCTGTGCTTGCATACGCACACATCTGCCGTCTAGTGGGGGCACCCGTTGGAAAGCACCGATCATCGGCAGGGAGAATCCACTTCCGCAAAGCCAGGTCTGAGCTCCCGGCTCGGCACGATCCTGGCCTTCGCCCTTTGCGCGCTGAGCGTGGTCGCCTTGCTGTGGGGATGGCTCCGATGCGCAGCCCCCGGACAACTTGATCTCAGCCTCAGGGCCGCGAAATCCAATCTTCCCTCCGTGCGATCCCAATACACCGGAAGCGATCAATCCGAAAGTCTGCCGCAATTGACGGACAGCACATCTGGGCCTGATGCTGCCGTGGCGCCTATGGCGGTCATCGTCTTTGGCGTCCGTGAGCTCGGCCGCCGCCACCTCTATGCCTACTGGCCATCGCTCGGCTTCTTCGAGCCTTTGCTTCCAGGAGATTGGGATGACATCGATCCGAGCTTCAGCCCCGATGGTAGGAGGATGATATTCGCTTCCGACCGGGGCGGACAGTGGGACCTGTACATCCTGGAGAACGGCCGGGCGGCCGTGAGACAGTTGACCGCAACGCCGGGATTTGAGGGTCATCCGGTCTGGTCCCCTGATGGTCACTGGGTTGCCTTTGAAGCCGACTACACCGGCAATCTGGATATCTGGATGCTGCCGGTCGACTCTGCTGGAGATCCAATCCAGTTGACAAGCGATCCGGCCGCCGATATGAGCCCAAGCTGGGGGCCTACGGGCGGCTCCATCGCCTTTGTCTCCATTCGGGGGGGCCAGCGGGACCTCTTCTCCGCGCAATTGGATCCTGCGGCGGGAGGGATCACCCGGATCACCCGAACCCCGGAGGTCGAGGAGGATACGCCCAGGTTCAGCCCCGACGGCCGGTGGCTCGCCTACAGCGGACTCACCCGCGATGGAGTCGTCCAAATCTCCTTGGCCCGTTGGCCGATGGAGCCCGCCCAAGTGCGAATTCTGGGACAAGGGGCGTATCCGGCATGGTCGCCTGAGGGGGGTTCGATCGCAGCGCTGCTGGAAGGTCGGGCGGGAAGTTATCTCCTCACATTCCCAGTGGATCCCGAGACCCCACCGGGCCTGATCGGCTTTCCTCCCGGCCCCTATCAGACTCTCGCATGGGCTGAGACCAATTGGCTAGTCCCCGAAGAGGGCGCCCGAGGTACCATTGAGGAGCTCCGAGCCCAGCCCCCATTCCCGGGACCCCTTTCCGGGTCCAAAGAACGGGGGACTGTCAGTGAGTTATCCGTGGTTGATGCGCCCAACCCCTACCTGATGACCGGCGTCGACCTCGCATTCGACGCGCTGCGGGCGCGCACCGCCGAGCTTGCGGGATGGGATTTCTTGGGGAATCTGGAGAACGCGTTCGTGGGCCTGAACGAGCCGCTCCCGCCGGGCAGCGCCTATGAAGACTGGCTGCGAACCGGGCGCGCCTTCGCCTTCCACTTGGGGGCGCTGAAGGCGGAATGGGTCGAAATCGTGCGAGAGGACTACGCGGGGCAGACTTTCTGGCGTGTATTCGTGCGCGTTCGGCCCCAAGACGGTACGCGCGGTGAGCCCCTGAGGGCCTTCGCCTGGGATTTCGATTCGCGCTACACAGGCGACCCATTTGCGTATGATCGCGGCGGGGCTCTCGACTCAGAGATCCACTCCGGCTACTATCTTGACTTCACCGCCTTGGCCGCGGACTACGGCTTCGAACGCCTCCCGGCGCTTCCAAACTGGCGCACCTACTATTACGGAGCGCGCTTCAACCAGTTTGTTTTCCGGGAAGGGCTGTCATGGGAACAGGCGATGCTTGAGCTTTACCCCGCTGCCGCCATCGCCACGCCGACCCCGTTTCGTACCCCGACCTCCACTCCGACCCTGACCCTGACACCCACCTGGACACCCATTCCGACCTGGACCCGCATCCCGACGATCACGCCGTGGGTGTGGCCCACTAGCACGGTTGTCCCGCAATCCACCCCGGTGGGGACGGGTGAGGCACCATGAGGGGGGGTATTCGCCGTATTGCCCTCGCTTTGCTGCTGCTGGGCGTCGCCACCGCTTTCAGCTCCAGCATCGCGAAATCCTATGTCTACCCCCTCGGCGATGGGCCCGACGGGGTGAAGCCGCACAGGGGTTCGGGCAAGGTGGTGGCCGCAATCCAGGCCACGGGGACGACGATCCCGACGCCGCGACCGACGTTGTCGCCGCCAATTGCCTTCACCTTTCCCGAAGTTGCGCAGGAACAGGGATTGGATTGGCGTCCTGGCCCCTACCCCGTGCCATGGGCGCTGCGCCCGGAGGATCATTTCTTCTTCTACCGGCCCATCGAGTCCGGCGAGGTGAACTGGCCGCTTGCCAGGTACCGCTACGGCAGCACCTACAACGGCGACGAGAAGACTCACTCTGGGGTGGATTTGGATGCGGAGCTGGGGACGCCCGTCCTGGCCGCGGGATCGGGGGAGGTGGTCTGGACGGGGTTTGGATTGTCCCGCGGCCGGTATGACCCTGAGGATCCCTATGGCAAGGCGGTCGTCATTCATCACGATTTTGGTTTCCAGGGCCAGGACCTGTATACGGTGTACGCGCACATGCGCTCCATCGATGTTTGGGTTGGCCAGAAGGTGGCCGCGCTGGAGCCGATCGGGGAGGTCGGGACCACCGGGCGGTCCAGCGGCCCGCACCTGCACTTCGAGGTGCGGGTGGGAAAGAACGGCTACTTCTACACCCGCAACCCGGAGCTGTGGATGGTGCCCCCGCAGGGGTATGGGGTGCTGGCTGGCCGGCTCGAGAGCCGCTATGAGCAGCCGCTCGAAGAGCATGCCATCCACATCTATTCGCTCACCACCGGTGACTACTGGCAGGTTTGGACCTACGCTCTCGACACGGTGAATCCGGATGACGCCTACCAGGAGAACTTCGTGATCGGCGATTTGCCGGCGGGCCCATATGAAGTGCGGATCGATTACCTCTGGCAGGTAAACAAGGCCCAATTCTTCCTTGAGCCCGGGCGCACCACCTTCTTCCGTTTCCGCGGCGGGGAGGGGTTCTCCTTCGAGGATTCCACCGGCGCGGAATAGCGCCATCCCACGGTTCTCTTTGCGATCCACCCTGCAAGCGCCGTTTTCGGATGTCCCCGCCGCCATGATTTGCTGCTCCGTCGGCCGCCCCACGGGCAACCCGGCCCGCGCGCCGGGTCTCGCGCCGGATCAGCCGGGGACAGCCGTCCACCTGTTGCGTGTAGCCATCGATGGCATTCACTCCACCAGCCGCGGACGACGGGGAATCGTCCGCGCGCCGAGGTCGCGGAGAGGGATCTGTAATTATGTAAACAATTCTTGACTTGGTCTGCCCGGTTATGCTATCCTTCTCCGCAGCCTGCGGATTGAGGGAGGTGCCATGATCCGGGAGCGTGTGGCCGAGGATGTGTATGTGTTCACCAGCGAGCTATACGCCCAGGTCAACGCCGGCGCGGTGGTGGGTGAGGATTGGGCCGTGCTCATCGACACTCTCGCGCTCCCGGACGAGACGGTGGAAATCAAGGAGTTTCTCGAGGAGGGGCTCGAACTCGAGGTCCGCTATGTGGTCAATACACACTACCACGCCGATCACACCATCGGCACGTATCTCTTCCCCAATGCGACGGTGATCGGGTCACGAAAATGCCGCCGGTTGCTGGATACCCGCCAGCGGCAGGCGCTGAAGGAGACCCAGGCGCAGAACCGGGAGCTCAAGGACGTGGAGATCGTGCTGCCCGAGGTGGTATTCGAAGAGGGTTCGGTGTGCATTCGTGTGGATCGGCGCACCCTGCGCATGGTGCGCATGCCCGGACATACCATGGACGCCATCGGGGTCCTTATCGAGGAGGACCGGGTGCTCTTCTCCGGAGACGTCATGATGCCGCTGCCATATCTGGTCGATGGCGACTATGATGCCATGGTCGAAACCCTGAAGCGGATCCCCAAGATGAAGTTGGAGAACCTCGTCCAGGGCCATGGCGGCATCATCCTTCGCGGTGAGGTGCCAAGAAAGGTCAAGGAGAATCTCAACTACCTGTCCTGTATCCGGCGGGAGGTTCGACAGGCGGCCAAACGGGTCAATTGGGAGGCCTACCTGGAGCGAATCGACGTCGAATCCTGCGGCAAGAGCCGCATCCTCTTGAACGGGACGGTCGAGGCGCTGCACCGGAGAAACATGGTGGCGCTTTTTCACCAGCTCTATCCGGAGCGGTGAGCGATGAGCGGCAGGCGTTGAGCAGTAACCGGCAAGCGAAATGCCCCCAGGTTCTACGTGCCTCATGAGTCACCACCTCACAAACGCCGTCTGCGGCCTATCGGGAGTCCGCCAATTCATTGGCGGTTGCGAAGCAGGTTCATTTCAAGCATCGAGGATAAATAGGCTTCTCCTGCAACATGACGCCGCAGCCGGGCGATGACCATCATCTCCCCGGCAAGGAGAAACCAGGAGGTCGTCGCCGCCGGTGTATGCAGGATTGCAGGATCCTCCCTGCAGGACAGCAGGGGGGAAGAGTCCGCCCGGGCCGAGCGCGTGCATCCGCCTGCGCCCACCATTCGCTCCGCTCGCTTCGCTCGCGGCAATCAGCAAGCTGATGGACTGCATAACGCGGCCTCCCTTCACAGGCCTTCTCCCAACCTCGACCGGGCATTGCTCCTCAGCGTTCTGCGCACGGCGAATGCTCCGGGCCAGGTCCCCGAACATGCCTGCGCCACGCCGAACCCAATCTGCATCCCGCGGACTGCGTCCGCGGCCTATCGGGAGGCGCAGGTCACCCCTGTCCGCGCCGTGCCCATCACCCAGGCCCTTATTGTTGACCCGGAACCGCCGCTGTGGCATAATCAGGCCGTTAAGTGGGCTTCTTGAACTGCAAAGGCGACGACGGAGACGAGTACGCCCGCGTAGGGCCCTATAGCGACCCCGAGAAGGTGGAAGCCGGGGGTGGGTCGGCGGGCGGAAAATCCCTCCCGAGCTGCGATCTGAACCGGGGGCAGGGACTCCCGCAGTAAGAAAGCCGGCCTCGCCAGCCGTTATCGGAGGCGCGGGTATATCCCAGTTGGATCGGGCCGTACCCGATGGAGGGCCTGCCATGGGCAGGTAACGGGGTGGTACCGCGGGAGCGGCGCGAGCTCTCGTCCCTGATGGGGCGAGTTTTTTGGTTAAGTGGGCCGGATTGAAGGCGGGGAGGGGATCGTGACGGAAGAACTGTACCATCGGGACGCATATCTGCGCCGCTTCGAAGCGCGCGTGGTGGCGGAGGAGGCGGAGTCCATCTGCCTCGACCGCACCGCGTTCTACCCCGGGGGAGGCGGCCAGCCGGAGGATCGGGGGGAGATCCTTCACGCCGGGGGGTCCGTGCGGCTGGCCGGGTCCAAGCGCAAGGGAGACATGATTTGGCACAAGCTGGCAGGTGCCCCACCCGAGGTGGGTGGTCAGGTGGAGGGGGAGTTGGATTGGGAGCGCAGGTACCGGTTGATGCGCACACACACCGCGATGCATATCTTGTGTGGCGTGATCTGGCGCGACTACGGTGCCAGCGTCACGGGGGGAAACATGAAGCCACTCAGCGGGCGGATGGACTTCGAATTCGAGCACATGACCAAGGAGCTCGTGGCGGAGATAGAGGAGAAGATCAATCGCGAGGTGGCGGAGGCCAGGCCCGTGCAAACGGCGATCCTGCCGCGGGCGGAGGCGTTCGAGATCCCCGACCTGATTCGCACCAAGATCAATTTGCTGCCGGAACATATCGAGCAGGTGAGGGTGGTTGAGATCGTGGGGCTCGACCTGCAAGCGGATGGCGGCACCCATGTCAACAACACCAGCGAGGTGGGCCCTATCAATATCGTCGACTACAAGAGCAAGGGCGCGATCAACAAACGCATCGTCCTTTCCCTGCAGGCCTGAGGTGATCTATGTTTCAACCGGTTCCCACTGAAATCGACTTTGTCGCCCAGGAGAAAAAGATCCTGGAATTCTGGAAGGAGACCAGGGCCTTCGAACGCTCCCGGCGGCTGCGCGCAAAGGGCCCGCGTTGGTCCTTCATCGACGGCCCCATCACGGCGAACAACCCCATGGGCGTGCACCATGGTTGGGGCCGCACCTACAAGGACCTGTTCACGCGCTACAAGGCCATGCAGGGCTTCGACCAGCGCTATCAGAACGGCTTCGACTGCCAGGGTCTTTGGGTGGAGGTGAACGTCGAGCGCGACATGGGTTTCGCCACCAAGCGGGATATCGAGGATTTCGGCCTGGCGGAGTTCGTGCTGCTGTGCAAACAGCGCGTGCTCAAATTCGCCGCGGTGCAGACCGAGCAGTCGATCCGCCTGGGTTATTGGATGGACTGGAACGACCCGGAGCGCCTGCTGTGGCTGCGGGACAAACTGTGGGAGGATCCCTTGCAGCGGATCACCGTGCAGGGCCCCGGAGGAGAGGTCAGCGGTAGCGTGGAGAGCGTCGTCGGCCGGCTCGGCTTGCCCGAGTTGGGCGGCTCCTATTTCACCTTCTCCGACGAAAACAACTACACCATCTGGATGGCCCTGAAGAGCTGCCACGAAAGGGGCTGGATATACCGTGGCAAGGATGTGATGCCTTGGTGCAGTCGCTGCGGGACCGGGCTGAGCCAGCACGAGATCGTGACCGAGGGATATCAGGAGCTGACGCATAGGTCCATCACCCTGCGTTTCCCGCTGCTCGACCGCGCCGGGGAGAGTTTGATGGTGTGGACGACCACTCCCTGGACGCTGACCAGCAACGTCGCCGCGGCAGTGGGGCCCGACCTGCATTACAAGCGCGTGAGGCAGGGCGACGAGGTGTTTTACCTGAGCGAAGGCACCCTGCACATGCTCCAAGGGGAATACGAGGTGCTGGGGGATCTGCTGGGCCGGGAGATGGAGGGATGGCGGTATTCGGGGCCCTTTGATGAATTGACCGCACAGCGGGAGCACGGCGGTCCGGAGGCCCATCGTGTCATCCTTTGGGACGATGTCGGCGAGGAGGAGGGCACCGGAATCGTGCACATCGCTCCGGGATGCGGCGCGGAGGATTTCGAACTCAGCAAGGAGTATGATCTGCCGGTCATCGCGCCGCTGGCGGAGAACGGGCAGTTCCTGCCCGGCTTCGATTGGCTGACGGGAAAAGACACGCACGAGGCCGAATCGCTGATTTTCGACGACCTCTCCGAGAAGGGGCTGGCCTACCTGATCTCCGACTACACCCACCGCTATCCGGTGTGCTGGCGCTGCGGGGAGGAATTGGTGTTCCGGCTGGTGGAGGAGTGGTTCATCTCCATGGGAGAGAAGCTCGATAAGCCCTACGATGAGGTGACGGAGGCGGAGAAAGAGCGCAACCTGCGCTACCAGATCATGGAAGTTGTGGTGGAGGGGACCAACTGGTTCCCGGGTTTCGGATTCGAGCGCGAGCTTGACTGGCTGCGCAATATGGACGACTGGATGATTTCGAAGAAGCGCTACTGGGGTTTGGCGCTGCCGATCTACGTGTGCGAGGACTGCGGCCACTTCGATGTGGTCGGCGGGAAAGATGAGCTCGAGGCGCGCGCCGTTGAGGGATGGGAGCGCTTCGAGGGCCACTCGCCCCACCGGCCTTATGTGGATGAGGTCAAGATCCGCTGCCCGGAATGCGGCGGCCGGGCGGCCCGCATCCCGGATGTGGGGAACCCGTGGTTGGATGCGGGCGTGGTGGCCATGAGCACGCTGCAGTACCGCACGGATCGGGGATTCTGGGAGCGATGGTTCCCAGCGAACCTGATCAGCGAGAGCTTCCCGGGGCAGTTCCGCAACTGGTTCTACAGCTTGCTGGCCATGAGCACCATACTCGAGCGGCGTACGCCTTTCCGCAACGTATTCACCTACGCCACCCTGCTCGGGGAAGACGGCAGCCCGATGCACAAGTCGGCCGGCAACGCAATCGAGTTCAACGAGGCCGCCGATCGCATGGGCGTGGATGTCATGCGCTGGCTCTACTGCGACCACAAGCCCGAGAAGGATCTGCTGTTCGGCTACCATCGCGCCGACGATGTGCGCCGGCAGTTCCTGCTCCCCCTATGGAATGTGTACAGCTTCTTCGTCACCTACGCCAACATCGACGGCTGGACTCCCGGCGCGGACCGGGATGCCGCGCCGGCGGAGCTGGATCAATGGATCCTCTCCCGGCTGAAGAATGTCATCGGAGAAGTCACACGCCGTCTGGACGGATTTGAGCCCAATCTGGCCACCGAGGCGGTCAATCGCTTCCTGGATGAGCTGAGCAACTGGTATCTGCGCAGGAGTCGCCGCCGTTTCTGGGCCAAGGCTGGTGAGAGCCGAACCTCCGACGCGGAGAAGGAAGCCGCCTACCGGACTCTCTATCGGGTGCTGGTTTCGCTCTGCAAGCTGCTGGCCCCATTTGTACCTTTCGTGACGGAGGTGATGTACCAGAATTTGGTGCGGGGAGTGGACGCAGATGCGGCGGCCAGCGTCCATCACTCCGATTGGCCCGCGGCGGAAGACCTGGCTGCGCACCCAGATCTGGAGGGGGAAATGGATCTGGTGATGCGGCTCGTATCACTGGGTCACGCGGCCCGCAATCAGGCGAATCTCAAAGTGCGCCAACCTTTGGGAGAAGTCGCCTTCGTTGTGGGCGGTGAGTCAGAGCGGGAGGCCGTTCTCAAGCACGACGAGATCATCCGGGATGAACTGAACGTGAAGCGCGTGCGCCTTCTCGACACGGCCACCGAGGTGGTCGCCTACAGACTCCACCCACTGCCAAAACAGTTGGGGAGCAAGTACCAGGCCCGCTTTCCTGCTATCCGCCAAGCGCTGCTCGAGTTGGACGCTGAGCGCGCCGCTGAGCGGCTGCTCTCAGAGGAGAGCCTGCGGGTCACCGCAGAGGGGGAGACCTACAGCGTTTTCCCGGAAGAGGTGGAGGTGCGCGTGGCGCCGCTGGAGGGGTTCTCAGTCGCGCGCGAGGGCGCTCTCGTGGCCGCGCTGGATACGGAGATCACCCCTGGGCTGGTGTCGGAATGGCTGGCGCGCGAGTTCGTGCGCCGCGTGCAGGAGCTGCGCAAGGATGCCGGGCTGCACGTGGCGGACCATATCCGCCTGCGGTTCGAAGCCGGCGAACCGCTGGCGCGCGCGGTGGAGGGGCATAAGGTGTATATCATGGGTGAGACGCTGGCCGACGAACTCCAGCGGGTTGAGTCGCCCGCTGGCATCGCCTCCGCCGAATACGAATTCGACGGGCATCGGCTTGCCCTGGCGCTCGAGCCGCTGCCTGGAGGCTGAGCAGCCGGCCTGGCGGATGGCCCTTGCGGGTCCGGCCGGAACGGCCAGGTTGGGCGCGTGATACTGCTGACTCGGCCATATCGGCGCGCATATATGGCTGAGTCGGCAAGATCTCGGTGCATTCGTGGCCGTGTCGGCAACGATTTCCGGCGTGGGACCCAAAGCCCTCCGCTCCTTCTCCACTCTCCACCTTTTCGGCTCGCGGATATGGAATCCCAGTGAGATCGGTCATCCCTCGAGCCCGCCGGCCCGAGGGCCGTTCGCAAATCCTTTGCGGTACAATTCACACCTCGATCCCATTCTGCATCACAGAGGAGTCAGGCATTTGCAGAACCTGAAGAGATATGCCATGTTGTTCGGCATCGCCAGCGGGGTGATCGCGCTGGATCAATGGACGAAGTACCTGGTGCGAGCCAGGCTGGCCTACGGGCAGGTGTGGGTACCCTTCGCGAGACTCCCGTTCCTGCGCATCGTGCACTGGAGCAACACCGGCTCGGCCTTCGGCCTCTTCCAATCGGGAAGCCTGGTGATCACGATCGTGGCGGTGGTCGTTTCCGTGGCCATCCTGTTCTACTTCCCGCGCGTGCCGCGCGCCCAGCTTCCCTTGAGGCTGGCGCTGTCGCTGCAAATGGGGGGCGCGGTGGGCAACTTGATCGACCGGCTGGGGGTGGGCACTGTGACCGATTTCGTGGCGGTCGGGGGATTCCCCGTGTTCAACGTGGCCGATTCAAGCATCACGCTCGGGGTGACGATCCTCCTCATCGCTCTGCTCTTCGAGCGTGAGGGCGAGGAAGAGCGGGGCAAGGAAGGCGCCGATCGAGGGGCAGAGGCGGAACAAGATCTGGGGTGAATGACGGAGACCGAGAGACCTTTCGGGCATCGACTGAGGGCCGGCTGGATTTGCTGCTTGTCGAGCGGTTCCCAGGACGCTCGCGCAGCGAGCTTCAACGACTGATCCGCGACGGATTTGTCCGGGTGGAGGGCGAGCTGGTCACCAAGACGGGGTTTGCCGCCCGGGCTGGAGAACTCATCGAGATCGCCTTCCCGCCGCCCCGCCCATCCAACTTGCGCCCCGAACCCGTGGAACTGCAGGTCATCTTCGAAAACGCAGATGTGCTGGCGGTGAATAAGCCCGCGGGAATGGTGGTCCATCCGGCGGCGGGACACCAGACCGGCACGCTGGTGCATGCCGCGCTGGCCCACGCCCCGGACTTTCGCGGCGTTGGGGGGGAACGCCGGCCCGGGGTCGTCCACCGCCTGGACAAGGACACATCCGGGATCATCATTCTGGCCAAGCACGATGGGGCCTATCGCTTCCTGCAGGCGCAGTTCAAGCGACGGGAGGTGGGCAAGAAGTACCTCGCCTTGGTCGATGGGGCACCCCCCACCCCGAGCGGGAAGATCGATGCGCCGATCGCGCGCGATCCCAGAAACCGGAAGAAGATGGCGGTGGTGCCCGTGGGGCGGGGCAGAGAATCGGTGACCGTGTACCATACTCGGGAAGGATTCCGGGACAATACCCTGCTGGACGTATACCCGAAGACGGGGCGCACGCATCAAGTCCGGGTGCACCTGGCCTTCATCGGCTGCCCTGTCTCAGGTGATCGCCAGTATGGGCGGCGCAGGCCGAGCATTGACCTCGATCGGCAGTTCCTGCATGCGGCCGAGCTGACCATCCAGTTGCCGGGAGAGAAGGAGCCCAGAACATTGGTCGCGCCGCTGCCGCCAGAGCTGGCGCGCATAATTGAGGAGCTGCGCGATCAGAGGTGAGATATCGGCAGCCTATCGGGCGGGAGGCCACCCATGGATGTGATTGATCTGCGTTCCGACACCGTAACCCAACCCACACCGGCCATGCGCCGGGCGATGGCGGAAGCCGAGGTGGGCGATGACGTGTACGGGGAAGATCCGACCGTCAACCGGCTGCAGGAGATGGCGGCGGACCGAATGGGAAAAGAGGCGGCTCTGCTCGTACCTTCCGGAACCATGGGCAACCTGGCCTCCGTCCTCGCACAATGCGGGCGTGGAGATGAGCTCATTCTCGGTGATCGGGCGCATATATTTCTGTATGAGGCTGGGGGGATTGCGGCGCTGGGTGGGGTAATGCCTCACACGGTGCCCAACGAAGCGGATGGGACCATCCCTTTGGAGACCCTCGAGGCGGCCATCCGGCCGGAGGATCCCCATCAGCCTCATAGCCGCCTGATCGCGCTGGAGAACACCCACAACCGGTGTGCTGGGGCCGCCCTCACGGTGGACTACACGCGCCAGGTTGCCGAGCTGGCGCACGGTCACGGGCTCGCGCTGCACCTGGACGGGGCGCGCATCTTCAACGCTGCCGCCGCGCTGGGGGTGGCCGCAAGTGAACTGGCAGCGCCGGCGGATTCCGTGACATTCTGCCTTTCCAAGGCGCTGTGCGCTCCGGTGGGGTCCGTCATCTGCGGCGATCGGGATTTTGTCCACCGGGCGCATCGGGCTCGCAAGCAGTTGGGCGGTGGGATGCGGCAGGCTGGGGTGCTGGCGGCCGCCGGAATCGTGGCGCTGGAGGGCATGGTGGATCGTTTGGCGGAGGACCATGCGCGCGCCCGGGACTTGGCCGCCCAACTGGCCCAGCTCCCTGGGGTGCGGGTTGAGAACAACCCCCCGGTGAGCAATATCATCTACATGCGGCTGGAGGCGGGAGCGCGGGTCAAACCGGCAGAACTGGCCCGGCATCTGGGAATGGCGGGGATCAAGATCACACCGAGAGAGCGCACCCGTTTGGTGCTGCACTATTGGGTGGACGACGCGGCCCTGACGCGCGTGGTTCAGGAGATGGAACGCATTTTGGGATAGGTGGTTCGCAGGGAACACGGACCGGCGGATGGCGATCTGGGGCGGGTGGTGCCCCGGGCTGCTGGGGAACGACGAACGAGACGCGCCTTGAACACTTGGCTTTCAGCGATCGGCGATGTCTGCCTTTTTCCAGCGCGAGGTTCTTGGCTGACGGCTGAAAGCTGATCGCTAATGGCCTTGCCCCTCAAAGCTTAAAGCTTCTGCCTCGCTGTCCTGTGCCCGCCCGCCGTGTTATACTCCTACCAACAAACACAACCGGGGAGCCGAACGACACAGGCTGAGAGGAGGGCGAGACCGCCCTCGACCCGCTGAACCTGATCCGGATAATGCCGGCGGAGGGAAAGGTGCGTCACGAAAAGGAGCCCTTCTCCGGCAAAGAGAAGGGCTTTGCTGTGCGCGCGACCATATTCGCCAACGGGGAAGTTCCCGATGGGACCTTTGAGCGACACCCGCTCACCGCCGAGGACTGGGTGATCGCCGCGGATGGGGGCGCAACGCTGTGCATGCGTTTGAATCGTCCCCCCGACGTGGTGATCGGCGATTTCGACTCACTTGCCGACGATGAGCGCGAGTGGTTGCGCCAGGCGGATGTCCGGTTCATCCGGCATCCTGCGCATAAAGACTTCACCGACCTGGAATTGGCAATCCGCCACGCCGTCGAGGGCGGGGCGTCTGAGGTTCTGGTGTTCGGCGCGCTGGGGGCGCGTTGGGACCAGTCGCTGGCCAATGCACTCCTTTTGGGCCTGACGGAGTGGGCGGGGATCCGGGTCTGGCTGCTGCACGGGGACCAAGGCTTGACCGCCGTTCGGGGCGGTGAGAGGCTCACGCTGCGCGGGACGCCGGGGGATACCGTCTCCCTACTGCCCATCGAGGGGGATGCGCACGGGGTCGCTACCGACGGGCTCGAGTATCCTTTGCGAGGCGAAACGCTGCAGTTCGGCGCCACGCGCGGCGTCAGCAACCGCATGCTGGGCGAGCAAGCAAGCGTTTCCCTGCTGGACGGTCAACTGATCGTGGCCATCATTCATGGTACGGCATGAAAGAAATGAGAGGTGCGCATATGGACAAGAAAGTGATTTATTCCGCGGTTCTGGCCGCGCTGCTCCTGTCGGCCTGCGGAGGCGGGGGAGCTACCCAGGTTCCTCCGGGCCCGACCGCTACTCCGCCCCGGGCGACTCTGCAGGTGATGGGGCACGACTCCTTCAATATGTCGGAGGGTGTCCTGCAGCAGTTCGAGACCTCCAATAATGTGACCGTTCAGATTCTCAAGGCCGGGGATACGGGCACGGCCCTCAACAAGGCGATCCTGGCCAAGGCAAACCCCCTGGCGGATGTTTTCTACGGGGTGGACAACACCTTCCTCAGCCGTGCGCTCGATGAGGGGATATTTGAGCCCTACGACAGCCCGCTGCTCGCGGTGATCCCGGATCGCTTCAAACTGGACCCGCAGAACCGCGCCCTGCCGGTGGATTATGGTGATGTGTGTCTGAATTATGACATCGCATACATGCAGGCGAACGACCTTACGCCGCCCGCCGCGTTGGATGATCTCCTTGACCCGAATTTCCAGGACCTGCTTGTTGTCGAGAACCCGGCCACATCCTCCCCTGGCTTGGCCTTTCTCTTTACCACCATCGCCGTCTACGGGGAGGATGGATTTCTCGACTACTGGCGCGGTCTGCTGGACAACGGCGTTCTCATTGTCAATGACTGGGAAACGGCCTACGATTCCGAGTTCAGCGGCGGACCGGGTGAGGGCACCCGGCCAATCGTGGTTTCCTACGCCTCCAGCCCGCCTTTCGAGGTCATCTATGCCGAAGAACCCATTGATGCGCCCACGACGGCCGCGGTTGTAGCGGATGACACATGCTTCCGGCAGATAGAGTTTGTGGGCATCCTCACGGGCACCGAGCGCAGGCCCCTCGCCGAGGCTTGGGTGGACTTCATGCTCTCACCCACTTTCCAGGAGGACATTCCGCTCCAGATGTTCGTGTTTCCGGTAAACCCGGAGGCCAAGCTGGACGAGACCTTCGTCCGCTATCTGAAAGTGCCTGACAAGCCCGTGACCCTCTCGCCCGACCTGATCGCCGCAAAACGGGAGACCTGGATTCAGGAGTGGACGGAGGCCATCTTGCGTTGAGCGCGGAGGCCGGAGCGGACCGCGTCGCGCGCAGGGCTGGGGTCCCCAGGTGGCTGCGGTTGGCGCTTCTGTGGGCGCTGCCCCTTGCCTTTCTCGCCGGCCTGTACTTCTACCCGATGGCCAACATCCTCCGGGTGAGTTTTGCCCGTGGGGAGGCCGGCATCGCCGCGCCATTCCTGGGATTGCTGCGATCCCCCTCCTTCATCCATATCCTCTCCTTCACCGTGGTGCAGGCAGTTCTGTCGACTCTGCTTACCCTGCTCATAGGCTTGCCGGGAGCATACGTGTTTGCCCGCTTCAAATTCCGGGGCAAGAGCCTGCTCCGGGCGCTGACAGGAATCCCATTTGTCATGCCGACCCTGGTGGTGGCGGCAGCCTTCTACTCGCTGCTTGGGCCGCGCGGCTGGATCAATGTCGCGCTGATGGACCTGCTGCATCTCCCCGCACCACCGATACAATTCACAGGCACCCTGGCTGCAATCCTTGTGGCTCACGTCTTCTACAACACGACCATCGTGCTCCGCATGGTCGGGGATTTCTGGTCGCGCCTGGATCCCAGGATGAGTGCCGCGGCGCAGGTTCTGGGTGCGAACCGCTGGCAAGCCTTCACCCGGGTAGTGGTGCCCCTGCTCAGCCCGGCGATCATCACCGCGGCCCTGTTGGTGTTCATTTTCGATTTCTCCTCCTTCGGCGTGATCCTGGTCTTGGGAGGCCCGCGTTTCGCGACGCTGGAGGTGGACATCTATTACCAAACCGTGAGCCTGTTCAACCTGCCGGCCGCGGCTGCGCTTTCGGTGATTCAGCTTCTGTGCACCCTGGGCTTGACCGTCGCCTATACACGCCTCTCGGCGCGCGTTTCCCGCCCGATCGAGCTGCGGCCTCGCCGTTTCACCGAGCGCACTTTGACCACTCCTTCCCGCCGGCTGATCGCAGGCGTCGTGGTCTCCATCTTGCTGTCGATGCTCACCCTCCCGTTGCTCTCCCTTGTGGCCCGTTCGTTTATCCCCTTGGGGGCACGGCAATCTCTGCTGCAGACTCTCTTGTCCGGGCCGAGCCTCCGGTACTATGAGCAGTTGGCTCAGAATCCCCAAAGCTCGGTCTTCTATGTCCCGCCGAGCACTGCGATTGCCGTTTCCCTGAGCTACGCCGCCGTGACGGTGGTGCTCTCGTTGATCATTGGTCTTCCCGCCTCATGGGCGTTGGCCGGGGAGTCCGATTCGGCCTTGAATCGCGCCCTGGACCCGCTGCTGATGCTTCCCCTGGGGACATCGGCCGTAACGCTCGGTCTGGGGTTCATTGTGAGCCTGGGAAGCGGGGCCCTGAAGCTGCGTTCCTCCCCCGTGCTGGTGCCGCTGGCACACACGCTGGTGGCATTCCCCTTTGTGGTGCGCAGCCTGACCCCTTCCCTGCGCAGCATCCGCCCTCGGCTGCGGCAGGCCGCGGCGATGCTGGGGGCGGGCCCGGGGCAGGTCCTGCGCTATATCGATCTGCCGCTCGTCGGCCGGGCGATCTTGGTGGCGGCCATCTTCGCCTTCGCGGTCTCCATGGGGGAGTTCGGCGCCACCGCGCTGCTCGCTCGGCCCGAGTATCCGACCATCCCCATCATCATCTACCGCTTTCTGTCGAGGCCGGGGGCGCTGAACTATGGCCAGGCTCTGGCGTTGAGCACGATCCTGATGCTCATTACCGGATTGGGCATGCTGGGGATCGAGCGCTTCCGCATCGCTGAAGTCGGGGAGTTCTAGGGCCATGGGCCGGGTGAGGAGCAGGAGGCGAACCATGTCGCGGCCATGTGGGCGCATGGGGCACCGCGGCGAGGGGGATCCATGCCCGGTCTGAGCACCACGGATCTGCGGAAGTACTATGGAGGGACGCGCGCCGTCGACGGGGTCTCCTTCGAAGTCCCCCACGGCGGCATATTCGCCGTGCTTGGTCCCAGCGGATGCGGAAAGTCCACGCTCCTGGATTTGATCGCCGGCCTGACGCCTGCCGATGGCGGGGAGGTCCGCTGGGATGACCGCCTGCTGACTGGGGTGCCGCCCCATCGCCGCGGTTTTGGCTTGATGTTCCAGGACCTGGCCCTCTTTCCCCACATGGACGTATTCGACAACGTCTCCTTCGGCCTCAGAATGACGGGCGAAGAGGAGCGGCGCATCCGGGAGCGGGTAGAAGAAGTGCTTGATCTGGTGGACATGGGGGCATACGCCGGCCGGGATGTGAACACCCTTTCGGGGGGCGAGCAGCAGCGCATCGCCCTGGCGCGCGCCCTGGCCCCCGAGCCGCGCTTGCTCATGCTGGACGAGCCGTTGGGCGCTCTGGACCGGGCGCTGCGTGAACGCCTGCTGGTTGAGCTTCATCGTATCCTGAAGGAGATCGGCCAGACGGCCATCTACGTCACTCATGATCAGGAGGAGGCTTTCGCGCTGGCGGACAAAGTCGCGATCATGCGGGAGGGCAAGTTTCTCCAGGTCGACGCCCCGCAGGGCATCTACAGGCGCCCGCGCTCGATCTTCGTGGCGCGATTCCTGGGCATGATCAACATCCTGGAGGGGTCGGTGTACTTCTCCGATGGCCGGGCGACGGCGCGAACGGCGCTGGGGGAGATCCCGATTCCGGAGTCGGACGCAGACAACGTGCACGTGCTGCTGCGACCGGACGCCGCCCGCCTCGGATCGGCGGAGGGGATCCGCATCGAGGGAAGGGTTGTGGAGCGCTCCTTTCGCGGCGGGACCTACCGGGCTGTCATCCAGGTCGGGGGGGAGCGGTTGAGCTTCGATTTTCCCTCCCGCTCCTCGGTGCCGCCGGAGGGGAGCATGCTGCGGCTGACCGTGGATCCCGCCGTCGGCGTGCAGATCCTCGAGGCATAGCCCGCCCTTCACAGCCGGCAAGCAGCCGCAGGGAGGAGGGGACAGTTCAATAGGAGATAGAAGTATCGAGCAGCCGGAATACGCCGACGGCTTGGAAGGCATGCTGCATCATACGTATGGGTTCGATCGAGGCAGACGCTGAGCGAATGAGAGAGGAGAAACCCGAATGGACGAGGAACGGACCAATGAGGCGGACCCGACCATGTGGACCGGTCTGCTGCACGCCGGGGTGATCGGCACCTTCATGAAGCTTCCCTATGTGGAGGCAAATGAGGGGGAGCTGAGAGCAGCAGGGGCGACAGTGGGCTTCTTGGGATTCCCTTGGGACAGCACCTGTATCAGCCGAACGGGGGCGAACTACGGCCCGAAGAGCATTCGCGAAGCGAGTGAGCAATTCCTATTCTTCAACGCATCCACTGGTATGGACCTCACGGAGCATTACGTCATGGTTGATTGCTCGGACGTCCCGGTGCTGCCGGGCGACACCGAGACAAGCATGCGCAGGGCTCAGGCTTTGTTGAAGGAAATTCTGGCGGCGGATGCGCTGCCGGTCATGATGGGTGGGGACCATTCGGTCACCATCGCTGGGGTGCGGGCATTCGCAGAGAAGGCCGAGAGCCCCGGCTTGATACTCATCGATACCCATTTCGATACCGCGCAAGATGTCGGGGGCGATCCGCTGAATCACTGCTGCCCGATCAGCCGGGCGGTGGATGCGGGCTTCGATCCGCACAAGATCGCGATCATCGGCCCTGGCGGCTGGATGAATCCGAAGTCGGAGCTGCGGTATCTGCGTGATCATGGCATGACGTTGTTCACAATCGAGGATGTAATCGCGCAGGGCCCCACGGAAGTGGCCCGGGCGGCCGCAGATGTGGCCTCGGCAGGATCGGATGGCATTTACCTGACCATCGACATAGATGCCTTGGATGCCGCCTACGCCCCGGGAACCGGCGTTCCCACGCCTGGCGGGATGACTTCCCGCGAAATGATCGCCGTCGTCTCAGAGGTCGGCCGCCGGGGAATAGGGGCTGTTGATCTGGTAGAAGTGTCCCCCGCGTGGGACAAGGATGGCATCACCAGCCGCTTGGCTTGTCGACTTCTCCTGGAGGCCTTGGGCGGGAACGCGAGTGCGGCATAATAGGGAGGGGGGCTCGTGAGCCTCGCCCAGAAGCCGGGCGGAACCAGATATTGATCCGGTTCGGGCTGGGTGTTGATGCGGCGAGTGCATGCGTCTGGTGGGGTGCAATCAGGCTCTCCAGTTGAGTAGCAGGGGGCCCACGAACGGGTGAAGGGGACCTCCCACCGGCATGGGAATGGGTGTGTTTCGACTAGAGGGGCGAGGCCCTCCGGGGTGGGCGTGAACCGGATGGCATCCAATCCGAGGCTCAGGAATGCAAATTCCCCCCCACCCCCCTGCTCGCTCCACGCTTGGCGTATATTTCGACCCTCATAGAAAAGTCATTGCGAGGCGCGGAACGCCGCCTGTCCTGATGCAGTTGTCAGGGTGGCAATCTTTCCATCGAAGGGGAGT
>CAYMCO010000047.1:0-30111 GCA_964388955.1 uncultured Anaerolineaceae bacterium | reverse complement strand
CGGGAAGGCGGGCTGACGGTCGGCGCGGGCGTGATCACGGAGATCTTGGAGTAACGAGCCGATGGCCAAACAGAAGATCCGCATACGTTTGAAGGCATATGACCATCGAGTGCTCGACGAATCCGCCAAGCGCATCGTGGAGACCGCCGAGCGGACAGGATCGAGAGTGGTCGGCCCGGTGCCTTTGCCGACGCGCATTGAGCGCTTCACGGTGCGCCGATCTACCTTCATTGATAAGGATAGTCACGAGCACTTTGAGATACGCACACACAAGCGCCTGATCGATGTACTGGACCCCGACTCGAAGACGATTGACACGTTAATGCGCCTGAACCTGCCCGCGGGCGTGGATATCGAGATCAAAATATAGATGCCGTCGGCGATCAGCTTTCAACGGCAAGTGGAGTGAGCGGCAGAAGGCTGATGGCTGATGGCTGAAAGCTGAACGCTGAGTTACAGGTAGGGTAAGAGTAGATGCGTGGGCGGACGCCAATCAGACACCTCCGCCACAAATTCACTAACTGCCCTACGTTCGGGGATGATGCAGCCAAGCCCTGGCTGACAGTCCCGGCAAACATGCGCAGGAGACAAGAGATGAAAGGGCTTATTGGCAAGAAGTTGGGCATGACCCAGATCTTCGATGAGAATGGAGCGGTCCATCCGGTGACGCTGATCGAAGCTGGGCCTTGTTATGTCACCCAGGTGCGCCGGGAACACAGCGACGGATATCTGGCCGTGCAGTTGGGGTTCGGGGAGGTCAATCCGCGGCGCCTCACCGGGGGTCAGCTCGGACATCTGAAGCGCAACGACTTGCCGCCTTTGCGTTATTTACGTGAATTCCGGGTGAAGTCCGCCGAGGAGCTGGCGGAGGGCGAGAAGGTCACGGTCGAGGCATTTGAGATCGGGGACCGGGTGGACGTCGTAGGGACCAGCAAGGGCCGCGGCTTCGCGGGGGCGATGAAGCGGCACGGGTTTGGCGGCGGACCCAAGACCCACGGCCAGTCCGACCGGCACCGCGCGCCAGGTTCCATCGGCGCCACATCCACCCCGGGTCGGGTGTTCAAGGGCACTCGCATGTCCGGGCGGATGGGCGGGGCGCGCGTAACCTCGCAGAACCTTCGCGTTGAGGTGGTGGATGCGGAGCGCAACATCATCGGCGTGCAGGGAAGTGTGCCCGGCGGCAAGAACGGACTCGTAATCATCAAAGAGGCGCGCAAGCAGTAGCGCTTTGGGAGCACTGGACGATGAAGGTTGACGTATTGAACATGGACGGCGGGAAAGTCAAGACGGTCGACCTGCCGGCTGAGATTTTCGAGGCGCCAATCAAGATGGATCTCATGCATCAGGCGCTGATGCGGCAGCTGGCCAACGCCCGCCTCGGCACCCACAAGACCAGGACGCGCAGCGAGGTCAGCGGCGGGGGGCGCAAGCCCTGGCGCCAGAAAGGCACCGGCCGGGCGCGGCACGGATCGATCCGCTCCCCTATCTGGGTCGGCGGGGGCAAGGTGCATACCCCGCGCCCGCGGAGCTATGCGCAGCGGATGCCGCGCAAGATGCGCCGCGCCGCTTTGCGGTCGGCGCTGTCGGCAAAAGCGGCCCAGCAGGAGATCATCCTGCTGGAGGAGTTGAGAATGGATGAGCCCAAGACCCGGCAGTTGAATGCGATGCTGCGCGGGGTGGCCGGGGAGACCAGTGTACTGCTGGTCCTGGACGGCCCAAACCGGGAGGTGGAACTGTCCGCCCGCAATTTGCCATCCGTGAAGACCCTGCGCGCGGACTATCTCAACATCCGGGATCTGCTGCAATTTGAGCGCCTGGTCATGCCGTTGGGCGCGCTGGAAATGATTGAGAGCCATCTGGGCGGCTGAAAAAGGGATTGCGATGACGACCATTTACGATGTATTGCGAAGGCCCATCATCACCGAGAAATCCAGTCACCAGAGCGGTGTGCTGAATCAATACGCCTTTGAGGTGGCTCCCTCCGCCAACAAGATGGAGATCAAAGAGGCCGTCGAAGTGCTCTTTGATGTTGTCGTAGAGCGAGTGAATGTGATGATCGTCCCGGCCAAGCAAACCCGGCGTGGGCGCGGCCGGCGCCTGGTGGTGAGGCGACCGTCGTACAAGAAAGCCATTGTGACCCTGGCCCCCGGGAATTCGATCGATGTCTTTGAAGGAGTAAGGTAATGCCGGTAAGGAAATTCAAGCCCACCTCTCCTGGGCGACGGGGGATGAGCGGGTCGACGTTTGAGGAGATCACCAAGACCACTCCGGAACCCTCTCTGCTCGCGCCGAAGAAGCGCAGCGGTGGAAGGAACGCCTACGGCCGAATCACCGTGCGGCACAAGGGAGGCGGCAGCCGGCGCCACCTGAGGCTGGTGGATTTCAAACGGGACAAGCGTGGCATCCCGGCCCGCGTCGCCGCGGTCGAGTATGACCCGAACCGATCTGCGCGCCTGGCGCTGCTGCATTATGCGGACGGGGAGAAGCGCTACATCCTGGCGCCCATCGGATTGATGGTCGGTGATAGTGTGCACGCAGGTGAAAGCGTGGAAATTCATCCGGGGAACAGCCTGCCCATGCGCAACATCCCCGACGGCACCCAGATCCACAACATTGAGCTGAAGGAGGGTCGGGGCGGCCAATTGGTGCGGGCGGCCGGGACATCGGCCCAATTGTTGGCGAAAGAGGGTGGCTACGCCGCTATCCGGCTGCCCTCCGGAGAGGTGCGGCGGGTGCGCGCTTCCTGCTACGCCACCGTGGGGCAGGTGGGGAACCCGGACCACGGGAATATCAAGTTGGGCAAGGCGGGGCGCAAGCGCCACTTGGGTGTGCGCCCGACGGTGCGCGGCTCGGCCATGAGCCCGCGCGACCACCCCCACGGCGGCGGCGAGGGTCGCGCCCCGATCGGCCTGCCCGGTCCGAAATCTCCTTGGGGCAAACCCACCCTGGGCAAGCGGACTCGGGTGAACAAGCGCACCCAGAAAGATGTCATTCGGCGCCGGTCCAAGAAACGGCGCTAGTCGCTGATCACGGCGGTTATTTGTAGGAGGGAATTGAGGCTATGTCGCGATCGCTAAAGAAAGGGCCCTACGTAGATCCGAAGCTGCTGCAGAAGATCGAGGCCCTGAATCAGAAAGGGGAAAAACGGGTGATCCGCACCTGGAGTCGGGCGAGTACGATCTTCCCCCAGATGGTCGGCCACACCCTTGCGGTGCATGACGGGAGGCGGCACGTCCCGATCTATATCACCGAGAACATGGTGGGGCACAAGCTCGGTGAATTCGCACCCACACGCACTTTTCGCGGCCATGTGTCTCGGGATCGCCGGACGCGCACGAGGATATGATCGATGGATGACGTTTTCGATGTGCATGCCTCGACCCGATATGTGCCCATCTCACCGCAGAAGGTGCGCTTGGTGCTAGACATGGTGCGGGGCCGGGACGTGACGGAGGCGCTGGATATTCTGCAGTTCTCGCCGAAGCGCGCCAGCACACCCGTTGCGAAGCTCATCAACTCCGCCATCGCCAATGCGGAGGAGAACTTCGGGCTGAGTCGGGAGGACTTATATATACATCATATCGCGGCGGACAAGGCGCCTACGCGGCGCTGGCGTCGGTTCGGCGCCCGGGGGCGCTTCAAGCCCCTGCTGCGTCGTTCCTCGCACATCAGCATCGTCCTGCGCGAGCGGGGGTTTGAAGAGGAATAGGGGCTATACAGAGAGGAGTACGTATGGGTCGCAAGGTTCATCCGATCGGCTTTCGTCTGGGCGTGAACAAGACCTGGGATTCGCGCTGGTTCGCAGAGGGGGAGAGCTACGCCGAGCAACTGCACGCGGATCGCGAAATTCGTGAGGCGGTGAATGGCTCTGCTCCCGGGGCGGGCATTTCTCGCATCGAGATCGAGCGTTATCCCAACAGCATCAATGTCACCGTTCACACCGCGAAACCCGGCATCGTCATCGGCCGGAAGGGCGCCAATGTGAAGGCGCTGCGGCGCGACCTGCAGGAAATGACGGGCAACAATGTCCAGCTCGACATCGATGAGGTCGAGAACCCCGACCTGGATGCGCAGTTGGTGGCCGAGAACATCGCCAGCCAGATTTCGCGCCGCATCAGCCACCGGCGGGCGATGAAACGCGCGGTCCAGCAGAGCATGCGGGCCGGCGCCGGGGGCATCAAGGTCATGTGTTCCGGCCGGTTGATGGGATCCGAGATGGCGCGCCGGGAATGGCAGCGAGAGGGTCGTGTCCCCGCCCAGACGCTGCGGGCGGACATTGATTTTGCGCGCGCCGAGGCGATGACGGGCTATGGGCGCATCGGGGTGAAGGTCTGGATCTATCGCGGGGACGTGCTCACAGATGAGGAGCCGGAGCCCGAGGCAATGGATGTCTACATCAGCTGATCCGTCCGGGATCCGGCGATTGAGAGGTTGTGAGGTGGCGGGATGTTGATGCCGAAGCGCGTGAAATATATGAAGCAATTCCGCGGCCGAACCAGGGGAAAGGCCAGCCGGGGCACGGAAGTCCAATTCGGCGATTACGGCCTCCAGGCCCTGGAGCCGGGCTGGATCACCGCCCGGCAGATTGAAGCGGCCCGGCGCGCGCTGGTGCGCTATATGCGGCGGCGCGGCAAAGTCTGGATACGCATCTTCCCCGACAAGCCGGTGACCAAGCGGGCGGCCGAATCGCGGATGGGCAAGGGCAAAGGGGCCGTGGATCAGTGGGTGGCTGTGGTGCGCCCGGGCCGGATCCTTTTCGAAATCTCCGGCTTGGATCGGGAAGGCGCCGTGGAGGCGATGAAGCTGGCGAATCACAAGCTGCCGATCCGGACCAAATTCGCCGAGCGGGACGAGGGCCTGGGAGGGGCATGACATGAAGCCGGAGGAAATCAGGGCCTTGGAGACCGAAGAGATCCGGGTGCGGCTGGATGAAACGCGGGAGGAGTACTTCAAGCTGCGCTTTCAATCCGTGACCGGCCAGCTTGCTGATCATTCGCGCTTGGGTGCGACCCGGCGCGAGGTGGCCCGCCTGGCGACGATCCTGCGCGAGCGTGAGTTGGCGGCCATGATGGAGGAGATTGACGAATGACGAACAAGAGACGCAGGTTGGTGGGTGTGGTCACCGCCGCCAACTCGCCCAAGACGGTCAAGGTGCAGGTCGATCGGACCTACCGCCATCCGCTCTACCAGAAGGTTCTGCGCACCAGCAAGACATATATGGTGCACGATGAGCTCGGATGCGAGGTCGGCGATGAGGTCAAGATTGTCGAGACCCGGCCGATCTCGAAGCGCAAACGCTGGGCGGTGGAGGAGATCCTGCGGGAGATCGAGCAGGCGGAAGCCATCGCGCAGCAGCTCGAGATCGTGGATGAGAGCGCCGAGGAGGCGGGGGGATGATCCAGCAAGAAAGCCGGGTGAAGATTGCCGACAACACCGGCGGCCGGGAGCTGCAGGTGATCCGCGTGCTCGGCGGATCGAAGCGGCGCTACGGCCATATAGGAGATGTGGTGGTGGGCACTGTGAAGTCGGCGACACCCCACAGCGCAGTGAGCAAGAGCGACGTCGTGCGGGCGGTGATCGTGCGCACAGCTCAGGGATTCCGACGCGAAGATGGCTCCCACATCAAGTTTGACGAGAACGCCGCCGTCATTCTTGATACCGACGGCACCAATCCTAAGGGCACGCGCATATTCGGCCCGGTGGCGCGTGAACTGCGGGATATGGGCTTCACGAAGATCGTCTCACTGGCGCCGGAAGTTCTATAGGAGGCGGGTTGCAGTGGCGAAGAACGTGCGCATCAAGACAGGTGACACAGTGGAGGTCATCAGCGGAAACCAGAAGGGCGAGCGCGGCGAGGTGCTGCGCGTCCTGCCCAAGGAATCGCGCATCGTGATCCAAGGGATCAACCTGCGCAAGAAGCACCAGCGCCAGATTCAGGCGGGTGGGCGGACGATGACACCCGGCATTATCCAGTTTGAGGCGTCGATCCACATCTCCAACGTGATGCTGGTCTGCCCCAACTGTGGTGAAGCCACTCGGGTCGCGGTGACGCGGGACGATGGGGTGCGCCGGAGAATCTGCAAGCAGTGTGAAACCATCATCGACACGTAGGGGTTGAGGAGTACGCAGGGATGGCCCACTATTTGAAAGAAAGATATGACGCAGAGGTCGCGCCGATCTTGGCGAAGGATTTCTCCCTCACAAATCCGATGGAGATCCCGCGCCTGGAGAAAATCGTGGTCAACGTGGGGGTGGGTGAGGCGCTCGACAATGCCAAAGCGCTGGATCAGGCGGTGGCGGATATCACCACCATTACAGGACAGCGGCCGGTGGTAACCCGCGCCCGCAAGAGCATTTCGAATTTCAAACTGCGCGAAGGCAGGTCCATCGGGGTAAAAGTTACCCTGCGCGGCCACCGGATGTGGTCCTTCTTGGACCGGTTGATCAATATCGCGCTGCCTCGCACGCGCGACTTCCGCGGCGTTTCGCCGAACAGTTTTGATGGGCGAGGAAACTACACGCTTGGGATCCGGGAGCAGCTGATCTTCCCTGAGATCAACTACGACAATATCGATAAGGTGCGCGGTTTCGAAGTCACTGTTGTGACCACCGCGCCGAACGATGAGCAGGGCCGGCGATTGTTGGATTTGGTGGGAGTACCATTTAGGAGAACGGAGCAATATGTCTAAGACGTGCATGCCCTATCGAGAAAAGCGACGCAAATACGACGTCAGAGTGCGCAACCGCTGCAAAATCTGCGGTCGGCCGCGCGGATACTACCGGCGCTTTCAGATGTGCCGCATTTGTCTTCGGGAACACGCCCTGGAGGGGAAGATTCCAGGGTTGGTGAAGTCATCCTGGTAGGCTGAACGGGAGCAAATGTGATGGCAGTTTCAGATCCGATATCAGACATGCTGACCCGAATCCGGAATTCCTTGATGGCAGAGCACAGCACCGTGTCCATGCCGGGATCGAAGTTGAAGGTCGCCATCGCGGAGATTCTTCGTGAAGAGGGATTCATCGACGATTTCGTGGTGGCCGCGGACAACAACAGAGCGCATCCGGTGCTGCGCATCGGCTTGAAGTACGTCGGCGAGCGGCGAGAGCGGCGGCCCGTCATCAACGGATTGGAGCGGGTGAGCAAGCCGGGGCGCAGGATATATGTGGGGAAGGATCAGATCCCCTGGATTCAATCCGGCCTGGGGATGGCGATCCTATCCACGCCGAAGGGCGTGATGGCCGATCGGCGTGCCCGACAGTTGGGAGTTGGCGGCGAGGTGCTGTGCAAGGTGTGGTAAATGCAGGCGCGGCGAAGGCCAGTTCCATTTGGGCCGCCCGCCAGCGTTTCAGCAGGAGGATGTTGTGTCAAGAATAGGTCGAATGCCCATTGAACTTCCCGATGGCGTCGAGGCGTCGGTCAAGGGTCAGCGGGTGAGGGTCAAGGGCCCGAAGGGGGAGCTGGAGCGCACCTTCCGAGAGGAGTTGACGATTCGGCTCGATGATGGCGTCATCACTGTGGAACGCTCCTCGGATCTGCCCAAAGTGCGAGCACTGCACGGTTTGACCCGGTCGTTGATCAACAACATGGTGCACGGGGTCAGCAAGGGCTTCGAGAAAGTGCTCCAGGTGGAAGGTGTGGGGTACCGGCCATCGCTCGAGGGGACCGACCTGGTCCTCAATGTCGGGTATTCCCATCCCGTGACCATCCCCGCTCCGGAGGGCATTCACTTCGAGGTGGACGAGCGGCCCCGGCTGATCAAAGTCCAGGGTTGTGATAAGGAACTCGTCGGGCAGGTGGCGGCTGAAGTTCGCGAAGTGCGGCCGCCGGAACCCTACAAGGGCAAGGGAATCCGCTATTTCGGCGAGACGATCCGTCGAAAGGCGGGCAAAGCGGGCAAGGTTGAGTAGCGCTATGGCAAGACGAACAAGAAATGAGAGACGGATACGCAGGCACTTGCGGGTGCGGAAGAGCATATTTGGCTCCCAGGACCGGCCGCGGCTGAACGTGTTTCGCAGCCTCAACGAGATCTATGCGCAGGTCATCGATGACATCAAAGGCGAGACGCTGGTGGCGGCATCCAGCTTGGACGAAGAGGTCAAATCTCAAGCGGAGGGCCTGAAGAAGAGCGAGCGGGCGCGGCTGGTGGGCAAGCTCTTGGCGGAACGGGCCAAGGAGCACGGCATCTCGCGTGTGGTCTTGGACAGAGGCGGCTACAAGTACCACGGCCGGGTGAAGGAGCTGGCAGAAGGGGCGCGCGAAGGCGGGCTGGAATTCTGATCCCGCTGGTGACGATATCGCCTGCTATTGGCTGTCTGCGATCAATTGGCAGGTTCTTCGCCGGCAGTTGTGGGGGCGCAGCGTGCTGCGCCCGTCCAGGGGACTGAGCGAATGAGCGTTCACGCAGTACCAGAGTGGAGAGAGTAGCGTGAGAAGAGACTTTTCGAGCCGGGATGAACGGGAGGAACTTGACGAGCGTGTCATTGACATCGCCCGCGTGGCCAAGGTCGTGAAAGGAGGCCGGCGTTTCGCCTTCCGGGTGACCATGGTGGTCGGGGACAACCGGGGCAGAGTGGGCCTGGGTGTCGGCAAGGCGCGTGGTGTGCCGGATGCGATTCGCAAAGCCGCGGACAAGGCGCGCAAGGACATGCAGCCGATCTCCATGCTGGATACCACTATCCCTCATGAGATCACGGTGAAGCATAGTGGAGCCGAGGTGCTGCTCAAGCCGGCCTCCCCGGGCACGGGGGTGATCGCTGGCGGGCCGGTGCGGGCCGTGGTGGAAGCCGCCGGGGTGCGAGATATCCTGACCAAATCCTTGGGCAGCTCCAATGTGCTCAATGTGGCGTATGCTGCAGTTCAGGGCCTGCGGCGGCTGAAGGATACCTCCGATGAGGCTCGCCGCCGGGGCAAATCCCCCCAAGAGCTTGTCCCCTTCTGGAAGCGAGGGGAGAATGGCTGAGCGGAAAGGATCCAAGAAGAAAGGCCGCGGCGTGCTGCGGATCACCTTGGTGCGGAGCCCCATCGGGTACAGCCCGCGCCAGAAAAAAACCGTGCGCGCGTTGGGTTTGAAACGCCTGCAGGATACGGTCGAGCACGCTGATTCGCCGGCCATTCGCGGCATGATTTCGAAAGTCAGTCATTTGGTGGAAGTAGAGGAGTAAGGGAGCCATGAAGCTGCATGATCTCAAGCCGCATCCGGAGTCGCGCAAATCTCGCAAGCGGGTGGGCAGAGGCATCGCCGCCGGCCAGGGCAAGACGGCGGGGCGCGGCACGAAGGGCTACAAAGCGCGCGCCGGCTCCGGTGGGAAGCTGTATTTCCAGGGCGGCAACCTGCCTTTCTACCGCCGGTTCCCGTTCAAACGGGGATTCACAAACATCAGCCGGGTGGAATGGTACGAAGTGAACCTGCACCGCCTCTCGGGTCTTGAGAGCCAGTCAGAGGTCACGCCGGAGAGCTTGGTGGAAGCGGGTATTCTTCGGGATACGCAGAACCCGGTCGTGATCCTGGGTCACGGTGAAATCGAAGTGCCGTTGAAAGTGCGCGCACACCGGGTCACACGCGGTGCCCAGTCGAAGATCGAGGAGGCCGGCGGCTCGGTGGAGATTATCTCGGATTGACCTCCGCCAGCCACTCAGGGAGCATTTGATGAAGAGATCGCCATTGAGGTTCTTGTTCATCTCACCGGATATCCGCAACCGGCTGCTGATCACACTTGGGTTGTTGGTGATCTACCGCTTGGCGGCGCATGTCCCGGTGCCGGGGATCGATCGCACCGCGATCGCGGCCGTGCTCGGGGCGCAGGGGGGAGGCACGCTGTTCAACTTGCTCGACCTTCTCTCGGGCGGGACCGTGTCGAATTTCTCTGTGCTGGCGATGGGGGTCTACCCGTACATCACGGCGCAGATTATTCTGCAGCTGCTCGTCCCTATTATCCCCTCTCTTCAGCAGCGCATGGAGGATGACCCACGCGAGGGCCAGAAGTGGATGGAAAAATGGACCTACTATCTGGCGGTTCCAATGGCTGCCCTCAACGCCATCGGCCAGATCCGCCTCTTCCAGCAGTTCAACCCGACGGGCGCGCCCGTGCTGCAATTCTCGCTGGGGCTCAACCTGCCCACCCTCGCCATCATTCTGACTATGACCGCTGGCACCATGTTCGCCATCTGGTTGGGTGAACTGATCTCGGAGTTTGGGATTCGCAACCAGGGGCTCTCGCTGATCATCTTCGCCGGCATCGTGTCACGCATTCCGGTCAATTTCGGGCGGCTGCTGGCCGACCAGCAGCAGCGCGTCCCCCTGATCCTGTTCATGCTGGCTCTGATGTCTTTGACCATCCTGGTGATCGTCTATGTGCAGGAGGGGCGGCGCAATGTGCCGGTGATGTACCCGGGGCGCCGGGTCGGCAACCGCATGTCGATGCCGGTGAAAGGCACTCTGCCGCTGATGGTCAACATGGCGGGCATGATCCCGCTCATTTTCGCCCAATCGCTGCTCACCTTCCCGGCGGTGGTGGCGCAGTTTTTCGTCGGATCCTCGAGCGAGATGGTGCGCAACATCGCGCTTTGGCTGCAGAGCACCTTCGGCGGCGTCAGCCCGCTGTATTGGATTCTGTACTTCCTCTTTGTGGTGGGCTTCAGCTTCTTCTATACCGACGTATTGTTCTCCCAGCAGAACTATGGGGAGAACCTGAAGCGGTCCGGGGCACAGATCCCCGGGGTCACCCGCGGCGCGCCGACCCAGCGATATCTGACGCGCGTGCTGCGGCGCATCACCCTGCCGGGGGCGCTCTTCCTGGGTATTGTGGCCGTAATGCCTTTCCTGGTGAGCTTCATATGGCGCGGCAGCGCCAACACCTCCGGCCTGCTGCTGGTCTCTTCCGCGGGCTTGCTGATTGTCGTTGGCGTGATCCGGGATGTCTATCGGAATATCGAAGCCGAGCTTAAATTGCGCGGCTATGACCAGGCGTTGCTGGTTCATTAGGGGTACGGATTGGTGTGGATATTCGCAGCGGCGGAGATCAATTCAGGCGGTCTGGTGGGAGAGGCGCCGAGACCCTTTCGGCGCGGCCCGATGGCAGGAGAGGATCGCTGATGGTCCGCCGGCGCGGGATTGTGCTGAAGAGCGGCAGGGAGCTGCAGCTAATGCGGGAAGCGGGCCGGATTAACGCCTTGGCGCTGGCGGCGGCGGTGCGCTGCGTCGAGCCCGGCGTGTCGACCGAGGAGTTGAATGCGGCGGCGGCAGCGGTGCTGGAGGAATGCGGAGCCGGCTCCGCATTCAAGGGCTATCCGGGGCCCTATCCGTACCCTGCCGTGACGACCACTTGCGTCAACGAGGAGCTGGTGCATGGGATCCCCTCGCACCGCACGCTCAAGCTCGGCGATATTGTGAGCATTGACTGCGGGAGCGTCGTGGAGGGTTATGTTGGTGATTCGGCCATCACAGTGGGGGTAGGAGAGATCAGCGAGGCGGCCGAGCGGTTGCTGGAAGCCACGCGCGAAAGCCTGTTTCGGGGCATCGAGCGCATGCGGCCTGGGAGCCGGACCGGCGATGTGGGCGCCGCGATCCAGGAGTGTGTGGAGTCGCATGGCTTTCAGGTCGTGCGCGAATATGCCGGACATGGGGTGGGGCGGGACATGCATGAGGACCCCCAGCTGCCGAACTACGGTACCCCGGGGACGGGTTTGAAGCTGCGAGCCGGGATGACCATCGCCCTGGAGCCGATGGTGCTGGCGGGAGGGCCGGAGACGCGCTTGCTCGAGGACAAGTGGACCGTGGTGTCGAAGGATGGGAAGCTCACTGCGCACTTTGAACACAGCGTCGCGGTCACGGAGAACGGACCGGTGATATTGACCGCTCTGGCAGAAGAGGATCTGGACGATGCGGGGATGGGACGGTATAATCTATATTTTGCTGGCCCTGCATCAGCGGCCAGCGTTTGATTGATGGCCGGTAAGGAGGCATGTTCCCGATGAAGGTGACGTCTTCGGTGAAGAAGCGTTGTCCAAAGTGCAAGATCGTGCGTAGACGCGGACGCGTCTATGTGATCTGTGAAAACCCACGCCACAAGCAGCGACAGGGGTGAGAATAGATGGCACGCATTGAGGGAGTCGATCTACCGAGAGATAAGCGCGTTGAAGTTGGCCTGACCTATATCTATGGCATCGGTCGCAGCACGGCGCGTGAGATGCTAGCGGTGACGGATGTCGACATCGACACCAAGGTCCGAGATCTGACGGAAGACGAGATCACGCGGCTGCGGGATTACATCTCGCGCAACCTGACCGTTGAGGGCGATCTGCGCCGGGAAGTTCAGCTCAATATCAAGCGGCTGATGGAGATCGGGTGCTATCGGGGCATCCGACATCGGCGCAGCCTGCCGGTGCGCGGCCAGCGCACCCGCACCAACGCTCGCACCCGCAAGGGCCCAAAGAAGACCGTGGCCGGCCGAGGGCGACGGCGCGGGATGAAGAAGAAGTAACGATCGAGCATCCGCTCCGGCTCCGCAGCGGCGAAAAGGGTTCCTTCCCCCCTGCGGCTGCAGAAAGCCGCTGGCCGGACGGATCTGGGGCCGATCGATCGAGAGATCGGGTTAAAGGATAGGCAAAGTTTATGGCCAGACGACAATCTTCAGGATCCCGCGGAGGCGGTGCAAAGAAGGTGAAGCGCACCCTATCGCACGGGAAAGTGTATGTGCACGCGACGTTCAATAACACGATCGTCACTGTGACGGACGTGCAAGGAAACGCCGTGGCCTGGGCGAGCGCGGGCACAGCCGGATTCAAGGGCTCTCGCAAGAGCACCCCCTACGCAGCCCGCATGGCCGCAGAACAGGTCATCCGGGACACGATTCCCCTGGGCCTGCAGGAGGTGGATGTGTTTGTGAAGGGCCCTGGCCCGGGGCGGGAGGCCGCCATACGGGCAGTGCAGGGGACTGGCATAAAGGTCCGTTCCATCAGCGACGTGACCCCCGTCCCGCACAACGGCTGCCGTCCACCCAAGAAGCGACGCGTATAGCGAATAACGGGGAAGGAACATTTCGAAGTATGGCTAGATACACAGGACCTGTATGCAAATTGTGCCGGCGGGAGGGCGAGAAGCTCTTCCTCAAAGGGGAGCGCTGTTTTTCGCCCAAGTGTGCCATCGAGCGCCGCAGCTATCCACCTGGCGAACATGGCCGGGAAGCCTTATATCGCCGCCGCAGGGAATCGGACTACAGTCGGCAGCTGCGCGCCAAGCAGAAGGCCCGGCGGGTCTATGCACTGACCGAACGGCAGTTCAGGCGCTATTACCGTAGAGCCCTGCACCAGCGGGGCAAGACCGGTGAGGCGCTGTTGGGGCTGCTGGAGCGGCGGCTGGATAACGTGATCTACCGGCTGGGGTATGCCGAGAGCCGGGACCAGGCGCGGCAGATGGTGAGCCATGGGCACTACAATGTCAACGGCAGGCGGACCGACATTCCCTCCATGATCGTGCGCCCTGGGGATGAGATCCGGGTGCGTGCGGGGTCCCGCCGCAAGACGTTCTTCAAGGAGATCCGGCCCTTCGCCGAGACGAAACCGGTGCCCGGCTGGCTTGAGCGCGATCTGGACGACCTGTCTGCGCGAGTCGTCAAGGCGCCAGAACGTCAAGACATTGACGCCAACATTGACGAGCAACTAATCATCGAGTTCTATTCGCGCTAAGATGCGAGTGACGCGCCCCCATGGGGGCGCGCTCATGGGAGGCGGGCATGGCTGTAACCACGAATATGGTTATGCCAAAGATCGAGCGGGATGCTGTCGCGCTCAATTATGGTAAATTCGTGATCGGGCCGCTTGAACGGGGCTATGGGATCACGGTTGGAAACGCGCTGCGCCGCATTCTGCTGGCGTCACTGGAGGGGGCGGCGGTCACCTCGATCCGGATCACGGATGTATCACATGAGTTCTCCGAGATCCCGGGCGTGCGTGAGGACGTGCTGCAGTTGATGCTCAATATCAAGCAGATCCGCCCCGTGCTGTATGAGGGCGATTCGGCGCGTCTGCGCATCGACGTGAAGGGGGAAGGCGTGGTCACGGCGGCGGACATCATCGCTCCCTCGGAAGTTGAGATAATCAATCCGGAGCTGTACCTGTTCACCGTGGATGACGAGAAGGCGAAGCTCGAGATTGAGATGAACGTCGAGCGCGGCCGAGGATACTCACCCGCCGATGAACGCGTCCGCCTGCCCATCGGCGAGCTGCCGACCGACGCCATTTTCAGCCCGGTGAAGCGGGTGCGTTATGAAATCGGGCGGGCGCGCGTGGGGCAAGATACCAGCTTCGACAGCCTTATCATCGAGATCTGGACCGACGGCACGATCAAGCCGGAAGAGGCGCTTAGTTCCAGCGCCCAGATCCTGATGGCCCACCTGCGGGACATCGCCGGGGTGACGGAAGAGAGCTTGATGCTGGCCGCCGAGGAAGAGGAAGAGGACAAGCTGGCGAGCGAGGTGTTCGATCGCCCTATCGAGACTCTGGATCTCTCCGTACGCGTGTTCAACTCGCTCAAGCGCACAGGCATCACTACGGTTGGTGAAGTGCTCGAGATGCTCGAGAAGGGACCTGAGGCGATGCTTTCGATCCGGAACTTTGGGGAGAAGAGCCTCGAAGAACTGACAGAGCGGTTGGAAGAGAAGGGCTATCTCGAGAGCGACGAGGAGGAAGAGGAAACGCCGGAGGCCGAGGCAGAGGCGGGGTAAGACAGAAATGAGACATCGAGTAGCTGGATACAAGCTAGGAAGATCCTCCGGTCACCGCAGCGCGCTGCGGCGCAGCTTGATCACTGAACTGTTCCGGCACGAGCGAATACGGACCACGCGCGCCAAGGCCGCATCCATTCGCGGGGCGGCGGAAAAGCTGATCACCATCGCGAAGCGAGGCAACGCGGCGGGTGATGTCCGGGCGATGAACGCCAGGCGCATCGCTGCAGCGCGCCTCAATGACCCGGAGATCGTCAAGAAGCTTTTCGACGATATCGCGCTGCGCTATGAAACTCGGCCGGGAGGCTACACGCGCATGCTCAAACTCGGCCCGCGTTCCGGCGATTCGGCCGAGATGGTGATACTGGAGTTGACCGAGGAATGATCCGGCCCCGCGCCGGTTTCGGCGACGTCCTCTGAGGTTGGAGGATGGCACCTTTCAAATCGATCGTTTCCTACGATGGCACGCGCTTTCACGGTTTTCAGCGCCAGAGGGCAGGGCAGCGGACTGTGCAGGCTGTGCTGGAAGCCAGTTTGCGGCGCATTGGCTGGCGGCAGGACAGCATCTCAGCCGCCGGCCGGACCGACGCTGGAGCGCACGCTCGAGGGCAGGTGATCGCCTACGATATCGAGTGGAGACACAGCTCTTCGGATCTGAGCCGGGCGCTGAACGCGAACCTGCCGCCCGATGTGGCCGTGTGGGCGACGGAGAAGGTCCCGCAGGGTTTCCACCCGCGGCGTTCCGCCAGTGGGCGACGGTACAGCTATCGCCTGATCTTCTCCCCGCACAGGCAGCCGCTGAGAGAGCGCTATGCGTGGCGGGTGTGGCCGGAACCCACGTTGGAGGGGATGCAGCGCGCGGCGGCCCTTTTCGAAGGAACGCACGATTTTCGCGCCTTTGGCAGCCCGCCCACGCCGGGAGGCGATTCTCAGCGCAGGATCATCTCCTGCCAGTGGGTGCGGGAAGCGAATGCCCAACGGCTGGACGTGGTGGGCGATGGATTTATGAAGCACATGGTCCGGCGTATGGTGGCGGCGATGCTCGCAGTAGGCTGGGAGCGGTTGGGAATCGAGGATGTGCGGTCGCTTCTGTCCTTTCCCGAGCGACGTTGGCAGGGTGAGATCGCGCCTGCCAAGGGTCTTTGTCTCGAGGAAGTGATCTATCCTGAGATCGGGGCGGAGCGGCGGCAAACAGCGGAATAATGACAAGAAGGTAATAGCTTTCAACAGCGGAGAGAACCAGCGTGCAGAAGACTTATTATCCGAAACCCGGAGATTTCGAGCGGAAGTGGTATCTGGTGGACGCCACGGATCGCAGCCTTGGGCGGTTGGCATCCCGCATCGCCAAGGTGCTGTTGGGGAAGACCAAACCGCGTTATACACCCGGTGTCGATATGGGCGACTTTGTTGTTGTCGTGAACGCGGATAAGGTCGCCGTAACTGGGAACAAGTTGGATGAGAAGTTCTATTATCGCTACTCGGGCTACCCCGGTGGTCTGAAGAAGCTGACCATGCGACAGCAGTTGGCCAAGGCCCCTGAGCGACTGATTCGAGCGGCGGTCTGGGGCATGTTGCCCCACAATCGCATGGGCCGCAAGATCATCAAGCACCTGAAGATCTACGCTGGCGAGGGGCATCCCCATCAGGCGCAACAGCCCGAACCGCTTTCGACCGTGATGGATCTATAACGAGGAAGGTTTCGCATATGGCTATGAAATACCACGAGGGAGTGGGACGGAGGAAGACGAGCTCCGCCCGGGTGCGGATCTCGAACGGCACGGGGGAGTTTGTCGTCAACGGAAAACCCGTTCGGCAATACTTCACCCGCCTGGGCGATGTGGATCACTTGCTGGGCCCGCTGATGGCCGTGGAGATGCAGGGTCGGGTGGATGTCTCGGCGAGAGTGCAGGGGGGCGGTGTGACAGGACAGGCCGGCGCCGTGCGGCACGGTTTGGCGCGGGCTCTGGTTGAAATGGATCCGGAACTGCGACCGGCGATGCGCTCAGGCGGATACTTGACGCGCGACGCCCGCATGAAGGAGCGCAAGAAGCCCGGGCTTAAGCGCGCTCGCAAGGCTCCAACCTATACGAAGCGCTAGGGAGGAGATGCGCTCGAGTCCCGAGCGGATGGTCAATCTGAATCCGGTGGGGCGCCGCATGCTGCGCCTGTACGATGGCTGGCAAACAACCTGTTGATCGAGCGTGGACGGACATTCTTCTTGCAGGAAGGTCTTGGAGTTGCGAATTTGCCGGGGTGACTCTTCACCCCGGCGGTCTCTTTCTCAGCCTTGGAGGTCGTCGTGAGTCACGGGATATCGATTCTTGGATTGGGACCCGGAGATCCGGGGCTAATCACACGGCAGAGCTGGGAGGTCGTGCGTTCCGCGACCGAGGTGTTCGTGCGCACTCAGAAGCATCCGGCCTATGAGGACCTCGCTTCGGCGACCCAGGTGAAGTCCTTCGACGCGCTCTATGAGGAGATGGACAGCTATGAGGCGATCTACGACGCCATTGTAGAAGCGATTCTCGCTCGGGGGGGGCAACCCGCCGGCGTGGTATATGCAGTCCCGGGCGACCCGCATGTGGGAGAGGCAACGGTGGCCGCAATTCGGGACCGGGCCGAGCGATCTGGGATCCCCTTGAGGATCTTGGACGCGGTCAGTTTTGTCGAACCCTGCCTGGGATTGATGGCATACGACGCGCTGGATGGGGTGTATATCGCGGACGCTCTCGAGATGGCGTCTCGACACCATCCCTCTTTTCCTCCGGACCGGCCGGCGCTCATCGGGCAACTATACTCTCGGCGCGTGGCTGGGGATGTCAAACTCACCCTGATGAATCAGTACCCGGATGACCACCTGGTGAAGCTCATTCACTCCGCGGGGAGTCAAGATGCGGCGGTGGAAGAGTTGCCACTGCATGAGATGGACCGGAGTAACCGGATCTCGGGCTTGACCGCGCTCTGGGTGCCACCCCTGGCGCAGGAATCTGCTTTCGAGGGTTTCCAGGATATTGTGGCCCATTTGCGGGCTCCGGATGGCTGCCCCTGGGATCGCGAGCAGACACACCAGACACTGCGGCAGAATCTGCTGGGGGAGGCCTACGAGGCCCTGGAGGCCCTCGACGCGGAAGATATGGAGGCGCTTCGGGAGGAGTTGGGCGATCTGCTGCTGCAGATCGTGCTGCAGGCGCAGATTGCGACTGAGGGCGGGGACTTCCGCATGGGAGAAGTGATCGCCGGCATTCAGCGCAAACTCGTCGACCGGCATCCGCACGTCTTTGGCGATGTCCAGGTGCGGGATGCGGATGAGGTGATCCGCAATTGGGAGCACATCAAGGCGGAGGAGCGGGCACAGGAGGGGCAGGAGGGGGGCATCCTTTCCGGGGTGCCCGCCAATTTGCCGGCCCTCGCCCAGGCGCATGAGATTCAGAGGCGGGTGGCGCGATACGGGTTCGATTGGCCCCATCTCGAAGGCGTGATGGCGAAGATCATGGAGGAGCTGGACGAGGTGCAATCCGCCGAAGGCGGGGCAAGGCGAGCCGAGGAGATCGGCGATCTGCTCTTTTCTGTTGTCAACTACGCCCGCTGGCTCCGGGTGGATCCCGAATCGGCGCTGCGGGAGGCGAACGCCCGGTTCCGGCGGCGTTTCGCACATGTGGAGCATGAAGCCCAATCCTCGGGGCGTGAGTTGGAGCAGATGGCCTTGGAGACCCTGGACGCGCTTTGGGAGGCGGGGAAGGCCTCAGAGGGTTGATTGCGGGGATGCCGACGAAGATCGTTTGCTGGGCGGCCCTGATTCTCGCTCTGCAGTCTGTGGCCATAGCCGGATGCCAGTCATCGCGCCCGCAGGACGAATCCCTCCCCGGCCCGTCGGCCATCCCATCGATGGTCGTGAGCGAAGTCGACGCCGAAGAGACGACCCCTTCGCCGCCTACTGCCGCACCGACAGAGACCGCCTCCCCGCATCCCCCCACCCTGACGCCCTCGGAGACGCCGGACTGGTCGCTGCGGTTCGATGGGGCCTATCCGGGGGCCGAGTATTCCATCCCACTCATGGCCCAGCATGTCGCCCCAGGGAAGGCTGTGCTTTTCTTCCAACTCAGTTCGCCGGCGGAGGGTCGTCTCTTCTACTGGCAATTGGACCTTGGCATCCCGTCTGCCAGATGGGCGCCGATATCCGCCTCCGAGCGGCGCCAGCAGATCGAAGTGAGGGGACTTGCCCCTGGGGAAGCGTACGGTGCGGTGCTGGGCCTACGAGGCACCGGCTCGGTGTTTCGACTGCCATATTATGGCGGTCGGCAGTGGGGGCCGATCCAATTTCACACGCCCGGCGAGGGACAAACGACTTGGCGGGCCGGTGTGGTGGGGGATTCGGGATTCGGCGAGCAGCTCACCGCCGATCTGGCGCAGCGCATGGCGGGTGAGAATCTGGATTTTGTCATCCACACGGGGGACCTGGTCTACAAGGTCGATCAAAATGCGGATCCCCCTTCTGCGTTTCGGTTCAAGTTCTTTCAACCGTTCGCGCCCATCTTGAAGCAGATGCCGCTCTATCCGGTGGTGGGAAATCACGATTGGGACGCCCCCACCACCTGGGGCGGGGTCCCATACTACTACTGGGTGTTCCCCTGGTTTGACCCTTCAGACAGCGACTCAGAGAGCCAGGATTTCCGGAACGAGTACTACGCCTTCGCATACGGGCAGGTGCAGTTCCTGATGCTCAACACCCAGCTTCTCCTCAGGGATGGCGCTCAAGATGCTCAGATCGACTGGCTGTCCGGACGGCTGTCCGATGAGCGCTATCGCTATTCCATCCCCGTCTTTCACGTGCCGCCGTATACCAGCGGGCTGCACACTCTGGATGGGCGGGCTGTGCGCGACTATTGGCAGCCCCTGTTTGAGGAGGCGAACGTCCCGCTGGTTCTCTCGGGCCATGACCACAACTACGAGCGCATTGAGCTCAACGGCGTCACCTATATCGTCTCCGGCGGAGGGTCCTCCGTGCTCTACGGTTTGCGCGCGAGGGTCCCCGGCAGCCAGGCGTTCGTCAGCGCAAGTCACTATCTTGTACTGGGTTTCTCCCCGCAGTCGATCCATCTGCAAGCCAAGAGCCCGGATGGCGAGGTTCTGGACGAGGTGGATATTCCCACGCAGGGATAGCGTTCAAACCAAGCGGGGACGGCGGCGATTGCCTCGATAGAGCTCTCGGCTTCACAGCAAGGCCAGGCCGAGCACCGCAGCGGTGGCTGTTGTGGTGATATTGTCGACATCCTGCAGCGGGAGAGCTTCCACGATGGTCGCGGCGCACGCGATGAGCCCGAGCCGCCACCAGAGCCCCTCCATGGCCAACGGAGGGGAAAACTGGCCCAGGACGGTGAAAAGCCATAGGAAGAGATACGCGAAGCTGAAGCCGCCCAGGAGCATCGCCGCAGACCCGAGCCATGTCTTGTGGCTGTTGAAGGGGAGCTTTGCCTTCCCCCATTTCCGGCCTATGACCTCCGCCAGGCCATCCCCGCCACACATGAGCATCAGCGCCAGGATGCCCGTCGGGGTGGTGCGCCAGAAAAGGAGCGTGGAGATCACGAATATCACGCCGTAGTACAAAGGCCCGCGCAGGATCTCACGCGGATTCCCGGTGCGGGTCATCGCTTGCACGGCGGCTGGATCCTGCATCGCGCCGGTTCCGACGAGGGCGAATTGCAGGGTGATTCCCAGCGGGACCAAGGCGGCGAGGAACCGGGCCCGGGGGTCACCGCTGAAGAGAAGCCAGCAAACCACAAAGAGCGGCCCTGTGCCAATATGGATGATCTTCCGGCTCAGGCGTTGGCCGATCAGGCCTCGATGGGCCGCTAGATCCATCGCGCGAAGCCACACAAGGGACAGAGCCAGGGTGATGGCGGAGGCGAGTATGTCACGGAGCAGAGGGTTTGAAGCGAGGTTGCCAACGGGCATGGCGTTCTCCAGTTAATGGCCGGTGGGGGCGAAGCCCCCCGGCGGCGCGGACTGCCCAAAAAGCCTAGCCCCAAGGGGTCTGCAGGTCAAGGGCCGGCCGCGCCCCTAAGGGGCGGCGGAGGCATGCGGCGTTCTTTCGCCCTTCGGCGCGGTTCGGTCAACTTCCCGCATCGGGTGGATGGAGGCGCTGCCTTTCCCTGCCCGCGCCATTTGTCCCTCTACCTGAGTGGGCGAAGGCAGCGCCCTAGCTCACCCCTGGTATTGATTTCGACCCTCATCGTCAAGTCATTGCGAGGAGGCCGTGAGGCCAGCGTGGCGATCTCTTGGAGAGCGAATCGTCTTCGATGGAAAGATTGCCACGGCGCTGCGCGCCTCGCAATGACGGATCGGCGGAGGAGGCAAGGGGGGTGGGGGCTTATCGGCTCTTCGCCTTGAACTGCAGGGCCCGTGTGCGTAGCGGCTGCGTCAGGCGAGGGAGGGGAGTGTCCCCCAAGTCGGATCGCACCCCGCGCGTGCTCGTCCCTTGACTGTCACCCCGCAAAAATGCTAAGATGAAACTACCGACCGGTCGGTAGGGAGCGGCATGCAGCGGGCAGACATCATCCAGGCGGCGGCCCAGATCTTCCGTAAAAAGGGCTATCATGGGACCTCCATGCAGGACATCGCGGACGCGGTCCATCTGCAGAAGGCAAGCCTGTATTACCACGTCTCGAGCAAACAGGAAATCTTGCTCACCATCCTCGATCAGGCACTGGACTTGCTGATCGCGGACATGTCCGCGGTGATGCGGGAGGATATCCCCGTGGAGGAGAAGCTGCGCAGGGCCGTGCACGTCTATGTCCAACGCTTGACTCAAGACGCCGATTTGGCCGCAGTGCTGCTCCTGGAGCATCGCAGTCTGAATGGGAGGGCCCGCCAGCGGCACATCCAGCGTAGGGACCGGTACGAGATCCTTTGGCGCTCGCTCATTAAGGAAGGCATTGACCGGTGCGTCTTTCACGCGAAGGATGAACGTCTCGCTGTCTTCGCGCTGCTGGGCGTGCTCAACTGGACGGTGACCTGGTATCGGGAGGACGGCCGGTACACGCCCGGCGAGCTCGGGGATTTTTTCGCCTCCTTGATGCTGGAAGGGTTGGCCGCCGCACCTCCGCAGGCGGTTTCGTGAGAGAGGCGCCGGCACGCTTCCTCGCGGGTGATTCGGTTGTTGTCTATCGGCTGCCGATGGAGGTGTTCCCTGGGTTTTGGGGTTACGCCCATCTGCTCTTGGCGGGCGAGGTGGTGGCGCTGGTGGACGTCGGTTCGGGTTTCGGAAGCAGCGACGAGGACCTGCAGGCGGACATGGAGCAGGTGGATGGGCTTTTCGGAGAGCGCGTGGGATGGAACGATATCACCCATATCCTGATCACCCACGGGCACATCGATCACTTCGGGGGGCTGAGGCCTGTCCTTGAGCGCACCGATGCGATACTGGTCATCCATGAGCTGGATCTGCGGGTGCTGCGGAACTACGAAGAACGCCTGGGCCTCATGGCTCGGCGCCTGCGTGAATACTTGGCGGAGGCGGGAGTTGGCGAAGAGGGTTTGGCCGAATTGATGGAAATGTACCTGCTTTCCAAGCAGCTCTTCTCCTCCGTGCCAGTAGACGCGACTTACGAGGGCCTTGGTATGCGGATTGGCCCCATAAAGGCCACCCACGTTCCCGGCCATTGCCCAGGGCATGTTGTGCTCCGTGTCGGCGACATCCTCTTGTCGGGGGACCACATACTCGAGACCACCACGCCGCACCAATCGCCGGAGCGGTTGAGCTCCTATACTGGGCTCGGCCACTACCTCGATTCGCTGGATAAACTGCTGCCTTGGTGCGGGGAGATCCGCCTCACACTCGGGGGGCATGAGGCGCCGATTCACGACCTGTGCGGTCGCATCCTGGCAATCAAGGACATGCATGAGGGGCGGTTGGAAGCGACGCTGGACCTCCTGCAGGGGCCCAAGACGATTCTCGAGGTCGCAGATGCTTTGTTCGGACACCTGGGAGGCTATGACGAACTGTTGGCCATCGAGGAGGCGGGGGCGCACGTGGAATATCTCCTCCAGCATGGCCGGGCGAGAATCGAAAACTGGCGTGCGCTCGAGACTCATCCGGAAGCCCCGATGCGCTATGTCCGAAGCGAGCCATCGGCGATCCCATTGATACATGGCCCCGCCTAGCGGGGGTCTCGGCGCCGGAGGGAGGCATCGAATGCAAACGGTGGCTGGGGGCCGACGTCCTGCAGCGGATCGCCAAGCCGTGAGCGAAAAAGGAGGAGCGACCATGTATTCTTTTGAACCCGATGAAGAGCAGAGAATGCTGATCGACGCTGCCAGGCGATTCGCCGAGAATGATCTCTACCCCGCAGCCCGGGAGGCGGACGAGGCCGGTGAGGTGCCCGAGGCGCTGATCCAGAAAGGATGGGAGTTGGGTCTGCTGCAAGCCAGCGTGCCCGAGGCCTACGGAGGTTTCGGGGAGCGCTCCGCCGTCACCGGTTCCTTGGCCGCCGAGGAACTGGCCGCGGGGGATTTGGCGGGGGCAATGGCTGTGATGCTGCCGGGTACCTTCGTCTTGCCGATTTTGATCGGCGGAACCGAAGAACAAAAAGCGCGCTGGATCCCATCGGTGATCGAGGGCGAATGGCGGCCGTTTTGCACGGCGCTCATCGAGGCGCAGTTTGACTTCGATCCGGCCGATCTCAAGACCACCGCCCGTCGCGAAGGGGAGGAGTTCAACATCCAGGGTGAGAAAACCTACGTACCCTATGCTGACCGGGCAGAAGCCTTTCTGGTCTACGCCGAGTACGAAGGAGAGCCCCAGGCTTTCATCGTGCCTGCCGAATCTGAGGGCCTCCATGTGGGGGACCGGGAGGCCCTGATGGGCCTCAAGGGGCTGCCCACGTACCGTCTGAGGTTGGACGGGGCGCGCCTTCCGCTCGAGGCGCGCCTGGGTGGCGAGGATGGCTTCGACTCCCGGCGAGTGGTCGCTGCCTCTCAGGTCGCGCTGACCTCCATGGCCGTGGGTGTCAGCAAGGCAGCCCATGAATATGCCCTGGCGTATGCCAAAGAACGGAGGGCATTTGGGGAATTCATCGCACAGAAGCAGTCCATCGCCTTCATGCTCGCCGAGATGATCACAGAAATCGAGGCCATCCGGCTTCTGGGTTGGGAAGCCGCCTGGCAGCTAGACGCGGGCAAGCATGAGGAGGCGGTCAAGTCCGCCTATTTGGCCCTCACGGGTGCCAGCGACATGGCTATGATGGTGACGGACCGGGCAGTGCAGATCCTGGGAGGGCACGGGTATATCCGGGAGCACCCGGTCGAAATGTGGATGCGCAACGGCCGCGGTTTTCCGGCCTTCACTGGCTTGGCCATGGTGTAGCGGGAGAACCGGGTCTGCAGAGATGTCTGAGGGGCGTCGAGCAGGGGAATGGCCTGAGTGTCCACAGGAAAGGAGGGGCCGGATGATCAGCTTTGAGAAACCCGATAGCATTGTCAAGACGGACACCATGATGGAGACGGTGGCGGAGAACATGATGCGGCCCGTGGCGCGCTACTTCGACGAGCATGAGCATGAGATTCCGTGGGATTACATCACCTTCATGCACAACGCCATGCGCGCCACAGGGATGGGACAGTTGACCCCGAGCGAAAAACCGGAGAAGGCGGAAGAAAGGGAGAGACGCCGCCCCAGCATCGCCTACCAGCGCATGGCGCACATGATCGAGATGCTCTCCTGGGGAGACGCAGGGATCTACCTATGCACACCCGGAGGCGGTTTGGGCGGCGCGGCGGTGGAGGCCACCGGGACGAGCGAGCAGAAGAAGCGCTTCCTGAGCCGGTTCGGGGCCGAGGAGCCCGTATTTTCCGCAATGGCGATGACTGAGCCGGGGGCCGGCTCGGATACGGCCGCCATCCGCTGCCGGGCGGTCCGGGATGGAGACGAGTGGGTGCTCAATGGGGAGAAGATCTTCATCACCGCCGGGCACAAAGCGCTGGTGGACACTCCCGGCTTCATCGTCGTGTGGGCCACCATCGATCCCAACGCAGGACGAAAGGGGATGCGGCCTTTCGTAGTGGAATCCGGCACCCCCGGCTGCAAGGTGACCAAGCTGGAGGAGAAGATGGGCATTCGGGCCAGCGACACCGTATCGGTGTTGCTGGAGGACTGCCGCGTTCCCCTCGAGAATATCCTTGGCAGCGCCGAGGTCGAGGAAAAGACTACGGAGGGTTTCAAGGGCGCCATGGCAACCTTCGATGCTACGCGACCGTTGGTCGCCGCATCTGCCTTGGGAATCGCTCGCGCCGCGCTGGAGATACTGCAGGAGAAGCTGGCGGAGAGCGGCGTCACCCTCCGATACGGGCTCCCGAGGTCCAGAATGACGAATCTCGAACGCGAAGTCATCGACATGGAGGTCATGCTGCGCTCGGCATGGTTGTTGACGCTAAAAGCGGTCTGGATGGCCGACCAGCGCAAAGCAAACACCCTGGAGGCGTCCATGTCCAAGGTCCGCGCCGGAGACGTGGTGACCAAGATCACCCAGCGGGCGGTCGAACTGCTGGGGCCGCTGGGCTACTCCCGCGAGCTTCTGGTGGAGAAGTGGATGCGAGATGCCAAGATCAATGACATCTTCGAAGGGACGGGGCAGATCAATCGCATGGTTGTCGCCCGGCGCATCCTGGGCTATACGCGCAAGGAGCTTAACTAGATCTGCGTCAATGATCATTCGCTCGGTTCCCTGTGCGGGTGCAGCTCGCTGCGCCCTGCAACTGCTGGCGGAGAAGCTTTCAATTGATCGTAGACAGACCACCAGATTCACATCGCGGCCCGGGATGACCCCGGCTTGGGTTGGATGAAGGCGAGAAACATGAGGAGAACTGCAATGGGATATCGCATAAGGAAGGCGGCGGTCATCGGATCGGGGACCATGGGGGGAGGGATCGCTGCGCTGCTGGCCGGGGTCGGGATCCCCACCTTGCTGCTGGACATCGCTCCTGAAGAATTGACCCCAGAGGAGGAGGCTGCCGGCTTGAGCCTAGAGGATCGGCAGGTCCGGAACCGCATTGTAGAGGCCGGCTGGAAGGCGGTCACGAAGTCGCGCCCACCATCAGTGTTCAGTGAGGACTCGGCGCGTTTGGTGACCCTTGGAAATCTGGAAGACGACTTTGACCAATTGGCGAAGATGGATTGGATCATAGAGGTCATCGTTGAGAACCTGAAGGTCAAGCAAGGGCTGTTTGCGCGCATCGAGGATGTGCGGACTGAGGACTGCATCGTCTCGACGAATACCTCCGGCCTTCCCATAAACGCGATCGCTGCGGGACGGGGGCGGGGGTTCCAGGAGCATTTCCTTGGGACCCACTTCTTCAATCCGCCGCGCTGGCTGAAACTGCTGGAGATCATCCCGCATCAGCGCACGTTGGACGAGGTAAGGAAGTATATGGTGCGCTTCGGCCAAGAGCGGTTGGGCAAGGGCGTGGTGGTGTGCAAAGACACCCCCAATTTCATCGCCAATCGCATTTTTTCCGTCACCAGCGCGTACGATGTCGCATACGCATTGGACCACGACATCAGCATTGAGAAGGTTGATGCCATCACCGGCGAGCTGATCGGGCGGCCCAAGACGGCCACCTTCCGGTTGCGGGACCTCGTGGGCAACGACATCGCCGCGCATGTGGGCCGGAATCTGTATGAACTGATACCCGATGATGAGACGCGCGATGTTTTGACGCACGAGGCTTCCGTGCAGTTGATAGGGAGGATGCTGGATCGCAGACTATTGGGGAACAAGACCGGGGCTGGCTTCTACAAGAAGGTCGTCGGGGAGGATGGTAAGAAGAAGTATTGGGTTCTGAATCCAGATACCATGGAACACCAGCCACCTCAAAAGCCCGACTTGGAGATCGTGGACAAAGGCAAGAAGATCAAGGATCTCAAGGAGCGCTACCGCTGGATAGTAGATCAGCGTAGGAACGAAGAAGCCTCCGATGAAACTCGCGGGCTGGCCCAATATCTGTGGTCCATTACCGCCTTCGCCTTGGGATATGCCTCTCGGCGAGTGCCCGAAATAGCGGACCGGGTGATCGATATAGACCGAGCCATGCGTTGGGGCTTTGCACGCGACATCGGGCTGTTCGAGATTTGGGACGCCCTGGGGCTTGAGGAGACGAGGCAGGCGCTGCGGGAGGGTGGCATCGAGGTTGCCTCATGGGTGGACGAAATGATCTCCGCCGGAGCGGGGAGTTTCTATCGTTATGAGAACGGGCGTATCGTGGCGTACTACGACCTGGATGCGAAGAAGCATGTCCGGCTTCCCAAAGATGATCGCGTGCTGACGCTGGAGATGGTGAAAGCGGAGCCGGAATCGCTGGTGAAACGCAACGCCTCCTGCAGCCTGATCGATATGGGGGACGGTGTGGGCTTGGTGGAGTTCCACAGCAAGGCCAACTCGCTGGATCAGGATATCTTCGACATGTTGACCTATGCCATGGATGCCGCCGAGGACGGTCAGTTTGACGCCCTGGTGATCGGCAACGAGGGCAGACACTTTTCGGCGGGGGCGAACGTCTTCGTCATATGGATGGCCGCCCAGCAGGGTCTGTTTGACCAGATCGATGAGGGGGTGCGGAACATGCAGTCCACCTTGATGCGCATGCGCTACTTTCCCAAGCCGATTGTAGCCGCGCCGCACGGGATGACTCTCGCCGGGGGCGCGGAGGTCATCATGGCATGCAGCCGCCGCGTGGCCGCCGCTGAGAGCTTCATCGGATTGGTCGAACTGGGCACGGTGGGGCTCATCCCGGCGGGTGGCGGGACCAAAGAGACCATGCGGCGGGTGATCAATCCGGCCATGCGCGTGGAGGACGCCGATCCGGTCTCAGTGTATCGGAAGGTGTTCATGCAATTGGCGACCGCCAAGGTCTCCACCGGCGCCCACGAGGCCTTTGGGCTCGGCTATCTTGGCCCCGGAGATAGGGTTGTCATGAACCAGGACTATCTGCTCTCGGAGGCCAAGCGGGGGGCCTTGGGGATGTTGGCGGCGGGGTACGAGCCGCCGAGGCCGGAGCGGATCTATGTGGGTGGCAGGGATCTGCTGGGCTTGATGGAGGCCGGGGTATGGGCGATGGTCGAGGCCGGTTGGGCGACGGAGCATGATGGCGTCGTCTCCAACAAGCTCGCCTGGGTCCTGGCGGGGGGAGAGATCACGGAGCCGGACTGGGTGCCCGAGGTGTATATTCTGGATCTCGAGCGTCGGGCCTTTGTCGATCTTTGTCATGAGGAGAAAAGTCAGGCGCGCATGGCGCACATATTAGAGCACAACAAGCCGCTTCGGAACTGAATCTCGCGGCGATGGAATATTGGAGCAAGTGAGAGATGGAGGCGGATCGATGACAGAAGCTGTGATTGTGTCCGGAGCCCGCACCGCGGTGGGGCGGGCCAAGAAGGGAACGTTGCGCTCCCTCCGCCCGGAGGATATGGCTGCTGCGGCCGTCAACGCCGCCTGGGATCGAGCGGGTGCGCTGGACAAGGGGCTGGTGGACGATATCGTGCTCGGATGTGCTTTTCCGGAAGGCAGCCAGGGGATGAACCTGGCGCGCATCGTCTCCCTGTACGCCGGATTCCCGGACTCTGTACCCGCCATGACCGTGAACCGGTTCTGCTCCTCCGGTTTGCAGAGCATCGCTCAATCCTGCGAGCGGGTGATCGCCGGAGGAGCGGATGTAATCATCGCCGGGGGGGTAGAGAGTATGAGCATGGTCCCCATGACAGGGTTCCGTCTGAGCCCGCACCTCGATATCGTGCGCGACATGCCACAGGTCTATGTCAGTATGGGGCAGACGGCAGAGAATGTGGTGCAGAAATACAGGATCTCCCGCGAAGATATGGACCAATTCGCCTACGAAAGCCACATAAAGGCTGGCAAGGCGCAGGACGCGGGGCGTTTCGACGAGCAAATTGTGCCCCTGGAAGTGGAAACGGTCCGCCGGGATGGGCCGGAAACCACGATCTTTGATCAGGACGAACTGGTCCGGCGCGACACGAGCCTGGAGGTCCTGGCCAAGCTGAAGCCCGCGTTCTCACCGGCGGGATCGGTGACGGCGGGGAATTCGTCTCCGCTATCCGACGGGGCGGCGGCGGTGGTGATCATGAGCTCGGGCAAAGCAACGGAACTCGGAGTGAAGCCCAAGATGCGCTTTGTGGGTTATGCCGTCGCGGGTGTGCCTCCACAAATCATGGGCATCGGACCGGTGGAGGCGGTGCCCGCAGCTCTCAAGCGGGCCGGGCTGGATCTGGATCAAATGGATCTGATCGAACTGAACGAGGCCTTCGCTTCACAGAGTTTGGCCGTGATCCGCACCTTGGAGATCGACACGCATAGGCTCAACGTGAATGGCGGTGCGATCGCGTTGGGGCACCCGCTGGGAGCCACCGGCGCCAAGTTGAGCGTTCAGCTTATGTATGAGGGGGTCCGAAGGGGAATCCACTACGGGATGGTCACGATGTGTATCGGGGGGGGAATGGGCGCCGCCGGGATATTTGAGTTTCTGTGACGGTAGGGCAATCCGATGCGGGCGAGAGGTCGCCTCCGGATCGGCTGAAGAATGGCTGTGTGCGGGACCAGAAACCAGGAGGGCGAGATGGCCGAAGAGCTCAACATCGAGACGGTGATGAACAGGATGCCGAAGGCGTTCGTTCCGGAGAAAGCGGAAGGCGTGGAAGCAGTTGTTCAGTATCATCTTTCCGGCGAGGAGCCAGGCGATTGGATCGTGCGCATTGCCGACGGGCAGTGTGCGGTGGAGAAAGGGGTCGCCGAGGATCCGAATTTGGTGTTAACGGCTGAATCCCAGGACTATCTGGATATTCTCACGGGCAAGCTCAACGCCATGAGCGCCTTCGCCGGTGGCAAACTGAAGTTGAGGGGGGACCTCAATCTGGCCATGAAGCTGATGAATTTCTTCAAGTTGCCGGCGGATTAGCGCTGTGCGGCATGCGCGATGCGCTTTGGGCTCTGGGATTCGACAAGGACCTCCCGGCCGCAAGCCTATCTGTAGGGCGGCTTTGCTAGCCGCCTTTCGGCTGGCGCGTTCGTGTCCGGAGGGCTGCTATCCAGGGCATCGCGTAGAGACATTGCATGCAATGCCTCTGCGAACGGGTCGCTCGGTGATGAGGGAGGGCGGGTGAGGGGCCCGGAGTCCGCCGATTTGTCAGCGGGCCGGTGCCAGCCGGTGAGATGCTCCCGGCGATGGGGCAGCGAGATCATGTGGCGAGAGAGGGGAACCGCACCGGCGAATTCTGAAACGAACCTGCTTCGCAGCCGCCAATGAATTGGCGGACTGCTGAGAGGGGGCCAGATTGCCCCTGCCCCGAGCGGCCACATTGACGATGCGCGGGGCAACTCGCGAACTTCT
>CAYMCO010000046.1:0-31354 GCA_964388955.1 uncultured Anaerolineaceae bacterium | reverse complement strand
ACGATGGCCACTTTCACAAGCCCGTATTTACACCACTCAATGAGATACTACCAACTTCCCGCGGAGACTCGCATACAACTCAAGTCGGTCCTTGGAAAACTTCCCGGTAGCCTGGGCCGGTGGCGCGGGCTGGTCGATCAGGCGGCGGAGCACCTGAAGTTCGCCGCTGGGCGGAAACGGGTGGTGGCGATTCTTGGCCCGGCCAATGTCGGAAAATCGACGCTCTACAACCAACTGATCAGGGAGAGGCAGGATCTGGCCGTAGTCAGCCCGGTGCCCGGGACGACGCGAGAGAACCAGCAAGCGGATGCCGGCCTGTTTCTTATCGTCGATACCCCTGGGGCGGATGCGGTGGGCACGGTCGGAGAGGCGGAGAGAGCGCGGGCGTTGGGGGCCGCGGCAGGGGCGGACGTCTTGGTCGTGTTGTTCGACGCCCTGCATGGTATTCGTCAGCCCGAGCGGGATCTGCTGGCTCAGATCCTCGATCTGGGAAAGCCGACTGTCGTGGCGTTGAACAAGATGGACCTGATCAAGACCGAACGGGATGCGGTGGTGTACAAGGCGAGGCGGACCGCCGGGTTGGATGCGGGGGAACTGTTTCCCATCAGCGCCAAGAAAGGGGATGGTCTGGTGGAATTGCTGCGTGAGGTCGTGCGGGCCGAGCCAGAAATCGTGGCCGCCCTGGGGGCGGCGCTGCCGGCGTATCGCTGGAGCCTGGCGCAGACCGTGATCGTCCGAGCCGCATCCACCGCGGGTGCGATTGCTCTTACACCGTTGCCCATCGTGGATTTTATCCCTCTTCTTGGTGTGCAGACCGCCATGGTTCTGGCCATCGCCCGCATATATGCCTATCGCATAACGATCCGGCGCGCCAGGGAGCTCCTGGCCAGCTTGGGGTTGGGTGTGCTCGGACGCACACTCTTCTATGAAATCAGCAAGCTGGGAGGTCCACCCGCTTGGTTGGTCGGAGCGGGCGTCGCAGCGAGCACAACGGTCGCCATGGGTTACGCGGCCGCGATATGGTTCGAGCGTGGAGAGGTGCTCTCCCGTCAGGCTCTGGGGCGGATCTCGCGCACGGTGGGAGAGACCATCGTGGAGCGTCTTCGGAACATCGGCCGCAGGAGGCCGGAAAAGAAAGCCCTCCAGGAGCGTCTGCGCCGGGCGCTGGATGACTTGCCCTCGCAGCAGTCCGTGAACAATGAGTGAGCGCCGAACTGCAGTGGCCGCCCGGCATCCGCGCGCAAGGTGGAACAGGCCTTAACGCGAGTGATCCATCTCTCCCCGCTTGCCCCCGTGAGCGGTGACGAATGAAGCGATGCATCGGCTGACTTGCGGGCGCTGCGAGGCGGCATGGAGGGGTTTGGGGTTATCCATTAATGCGGCGAATCATCTATACTATGATGAGGAAGGCACGCGCGGGGGACAGGGGCCATGAGAGCGGCGGGCTGAAGACGGTTCCCCACGGAAGCTCCCCTCCCCGCCATGCATAAACGGACAGCAGGATCTGAACTGACGGAGGGATGCCCATTCCCGCATCGCATACCGGGCAGGCTCTTCCGCTGCGCAGGACAGAGGGAGTATTGCAGTGGCCGAGGTGCGCCCTCAGGGGCCCGGGATGAGCGAGAACACCGCTCTTTCGGTTCGCGGGCTGTCCTTCCGGTACCGGAGTCGCGAGCGCTGGGCGCTCAAGGATGTCTCCTTCGATCTCGCGGCCGGCCAGCTTTTGCTGGCGGCCGGGCCCAGTGGTTGTGGGAAGACCACATTGGCGCGCTGCATCAATGGCCTGATTCCGCGCTCCTACAAGGGAGAGATGGTCGGGAAGATCGAGATCTACGGGCGGGACACCTCGGGGATGCCGCTGGCGAGGATCTCCCAGAGTGTGGGAACAGTTTTGCAGGATCCGGAGCGGCAAATCCTCGGCACGAAAGTGATCAATGAGGTGGCCTTCGGGCTGGAGAACTTGGGTTTGCCCAGGGAGGAGATCCGGGAACGGGCGGTGGCGGCGATGTCGCGTTTGGGGATCGCTGACCTACAGGAGCGGGAGACGTTCTTTCTTTCGGGAGGGGAGAAGCAGAAGGTCGCGCTGGCAGGCGTGTTGGCCATGGCGCCTCGGCTGCTGATGTTGGATGAACCGCTGGCGAGCTTGGATCCGGCCAGTGCCGATGATGCGCTGCACATGATCCGGGAGTTGGTCGATGAGGGAATGGCTATCTTGATCGTGGAACATCGCGTTGAGGATGTGCTCAACATCCACCCGGACGTCGGCCTCTATTTGCAGGACGGAGAGGTCGTCTTCCATGGTGCGATCAAGGGGCTGTTGAGAAGCGTCGATTACCACGAAGTGAAATTGCCCGCCCCGATGGTGATAGAGCGGGCGACGAACGATCCTGCCCCGGCCCGGGTTACGCCCGCCCTGCGGAAACACACGCCGGAAGCACCGCCGTTGGTCGCGTTCGATGAGGTCTCCTTCAGCTACGAAGAGGGAGTTCCGGTGCTGCGAGACGTGAATCTTGAGATTCAAGCCGGTGACGTACTGGCGGTCCTGGGGCCGAACGGGGCGGGCAAAACCACGTTGGTGAAGCACGCCATCGGTTTGCTGAAGCCACAAGCCGGGGATGTGCGCGTATTGGGCCGGAGCACGCGCGAAATGAGTGTGGCGCAGGTCGCCAATACCCTGGGCTACGTATTTCAGAGCCCAAGCCATATGCTTTTCGCGCCCACAGTCGCGCAGGAGTTGGCTTTCGGACCGCGCAATCTGGGGCACGAGGAGGAGCAAATCGGAAAGGAGGTGGCCGGGGCAGTTGAGATCATGAACCTCACCGGCATGGAGGAGGACCCACCGCTCGCGCTATCCTTTGGACAGCAGAAGCGGGTGAGCATCGCGGCCATTCTCGCTATGGGATCGAGGATCCTGGTTATGGATGAGCCGACAGCCGGGCAGGATTACCGGAACTATATGGATTTCATGGATTCGATACTGGGGCTGCCGAGCTTCAAATCTATTCTGTTCATCACACATGACATTGACCTGGCGGTTGTCTACGCCAATCGGATTCTGCTGATGGACCGGGGGCGCATCATCGCTGATGGACCCGCACGAGAGGTGCTGGGCGATATCGATCGCCTCGAACGAAGCAGATTGATCCCGACGTCGCTATTGAAGGCGAATCTGAACATGCTTGATCGGACAGGCGGGTTCATGCGCGCCGAAGCGTTAGCTCACGTCCCCTTGGAATCAGATCGGGGGCAGCCGGACCCCCCTTGACTGAAGAGGAGATCAAATCGCACATCGGAGGAGGAACACCATGAATGGATCTAGGTCTATATCGGTCGTTCTCGCGCTGGGGGCAGTGCTGGTCGTCTTCCTGCTCGTCGCCTGGCTCGCCCCGCTCATCAACCCCAATCTTCAACTAGACGAAACCGCACTTCTGCGCTTTGTTTTCGTGGCCGTGGGGTTGATCATCGTGTTCTTGGTGTATTGGTTCACGCGCAACAACGCCGCTTGGGTTGTCGGTACCCGGGAGGTGGTCTACATGGCCATTGGGGCCGCGTTGTATGCGGTGTTTTCCTACCTGTTCAATGGCACCGTTTTCGCCGTGCCCTCTGTCAGCCAGGTCGCGCTCCGCCCAGCGATCTCCATCCCCATGTTCTTCGGCTATGCCTTTGGGCCATTGGTGGGGTTTTTCACCGGGGCGGTGGGCAATATGTTCGGAGATGCGCTCACCGGTTTTGGCCTGTCGCCACAATGGAGCCTGGGAAATGGGCTGGTCGGCATGATCTCGGGAATGATCGCGCTGTACGCCGATAAGCGCAGGACCATGAACGTGGTGCTGATTGTGAGCGCCGCCCTGGCCGCGATCGCCACCTTGCTTTGGCTGCTGAATCCAACCTTGGCCAATATGATGTACTTTGCCCCCGACGAGGGCATCTTCGGGGATGCTGCCATCTCCGCCTTCGCGGGCCTGTCGGCCGTGGTCGGCTTCGTGCTGGTGCTGGCGGTGCGCCTGATATTCAGGGAGGACATCAATATGGCGGCTGCCGTGACGTGGTCGATGCTCGGCAACTTCATCGGCATCGGCTTCGCGGCCATCTCGGATATCTGGATCAATGGGTTCTCCCCTCAGGTGGCCATTGTGGGGGAATTCCTGCCCGCGGCTGGGCCGAACATGATCTTTGCAGCCATCCTGGTCCCGATCTTGGTGGGTGCGTATAGCGCCGTCCAGCGGCAAACGGGCCGCTGAGCGAAGCGAGGATGGGGAACCCATCCGCCGATGGGTTCCCCGCCCATTCCTGATGTGAGGCGTCATGCTCGTTAGCTGGAGGTATCGGGAACGGGAGGCCTTGATCCAGTCTTTCGATCCCAGCGCGTGGTTTGTGTTCTATGGCTGCTTCATCGCCTCCACCCTTGTCTTCTGGGATCTTCGCTATCTTTCTGCGTTCCTCGCTATTGCGCTGCTCTTCACCTTCACTTCCAAGGTCACATGGCACGAGTCGCGGCGGGCGTGGCTGTTTATCGGCGGCTTCGTGATCTTCTTCGCGCTGCTGACCTTCCTGACCGGCCGGGGTGGGGTGGAAGTCTACACGCAGGAGCACACGCTCTATACCGTGGAAGCTCCTTTCCGAATCCTCGGCTGGAGGCCATCCCTGGAAGTGAGCGCCGAGAAGACGATGTTTGCGCTCAGCCAGATGGTGCGGGTATTCAGCCTGGCCAGCATGACAATCCTGATCCCCTATTCCGTCAATCCGGCCCACTATGGGGTCGCTTTCCAGCGCCTGGGGCTGCCCGACAAGATCGCCTATGCCATGGATCTGACCATGCGTTTCGTGCCCACCTTCGGGCGGGATTTTCAACTGACCCGGGACGCGCAGCGGGCCCGGGGCTACGAACTCGAGAAGCTGGGTGGGGGGTTGTTCCAGCAGATCCGGAAACTGGCGCCCCTGATGGTGCCAGTGACCATTCATGCTATCGCAGGCAGCGAGGATATCATCGACGCCATGGACCTGCGCGCCTTCGGGGTTGGCAAGCGCACCTGGTTGATCGAGCTGAAATACCGCCCGCGGGATTATTTCCTGATGGCATTTGGCGGGGCGACGTTCGTGATCTCCCTGCTGGCATCTTTGTTTGGCTACGGTCAATTCTGGATTCCGCAGGCGCTCCTGCGCATGGCCGGCACATAATCGCCATTGAGATCCGTATGACTTGCGGCCCGGCAGGTGCGATCCGGGGGCGCCCGCTCTGCCGCGCCCTCACGAGCGGGGTAGCAGAAAGCGCCGCAATTCAGGGGTAGAAGCGAGGATCAAGTCGGCTCCGGCGCGCGCCAATTCATCGCGCTCGCCAAACCCGCACAGCACGCCGACGGTCTGGGTACCCGCCGCCGTGCCGGCCAGTATGTCCACGGTGGTGTCCCCCACCATGAGGCATGCCTCAACCGGGATTCCAAGTTGCCGCGACGCCCAGAGCACGGGGGCAGGATTGGGCTTCGTGCGCCTGCATGTGCGAGCGGTCGCGATGCATTGGAAGAAACTCAGCAGGTTCTGCGCCTCCAGAAAGTCCAGGCTGGAGCGCTGTTCCCGCGCCGTGACAATCCCCAGGGGAAAGGCGGGCGCCAATTCAGCCAGCATCTCCCTTGCCCCCGGGACCAACGGCCAGTTCCGATGAACTGCCTCGCCCCGCGCACGGTGCAGAGCCTCCAAGAGCGGGAGGACCCGTTCATCCCAACCGATTCGATCGATCCAGCCCAACAGGCGATTCCCCGGCGATTCTGCCGCCAGTATCAGTCTGCGAGCCAGAGCCGTCTCGTCCCGATGCGGAAGGGCCCGGCGGAAGGGCCGCAGCATGCGCGCCAGGCGCTCCACCGCAGCGTCGTCCGTGTCGGCCAGCGTACCGTCTATGTCGAAAAGGACGGCCTCGACGCGCTGTGGGTAGAAAGCCCGCTTCACTGGGCGCCCTCCGGGAATCCGAGGGTGTCCAGCCAATCTTGTCCCGTCCCGAGGTCGGAGGTGAGCGTCCATCCGGTGCGCTCGGCGGAGCGGCGTGCCAGAGAGATCAGACCGCCCTGACGCCAACCCAGATCATCGCCCAAGGGAATGGGAGGCCCAAAGCGGGCCTCCAGGTAGTCCTCGAAGAATTGCATGTGCTCCCCCGCGTCGTAGGGCGTGTCCCAGTTGATCACCAACACGAGCCCGCCGACGCCCTGCCCGGGATCGAAATACACGCGCAGGCGATCGCCCGCCCAGCCATCCGACCCCAGCAGGGCGGATCGCTCCGGCAAGTAGGCCCTCAGAATTTCCCGCAGCCGCCATTCTCCCAGGGTGGTTTCCACCACCGGCTCCCACCCGGCCTGCGGAACATCCAGTGTGGCGAGTGCGACCGGCAGTGGCGCGCTCCCGGCCGCGCGCTCGGGATGGAGCAGCACTTCTGTTGAGGGCGGAGGCGACTGATAGGCTGCGTCGACGGCGGCCCAGCCTCCATCGAGAAAGAGCCCCCGAACAAAGGGCAAGCCATATTGGCACACAAACGCGCCATCGTCCGAGGGAGATTTCTCGTCCCCGCAAACCGAAGTTGGCTCGGTTCCGCTGAAGCTCCGGAGCAAGCCTTCGCCATAGATGCGCATCCACTGTTCCTGGAGCAGGGCGGTATCCCCCTCGATCAGCGCCCGGAGGGCCAGGTCCCCGTCGCTTTCCAATGCGTCAATCCGGGAGTCCACTGGCGCGGGAGGAGCGCCGAAGTGCTGATCCACCAGGGCGGAGTGGTAGGCTTGGATATATGCCAGCAGAAGCTCCGGATCCAGCCCTGCCGACCCAGAAAACACGATCTGCGCCCCGCCATTCGCCCGCTGGTAGTACGCCCGTAGGGGTGCCACCGGCGACGACGAGGCGCTCACGTCAGGCAGGCCGAGCAAGCGCAGGCCGAAAGACAGCCCTGCTATGCGGTCGGGAAAACCGGAATCCATTAGGAGATCGCGTTGCAGCTCGAGTAGCAAGGGCGGCAAGAGAGCGGCCCTTCGGATGGGTTCGAGTGGGTGCAGACCCCGCAGTGCGCTGATCTCATGTTCCACTTCATCCAGCACCATATCCACCCCGGTTGTCGCCGGAGGTGGGGTGGCGGTGGCGGGGGCCGCGGGAGCGGCAGTTGGAAGAGGGCTGGGTGTGGCGGATGGTACGGTAGGGCTGGGCGGCGGGCTCGCCGCCGTGGTCGCGGCCCGTCCCGAACCGGGAGACGGGGGAAGGGGAGTCGGATGCAGGGTGACCTGAAACCAGGTGCAGGCGGAGGTCAGGCCAGCCAAGGAGATGAGAATCATGCCCCTCCAGGCCAAGCGCTGGCGCCCTGAAATACTCACCTGGCTTTATCCTCCCTTTGAGAGATGCGATCCGCGGTCGCCACCGCCAACCGGAGCGTCTGAAAATGAATGTCCACCACATCTTCGATCCGCCGTGCATATCCCCCGGACATCACAACCGCGACGGGGAGAGAGAGGGCCGCGCACGTCTCCAGCACCAATCGGTCCCGTGCTTCCAAGCCGCTCTTGCTCAGCGACAGGCGACCTAGCCGGTCGCCCATATAGGGATCGGCTCCGGCCAGGTATATGGCCAGGTTCGGCCTGGCGCTTCCCAAGGCGAGCGCGAGCCCATTCTCAAGGGCCTCGAGGTAGGCATCGTCCCCGGTCCCGTCTGGGAGCGCGATATCCAAGTCGCTGTTCTCTTTGCGGTAGGGGAAGTTGTCGGCGCCGTGGATGGAAAAAGTGTATACGCCGGGGTCCGCGGCGAAGATGGCCGCCGTGCCGTCTCCCTGATGCACGTCGCAGTCAATCACCAGAACGCCCAATCCGGGCGCTTCTGACTGCATCACCCGGGCCCCCACCGCCACGTCATTGAAGACGCAGAACCCCGCTCCGTGGTCGGAGTGGGCATGATGGGTGCCGCCCGAGAGATTCGCGCCGATGCCGCCGGCCAGCGCGGCGCGGCAAGCGGCGATGGTGCCTCCCACGGAGCATCGAGCCCGTTGGACGGACTCGGGCGACCATGGCAACCCGATGCGCCGCTCCTCCTGAGGCCTCAATTCGCCTCGCAGCAGTCGCTGGAGATAGCCCTCGTCATGCACCATGCGCAGTGCCTCCATGGGAGCCGGCGGAGCGGGGCATAGATCTCCTGGGCTCAGCAGGCCGGCTTCGACCACCCGGCGCCGGAGCAGCCGGTACTTCTGCTTGGGAAAGCGATGGCCCTCGGGCAGAGGGAAATCCTGGTGGTCTGAGTAGAAGGCTTTCATGGTCCCCGTGTGGTCTCGAATTCCGGCGCGATCTGGTGGCCCCGATTGTACACGAAGGCCGCCCCGGAAATCTGGCGGACGGCGGGTGCGATTGCCGTCACCAGCGGACTGTAAGGGACTTGAAGGGTGAGAACCGGCCAGGAATGATCAATAATGGGCCTGGAAACGCAACTAAACGCACAGGCGAACAACAACAGGGAGTCATATATGGCCCCGGACGAGGATAGGTTGGCCCCCGTGATGACCGTCGAGGATATCGCCGCATATCTGCGCATCCCCAAATCTTCAGTCTATAAACTGGCACGCGCCGGGCAGATCCCGGGCCTGAAGGTGGGGAGACACTGGCGCTTCCGCCGGGAAACAATCGAGAACTGGCTGGCAGGGGCGGGCACCGACAGGCTCTCCTGAGGGTGAAGCGTCACGGAGGAAGGAAATGCGCATGATGGGTGGACTGGTCAAGCACGGGTCGACGGCGCAGGGTGGAAAGGGACGAGCGGGGATCGGCCGCCGCTTCTCTAGAGGACAGCTCGGCGCACTGGGGGGTCTGCTGATCGCGCTGTTGGGCGTGTGGGCGGCGGGAGTATATTGGCTGTTGTCTGAGTCTGGCGGGTTCCCCGCCGTTTTGGGCGTTGGCGGAGGGGGATCGCCGCAAGAAGGGGGCGGCCCGATAGCGGAAGAAACGCTGCCAGCGACGGCGACGCCCACTCAGGCGCCGACGGCCTCTCCACCCCCCCTGGCGCGGCCGACCATGGTGACCACACCCGGGCGCATCGACCCCGACCTGGGGTGGGCGATCTTCCAGGGATACCTGGAGCGACTGGCGATCCACGACGTCGAGGGGGCGGATGTCCTGGCCCAAAACCCATTGGAATGGGAGCTCTGTCTGGAAATGGGGCCGGAGGAATCTTGCCAGCAAATGCTCGACTTGGCGTATCGTGAGGGAGCAGCCGTCGATCGGGCGGATCTGGTGGACATGTGGGCGGACGAGAATCAACTGATCATGGGCGCCAATCCTGTGGCCTCCTCGGTTGGAGAAGGCGAAACTCCCGACACCGCCTACTCGCGGGTGGCGCTGATGTTTCTGCGAAATGGCGATGGGGAGATCAAGTTCCTGTTGCTGCAAAGCACATCATGGGTGCAGGGCTCATCCGAAAAGGATGAGACGAGGGCGGCAAGCCGCTTGATTGATAGCGATCAGGACGGATTGAGCGACTACGAGGAGAACTGCGCCGAGAATGACCCCCCCTGTGAGCAGCCCACGGATCCGCTGCAGCGAGACACGGATGGGGATGGCTACTGGGACGGAATAGAGGTCGCCGCGGACTCCGATCCGAACAATCCCGCATCACTGCCCTGAGAGGTCCATATTGCTCACATGCCCCGGATCAGCCCTCCGGGCTGGCAGCTCCGGCAGAAGTTGGTGATCCGCCGGTTGGCGGTGATGGCGGACACCGCATTCCCACAGCGCGGGCAGGGCTCCCCCTCGCGCATATGCACTGCGAAGAAATCGCGCGGCTTGAGATGGATATCCTCGCCCATCGCCCGACGCACCTTTTCGGTCGACTGGAGCAGCACGATGCGCATGGCATCGTAGAGCCGATTCGCCTCTTCGCTTGTCAGACTCGGTCGCTTTCGAAATGGATGGATCCTCGCCTCCCACAAGATTTCATCCGCGTAGGCGTTCCCGATGCCGGCGATGAAGCGCTCCCTCGCCAGGATGCCCTTGATCTCCCCGCGGAAGGAACCCAAGCGATGGATGAACTCCTGCCGTGAGATCTGCAAAGCGTCCGGCCCCATCTCGGCAAAACCCGGCACGGCACCCAGTTTCTCGGTGAGATACAACTGCCCCATCCGCTTGCGGTCGATGTAGCGGAGCTCCCGGTCGGCGCGCACAAATCGCAACCGCACGTGCACCTCCCCGGCTTTCTTCGCCTCGGGTGGACAGAACTGAAAGCGCCCGGTTAGCTTGAAATTGATCACCATGCGGTGCGGCTGCGCGACAAATCCCATCAGCAGGAATTTCCCGCGCCGGGAAATCTCTGCGATTTGTTGCGACCGCAGCCCAGCCTCGAAGCCTCGGCCGGTGAGATCGCGAACCACAATGGGCCCGCCCTTCGGCGCGATCCATACCTCGCGAATGCGGTCCCCCGCAAGATGCCGCTGCAGCACCTCGCACACAACCACCAACTCCGGCAGTTCGGGCATCGATCGCCTCCCTCAGTCAGCGCCGGCAGGGTGTGCCCCAAAAGGAAATCCCAGGGAGCAGCGCATGTTCTTACTCCCGGGTGGCGGCCCGGTTGAAACGCCAGACGGCGGCGATGGGGACGACGCTGGAAAGGCCCAAAAGGAAGGCCATGGCCAGGCCGAGAATTCCCAGAGGCATCAGGGCGACGTTCAATCCCGGGATGATTATGCCCAGCAAACTGAAGAAACCGATCGACACTGCAATCAGCAGCAGTACGAGGGAAACGCGCCGCGCTCGCTTCATAGACCCATGGCGCGCGCCGGAGATCCTCCCGGTCGTCCCGTGGACGGTGACGGCTTGCGGTGCACCTTCATCGTCCAGATAGAAGCTGGTGTACACAGGCAGAAGCAATTGTGTCCAATGCTGGCCCTGGTATGCCGGCGTCCACCGAAATCCTCGTAGGTGATCCGCCTCGGCCGCCACCCGGCAATCCTCAATCGCCCTGGCGCGCAGCGCGGGGACGACATCGGGCCAAGCGTCTTCCGGGGGGCGATCCGGCAGGCGCACCCATGCGTTTGAAGTCGCCTCCGGCTGGTAGGGCTGGGCCGAATCGGCATCGAATGCTCCCAACGCCCGCCTCCATTCGGCATGGTCCTCCAGCGCGGGGGCGGGCACATTTTCGTATGTCCGCGCCAGGCTGCCCAGACGAGACTCCCAGCGAACGCGGGTCTCTTCAAACTCGACGGATTTCCACCCACCGCTATCTTCCTCGTACCGGTCGCGATGGCTGACGACCTGGTAGTCAAAGCCGGCTTCGGCCTCCCACCGGGCGTCCACGCGAGTGTCGACCAGCCACATGGGGATGAAGACCGGTTGGAATCGCGCCCGCAAGCGCTCTGGGTTCAGATCCACGGGCGGGAACGGGATGCCTTTTGTGAAGCGGCGAAAGGGATCGTCGAGTTCGGTCTCGGCCAGCATGAACGGGACCAGCTTCTCAGGCGGGTGGCTGTATCCGAGTTGGTCAAGGTCATGGGTGAGGGGATTCAGCCCATCGGCAAAACAATGTGGGCAGCGCCGCCCTCCTCCCGAATCTGGCGTGAAGAACACCCAGTCGCAGCGCTCACAGACCCATATCTCCAAGTCCAGCCCCCGGTCCGCGCGCCCCCTCCCCGTCGTTGCCATCGGAGCACTCTCCGCCTGAGAATCATTCCCGCGCGCGCTCATCACACATCATCCAATTTGGCGGCATTCACCAAGATCACGACGCTGCCGGTGAGGGCGGCGATCAACAGACCAAATCCGATTGCGGCGGGTAGCGGTCCCAGAATCGGGAGGGTCAGCAAGCCGCCCAACCCAACCAGGATCCCCGGCGCAAGCAGCGCCGCGATCACCATCCAAATCCTGCGCCAATCAGCCGGCCGTCCCCCCGTGATGGCCCCCGTTTGCCCGTTGATGGCGACTTGGTACCTCTCGCTCCGATAAGCGTACCCGGCCAGGAAAATGGGCAGCAGGATATAGCGCCAGGTCTCCCCCTCGAAATCCATGCTCATGCTGAAACTGCGGATGCGGGAGGTGCTGGCCTGGCTGCGACAGGCCTCCCTTGTACGTTCCCGCATCCGGCCTCGGGCACGCTCCCAGGCCGCCTCCAATGGCAAGTCCGCCGCCAGGGCGTGCATCCCCGCCAGAAAGCGCGGGTCGTAGGAAACCATTTGGGAGAGGTCGAAGTCGTCGATCTTTGTCAATAGGCCGTTCTGGATGCGGTCGGTTCCCTCTACGATGAGATCATCGAAGGAAAGGTGGACATGACCAGACTCCCATCGCCACACGATCCGGGTGCGAGTCTTCCAGGACTTTGAGCCGTGGTCATAATAGCGATGGGTCTCTGAATGGCCGACTTGCGCGCGCCAATCGGCCTGGGTGACCGAATCGAAGGTCCAGAACGGAATATGGATGGGGATCAGCCGGTCAAACTTGGCGATCCCCCGCAGGGCTGCAGGCGTCATCCAGGAGCCCCCCAGCCATCGCCGCAGAGTGGCCACGCACCGCTCGGGATCAATCTGGAAAGGGACCAGAAAGCGCGGCTGCAGCTCATCGCTCGGGTCTGGGCGCTGCAGCACCCTGTTTGATCCGCAGAAAGGGCAGGTGGCGGTGAGCGAATCGTGCGGCACAGAAGTCTTGGCGCCGCAGTTCTGGCACTCCAATTCTCGCCGTGGTTCTCCCCATCCCTTGGCAGCTCGCTCCAGGGTCTCCAGTTTAAACTCGAATTCCTGGGCCGCTTTCCCGACAAGGGGTGACTCCGGGTATTCGGTGTATCCGCAGTGGGTGCAGGTGAGGCCCCCGGTTGCGAGGCTGTAGGCCGTTGTCGCCCCGCAGCGCGGACACCCGAACTCCACAATCGGCAGGCGCTCGGCCTCCACTTCCGCCGGCCGGTAGACTTCAATCCCGGGCACCTTCGACGCTGTGGCCACATATCCCGGCGGGGGGAATGAGTCATCGGTCATGATGTTCCGTCTTTCCTCGCGTATGGCGCTCCCGCGTCCCAATATTCATGCCCATCCGGTTTCTACGGAGATTGTACCGCCTGCGTGCGAGACGGCGAATCCGATGTGGATCGCCGCTTCTCAAATGGGGGACTTGCGGGCGGAAGGGGGTATCCGGAACTTTGTGGCGCGCACGCCCTCTGACGCCCGCGCGCATCGCGAAGGTCCTCCAGATGATCCGATTCCTCGGTCGCCCATTCCCTTATCATCCGTCGGGCCGTTCGGCCCGACAGCTTGGAATAGCTGTCCTGCGGGACAAATCTGCGCATACACCCACGCGCAAGGGCCCGATGCGCGGGAACTGGGCCTGAGTATAATCAAACCGCCATGACATTGCGATCGGTCGTAGACCGCCTGCGGGGCGAGGCGGAATTCATGCGCAACGTTTCCGCCTGGGAGAGGCTCCCCCCTCGCCCGGCGCGCTACGCCGATTTCCCCGATCAACTGGACCCTCGCTTGATCGCGGCGCTGCGCAGAAAGGGCACCGCGCCGCTCTATATCCACCAGGCGGCCGCGGTGGAGGCAGCGCTCGAGGGGGAGAACGTGGTCCTGGTCACCGGCACGGCTTCCGGAAAGAGCCTGGCTTATCTGCTGCCGGTCATGAATACCATGCTCGACGAGCCGGAAGCGCGAGCCATGTTCCTGTTCCCCACGAAAGCCCTGGCGCAGGATCAGGCTGCCGCTATGATGGGATTTGTCGAAGAATTCTCCAGCGGGGAGACCATTCCGGTGCGCACCTACGATGGGGATACACCGACGTCGCAGCGTCCCCAGATACGGGGAGAAACGCGCCTGTTGATTACCAATCCGGACATGCTGCATACCGGCATTCTCCCGCACCACCCCCGCTGGGCGCAGTTGTTTGAGGGGCTGCGCTGGGTTGTGATCGACGAGTTGCACGTCTACCGGGGCGTGTTTGGATCCAATGTGGCCAATCTGATCCGGCGCTTGCGGAGAGTGTGCCGCTTCTATGAGTCTGATCCGCAGTTCATGCTCGCCTCCGCCACGATCGCCAATCCCAGGGAACTGGCAGAACGGCTGATTGAGGCCCCGGTTCGGCTGATCCCGCCTGACCTGGACGGCGCTCCCCGAGCGGAGAAACACATCATCATCTATAATCCACCGGTCATCGATCCAAGTCTGGGCATCCGCCGCTCATACACCTTGGAGACAACTCGCATCGCTGAGCGGTTTCTCGCGGAGCCGGTGCAGACGGTCATCTTTGCGCGCGCCCGGATGACCACGGAGGTGCTGCTGGGCTATATCCGGGATTCATACGAGCGCTTGGGTGGCGAGCCGGAGAAGGTGCGCGGCTACCGCGGAGGCTATCTGCCGCTGGAGCGGCGCGAGATCGAGCGCGGCCTCAGAGACGGGAGTGTGGTCGGGGTTGTGGCGACCAATGCCCTGGAACTTGGGGTAGACATCGGCCAATTGGGGGCGGCGGTGCTGGCCGGCTATCCGGGCACGATTGCCAGTTTGTGGCAGCAGGCGGGCCGCGCCGGCCGTAGGAGCGACGTCTCGGCGGCCATCCTGGTGGCCTCGGCCGCCCCACTGGATCAGTTCGTGGCGGCGCACCCGCGATATCTCTTCGAGCGATCCCCCGAAATGGGGCTGATCAACCCCGATAACCTGGCGATCTTGCTGCGCCACCTTCGCTGCGCGACCTTCGAACTGCCCTTCGAGCCCGAAGAGCCCTTTGGAGGTTTTGGCCCGGTTGGGAAGTTGCTGGAGTTCCTCTCTGAGGAGGGGGATCTATTCCGGTCGAACGGCGTTTACCGCTGGGTGGCGGATGCCTATCCGGCAGAAGCGGTTTCTCTGCGGGCCAGCAGCGACGACACCGTAGTGATCCAGGAGGTCGGAGCGGGCAGGCCGACGGTCATCGGAGAGGTGGACCGCAGCACGGCGCCGATTCTGCTGCACGAAGGCGCGGTGTACATCCACGAGGGACGCACATATCTGGTGGAGCACCTGGATTGGGAGAACGCCTTGGCCGAAGTGCGGGCTGCGGAAGTGGACTACTATACCAGCGCCGCGGAGTCTGTGGATCTGGAAGTGGTGGATGTGTACGATGCGGACGAGCATCGGCCGGCCCGCCGGGCCCACGGCTGGGTTCAGGTGACCGCCCAAAGCACCTCCTTCCGCAAAGTGAAGCGGTACTCGCACGAGACTCTGGGCTACGGCTCCATCGATCTGCCGCCGCGCAGCTTCGAGACCAGCGCGTATTGGCTTTGGATCGCTCCGGAGATGGTCCGGGAACTGGAGGAACGGGGGGTGCTGACCCCGCCGGCGGCCTATGGCCCCAGTTGGCCCCAAGCTCGGTTGGCGGCGCTGGCGCGCGACAACCACACTTGCCGGCAGTGCGGCGCGCCGCAGCGGGGTGAGCGTCGGCACGATGTGCATCACATCCGGCCCTTCCGGGAGTTTGGCTTCGTCCCGGGCGCGAACCGCAACGACAGGCAGGCAAACGCGCTCGATAACCTCATCACGCTCTGCCCCACCTGTCACCACCGTGCCGAGGCGGCACGCGGGGCGCGCAGCGCGCTGGGTGGGCTGGCATACGCATTGGGGAATATCGCCCCGCTGTTCCTGATGTGTGATCCACGGGATCTTGGGCGGCTGGCCGAGATCCGCTCCAAGAACACAAAGGGGCCCACAATAACGCTCTACGACCGGGTCCCGGAAGGCTTGGGTTTGTCAGAACGATTGTACGCGCTACACGGGGAGCTGCTGGAAGGGGTGCGCGATCTTGTCCGCGACTGCCGCTGCCAGGATGGGTGTCCAGCTTGCGTGGGCCCCGTGGGACCCGGCGGCCATCAGGTGAAGATCCTCACGCTCCGGCTTGTTGAGGCGCTGATTGCCCCGGGTGCCTGAAAGAGCTCACCTGGGCGGAAATGGGGGCGACAAGTGAATTCTCGCGAGCGCATCATGACCGCCATGGAGGGGGGAGAGCCCGATCGGGTTCCCTGTGCCCTGGGCTTCTACCGCGTGGAGATCGAGGGAATGGTGCCCGAAGACGGGTTCTCCCCGGATTGGATCGATATCCGCTTTATCGATTTCACGCCATCCGCCGAGGAACGCAGGCTGCGCCGAGCGGCGCAGCCCCATTCTGGGGACACCCGTCTAGGCAGTCAGACCCAGATCGAAACCTACCGGCAGTGGGGCTACCATCCGCATCACAGACACCAGCGCAACCCGCTGGCCAGAGTGCGCAGCTTGGATGAACTCAAAGCTTTCCCCTTCCCGGAGCCGCCCGACCATTGGGCAGATCCGGATCTCGGGCGCCGGGTGAGGGCGATACACGCGCGCGGCTGGGCCGCAGGCGGGAATTTGCCGCATCTCGGTGGTGAACTCTTTGAGGCCGCTTGGCGACTGCGAGGGTTGGAGAACTTCCTTCTCGATCTGCTGGAGAGGCCAGAGTGGGCCCATTTTGTCTTGGATCGCTTGGCTGAACTGGCGAAGGCCAACGCGGTAGCGCTGGCCGCCGCCGGGGTGGATGTGCTCGCCCTGGATGATGATGTCGGGATGCCGCGGGGGATGATGATCAGCCCCAGGACCTGGCGGGAGTTCTTCAAACCTCGTATGGCCGAGATCGTCCGGGCGGCCAGGGAAAAGGCACCCGCACTCAAGGTTCTGTATCACAGCGATGGCTACTTCGAGCCGATCGTCGAAGATCTGATCGAGATTGGGGTGGACGCGATCAACCCGATCCAGCCCGATCACATGGATGCCGTTCACCTCCGGCGGCGCTTTGGGCGGCGCGTCGCCCTGTGGGGGACGGTGGGTTCGCAGATCACCTTCAGCTTCGCCACCCCTGGGCAGATTTGCCAGGAGGTCAAGGACCGCATCGCCCAACTCGGCCGATGGGGCTTGGTCCTCAGCCCGGCGTACGATGTGGATGAGCCGGACATCCCCTGGGAGAATGTGGTCGCGTTTCTCCAGGCGGTTCGCGAGTTTGGATGAACGGCGAGCGTCCGCTTCAGGCCTCTATCGCCAGACGGAACTGGGTATCCGGCAGCCCGGGACGCGCCGCAATTGACGAACCATCTCTTCGACTTCCCCGGTCTGTACATCGATCAAGATAGTCGATACGAATTTCAGCGGTCATCGCATCTCCGACACCAGGTGCGGTAGAATGGTGTCGGCAACCGACAGGGGGGATGGATATATGGAGCGACCAACGAAGCAAGAAGATGTATTGATAGGTGGTCCTGGCCCCCAGCGCAGGCCCTCGTGGATCCGCGTGCGCGCCCCCGCAGGTGAGACCTACTCCGGCCTGCAGAAGATGATGCGGGCCAAGAAGCTGCATACCGTGTGCGAAGAAGCCCGCTGCCCCAACATCGGCGAATGCTGGCGCTCGGGAACGGCGACCTTCCTGATGATGGGGGATACGTGCACCCGAAGCTGTAAGTTCTGTGACATCAAAACCGGTCGCCCGGCGCCGCTGGATTGGACGGAGCCCGATCGGGTGGCGCGAGCGGTCCAGTCCATGGGGTTGGAACACGCCGTGATCACAAGTGTCAATCGGGATGAGCGCGAGGACGGCGGCGCCCCAATCTTCGCAATGGTGATTCGCAAGATCCGGGAGTATCGGCCCGGCTGCTCCGTGGAGGTGCTCATCCCCGATTTCAAAGGCGCCATCGACGCCTTGCGCATCGTGCTGGATGCCCGGCCGGAGATACTGAATCACAATGTGGAGACGGTGCCGAGATTATTTAAGCACGTCCAGCCCCAGGCGCACTATGGATGGAGCCGCGATACGCTGGTCAATGCCAAGAAGCTCGACCCAAAGGTGCTGACAAAGTCGGGGATCATGGTCGGATTGGGCGAGCAACTGTCGGAGATCAAAGACGTGATGCGGGACCTGCGAAAGTGGGATGTGGATATCCTCACGATCGGCCAGTATCTGCGGCCCAGCAGAGAGCATCTGCCAATCCAACGCTATTACACGCCGGAGGAGTTCGAGGCGCTCAAGACTTTTGGGAAGCAGATCGGCTTCAGGTGGGTGGAAAGCGGACCTTTGGTGCGATCATCCTACCACGCTGCTGAGCAGGTGCGGGCCCTGAGTGTGGTGCATCGGGAGCTGCAGGCCCGGCGGACGGAGGGCGGCTCCGCCCAATAGCAGGAGCCTTGGCGAAAGCCGGCGAAGACCGTTCAGGGCCGTTCGAAGTGAACGCCTGCGCCTCGCCGGCTGTGGGGCCCTCGGAAGCCTGTGCGCCAATCCAAACGAGGGAGGAATCCGCGTTGGCGAGCCCCATCAGCTGGGCCGATTTTGACAAGGTGGACATGCGCGTCGGTCGGGTGAAGCGTGTGGAGGCTTACCCCGAGGCGCATCGACCGTCCTACCTTCTGCAGATCGATTTCGGGGCTGAGATGGGGGTCAAGAACTCAATCGCCGCCATTCGGGAGCAGTATTCCTCGTCTGAACTTATCGGCCGTTCGGTGGTCGCGGTGGTGAATTTCCCGCCCAAGCAGATTGGGAAACGGCGATCTTGCGCCCTTGTCCTGGCGGCCGTGAGCGATTCCGGGGGGCTTCGCTTGCTGCGGCCAGACGGAGAGATCGGGTTGGGATCGCGCGTGCGCTGACGCGCGGCGCGACATCCGGAAAGTCAATTTCCTGTGATTCCTGGCCTATGCAGTTGGGGAAGCTCTCGCCCGATCGAGAGCTCCTTCTCAATTGTGCCGTTCTATGTGAACTCAGATGCGGACGACGTTGGCTGCCTGTGGGCCTTTGGGGCTTTGCTCGATGGAGAACTCCACCATCTGGCCCTCTTCCAAAGTCCGAAAACCCTCGCCTTGGATGGCGCTGTAGTGGACGAACACGTCGGGGCCGTCATCTCGCTCGATGAACCCATACCCCTTTCCGCTATTGAACCACTTCACCCTGCCGGTGACTCGCTCGGACATCCTTTGCCTCCTCGTAACAGGAACAGATACGGAGTTGCTTGTTGTGTTCCTCTGCGGTCAGGGCCGGGTGTTCTGGGCGCCCAGGGGCACTATCGAGCACGACTGCCCGGTCCTCGGGAGCCCGGGCAGCAGGTCCAACGACTTTCGTTCGGAACGCACGCGCAACATTCTGCTGAGAATATTATCACTGCTCGCCTTTGTGGACCAGCGAGACGAAAGGCCCATGGCGAGTGCGTGAACGGATGCGTCGTGAATGCGCTGGGAGACGCAGGAGGGGCAGGCGGGGGTGCCACGCTCGGGCCTGGGCCGGAAGATGGTTGGGATTCCGGGCGCACGTGCGAGACCTCGCGGCCAACCTCAGACAGCCGAACACCCGGCACCTGGGCCCCCCAGCATCTCTCGCCATGATTTGGTAATATTGGCCGTCGAAGCCGTAGGGCCAAGGCCCGGAGAGTCCGGGAAACAGGCAAAGCAGTGGCTCGGGGAAGCCGGGCCCGATTCTGGGCAAACGCGGAGGTAGACATGCGGCATCCAGCGCGGCGGAGGGGTGCGAGTTGACGGAGTTTCGCTTCTTCCACCCCATTCAAGTGCGCTATGGCGATATCGATGCACAGCGACATGTGAACAACGCCAAGTATCTCACCTACGCTGAACAGGCGCGCCAGGAATACTTCCAGGCGCTGGGCCTTTGGGATGGCAAGGACTACGATGCGATCGGAATCATCTTGCTCGAGGTGACCTGCCGCTTCATTTCCCCGATCACCCTGGGTCAGGCGATCAAAGTCGGTGTGCGGGCCACCCGCTTGGGGAACAAGAGCATGGACACGGAATACTCGATCCTGAGCGCGGAGGATGATCGGGAGTTCGCGCTGGGGAAAGCGATCTTGGTGGCGTATGATTACAGGGCCCGCCAATCCAAACCGCTCCCGGAGGCCTGGCGGGCGGCAATTGCCCGTTTTGAGGGCTGGGAGTGAGTGCGGCCCGCCGGTGGGCCGGGGACTCCCTGGAAACAGCGGTCTGGCTGTGAGTGCGACGAGAAGACGGGCGTTCAAGGAAGTCGCCCCGTGATTCGGCAAAGGGATATGTATCTAGGTGCCAATCTGCCATCCATCAGACTTCAGCAAGTACCCGAGTTGGCGCGCAAAGCGGAGGCTGTTGGGTTCGATACGCTGTGGTCCAATGAGACGCAGCACGCGCCCTTTTTGCCACTGGCGCTGACGGCCGTGAACAGTGCCGCCCTGCGCTTCGGCACTGCCGTCGCCATCGCCTTCGCTCGCAGCCCGGCCACCCTGGCCTACGCCGCCTGGGATCTGGCGGATGCCTCCGGCGGCCGATTCATCCTGGGGCTTGGGACACAGGTCAAATCGCATATCGAACGCCGATTTGGCATGCCGTGGCCGGATTCGGTGATCCGGCGATTTCGCGAACAGATTCAGGCCATCCGGGCCCTGTGGAATTCTTGGCAAACCGGCGAACGTCTCAACTACCGGGGGCGGGAGTTCAAGCTCACACTGATGACCCCATTCTTCAATCCGGGCCCAATCGAACACCCGAAGATCCCGATCTATATCGCCGGGGTGAACACCGGCCTTTGCGAGCTGGCAGGGGAAATCGCGGATGGGTTTCATGTCCACCCCTATCACTCCGCGCGCTACTTGTCCGAGGTGATTCAACCCGCCATCGCGGCGGGGGCCGCCCAGGAGGGCCGGGATCCCCGAGAGGTGAGCCTGTCCGTCACGGCCATGGCGGCGACGGACCATACGGAGCGGGAGTTCATCCGTTCCCAGATCGCCTTCTATGGGTCCACCCCCACTTATCGGCCTGTCATGGAGATCCATGGCTGGGGGGAGGTGGCGGATCGCCTGCGCGCCCTTTCGCGGCGCGGCCGATGGGATGAGATGCCGGGTCTGATCAGCGACGAGATGCTGGAGACGTATGCCGTTACTGCCGATCCCGCGGACCTTGCCGGGGCCCTAAAAACGCGATACGGGGGGCTCGCAGACCATCTCACGCTCTATTTTCCCTATGTTCCGGGGAAGCGCGATGAATTTTGGCGGCGGCTGCTGGAGGAGCTGCGGGAAGCAGGATGAGGATCGTCGTCGACGCCCACGAGGATATCGCCTGGAACATGTTGAATTTCGATCGGGACTACACCCGACCGGTGGCCGAGACCCGGCGGTTGGAGGCGGGTGGCATGGTCCCTCGGCGCAATGGAAATGCGCTGTTGGGGTGGGATGCCTGGCAGCGCGGCAGGGTGGCCGTCGTATTCGCTACGATCCACGCCGCGCCGTACCGAAAGCGCGCCGGCGACTGGGATACGCAGATCTACAAGGATACCGAGCAGGCCCACCAGGTCTATGCGGCCGAGTTGGACGCCTACTGCCGTCTGCTGGAGGCGCACCCCGATCAGTTCCGTCTGATCCACGAGCAGGGGGGGCTCACCCAGGTTCTGGAGGCCTGGCAGGGGGGCCATGGCTCGGAGGCCCCTATCGGACTGGTGATCCTCATGGAAGGGGCGGATGGCCTGCGCTCGCCCGAAGAGCTGGTGGAGTGGTATGAGCGCGGCGTGCGCATCGTGGCTCCGGCATGGGCAGGCACCCGCTATGCTGGGGGCACGAGCGAGCCGGGCCCGCTCACGGACTTGGGGATGGCTCTGCTGGAAGTCATGGCGGATCTCGGAGTCGTGCTGGATCTCAGCCACCTGGCGGAGGAAGCCGCAAGGCAGGCGCTGGAGCGATTCCCCGGAACGCTAATTGCATCACACAGCAACGCGCGTTCGCTGATAAAAGGGAGCGAGAATCCTGACCGGCATCTAGGCGATGTTACGATCCGCGCGCTGGCGGAGCGGGGGGGAGTGATCGGCGTAGTGCCATACAATCGATTCCTGAAGGGGGGTTGGAAGCCTTCTGACGGGCGTGGGCGTGTCTCGCGACTGGATCTCATCGCCCACATCGACCACATCTGCCAGTTGACTGGCTCCGCCGATCATGTTGGGATCGGAAGCGACTTCGATGGCGGCTTTGGGCTTGAGAAACTGCCCTCGGGGTTTGACAGCGTGGCCGACCTGATCACCCTCGAACAGGAGTTGGGCGAGTATGGGTATTCGGCGGACCAGGTGAATCAGATCTTGGCCGGGAACTGGGTGCGTATACTCAGGCGCGCCTTGCCGGAGAACTAGCCCATGCCATCACGGCTCACACCTCGTCAGGTAAGGCAGATTTGGCGCCGCATGATTTTGGTGCTCATCGGGGTGCTGACGTTCATCTTGGGCGTCTACCCCAATCTGATCGGCTTGAACCTCAGCCCGCAAATTGGATTTGTGCAGGTGGGCGTTTGGCTGTCCGGCTTGGGTCTGATCTTGCTGGGGGCCTATCTGGTTGTGCGGGTGGTGCGCGACGGTCGGCCGAACAGCCTGCGAGCGGACATCGGGGTCCGCCTGATGGCCACGGCCTATGTGGTCGCCATGGTGTCATCCCTGGCGGACTATATTGGGATTGGCTCGCAATACCTCGGTTACCCCTCTTTCGGGCCGGTCCAGGTGTTAGGCCTGGCGGTAGGGGTGGTCGTCAGCATTCTGGGGTTGGTGATGTACTGGCCGGCCGGTGGCAAGGAGGGGGATCGGAGCGAGTCAGAAGGCTAGACCCGGGGGCCCTCTTCCATGCCCAGTTCCATCTGCGAGGGGCGCGAAGGCTCGGCCTTGGGGAGGTCCCGACCGAGCATGCCGGCAAACAACCGGACGCTTGCAGGGCTGTGGCCTGCGAAGTGGTTGTTGAAGAAGCCGTAGACATCCACGCCCTGGTCGAGGAATCCGGCCACGCGCTCCGCCCACCATTCCATCGATTCGCTACGATCGATTTGAATCTCGTCGAATCGCTGGATGTCTGCCCGGCGTCCTAGCCAGCGGATGACGGTGAAGTCGGCCGTGATCCAATCCAGCCGGGGCATGTAGTGCAGGTCCTGGAGCACCAGGGCGGCCCCGTGGCCGGACAACATCTCCCCCAAATCCGGCGTGAGCCATTTCCGGTTGCGGACCTCGACGGCATATCTCGGTCCAGCGGGCAAGGTCTTCATGAAGACATCCAGGCGGTCAAAGTACTCCGGGGTGAAATCATACGCGAATTGGAGCGTGAGCGCCGCCAGCTTGTTTCCAAGCAGTTGCATTCTTTGCACGAAGGATTGCGCATCCCCCTCTGCACGATCCAGCTTCTTGTCGTGGGTGATTAGTCTGGGGAACTTGGCCGTGAAACGGAAGCCCTCTGGTGTGCGGTCCCGCCATCCCTCGACGGTGGAGGCGCGCGGCGCGCCATAGAAGGTGGAGTCGATTTCTACAGCGTTGAAGATATCGGAGTAGGCCTCCAGATAATCCCGCTTGGGCGTACCCGGAGGGTAGAAGGGCCCCACCCAATCGTCGAAGGAAAAACCCTGCGTTCCGAGAAACAACCTGCCCTGCTGCGGTCCGGTCATGCGCCGGCTTCCAGTATTTGCGCCAGGCGCTCACAGACCGCTTCCGCCACTTTGACCTTTGACATCAATGGAAGATGGTCCACAGACCCGGATGGTTCGATCAGCGTGACTTCGTTGGTGTCGCTCCCGAAACCCGAACCCGCCGAGGAAATATCATTGGCGACGATCATTGATAAGCCCTTGCTCTCCAGTTTCCTCCGGGCGTTGACCTCCAGGTCCTGACTTTCCGCTGCGAATCCCAGCACAGCCTGTGGCCGGCCCGTCTCTTCACGCTGGGAAACCACGGAGGCGAGGATATCCGGGGTGGGCTCCAGGTCGATGTGGGCAAGCCCGGACTGACGTTTGATCTTCTGCTCTGCAACCCCCTTGACCTGGAAATCCGCGACTGCGGCAGCCATGATCAGGGCATCCGCATCCCGCACCGCCTCCAGGACCGCCTGATGCATCTCGGCCGCCCGCTGAACTGGCACAGCCAATGCGCCGACGGGGAGCGGCTGGCTGACGGGCGCCGTGATCAGGGTGACGTCCGCGCCCATATCCACCGCCGCCTGGGCCAGGGCGTATCCTTGTTTGCCGGAGGACAGATTGGTGAGCACTCGCACCGGATCCACGGGCTCTTGTGTGCCGCCTGCTGTGACCACTACTTTTCGCCCGGCAAGGCGCCCCTTCCGTCCGAGTTGGCGCCGGATGGCACCCATCAGAACCGAGGGCTCCGACATGCGGCCGATCCCCTCCAGCCCGGAGGCCATGTGTCCCTGCGCGGGGCCGATGATCCCGACCCCACGCTCGCTCAGAGTCCGCAGATTAGCTTGGGTGGCGGGGTGGTCAAACATGCCCACGTCCATGGCGGGGGCGACCAATATCGGGCAGCGGCAGGCCAGCGCCGTGAGGGTGAGCATCGAATCGGCCAGCCCATGGGACAGCTTGGCGATGGAGTTCGCAGTCGCGGGGGCGATGACCATGCAGTCGGCAGCCTCCGCCAGACCGATATGCAAGACATGGCCCTCGCTGCCCCAGAGGTCTTTGTCTGTGTACGCGCGGCGGCCGGTGACGGATTGGAAAGTGAGCGGCCGCACGAAATTCTCGGCCGAAGGGGTAAGAATGACGTCCAGTGCCGCTCCCGCTTGTGCCAGCCGGGAAGCCAGGTGGGCTGACTTGTAGGCCGCGATCGAGCCCGTCACTCCCAGGACTAGCCGGCGTCCGTTCACCACAGAGATCGTTTGGGAAGCGTCCATGGTCTCCTATCCCGGCGCGATGAACTGCGCATCATTCACTTTCAGGGCTCTCATGCGGTTCGATCACAATAGTACCATTCGGGGGGATGCTCAGCCAACCCACCCCGGAGGGCCTCGCCCCCCATGTTGGAACACACCCCCCCGAACCGCGGTGCGCATCCAGTGTCAGGGCGCTCCGGCCCCGTCCCGATGATATACTGGATCCGTTTCCAAAAGGCGGGTTTCGCAGGAGGGAATCGTGTCGGAGAGCGCTACAGCGTTCGTCGAGCGCATGACTCGGGAGGCCAAGCCTCTGCATCGGGCATATAACCAAGCATACTGGAAAGCGGCGACCACGGGGACCAAAGTTGCCAATCAAGAGCAGAAGGAAGCCCAAGCGAATTTAATGCGCTTCTGGGCGGATCCGGGGCGTTTTGAGGCTGTGAAGGCCTTGCGCGCCTCGGTTGCGGCCGACGAACCCCTGGAGGCCCGTCAGATTAACCGCATCTATCTCTCCGCCGCAAAGGCGCAGGGGGATGAGGAAATCATCGAGCGTCTCACCCAATTGGAGGCCGATATCCAGGGGGTGTACTACAACTACAGGGCCCAGGTGGGCGGGCGCGCAATCACGGACAACGAGATCGATGCGGCCCTGCGGGCGAGCCGCGATTCCGAACAGGTCAAAGCGGTGTGGCTGGCGAGCAAGCAGGTAGGCCATCAGGCAGCGGAACTGGTCCGGGCGCTGGCAAAGGTCCGCAATCGGGCGGCTCGTCAGCAGGGGTTTCGAGACCATTTCCAACGCGCTTTGCTCCTGAGCGAGATCGATGAGGGGGAGTTGTTGGCCCTCTTCAAGGACCTGGAGGAGCGCACCGCTGACTCATATTCCGCCCTCAAGGGCCAATTGGATCTGGCGATGGCGGAACGTTTTGACATCTCTCCGGAGGGCCTCCGCCCGTGGCACTACGGGGACCGGTTCTTCCAGAGGAGTCCGCAGGCCGGAGAGATTGATTGGGATTCCTACTTCGAAGGAAGGGACCTGGAGAAGATGGCCGTGTCGACATACCAGGGAGTAGGCATGTCGGTGGAAGGCATCCTCCAGCGCTCCGATCTATACCCCCGAGAGGGCAAGAATCAACACGCATTTTGCCTGGATGTGGACCGGGAGGGGGATGTGCGCACCCTGAACAACCTGCAGCCCACGCTCCGCTGGGCAGAAACCCTGCTGCATGAACTCGGGCACGCGGCGTATGACAAATACATCGATCGCGATCTGCCCTGGCTGCTACGCACGCCACCGCATCCCTCCACCACGGAGGCGATCGCCATGATGATGGGCGGCCTGACCTCCGACGGCGAGTGGCTGAGCAGCATACTGGGCCTTCCGGCCGATGAAGCGGCGGCTCTGGCCCGAGAAGGCGCCCGGCGCGAACGGGCGGACCGGTTGGTGTTCACTCGCTGGTGTTTGGTGATGACATATTTCGAGCGCCAATTGTATGCGGATCCCGATTCGGATCTGGACAGGAAGTGGTGGGAATTGGTGGAGCGCTATCAGATGCTCCAACGCCCAGATCGAGCTGCCCCGGAGGCGTGGGCCGCCAAATACCACATCGCGCTCGCCCCGGTCTATTACCAGAACTACGAGATTGGCCACCTGATGCGCGCCCAATTCGAAGCGCACATTCGGGGGGAGTTCGGAGGGTTGGTGGGGCGGGAGGCGACAGGGGAATGGCTGCGGGGCGAGGTTTTTGGGCCGGGGGCGCAACTGGATTGGAGAGGCCATATCGAGCGCGCCACGGGCATGCCGCTAAGCATTGACCCCTTCCTGGCTAGCTTGCACTAGCGGCAGCTCAGTATTTCTCGCGGAATACGCCCGCCACGCCCAGCACCACCAACGCCGCGCCCAGGATGGTCCAGATGGTGATCGCCTCGCCTAGGATAAGGGCACCCAGGATAACCGCCAGCACCGGGTTGATATAGGCGTAGGTCATGGTGATGTTGATGGGCAGCAACCGAATGGCCTGCACAAAAGCGGTGAAGGCGAAAACGGACCCGAATATCACCAGGTATCCCCATGCCGCCCACGCCGCCGGGGACGGGTTGGGGGTCGGCTCCCGGGAGAGCAGCATCATGAGCCCAAGACCGCCGCCCCCGAAGAGCTGCTGGTAGGCGGAGCTCACCCACGGCGACAGATCAAGGGGCCTTCGGTTCTGCACCACCACCCCGCCTGACCAGGCCACCGCCGCGCCGAGTAGCGCAAGCGCCGATGGCGCGTCGGCGTGGATGCCATCCAGGATGGCGGGCAGGCTCAGGACCGCGATGCCCGCGAAACCGATTGCCAGGGAAAAGCTCAGCGCCCTCGGTGGCCGCCGGCGGTCAATCAATGCCTCGATCATCGCCGCCCAGATCGGTGCGGACCCAATCAGCAGGGCCGTGAAGCCGGATTCGGCTCGCTGCTCCGCCCAGGTGACCAGCCCGTTGCCCCCCAGCCAGAAGAGCATCCCGGATAGCAGCAGAATCCCGGCCTCTCTTTTCGTCGGGATCAACCTGTTTCCCCGCAGCCTCCCCCAGACCAGTAGAATCCCCGCTCCCAGCACAACCCGGGTGAAAGAAAGGCTGAAGGGTGGGAATCCGGCCCCGGGCCGCACGCCCACCCGGATCGCAAGGTAGGTGCTGCTCCAAACGAAATAGACGACCGAGAGGTTGAGCAGGCCCTGCATATTGATCGACCGCTGGGGCCGCTTTAACTCGGCGGAGGCACGAGAGTGCGTGGTTCTGGACGCCAAGGACATATTCCTTTTGGCTCTCAAGGGAGCTTCCAATTGTTCCGGTCTATCATTCTATCAACCCTCGCCGCCGGAATAGGATATCAGGTTGAAATCGGGCCCGCGGCAGCGTCGCCAAGGCGCGCACATCGATTGCCCAAGGCTTGAAGTCGACCCGGGGTTACCTGCCCGAGCGCGCGCCGGCGTGGGCTGGCTCACTTTCCCCACTGCTACTGGTTCATGTCCCAGATGATTCGCAAGCCATCCAGCGTGAGCCAGGGCGCGGTATACTCGATGACATCTGTCTCCCGCTTGATCAGGTCCGCAAGGCCGCCGGTGCCGATCACCTTCATGTCATCCCCGAGCGCATCGCGGAATCGCGCTACGATGCCTTCCACCAGGCCGGCATATCCGTACAGCAGCCCAGACTGCATGGCGTGCACCGTGTTGCGGCCGATAGCGGAGGGCGGCCGCGCCAGTTCCACGCGCGGCAGCTTTGCCGTGCGTCGAAAAAGCGCCTCGGCGGCGATGCCAATCCCCGGGGCGATGGCGCCGCCCAGGTACGCCCCCTGGGCGGAGATGGCGTCAAAGGTGGTGGCGGTGCCGAAATCGACCACGCAGGCCGGCCCACCATATAGCGCCTCCACCGCCGCCGCGTCCACCACGCGGTCGGCGCCCACCGCCTTTGGCTCCTCGACCAGCACCTGCACACCGGTCTTCACACCGGCATCCACCACCAATGGATCTTTGCCGAGATAATCCCGGCAGGCCAGCAGGAAAGTCCTGGTCAGCGGTGGGACCACCGAGGCCATGGCGATCCCGCCGATATCCGCCGGGGAGCAGCGGGCATGTTCCAACAATCCGAGCATCTGCAGCCCGTATTCATCCGGCATGCGTTCGTTGGCGGTCGCCAGGCGCCAGGCATGCCGCAATTCCTCGCCTTCATGCAGTCCCAGGGTGATGTTCGTGTTCCCAACGTCGATTGTCAACAGCATGGTTCCCTCGTCGGCCGACTTGGCCATCAAGAATGGGCGTTCCAGCGCGTAGCGCTTCTCTTACTTCTCATCCGTCGAGCTTTCGAGCGGTATGTTGTCGATCAGCCTGGTGGAGCCGATATGGACTGCCATCGAAAGCAGAGCCCGATCCACCTCCCCGGAGAGCTCCCCCAGCGAATCTGGATCCGCGACGGAAACATACTCCGTATCTGCCAGCGGCTCACGATCCAGAATATCCTGCATCGCGCGCCGCAAGTTCTCCGCTCGTCGCTCTCCGGCTTGAAAAACGTGCGCCGCGGCGAGCAAGGCTCGATAGAGCACGGTCGCAGCCTCGCGCTCGGCTGGGCTTAGGTACGTGTTGCGGCTGGACATTGCCAGGCCGTCCGCTTCCCGCACTGTGGGGCAGATCACCACCTCGGTGGGGAAGTTCAAGTCCCGCATCATCCGGGAGATCACGCGCGCCTGCTGGGCGTCTTTCTGGCCGAAGTAGGCTCTGCTCGGCTGGAAGGCGTTCAGCAGCTTTGCGACCACGGTGGCCACACCGCGGAAGTGGCCGGGCCGGTGTGCCCCCTCCAGCGGGGCGCTCAGATGCTCCACGGTGATCCAAGTCTGGAATCCCGCGGGATACATCTCATCGCCGGTCGGGGCCCATACCAGATCCACCCCCTCCCCATTGAGCAGGGCGAGGTCGCGCTCGAGGTCGCGGGGATAGGCGGCCAAGTCCTCCTGGGGGCCGAATTGGGTTGGATTGACGAAGATGCTCACCGCCACGCTCGCGCAGTCTTCACGCGCGGCGCGGATCAGCGACAGGTGGCCGTCGTGCAGAAACCCCATGGTCGGCACCAGGCCAAGGGGATCCGGCAGAGCGGAGCGGATCTCGCGCAATTCCGAGAGCGGGGTGACCACCTTCACGCCAAACCTCCCTTCTGGGCGGAGACTGCCGCCCGGACGAGGCGCCACAGCGTCCGGTTGAGCGGCGTCGGCAGGCCCAGGCGGCTGCCCTCGGCCGCGATGCCGCCGTTGATGGCGTCGATCTCGGTGGGCGCGCCGCGGTCCATATCCTGCAGCATGGAGGAGCGATTTCTCGCCGTCCGCCGAGCCACGTTGGCGATGGCAGCCGCCGGATCTTCGGAAGCGAGATGGATCCCCTTGGCCCGAGCCACGCGAGCGGTCTCCATCGCCACATCCACCATCAACCGGCGGGCGTCTGGGAGTTCCAGCAGCGCTCCGTTTGGCACTTTCAAGAGCGCGGTGAGGGGATTGATGCCAGAGTTGATGACCAACTTTCCCCACAGCAGCTCCTTCACGGCCTGGTCGGTTTGCACGCTGAACCCGCCCTGTCGCAGCAGCACTGTCAGCTCGCCCAAGCGATCGTGCTGACCGAGTTGGATCGGCCCATCGCCGCTGGCGCGCACGTGGCCAGGGCCAAGCAAGGTCGCGCCGCTCGATGTCACCCCTTGGGCGACCCGCAGTTTCCCCAACTTCGCTTCCAATTGCTCCCGGTTGCCCAACCCGTTTTGCAGGGTGAGCGCTACCCCATCGGGGTGGAGAACCCTGGAGAGCTGGGCAGCGGCGCGCGTCGTCTGCCAGGATTTCACCAGCACCAGGGCGGGAGCTTCTCCGTGGCATTGCGAGGGGTCCCGCGTGGCATGCACTGGGAAGACCTGTTCCGCGCCGTCGGGCTCCCGCAAGCGCACGCCATGCGTCTTCAGGGCCGCAAGGCCTTGCTGCCAGGTCCCCAGCATGGTGATCTGGGCGTGTGGAGCCAGACGGCCGGCAAACAAGCACGCCATAGCGCCCGTGCCGACGATGGTGAGCCGGCGGAGCTCATTCATGCGCCCGCCCGGCCCGTCGATCTGAGGCACGTGCCAAGGCGCGTAAAGCGGGTTGCCGATTCGACGATCGAGAGTCGAGCCCGACCTAAAGCATGATTGCGGGGGTGATTGCATCGTGCCGTTGCGCCGGTCCCGCCCCGGCGTCCATCATCCGGCTTTGTGTTCGCTATCATTTCAATTCCTCGAGCAAAGACTGCCAGGCGTCATCGGGCATGGAAAGGCTGTGCTCCGGCCCGGGAAAGGCCCCAGAGGACACATCCTCTCGATAGCTGCTGAAAGCCGCTGACAGTTCGGTATGCAATTGGGCGTACTGCTTCACAAAGCTGGGCGTGAAGCGATCGAACAGCCCCAGCAGATCGTGGCTCACCAAAACCTGGCCGTCGCATCCTGGGCCAGCCCCGATCCCGATGGTGGGGATTTCAAGGCGTTCGGTCACCAGCCGCCCCAATTGCTGTGGGATGGCTTCGAGCACAATTGCGAAGCAGCCCGCCTCTTGCAGCGCCTCCGCATCCTCAAGCAGTCGCAGCGCGGCCTGCGAGGTCTTTCCCTGGGCGCGGAAGCCACCCAGCTTATGAATCGACTGCGGCGTCAGACCCAGGTGGCCCATGACGGGGATGCCGGCGGACAAGATGGCCTCAACTGCCGGCAGACGCTCACGCCCGCCTTCGAGCTTCACCGCGTCCATGCTCGCCTCCTGCAGAAAGCGGCCCGCGTTGCGAACCGCATCTGCAACTGTCGTCTGGTAAGACATGAAGGGCATGTCGCCGATCAGGAGCGGATATAGCGCCCCGCGTGCCACCGCCTTGCAGTGGCGGAGCATATCTTCCATGGTGACCGGCAGGGTCGTCTCATAGCCCAGCACCACCATCCCCAGCGAATCCCCGACCAGGATGGAGTCAATCCCGGCCCGGTCCATCGCCTGAGCGGCGGCGTAGTCATACGCGGTGAGCATGCTGATCGGTTCGTTTCGTTCTTTCTTCTGCTGGAAAGTGCGTGTGGTGACCTTCTTGCGGCTCTTGGGGCCAGATTCGGCTTTGCTCATGGCGATCTCCTTATGATGTATGAGATGCCCTTGGGGGTGGCCCGGGGAAAGCAAACCCGCCCGGGCCAGGGGCGGGACAGGCGAGTCGGGGTTGTACCGTCTCGGTCGTGGCCCGATCCAAGCGGCAGGAGTGATTATAACGGGAAG
>CAYMCO010000045.1:0-34433 GCA_964388955.1 uncultured Anaerolineaceae bacterium | reverse complement strand
GTGCATTGAGAGGCAATGTTGAGACTCTAGACAGCCAAGGATGTACACAGAATTTCCACCACTTGACAAGACGCAAACCGGCACAAAAGGACAGAACCGGATCCTATCCGGGAGGTCGAGGCTCAACCGGTCCTGCCCTTCCAACTCTTAGTCTACAATCTCTCTAACTCAATGTCAACGAGCCAGTCACAATAAACTAATCGGAGTTATGAGACGCAGGCGAGGGGGAGATCGGGGCCCAGACGGGCCATGGGAGTGTGCGGGCTCGCTGTCAAGGGAATGGCTCCGTCGCCGGCAGCGGCAGAAACGATCCCTCTGCACATTTGAAGTTCGTGAGGAGTTGATGTAGGCTAGTATAGAGGAGCGCGGTAGCTTCCCTTCGTTGGCTCTATTTGCATCCCTTGCGCCGGTTTTTATGCTGTTGAAGCGCCGTTGGCGGCGTGCAGACATCCAGACTCATCATCACGGCTTGCCCACCGTCCCGGATCTATGCCCCAACCGGATGGGCGGTTGACCGTATTGGACCGATGCAATTCTCACAAGGAGAGGAGGGCTGTGAAATGAAATTTGTAGCGCTGTGGAGTTTGAAACCGGACGCCGACCAGGCGAAACTGGCCGAGGTCATGGGCCGCAGGGCGGAGTACGAGTTCCCGGAGGGGGTGGAGGTTCTTGGCGAGTACTGGTCCTTGGGAGGACCGCCGCAGGTGATCTCCATCTTCGAGGCGGATGACCCGGTGGCACTGTCGGTCAACTCCGTCGTGTGGATGGACGCATTGACCGTCGAATTGTTCCCGGTCGTGAGCTGGGAAGAGGGTCTGGAGGGCCTCACCAAGCACCTTGGCGGTTAGTCGTAGGTACCTTGGGCATAGATCCGGGATGGGACTTCCGCCTTGGGATCGGGGGATCCTCCGAGGAAAGCAGCCTGATCAGAGGCACATATCCGAGCGAGAAGGACAGAACCGGCTGATGACCTTCGTGGCAGGCTCAACCGATCCTGTCCTTCTGCAACTTCCAGTATAGACTCTCTCTACCTCAAGCTCAACGGGACCTTAACACTAACCTAATGGCCGTCCGGCCGCCCCGGGCCGGTGGCGGCGGGTGTCTCGAGGGCCATTCCAGCGGGCGCCTACATACCAGGGTGGGCATCCCAGCCGCGCGCCCCGCGCACGCCCGCAGCCGGCCCCGAAGCCTCCCGGCCAGCGCCGGCGCAGGGGGCAGAACCGAGATCGCGCACTGGGGGGAGTCATGGCGTACCGGGCCTGCCCCTCTGCTACTAACATCATATAGGCGCTCGATAGGCCCGTCCATGGGAGCAGCGCACCACGTGCGTATCGCCCCCAAAGGCGCCGCACCACCCCCGGGAGAAACTGCCGCGGGCGCCGGCGGCGGTTCTATATCACCCCCTTCGACCTGGAGGCGGGCGCCTCCTACATTGGAACGCTTCAGGACTGCCCCGGCTGAGCCCAACCGGCCGAATTCCGGTATCATAGGGCGCACGATTCGACCGACCCGAGACGAAGCATCGAGGCGAAATATGGGGACCGACAGCAGCACTACGATCGGAGAACTGCGAGAATTGGTGGATGATTTTGTCCAGGAGAGGTCCTGGGGGCGATTTCACTCGCCCAAGAATCTGGCCATGAGCATCGCCATCGAGGCGGCCGAGATCATGGAGCTCTTCCAGTGGGGGCCCTCCGGCGACAACCCGGGGCTGGGCGGCCCGGTGGGCCCGGGCGGCGCATTGGCGGATGAGCTGGCCGATGTCTTGATCTACTGCCTGGCGATGGCGAATCGGGCGGAGATCGATCTGAGCGGGGCCGTGCGCGCCAAGATGGCGCGCAATACGGGCCGCTATCCGGTCGGCTCCGACCCCGCGTGACCCGCCCCGGCGCGCCCGGGCCGCAAGACGAGCATCACCGGAGCCAAGTGCAGCCTGATGGTTCGATCGGGCCAAGTTGGCAGACCTACTAAAGGAAGAAAGCGAGCCGCCCCGCCAGGGCCGTCTTCATTTCCCGCGGGAGCGGGTCCGGCGCCGGAAGGAAAGACGCAGTGGGGTGGCGAAGAAATCGTAGCCCTCCCGGATCCGATTCTCCAGGAAGCGCTCGTAGGTGAAGTGCATCAAGGCTGGGTCGTTCACATGAAAGACGAATGTCGGCGGATCGACCCGCACCTGAGCGGCGTAATAGATCTTCAGCCTCCTGCCGGCCTTGGAGGGAGGCGCATGCGCGCTCAACGCCCGTCCCACGATGCGGTTTAGGTCCCCGGTGGGAATCCGGATCATGCGCGCTTCGTAGGCCCGCAGGGCCGTGGGCAGCACCTGATCCACCCGCTGGCCGGTCAGGGCGGAGATGAAGAGCACCGGCACGTAGGGCAGGAAATTCAACTGGATGCGCACGTGCTCGCGGTAGTAGTCCATGGTGTAGGCATCCTTCGGCACCAGATCCCATTTGTTCACCAGCACGACCACGCTCTTCAACTTCTCGAGCGCCATGCCAGCGATATGCGCATCCTGAGAGGTCACCCCCTCCGTGGCGTCGATCATCAGCAGCACCACGTCGGCGCGCTCCATGGCCTTCAGCGCCCGCAACACGGAGAACTGCTCCACGCCGGGTTTGATCTTCCCGCGCCGCCGGATGCCCGCCGTATCGATGAGCCTGACGGGCTGGTCCTGGAAGGTCAACTCCGTGTCCACCGCATCGCGCGTGGTCCCGGGGATGGGGGACACCAGCGCCCGATCCTGCCCCAGGATTCGGTTGAGCAGGCTCGACTTGCCGACGTTGGGCCGCCCGATGATGGCGATCCCCAGGGATTCGCGGCCCTCCGCCCCCGCCTCGGGCTCCGCCGCCCGGCCGAGCGCCGCCACCACCGAATCCAGCAGATCGCCCGTCCCCGCCCCGTGCAGCGCCGAGACGGGGACCGGATCTCCCAGGCCCAGCTCGTAAAACTCGACCGCCGCGGCCCGGCGCCGCTCGTTGTCGCACTTGTTCACCACGACCATGATCGGGGGCCACGGCTCGCCATCGCGCGCCCCTTGCTGCCGGCGGAGAATGCCGGCGATTTCCGTATCCGCCGGTGTGAGGCCGGCCTCCCCGTCGACGAGAAACAGCACCAGATCCGAGTCCCTCACCGCCATCTCCGCCCCAGCGCGAATCTGGGAGATGTATTCCGCCGAGCCAACGGAAAGCGGCTCGGCGCCCCGCACCCCGGAGGGGTCAATGCCGCCCGTGTCGACGATGTCAAAGCGCAGACCGCGCCATTCCACCTCGGCCAGCAGGCGATCGCGTGTGGTCCCGGGCGTCTCGTGGACGACCGCCAACCGCTCCCCGGCCAAGCGGTTGAACAGCGTGGATTTTCCAACGTTGGGGCGGCCAACGAGCGATACGAGCGGCTTGTTCATCGTTCGGGCCTAAGGGGCCGTGGGTGTAGGAGTAGCTCCGGTCGACGTTGAGATCTGGACCTCGATCGTATCCGGCAGGAAAGTCTGCACCCGCACGCCGCGAGGTAGGTCCAGCGCCTCCGGGCTCACCTGATGCGTGCCAACCCCCAGATCGAACAGGTTCAGCACCACGCGAACATCCTCCGGCCGCAGTTGCTCCAGGATCGGCAGCGGGCCGGTGAGGATGACCTGCACGCTGGCGGGAAATGCTTCCGCCGCGGTCCCGGTCTCCAACCCCTGGAATTCCAACTCGCGCGAGATGGTGATGGAGGTCTCGATGGGTTCTATGCTGACCTGTACCAAGACGCTTTGCTCTCCCACCAGGGAGAAGCCCTGCGGGATATTGAGCAGCACCTGGCGTTCCACGGTCTCCTCCGCCCCGTCGAGATTCACCGGCTCGGTTTGCACGAAACCCGGGAGCAGGTCCATGGCCTGGAGATCCGGTGACCGCAGGGTCACCAGGGTGGGACTCACCGTGATGTTGGTCACCCGGTATCCGGCCGCCACCTGCCCCTCGGTCACCGGGACGACGGCCACGGTGCGGTAGCCGGTGCGCTGCACAATAGGCACGAAAACGCTCACGTTCGAGGGGTTCACCTGCACCCCGGTCACCGTCCGCCCATCCGAATCGACCGGCACGGGAGTGGCGCTCAGGCGCACGTCCTGGCTCCTGCCCGAGAGGTCGACCACCGTCCGCAGCGCCTGCACACGGCCAACCGCCGAGGCGGGACCCTGCACCGTCCCCTCGCTCGGTGTGGCCTGCGGCTCATCCGCCCGGAACCCGATCGCCGGTTCCCCGCTGAGAATCACGCTGACGGGCACGATCTGCTGCAGCGAGCTCTCCAACTGCACGTTGACGATTTCCGGATTGAAGGAAATGACCTCCGCCAAGCGGGTCCCCAGCTCCGGCTCCACCGCAACCGAGTGCTCCCCCGACTGCAGGCCGCTGAGATCCACCACCAGCCGGACGGCCCCCTGGCCACTGCCCGTCAGGCGGTTCCAGGCCGATTGGGGGGCCCGCAGCGTGATCTGTCCGGACTGCGGTACCTCATTCACAATCAGCAGGCCGTCCCCCAGGCCCTGATACTCGATGGGGACACCCCCCGGATATTCGGCGGTGCTGATGCGGTCCTGATCGTTGACGGAAGCCACCCAGACCGCAACCGCCAGCCCAAAGGCCAGCAGCAGGGAGCCCAGCGTGTCAATGAAACGCGAGCGCATTTGCGAACCTACCTCAACCGCCCCGACCCTGCGGGCCGAGTTCGCCAATTCTCCCCAGGGCTTGCTTGAGCCACGTCCGGATATCCCTCGGCGCTTGCGGCCGGTAGAAGGCGGTCAGGATATTGCGCAGCCGAGTCTGATCCAGGCGCCGGATCATGCGTCCGTTGTGAGCCACGGAGATGCCGCCGGTCTCCTCCGAGACCACCACCGCCAGGGCATCGCTCACCTCGCTGATGCCCAAGGCGGCGCGGTGGCGCAAGCCCATCTGCCGGCGCGGCGAGCGGGACAGGGTGCCGCTGGCGGAGAGCGGCATCACACAGGCCGCAGCGGGAATCCGATCCTCACGCACAATCACCGCGCCATCATGCAGCGGGGTGTTGACATAGAAGATCTGCAGCAGCAGCTCCTCGGAAATCGTCGCATCCAAAGCCACGCCGGTCTCCATGTATTCATCCAGGCGCGTGTCCCGTTCGATCACGATCAGGGCCCCGAAGCGCTGGTCCGACAGACGCCCCGCGGCGCGCCCGAGCAGGTTGATCTGCGCCTCGATCTGCCCCGGAGCGGCGTTGATGGTGAAGAGTCGGCCCGCGCGGCCGAGCCGCTCCAATGCGCGCCGGATCTCCGGCGCAAAGATCACCGGGATGGCCACCAGCAGGGCGGGGAGGGAATTCCGCAGCACCCACGAGAAAGCGCGCAGATCCAGTACGCCTGTGAGCAGCGCGATGGCGATGATCAGCAGGATCATGCCCCGGAGAAGGACGACGGCTTGAGTGCCGCGCACCAGATTCAGCAGAAAGAAGAATATTCCGGTGACAAGCAGGATGTCGAGCAGGCTGATCCAGTCCAGCCGCAGCACAAAGAAGCGCACATCCAGGAGCAGTTCACTCACCCGTGCCCCCCTCGATCATCTCGCAGTCATCAGCGCGCGCCCGATTGCAGGTTGCGCAGCAGCTCGCGATAGCCCCCCACTTCCGGCGGCTGGAGTTCGATAATCCTCTTGATGGTGTCGATCGCTCTCTCCGTCTGACCGGCATCCATCTGCAGCTCTCCCAGCGCATCAAACTGGGAAATGGCCTCCGCTTTGCGGCCGGCGGCCAGATAGGCCTTTGCAAGGCGCTCATGCAGCGGCGTCCTGCCCGGATGTTCGCGCGTCAAGTCCTCCAGGCGGGCGATGATCTGCGAGCCCCGCCCCTGCCGGGCCAAGCGCTCCAAGTAGCGATCCAGGACCCTCCCGGCCTCCTCATCCTGGCCCAACCGCAGGTGAAGATCGATGACGCTCAGGTGGATATGCTCATCCTCCGGGTCCAGGGCCCGCATCTGCCGGTAGACATCCAGGGCGCCCTTCCAATTCAATCGCGACATGTCGATGTCCGCCAGTTGGCGCAGTATCTCGAGCTTCATCTCGTCGCTTCCGGCTCTGCCCTGCGCGAGCCGAAGAGCCTCGCCAAGGCTCTTGCGCTTCTCCTCGATTTGCGCCATGTCTCCGTGCAGCTCCGCCAACCTCAGGTACTGGCCCAGCGCCTCGTCCACCTTCCCCACCTGGACCAGCAGGCTGATCAGGCGGTGTCTCGCAGGGATGTTGACCGGAGAAAGCTGCACAGCTCGCGTATACGACTTGATCGCCCGGTCCATGTTGCCCCGGATGAAATAGGTCTCCCCCAATACGCTGAGCTTCTCCAAGGCCGCCGATGGGTGTTTCGTTTTGACCAACACATCCGCCATGCGCTCGTGCAGGGGAAGGTAGTTCGGCGCCTGGTCCAGCGCCAACATCGCCTCCTCCATGGCCGCATCCCACAGTTGGCGGGACATGTAATTGTCGATCCGCTCCACGTCCTCGAACACCTGCTCCGAACCGCCCACCGCCAGCATCTCCGCCAGCGGGACGACCTTCTCCCCGGGGCTGCGCGCCTGGGATTGAATCCGCTGCCGGGCCCGATGCACCTTTTGAAGCCAATCGGGGGCGCCCAAGAAATCCAGGGTGCTCTCGACAATCTGGGAAAGCGTTTGGGAATCCCCGCGCGCCTGAGTGGCGAGGATCGAGTCGTAGAGCTGGTTCAACTCGTTGGAACGCTCTCCGCTCACCGACATGCTGTCCGCCAGGCGCAGCGCCTGGAGCAGATACCGGGCCGCCTCCCGCAGCTCACCCGTGGACTGAGCCATACGGCCCAGGGCCAGGTTCGAACCCAACGCGTATTTCTCGTCTCCCACTGCGCTCAACAGATACTTGCGCGCGTTCTCCACGTCCCCCACTGACTTGTACAGCATACCCAAGTTGAAATAGGCGGCCGGATGATCCATACCGGCATCTACGGCTTGCTGCATCACCTGTACCGCTTCTCGCCGATGGCCCCGGGTCTGTAGATCGATCGCCTCCCCGAGTTGGCGGTATTTCAGCGGCTGGCTTTCGTCGGCCGCCTCTTTCTTCTTCCCCCTACCGCGCAGGGCCGCTCTGAGATCCATCTCCTTGGGTTTGGGCTGTTCCACATCCTCGAACAGTAGGGAGGCCAGGGTGGTGAGCGCACGCTCCTGCGCTTCGCTCTCCGGATCCGTGCCGTCTTGATTCTCGCGGGGGGCGGACTCTTGCTCGGCCATCTCCTGCCCGGCCTTGAGATTCGTGCGCACGGGTTTTGTCACCCCCAGCGGCCGGGCGGGAGGCGGCAGGGAGCCCCCTTCCTTCAGCGCGCGCATGATGTTGGCGGCCGTCGGATCCCCGGGCTGCAGGGCCTGCGCCCGCTGCACCGCCTCGATCGCCCGCTCCGTCTTGCTTGCTCTTTGCAGGATGGATGCCACGGCGAGGTATTCGTGCACCGCCTTTCGGCGCCGGTTCAGGCGTTCAAATGCGATGGCCAGCTGCGACCGCGCCTGCAGGTTATCCGGGGCGATGCGTGCGATGTGGCTCCAATTCTCCAACGCCTTATCGATGTTCTTCCTGCGAAGGTAGAGCTTGGCCGCTTCATTCCGCCCTTCGATCGCTTCGCGCGGCTGCCCCAGGATTTCGAAGATCTCGGCGCACTTTTCCAACGGCACAGGGTCATCGGCACTCAGCTTGGTGGCCCGATGATAGGTCGCCAGCGCTTCCTTATAGCGGCCGGTTTCAAACAACGCCAAGCCCAGACTCATGTGCGCGCCGGCTTCGTTGGGCGCCTGCGTCAGGGCCTTGCGGTAGTATTCAATGGCTCGATCCCAATTGAGATCCCACGCAGCCGAATGCCCCCGCTGCATCGATTCTTCAAAGAGATCTACGCTCTCTCCCATCTCCGTCTTCTCGTATCTCTCGTCGGCGAAGCGAGTATAGCATAAACTCCAAGCCGCTGTCCCGGTCCGGAATCTGGCCCTTAGGTTGGATCTCCCGGTGCCGGACAGGGCTCTCGTTTCAAACCATGGCGGTCATTTCCAACCAATTGGCGCCTCGTTTGGCGTCGGCTCTCAAGGGCACTTTCAGGGCATAGGCCTCCTGCATCACCCGCTTCACCAATTCCGCGGTCTCCCGAACTTCCTCCTCCGGACACTCGAGGACCAGCTCATCGTGCACTTGCAGCAGCATCCGACCGCCGAGCCCCGCCTCCAGCAACGCGGGGGGCAGCTCCAGCATCGCCAGCTTGATGATGTCGGCCGCGGTGCCCTGAATGGGGGCGTTGACCGCCTCCCGCAGCGCCCTGGAGCGGGCGACTTGGGACACGCGCTTGCCGCCTCGCTTGAGCTCCGGAAAATAGCGGCGGCGGCCGAGAACCGTCTCGACGTATCCGCGGTCGGCGGCCATCGAGCGGGTCTGCGCCAGGTAGCCCTTCACTCCCGGGAAGCGCTTGAAGTATTCCTCCACGAAGTCCTCCGCCTCCGCCAGCGTGAGATCCGTAGCCCGCGAGAGACCGTAGGGGCTCATCCCGTAGATCAGCCCGAAATTGATCGCCTTGGCGCGCCGCCTGAGTTCAGGGGTGACGTCGCCCAGCTCGACGCCGAAAACGGCTGCCGCGGTGGTGGCGTGGATATCCTTGTCCGCGAGGAAAGCCTCCATCATGGCGCGGTCCTGCGACATGTGGGCCACCACCCGCAACTCGATCTGCGAATAATCGACTCCCAGGAGCAGGCTGCCCGGCTCCGCCACGAAGGCGCGGCGGATCTGCCGGCCCAACTCGGTGCGGATGGGGATGTTCTGCAAGTTGGGATCCGATGACGCCAGGCGCCCCGTCACCGAACCGGTCTGATTGAAGGAGGTGTGCACTCGTCCGGTGCGCGGATTGATCTGCTCCGGCAGGGCGTCGGCGTATGTCGACTTGAGCTTGGCAATCTCCCGCTGCTCCAGGATCAGATCCACGATGGGGTGCTCCGTGCGCAGTTCGGCGAGCACCAAGGCGGCGGTTGAGTAATAGCCGGAAGCCGTGCGGCGGGTGCGGTCGGGCGGCTTCAAGCCGAGATCCTCGAAGAGCACCTGGGAAAGCTGCTGCGTCGAATTGACGTTGAACGGGTGACCGGCGTGATCGTGGATGAGCCCTTCGATCTCGTCCAACCGCACTGTGATCTGGTCGGAGAAATCCTGCAGGAAGCCCTTGTCCAGGCGCACACCGTCCATCTCCATCTGTGCGAGGATGGGGACCAGGGGCATCTCCACATCCCTGAACAGACTGAGCTGCTCCTTCTCGCCCAACTCCTTCTCCAGCAGCGGTTTGAGCTGCAGGCAGACCGCTGCATCCGCGGCGGCATAGGGAGCGGCTTGGGCAATCGGCACCTGCGCCATGGTGAGCTGATCCTGGCCGCTGCCGATCAACTCGCTGATCTGAGTCATCTCCAGCCCCAAGCGCACCCAGGCCAGGTTCTTGAGCCCGAGGTTTCGCGAGCCGGGATCGCACAGCCACTCGGCGATCATGGTGTCGAATGCCAGCGGGGATGCGCGCAGGCCATGCCGTGCGAGCAGGATATAGTCATATTTCAGGTTGTGCCCGACCTTCGGCTGTTTCCCATCGGCCAGTGGACCTCTCAAGGCCTCGATCACCCGCTCCAAGGGCAGTTGCGTCTCCCCTCCGGGGCCCTGTAGGTGCCCCACCGGGATGTAGTACCCCTCCCCCGGTTCAACCGCCAGGGAAATGCCCACCAGGTCCGCTTTCATGGCATCAGTGCTCGTGGTCTCGACGTCAAAGGCGATGGCCTGCGCGCCCTCCAAAGCGGAGACAAGGCTCTCCAGGTCCTCCGCCTGGCGGACCACAATCGTCCCGACCGGACCTCCCTTGATCTTCATCTCGCCCTCAGAAACAAACAGGGTCAACTGGCCCTCCCGGCCGGCATCCTCCTTCGGCAGCCGATCGAGCAGGGTGCGGAACTCCAAATCCCGGAAGAGCTCCGCGATCTGCGTTCTATCCAAGGCCCCCATCTTGCAGGCAGCCAGCTCGAACTCCACGGGCGCGTCGGTCTTGATCTGCGAGAGTTCTTTGCTCAGATAGGCGTTTTCCCGCCCCTCCTGCAGCTTGGTACGAAAGCGCGAGCCCACCTCTTCTATATGCGCATAGATCTGATCCAGACCCCCGTATTTGGACAGCAGCGAGACGGCGGTCTTCTCTCCGACCCCATAGACCCCGGGGATGTTGTCGCTCTTGTCGCCGATCAGGGCCTTGTACTCGACAAACAGGGCTACGTCGATCCCGTATGCGTCCCGCACTTCTTCCGGGCCATAGTCCTCCGCCTCCGAGAGCTTCTGCCCGGAAAGCTGTATGGTGATGTGGTCATCGGCAAGCTGAAGCAAATCCCGGTCCCCGGTCAGGATGTAGACTTCCACCCCTTCATCCGCCGCCTGGTGGGCGACGGTGCCCAGCACGTCATCCGCCTCGTACCCTTCGGCCTCCAGAATGGGGATGCCGAAGGCGCGCACGATCTCCCGGATGCGCTCGATCTGGGGCCGGAGATCTTCCGGCATCTTCTCCCGGGTCGCCTTGTATTCGGGGAAGATCTCATCCCGAAACGTCAGGCCTTTGTCGAACACGACGGCCAGGTATTCGGGATGATCCTGATCCAACAAGCGCAGCAGCACGGAGGTAAAGCCGTAAACACCGGCCGTCGGTTCTCCGGACTGGGTGATCCACCGTTGCCCGCCGCTGGCTCCCGTCAAGGCGAAATAAGTGCGATAGGCCAGTGCGTGTCCGTCGATCAGATATAGGCGTGCCGCAGAGCTCATTTGCTCGCTCCTGGATCATGACTCGGATGGGTTGATTCTAGCATCTCCGGAGCCATATTGAGGCGCTTTCCGGCGGGCCGGTCTCGAAAGGGAGACCCCTTGCCCGTGCTGGGCCGGGGGGATCGAGGGGAATCGCAAGCCGCCCGATGAGGGGCGCACATTGGGTCGGACGCGTTGGCGCTCAGACTTCGAAGCTCAGCGGGTCCACATCCGACAACATGGCGGTCAGTTTGCGGGCCTGCCCCCGCATTTCCGTCAGGGGGATCGTGGAGGGGAAGACCAGCGTCAGGGTGATATCTGCCTTCACGGGGGCAGTATAGAGCCGGAAATCATCCCCCCCGGAGCCGGGACGGAGCAGGCGAATCCATTCGCCTCCGCCGGACGGAGAATCCCGATGCTCGCTCACCATGCTCATGATCTCCTGGACCTGCGACTGGGGCAGGCCCTCGGTCGCTGACCAGAGCTCACCCTGGCGGGTCAACAGGCCGGCAACGGCCGAGGATTCAAGGATAATGTCGGAGAGATAGAAAGCCGCCTCATCCGGCTCTTCGAGCCATTGGGGAAGGGGCTCATAGGGACGCAGGGCGGGGGCAATATAGGCTTCCAGGTCCCGCTCCGCTTCGGAGCCTCCAGGGATGAAGTCCAGCTTCGGCTCTGCCGGGGGCGCTTCGATATCCGAGGCCGCCTCCAGCTCAGCCTGTTCACGCTCGGGGCCGGCCGGCCCCAGCGCAGACTCAACGATGGCGGGGAGCTCGGGAAGGTAGAAGGGCCTGCCGATGATCTCCCCGTCCTGGTCGCGTGTCAATTGGGCACCGCTCAGTTTCTTGTTGAGCGGGAAGACGATCACTTCCATCTCGCGCCCCCCCTGGCGCAGCCTGTCGACCAGTTCCGGCCCTGAGAGGTCCGGCAAGTCAAAATCCAGGATCACCAGATCCGGGGGATGCTCGCTGACCATCCGGAGGGCGTCCTCGGCGCTGGAGGCCAGCAGAACCTGATAACGGCCGCTGTCCTCGAGCACCATCCGCACCAGATCACTGATATCGGGATTCGAATCCACAACCAGGATCGAGCGGACGAGGTCGCTGTCGGCACCTCGATCGGCGGGCGCCGATGCGGACAAGCTCCCGAAATCCTCATTGGCCATCGTCAGTCCACTCCTCGAACTCCGGCGGCCGCTCCGCACCCGCACCCGTTGGCCCGATCCACCCCGCCGGGCCAGCGGGGGCAGAGCCCGCCGGTTCACTCCACGCGCCTCTTCGGGCCCCCGGCCGGGAATCGCGAGATGGGTCGAAGGGGCCGAGATATCGCCGCCGGGGAACGCCGCCGCGGGCCATCAATCGCCTTCTTGCGTGGGTGATGCTGTCGCCGCACGCACCCGAATCTGCACCCAGAACGCCTCATCCGCGTCATCGCCATACCCAAAATCAACGCCAGAGTCGTCCTGCAGCAGCCAATATCCTTTGTACCTGCCGGGCACTTCGGGAGCGACAAGCTCCACCGACAGGTCGACGTCATCCCCCGGGGGGACTGGAGCGGGCAGCGGCACTCCCTCGGCGGGGCCTCCCATGATATTTCCACTCTGGAATACCAGCCGGTAATCGCTCGTCCACTCACACGAGCCGGCGTTGCGCACCCGCCATTCCTTCGTGAAAGCATCTCCGGCCGACATGCGCGTGTTGTCCGGGACGGTGACATCCTTGAGGAACCTGAGCCGGTTGGTGCAGTCGGCGGTGGTTTCCGTGCCCTCCGCGTTCGGTGAGGGCTTCACCGTGGCTGAGGTCCCGCTGGCTCCCGGTGACGGCGGTGACGGGGTTTGATCGGCGGGGGCGGTTGAATCGGGAGGGGCGATGGTCACCGCAGCCAAAGTGGCCACCATATCTGGAGTGGGCTGCACACTCGGGAGGTTGCACGCCGCCAGCAATGACATCGTGACCATCCCGATCGCGACCTGAGGGCGCAAAGCGGACACGCTGGATCTCATCCCCTCCCCCCCACTGTTCGGCACCCTCGCTGCAGATGCTACCGCAGAGGCGAACGGCCGGGAAAATCGAATGCATGCTACATCTTGGGGGGCAGCGCGTCAAGCAGGTCATTCTCCCTAATCGATATGGCGCTTCGGGACGGGGCGTCGAAGACCGAATCGAGTTCGAGACCATCCCGAAAGAGTATGGAGAAGATGACCCGATGGATCAGCCGGTCTCCGAGGATGTGCGGTTCAATTCACGAACAGGATCCGGAAGGCGGGCGTCCGCCTCCGGGAGCAGCGCAGCCTGCATGCTCCACGGTCCCGTCCAGTCGATGCGCACGGATGCCAGCTTTCCGCGCCAATCGCGCGCGGATTCGAAGAAGACGAGTTTGTTCGTCCGCGTGCGGCCCTTCCACTTGCCGCGCTGCTGTTCCTCCACCAGAACTTCCACGCGCCGCCCAAGGAAACGGGCGTTTATCCGGGCTGCGATTTCGGCTTGCAGCTCCTCCAGGGCTCGAAAGCGGCGCATTTTCTCCTTCCGGGGCACGTCGTCCTGCATGGTCCGGGTGGCAACCGTCTTGGGGCGTGGAGAGTAGCGCGCCAGGTGGGCCACATCCAACTTGAGCTCGGCCAATAAGTCATATGTGCGCTCGAATTGCGCACGCGTTTCCCCCGGAAAACCGACGATGATGTCTGTGGCGATCGAACATCCAGGGAGACGCTCCCGGATATTCGCCACCAACCGCCGATATTCGTCCGCGGTATACCCTCTGCGCATGCGCTCCAGCACCGCATCATCCCCCGCCTGCACGGGGACCTCGACGTGCTCACAGACCTTCGGAAGTTCCGCCACCGTCTCCAGCAGTTCACCGGACATCCAGTTGGGGTGTGAGGTCAGGAAGCGTATGCGCCGGATGCCTTCGACCTCGTGCACCGCCCGCAGCAGATCGGCCAGACCGGGTCCCCCAGGCAGATCCTTGCCATACCGGTCCACGATTTGCCCCAGCAAGGTGACCTCGCGCACGCCCTGCCCCGCCAACGACCCAACCTCGCGCACGATCTCCTCCATCGGGCGGCTTCTCTCGGCGCCCCTTCGATAGGGGATGATGCAGAAGGTGCATGCGTGCGAACAGCCGTAAACCACCGGCACATATGCGGAGACCAGCCGGCTCCGCTCGGCCGCCGGCAGGCGCAGGTCCCCGTCCATGAGCGCATATCTGCGCGCCGTCTCGCTCGCCTCCAGATCGCGCCCTTGCATTCGGAGGAGATGTTCGATCAGCGGTTCCGGATCCGACGGCGGTGAAAACACATCCACAAATGGAAAGGCTTCCCGCAGGGCCGCGTTCTCATTGACGCCCACCAGACAGCCCATCAGGTTGATGACCAGTTCCGGGCGCTCTTCTTTGAGTGGCCGCAGTGATGTCAGCCGGCCGTAGGCCTTGTCCTCTGCGCTCTGGCGCACCACGCAGGTGTTGAGCACGATCACGTCTGCGCCGTCCGGGCGGGAGATCGGCCGGTACCCCATGCGTTCAAGCTCGGAGGCCACCCGTTGGGAGTCCGCCACGTTCATCTGACAGCCGGCCGTCCAGATATGGTAGCGCATGGCCTGCATTATAACCCGGCATTAAACTCGGGGGCCTCCCGGCGTTGCGAGGGTGTGTATGGTGGATCTTCCGCATGCATGCGCCGTTTGTCCGCGGAGGCCCGGAGGCTTCGGGATGGGCCAAAGCCACCCATATCTCCCGCTCCTTGACCGGCGTCCACCCCCCGAGGGGGCGCGGGGCTTGCCGCACGCCTCGCGACCGGCTTCCCAGAAGGCATCCGAATGCGCAGCGGAAGGAGGCCGTGTTCGGGACGGCCGGAGTGAGATATCATTGGGCCGTCCCGGACCCGGCTCTGGTTTGTCCGCAGAGAGCGCCTCCGGACAGCCGAGGTGGCTTTCGTACTCCCTGGGGAGCCCAGAGATGCGCGTGGCGGGATTGAGGAACGCCGGTGGACGGAGGTGAGATGCGGGAATCTGCTGATCGACTCCCCCGAAGGACCAAAGCAAGCGCCGCGACCTGCGCCCTGCCGGTGCTGCTCGCCCTGCTGGCAGCCTGCGCCGCTCCCACTCCTGCTGTGCCATCGGCTACACCCATGCCCAGCTCCACGCGGGTCCCAAGTGCGACGCCAGCGCCCTCCGCCACGCCCTCCCCGTCCGCGACGCCCCCTCCGACGGCAACCCCCACCCTCGAGTGCACCGGATCCCCGGGGCGATTGGCGCAGGACCAATATCGAAGCCCGATACTGGAGGCGATGGTGCCGGTGCGCGTGTATCTTCCCCCTTGCTACGGGGAGGCTGCGGCCTCCTACCCCGCACTGTACGTGCTGCATGGGTACCCATATGACGAGTCCCATTGGGACTCGCTCGGGGCGGACGAGATCGCCGATGGGCACATCCGGGCCGGGTCGTGGCCCCCCTTCGTGATCATCATGCCGAGGCTGCCTCAGCCCCTGTTCAGCCGCACAGATGGCGGGCCAGATTCCTATGAGCAGGAGTTTGTGGAGGGGCTGCTGCCCTTCATCGAAGAGTCATTCTCGACCCGGACCGAGCCGCAGGACCGCGGCATCGCCGGGATCTCCCGAGGGGGCGTTTGGGCGCTGGAGATCGGGCTGCGCCATCCAGAGCTTTTCGGCTATGTCGCCGCTTTGAGCCCCGCGCTGTCTGTGAACGCCGCTCGGCCGGAATACGACCCGCTGCAGATCGCTGCGCGTGATCCGCTTTCGCAGGAACGCATACTGCTGCTCGCGGGCCAGGCTGACTGGGCCAAGGATGGCACCCAGGAATTGGCGGAGACGCTCGCCGCCCGAGGCAAGGCCCCGCTGCTTCTGCTCCCGCCGGGCGCCCACGCCGATGCGCTGTGGGAATCCACGATGGAAGACGTGCTGCGCTTCTTCGCGGGCGCGTGGCTACCCGCGAATTGAATGCGCTATTATGTCAACATTGCCGTGTGCCCTCCCAAATTCATTTTCGTGTACAATGGCAGCACAATCCGGTTCGTGAAACTACGGGGCCAGGAGCGGGGGAAGCCTTAGATGAGTGACAGCGAAACCAGCCCGGAAGAAGTGATCAAATCCTATCGCAAGCGCAGGGAACGCATGGCGCCCATGCTGCTGGGGGGCCTCGCCGTCGTCCTGCTCGTCGTCGGCGTCTTTCTGGTGGTGATGTGGCTCAGCGGAAGCGACCAGTTGGAGATGCCGGCTTTCCTGTCGTCCGCCACACCCACCCCGACAATCACTCCCACCGAGACCCCCGTGCCGCCGAGCCCGACCGCCACGGCGACCATCCCCACCACGCCGACCGATACGCCAACGCCGGAGGGGCCGCAGACCTATATCGTGAAGGAAGGGGACACGCTGACCTCGATCGCGGAACAGTTCGACCTGGGCGATAACGGGCCGCTGTTGATCATGCTGTACAACAATTTGGCGGATCCCACCATATTCGTGACCCAGGAACTGCTCATACCGCCGGCGGATGCTGAGTTCCCCACCCCCACACCGCTGCCGGAGACGCTCGTTCCCGGCCAGGAGATCATCTACCTGGTGCTGCCCGGGGACAGCCTGCAATCCATCGCCCTCGAATTCGACACCACCGAAGAAGCGATCGCCGACCGGAACGAAATCGAGGATCCGAACAGCATACAGGTCGGCCAGCAGTTGATCGTGCCCGTGATGCTGGCCACGCCGGTGCCCACAGCGACCGCCACACTCACGCCTGGCGGCTAGCCCCGGCGCGTCGCGCCGGGGCCCTTCGAGAAATCAGCGCCCCCAGCACTCGTTGTGCCGGGGGCGCCATCCATATGGCCTGACAGACATGTCCACCTGTTGCCCATCGGGCTACTGGCTGGCAAGCCCTCCGCTGATCTCGCCGCCGTCGATGATGATGGGATGGCCGGTGATGAACGCAGCCTCGTCGGAAGCCAGGAAAGCGAACAGCGCGGCCACTTCCGAGGGGTCCGCATGGCGCCGGACGGGGATTTTCTCGTTCACCTCCGCCAACCTCGAGGGGGAGTACTCGGCCCGCTGCATGGGTGTCATCACATACCCGGGGCATACGGCGGCCACCCTGATGTGCGGGGCCAGTTCCAGCGCCATGGTGCGCGTCAGGGCGATCACTCCGGCCTTGGAGGCGTTGTAGGCGGCGTACATTGGATAGCCCCGCAGGCCGTTCGTGGATGCCATGTTGATGATCACCCCGCCCTCGCCGCCGAGCATCCGCCGGGCAGCCAACTGCGCCACGGTGAAGGCGCCCGTCAGGTTCACGCGGATCACTTCCTCCCATTCCTGGAGAGACATATCCACAAAGGCGCGCCGCTTGCTGATACCGGCGTTGTTGATGAGCACATCGATCCCCCCAAGGAGATCATCGCACTCCTCGAAGGCAGCCCCCAGCGCGGCGGGATCGACCACATCCGCCAACAGCGCCCCGGACAGCTCCGGGAACTCCGACTGGATGCGTTCGCACCCCGCCGAATCCCGATCCAGGACCACCACCCGGGCGCCCTCCTGCAGGAAGCGCCCCGCCGTCGCTGCGCCAATGCCACTCGCCCCACCGGTGATCAGCGCCCGTTTGCCATCCAATCCACGCATTCCGGCCCTCCTGCCGCAAGAGATGTCCGAACGACCTCTCTCCCGAATTGCCCTCTCCGGGGCTCCGCCCGCGAGCGCTTCCCCTCGGCGAGCCCTCTCCGGCGACCATTCTGGCCTTCCGGCGGGCGGGAATATCGGCTCAGCCCGCCCGGCCGTTCCCCAGGGCGGCCTCGATCTCCCGCCTGACCTGCGGGAGGCCCTCGGACGCCGCCGCCCGCTCCAGTTCCCTCTGGGCGGGTTCCGTCCCGATTTCTCCCAAAGCCCACGCAGCGTGGGCGCGGAGCATTGGCTCCGGCTCCCGGGCCAGCACCGCGGCGATCTGCGGGACCAGATCGCGCCGGCGGAGATTTCCCGCCACCACCAGCGCATTGCGCTTCAGACCGCGCAGCCTGGCGCGCCGCAGCGGGCTGTGCCGGAGGAAGAGCTCGAGATCCTCTTCCCCCGCCGCCAGCAGCCTTTCAAGCTCCGGGGGGGTAAGGCCCCCCCGGACTTGAAAGGCGGGATCCTGAGTGGGCTTGGCGAAACGATGGTTCCAAGGGCACACCTGCTGGCACACATCACATCCAAACAGCCAGTCGTCGATATCGGCGCGCTGGCCCTTGGGGATGCCCGATTTTAGTTCTATGGTCAGATAGGAAATGCAGCGCGTGGCATCCAGAGTCCGGTCGCGGCGGATGCAGCCCGTCGGGCATGCCTCGATACATCGTGTGCAGGTCCCGCAGCGGTCGGCCTCAAACGGTGAGTCGGGGGTCAATTCGACCCCAAGAAGGACCTCCGCCAAGAAGAAGTAGGATCCCCTCCGGGGATTGATCAAGCAGGTGTTCTTTCCGATCCATCCCAGGCCCGCTCGCTGCCCCAGCTCCCGTTCCAGAATGGGGCCGGTGTCCGTGTAGATCCGATTGGGAACCGTCTCCCCCAACCGGTCCTCAACGAAGGCCACCAATCCTTTCAAGCGCTCCGCCAGCACCTCGTGGTAGTCCTCCCCCAGCGCATAGGCCGCGATGCGAGGGCCGCTCCGAACCCGGCCCGTGTGCGCCAGGTAGTTCGACCCGAGGACCAATATCGAGCGGCATTCGGGAAGTATCTCGCCCGGATTGGACCGGCGCCGCACCGCCCTTTCCGTGGCCAGATAGCTCATCTCCCCATGGAAGCCGGCTTCCAGCCATTGGCGGTAGACCTCCAGGTGCGGGGGCGCCTGCGGGGAGGTGACGCCCACCAGATCGAAGCCCAGGCGATGGGCTTCCACTTTTGCCTGCCGGGTGAGCGCGGCGGGAGAAGGCATAGAGGCGCTCCGACGAATTCCAGTGGAAGTTCTTGCCGCTTGCATGGATTATAGGCGAGGCGGGCAGCTCTCACACGCGCCGGAGGGATCGGGCGGTCGGCCCCCGGGGGAATCCGCTTCCCCAAGCCGGAAAGCAAGCGGAGGGCCAGCGCGAGACTTCGCGGCCGCCATGGCCGCGAAGTCGCTCACCAACCCGTTCGGTTGCCGTCTTTTGCTAGTTTGCTCTCAGATATAGATCGATAGCTTCCGCTGCGCGGCGGCCTGCCACCATGGCGGTCACCACCAGATCCGGCCCGGTAACCGCATCGCCGCCCGCATACACACCGGGCCGCGATGTCTCTCCCGTTTCCGGGTCGGTCACGATCAACCCCCACTTGCGGGTCTCCAGGCCCGGCGTTGTCTCGCCGATAATCGGATCCGGCCAGAATCCGAGCGCCAGGATCACGGTGTCCGCCTCGACCGTAAAATTGGAGCCCTCGATCGGCATCGGTCGCCGGCGGCCGCTTTCGTCCGGCTCCCCCAATTCACACTGCAGGCATTCAACCGCGGCCACTTTCCCTTCGGCGCCGGCGATATAGCGGATCGGCTGGGTGAGGAAGCGGAACTTTGCGCCCTCCTCCTCCGCCAGCTTGCGGTCCTTCTTACCGCCTGGCATCTCCGTCTCCGTGCGGCGGTACAGGCACGTGACCTCCTCCGCCCCCAATCGAAGGGCGGTGCGCAGGCAGTCGGAGGCGGTGTCGCCGCCACCGATGACGGCAACCCGGCGTCCCACGATCGGTTTGCCCCGCCGCTCCTTGGGCAGGAGCGCCGGATCCACATTGGCGCGCACCAGGAATTCTGTCGCTTGATACACGCCGGGGAGATCCGCTCCAGGCACATCCATCTTCGCGTCGACCCCCGTCCCCACGGCCACATACACCGCGTCAAAACCCTCATCGAAGAGGTCATCGATGGTCTTGTCTTCCCCGATGCGGGTTTTGGTGATGAATTTCGCGCCGGCGCGGGCGAAATCATCGATCCGCGCCTCCACAATCTCCTTATCCAACTTGAAATTCGGGATACCGTAGATCAGCAAGCCACCGGGCTCGGGCAGCGCCTCGAAGAAAGTGACCTCATGCCCGGCTTGCAGCAGTTTGTCCGCGCATGAAAAGCTTGACGGGCCGGCGCCCACAAGTGCCACCTGCCTGCCCGTCGGCTCCCCGACGGGAATCTCCGCCCCCCCGTGCTGCCGCTGATAGTCGGCCACAAAGTATTCCAGCGCGCCGGTGATTGCCGGGTCACCTCTCTTGCCGCGCACGCAGGAACCCTGGCACAGCTTGTCGTGTGGGCAGACGCGCCCGCAGATCTCGGGCAGCGAACTTGTCTGACGGTACAACTCCGCGGCGCCAATGAAATCCCCCTCCTCGATCAGCAAGAGGGCGCCTGAAATGTCATTCCCCGCCGGGCAGGCGGCGGCGCACGGCGCTGGATCCGGACAATGGATGCATAGTTCCGCCGCGGCGCGGGCTTCTTCAGGAGTCAGCCCGATAAATGTGGGCGCGAAGTCCAATACCCGTTCCTCCGCCGGTCTCGCCTTGAGCTCGACGTCCGGCAGTCGGATGCGGGCTTTTCGATCGACGTTCATTCGCTCGCGAAGATCTGCTTTCATGGTTGCCCTCCATCGAAACCTCATTCAGATGATACCGACCCCGTTTGTCCAACTCTCAGGGTCGGATGTCACTGGTGCCCTCGACGGTTGTCACCAATTGTGTGAAAATCCCCACATGCAGCGATGCCGGCCCGAAGTCGTGCATCCTCAAAGCGGAAGGCGCCCGCCGATGGCGGAGAATGCGCCTGACCATGGGAATCAGGAAACATTCCGAGATGGATCAAGGCCCCAAAATCGCGTCACACTCCCATCCCGGCGGTGTCGGCGGCATGAGGCGGGGGTCACCCTTGACAGTTATCTTTACACTGTATAATATACCTATCGCCTGGTGGGAGGGCAGTCTCCTGTCCTCGCCCCAGGCCGATCTTTGAAGCAACACGTGGGGAGGAAGCAAACGCATGAAACGTTGGATGTGGGGCTTGATCGCCCTGGTGGTCATCGTGGGTGGGTTCTTCGGCTGGCGCGCGATCCGACGCTCCCAGGAACTCGCGAACTTGGACAACCTGGAGACCATCACGCTCTCCACCGGCCCGCTGACCGCCAAGGTAGGCGCCACCGGCAGCGTGCGGGCGAATCAGGCAGCCACCTTGAGTTTTTCCACCAGCGGCACCGTCGATCAGGTACTGGCCGGGGTGGGAGATTTGGTGGATGCCGGCCAAGAACTGGCCACTTTGAAGCAGACCTCTCTGCCCTCGAATGTGATCCTGGCGCAGGCCGATCTGGTTGACGCGCAGCGTGCCCTGGATCAGCTGCGGACATCCGATCTCGCCCGCGCCCAGGCCCGGCTCGCTCTGGCACAGGCGCGGCAGACGCTCGATGACGCGGAATATCAGTGGACCTTGAACCAAGAGGGCAACCGGGCAACGAGTTGGACCCTGAAAGGGGCGCGCGCTCAGGTCGTGCTGGCAGAGAAACGTCTGGAGAAGACACGCAACCTCTTCGAGAAGAGCCATGGAAAGCTGAGCCGCGCCCACGCCCAGTTGGCGCTCACCGAGGCGCGGCGGGCCTACGAACAGGCCGTCTGGCGCCTGAACTGGCTGGAAAGCGGCGCGGATGAGATCGACCAAGCCGTGCTGACGGCCGAAGTGGAACAGGCACAAGCCTCTCTGTCCGACGCCCAGAAGGAATGGGAGCGGGTCAAGGATGGCCCAGATCCGGAGGATCTGCGGGCCGCGGAGGCCCGGGTTGCGGCCGCGCAGGCGAGCATCGAGTTGGCGCATATCGCGGCGCCCTTCACAGGCACGATCACCCGCGCGCAAGTGATGCCCGGCGATCAGGTGGGGCCGGGCAGCGTCGCATTCGAGCTTTCCGATCTGTCACGCCTCATCGTGGACGTCCAAATCCCGGAGATCGACATCAACAAGATCCAGGTCGGGCAGGAGGTCGAACTGGACTTCGACGCGATCCTCGACAATACGTATCATGGCAAGGTGACCTCGGTGGCGCTGACAGGGACCGATGTCCAGGGTCTGGTCAACTATGACGTTGAGGTGGAACTGGTCGACGCCGATGAGCGCGTCAAGCCGGGAATGACGGCGGCGGTGAACATCATCGTCGAGCAGCTTCAAGACGTACTCCTGATCCCGAACCGGGCGGTTCGCGTGACCGATGGCCAGCAGGTGGTATACCGTATGGAAGGAGGGATGCCGGTCGCCGTGCCCGTCGTGCTGGGCGCTTCCTCCGAAACAGACAGCCAACTGCTATCGGGCGACCTGAAGGCGGGAGACTCGATCCTGCTCAATCCACCCAGCAATATCTTCGACTTCAGCGGCCCGCCGCCATTCGCGAGATAGTCAAAATGGGCGATGACGATCTCGTAATCGAGGCCCGGGATATCACCAAGACCTACCTGCTCGGAGAGATCGAAGTCCACGCCCTGCGCGGGGTCTCCCTGAAGATCCGGCGCGGCGAGGTCGTGGCCATCATGGGACCCTCCGGCTCCGGCAAGACCACCTTGATGAATATACTCGGCTGCCTCGATCGCCCGACGATGGGGGATTACGCGCTGGAAGGGGAATTGGTATCCGATCTGAGCGATGATCAGTTGGCGGAAATCCGCAACCGCAAGGTGGGATTCGTGTTTCAGAGCTTCAATTTGCTCAGCCGCCACAGCGCATTGGCCAATGTGGAGCTGCCCATGCGATACGCCGGCGTGCGGAATGGGCGCCGGAAGCGCGCCATCGAGGCCCTCCAGGCGGTCGGCCTGGGTGAACGGCTCAACCATCGCCCCGCCGAGCTCTCCGGCGGTGAACAACAACGGGTCGCCATCGCCCGAGCGTTGGTGAACAATCCGGCCTTCATCTTGGCCGACGAGCCCACAGGGAACCTGGACACCAAGTCCGGCGAAGAGGTGATGAACATCCTGCTGAAACTGAACGCCGACCATGGAACAACGCTGCTATTCGTGACTCACGATCCCGAAATCGGCGCCCGCACCGAGCGCGTGATACTCCTCAGGGACGGCATGGTCGAAGGCGGGATCGACGACCCCGAGAAGATGGGTGGCGCGAGCGCCATCACCGGCGGATGACCAAAACCTGCATTCGGTGCAGCCGAATCGAAAGGGCGAATTAGGACCGGTATGGACCTCTGGCAAAGTGGGGTGGAAGCCATCGAAAGCCTGCTGAGCAACAAGCTGCGCTCCGGCTTGACGGTTCTGGGTGTCGTGATCGGAGTGGGCGCGGTGATCGCCATGCTGGCGCTCGGGCGCGGGGCGCAGAACACCATCACAGGATCGATCAACGACATCGGCACAAACCTGGTGTTCGTGGTCAGCGGGGGGAATGAGGAAGTGCGCAATCCCCAACCCCTCACCACCGAAGACGCGGATGCGCTGAACGACTCCTTCGCCGCTCCAGCGGTGGCCGCTGCTGCGCCGGTTCTCTCCCAGCGATTGGAGGCGACCTTTGGCTCCGAAAGCACGATCACCGAGATCCAGGGGGTCACCAGCCAGTATTTCGCGCTCACCAATCTAGCGATATCCGAGGGTGAAGCCATCGGCGAAGTGCATCTGTTGGGACGCGCGGCGGTGGCTGTGATCGCCCCTGACGCCGCCGATGACCTCTTTGGCCGCCACGCGGGGATCGTGGGCGAGACCATCCGCATCGAAGGCCAGCCCTTCCGGGTGCTGGGTGTCACGGTCGCCAAGGGCGGATCCGGCTTCTCAAACCAGGACAACCGGATCTATATCCCGCTTACGACGGCGCAGGCGCGGCTGATCCGCCGTCCTCACGTCAATGAAGTGGACATGATCATCGCGCAGGCCACCAGCGCCGACACCGTCAGCGCCGCCTCCGACGAGATCTCCATCATCCTTCGCTCACGACACAGGACCGCCGTCGGCAAGGACGATTTCACCATTTTCACGCAACAGGACTTCCTGAGCACCGCGGAGACGATCACCAGCGTGCTCACCCTCTTTCTGGGAGGCATCGCCGCCATATCCCTGCTCGTCGGCGGCATTGGGATCATGAACATCATGCTCGTTTCGGTGACTGAGCGAACGCGCGAGATCGGGCTGCGCAAGGCCGTCGGCGCCCGCAAGCGCGATATCCTGCTGCAATTCCTCACCGAATCCTCGCTGCTCAGCCTTTCCGGAGGTATTCTCGGCATTCTCCTCGGCTGGGGTTTGTCCAGCGCGGTGGGCGCCATCGCCGCCGCCTCCGACACCTCGCTCACCCCGCAAATGACGCTGGATGCGATTCTTCTGGCGACGCTCTTCTCACTGGCCGTGGGGGTGTTCTTCGGATTGTATCCGGCGAAGCGGGCCGCCGATCTGGAACCCGCCGAGGCGCTGCGCTACGAGTGAGCTGAAACCGGAGACGGGTCTTTCCCGCCGATGTCCAGAAGCCAACCGCCCCCCCGCACGCGGCGGCGGGTGGCTTTAGGGCCCCCACCTCGCCCATGCCGGCAGGGCTCCAAGCAGAAGGGGGTGGAGGGCCCGGGGCCGGTCGGATCTTCGGTCTGACCATTCTCGTCGTAGATCTTGACCGCGTCGATATCGTCGAACTGCTCCAGATTGACGCTCAGAAGGTTGGCGATGGTGTATGTGGCGCCGGTGGATTGGCAAGCGCCGGTGAGATATACGCGTGCCACGCCATCCTGGATTTCCAGCGAGCTGAACCCTGTGAAACCGCTGTTCACGAGCACGAGGCCCTGCGCCTGCTCCTGCGGTGTGGGGCCCTGAAAGAACTGCTCCAAGACCGCCTCCGGGAGATCGGCGTCCGCATCCACCCACCGGGTGACGACCTTCTCGTATGGCTCTTTGCCCTGCGCATAGTTGTTCTCATCGGTGAAATATACGGTGATTTCTACTTGATCGCCGGTGGGCTCCTCCGCCTCCGGGCCCTCCGTCTCCTGCCCGCTGGGCAGGGGCACCAGAGTCTCCAAGTTGGCCTGGGTGGGCGTGGGCTCCCGGCCCTCGATCGACGGGAAGCTGCACGCCAAGGCGGCCATCAAGACTGCAGCCGCGCCTGCGATGATAGGTCTCACCCGCATCAAGCACCTCCTCTTTTCAAGCGGCAGTCGGAACCGACACCATTGCGGTTGAGCGCACCGATGAACAGACTGCCCCTGGGGTTTCGCACGTTGCCCCCATGCTCCCGCCGGGCCGCCGGCCCCCCAACCCCTGCGGCAACCTTCCCTCCCGGCGACCTCAGGTGGCCTTTGCCGTGCTCCGAACCGGGCCGCCGCTCTCCAGCAGTGTTTGGCTGAGATGCGGCTTCAGAAAATGGCCCGTATATGACGCCTCCACCTTGACGATGTCCTCCGGAGTCCCCTCCGCCACCAACTCTCCGCCCCCCTCGCCCCCCTCCGGGCCCAGATCGATGACCCAATCAGCGACCTTTACGATATCCGGATGATGCTCGATGATGAGGACTGTGTTTTCCTGATCCACCAACTGCTGGAGCACATCGATCAGCTTGTGGACATCCGCGGCGTGGAGTCCCACCGAGGGCTCGTCCAGCACATACAGCGTCCGCCCCGTGCTGCGGCGAGAAAGCTCTCTCGACAGCTTCACCCGCTGGGCCTCGCCGCCGGACAGCGTCGGCGCCGGCTGGCCAATCTTCAGATAGCCCAAGCCCACATCATGCAGCGTTTGCAGCCGGTGCACGATTGGCGGATGCGCCGAAAAGAAATCCAGCGCCTCTTCGATAGTGGTGTCCAGCACCTCGGCGATGTTCTTGCCCTTGTACCGCACCTGTAGTGTCTCTCGATTGTAGCGGGCGCCGTGGCAGACTTCACAGGGCACATACACGTCCGGAAGAAACTGCATTTCGATCCGCAGCTGACCCTGGCCTTCGCAGGCCTCGCAGCGGCCGCCGCGCACGTTGAAGGAGAACCGGCCGGGTTTGTAGCCCCGGACCTTGGACTCCGGGAGTTCGGCATACAGCGATCGGATATGATCGAACACACCCGTGTATGTGCCCGGGTTCGAGCGCGGGGTCCTGCCGATCGGGCTTTGATCGATGCTGATCACCTTGTCGATGTTCTCCACGCCCTCCAACCTGTCGTACGGTCCGGGCAGCTCCCGGCTGTGGTGGAGCTCGCGCGCCAGCGCCTTGTAAAGCACTTCGACCATCAGGGTGGACTTCCCGGAGCCGGAGACCCCCGTGATTGCTACAAAGCGGCCCAAAGGGATGCGCACCGTGAGATCTTTCAAGTTGTGCTCCCGGGCACCGACCACGGTCAGCCAGGCGCCGTTGCCATCCCGCCGCGATTCGGGCACTTCGATCTGCAGTTGCCCGGACAGATACCTGCCGGTCACCGATTCCGGGTGCTTCTCGATCTCCTCCACCGGACCGCTCACCACCACATAGCCCCCCAACTCCCCCGCTCCGGGCCCAAGGTCGATCACCCAATCGGAGGCCCGGATCGTGGCTTCGTCGTGTTCCACCACCAGCACAGTGTTTCCCAAATCACGCATGTTGGTGAGTGTGCGGATCAGGCGATCCGTATCCCGGGGGTGAAGCCCGATGGAAGGCTCATCCAGCACATAGAGCACACCCATCAGACGGGATCCAATCTGCGTCGCCAGGCGGATGCGCTGCGCCTCCCCACCGGCCAGTGTGGCCGCCGACCGGTCGATGGTCAGATAGTCCAGACCCACATCCACCATGAACCCCAATCGATCATGGATCTCCTTCAGCACCCGGTCGGCAATTGCCCGGTCGCGTTCGCTCAGCACGCCCGTCTTCCCCTGCAGGCGCTCGATCCACGCCAGACAGCGAGCCACCGTCCAGGAGGTGACTTCGGCAATGTCGGTGTCGTCGATCTTGACGCCCAGGGCCTCCGGCCGCAGCCGTTTGCCCTTGCAGGCCGGACATGGCCGCTCAGACATATACTCCTGGATCTTGCCCCGGATGCGCGAGGATTGGGTCTCCTGATAGCGGCGCTCCAAGTTTCCGATGATTCCTTCAAAGGCGGCTTCATATGTCGCCCGGCGGTTGTCCTTGCTCACATATCGTATGGGAATCTTCTTCTCCCCCGTTCCATAGAGCACGACCGACAATTTCTTCTCCGGAACCTCGCGCACGGGTGCTTCGAGGTCGATATCGTAATGCTCCGCCACCGCCTCGAGGATCTGCCAGTAATATCTGCGTTGGTCCTTGGTGTTGGACCACTCCATGGCGGCGATGGCGCCATCGGCGAGGGAGCGGGATTTATCCGGGATGACGCGGTCCGGGTCCACCTCCAACTTCGTCCCCAAGCCCTGGCATTCCGGACAAGCCCCGTGGGGCGTGTTGAAGGAGAACGTTCTGGGCTCGATCTCCGCCAGCATCGTGCCGTGCTCCGGACAGGCCAGATCCTCGGAAAATGGCACATCGGACGGCGGATCCTTGCTTATGTCGTACACAATCAGCTGGCCATCCCCCCATCTCAGCGCGGTCTCCACCGAATCTGTCAGCCGGGATAGAAATGCATCCGCCTCATCCCCCTCCAAGCTGCGGACGACCAATCGGTCCACCACGACCGCTATGTTGTGGATCTTGTACCGGTCCAGCTTGATCTCATCCTCGACCGAATAGATTTCGCCATCCACGCGCACGCGCACAAACCCCGATCTGCGCACCTCCTCGATCACCGCCTGGTGGGTGCCCTTCCGCCCTTTGACGATGGGCGCCAGGATCTGAATGCGAGAGCCTTCGGGAAAGGCCACCACCGCGTCGACGATTTCTTGGGCGGTCTGGCGCTCAACCTTGCGGCCGCAGATGGGACAATGGGGCACGCCAATGCGGGCGAAGAGCAGACGCAGATAGTCGTATACCTCAGTGACCGTGCCGACCGTGGACCTTGGATTGTGCGACACGCCGCGCTGGTCGATGGAGATGGCTGGGGAGAGCCCTTCGATATAGTCCACATCGGGCTTATCGAGCTGCCCCAAGAACTGGCGAGCATAGGCGGAAAGCGATTCCACATACCGCCGCCGCCCCTCCGCGAAGATGGTATCGAAGGCCAGCGACGATTTCCCCGACCCGGAGAGCCCCGAAATCACGACCAACTTATCGCGAGGGATCTCAAGGCTGATGTTTTTCAGGTTGTGCTCACGTGCACCGACTACGGTGATATTCTCTTGTGCCATGTTTCCTTTTTGCCCACCAACGTTAGATAGATAAGCAAACCTTTATTATAACATTCGGCCCCCAGGGCCGGCCTCAATCGCCGGTCACCAGAGAACGCGCTTGCTCAACGTATTCCAGCGATTGATGACGGAAGTAGGTGTTGTACAGATCGGCATAATGCCCACCGGACTCCATAAGCGAATCATGAGTTCCTTCTTCGAGGATGGCACCGTTCTCGATCACGATGATGCGGTCCACTGCCTGTACCGTCGAGAGCCGATGGGCGATCAGAATGGAGGTAGTCTCTGCCAGGATGAGCGAGATGGCCTGCTGGATCTGATTCTCCGTGAACGGATCGATGCTGGCGGTGGCCTCGTCCAAAATGAAGATGGCGGGCTTCTGCACCAAGACGCGCATCAGGGCCACCAGTTGACGCTGTCCCATCGACAGCCGCTGGCCGCGCTCACCGACTACCGTCGCCAGCCCATTGGGGAGCGCATCCATCCATTCCCCTCCGCCAATCTGGCGCGCCAGCGACTCGATCTCCGGCAGGCTGACATCCCGGCCGCCATAGCAGATGTTCCCTGCGACAGTCCCAGAGAAGAGGAAGGGGGACTGCGGCACAATCCCAAGCTGCCGCCGGTATTCGCCCAGGTCGAACGTGCGGACATCGATGCCGTCGATGAGCAGCCTTCCATCCTGGAACTCATAGAAGCGGGACACCAGGCGGGCGATGGATGACTTTCCCGCCCCGGTGTGTCCGACAAGGGCCACCGTTTCCCCGGCTGCGATATGCAGGTCGAAATCCTTCAGAACCGGTTCTCCAGACACATACTGGAAGCACACCCCCTCGAACGCGATCTCGCCGCGCAGCGGGGGCACCGGCCGGGAATCCGTTTGCTGCACGGCCGGCTCGGCGTCGATCAGGGCGAACACACGCTCCGCGGCCGACAGCCCATTCTGGATCTGGGTCCAAAAGGCGGATAGGTTGAGCACGGGGAACCAGAATCGATCGAGGCTGTTGATAAAGAGATACCAGGCCCCCACAGTGATCACTCCCTGTTCGGCGCGAATGCCTCCCAGGTAAACCAGCAGCGCCGTCCCCAATCCGCCCAGCACCTCAAGTGTCGGGAAGACCGTGGCGATCACAAATCCCCGGCGAACATTGATCCGGTAGGACTGCAGGTTGACCTTGTCAAAATCCCGGTAGATGGCCGCTTCCTGCCGGAAGTTCTTGGCGATGGCGATCCCGGTGACCGCCTCCTTGATCGCCGAGTTCACATTGGCCATGGCCCGGAACCCCTCCCGGGTGACCTTGCGAGCCAAGCGCCGAAAGCTGATCGCCACCCCCAGGATGACGGGGAGCATCCCCACGAGCCACAGGGTCAGCCGCCCATTGATCGTGCTCAGGTATATCAGCAGCAGCGCAGATTGCAGCAGTTGGGAGACCACATCGGTGATCAGCACAACCACTCGGGCGAAGTCCTCGGTGTCTGAGCTGATGCGGCTGAGCACCCTGCCGGAGGAGAATTCATCATAGAAGGAGAGGTCCTGCTCCACTGCGGCGTCGAAAGCGTCCGTGCGAAGTTCCAGCATCACGTCCCCGACCGTGCGGGCGATGGTCCGCCGGCCGAGCCAATTGGCCCCCCAGGTCAGCACCCCGAGGGCAAATAGACCGGCAATGGGCTGTGCGTAAGAGAGAGAACCGCCTGCCGCCGAGAGGAGATCCACCCCGCGCGAGATCAAGACTGGCGTGGCGGCGCCCGACAGGGCGACGAAGAACACGCCCACGCTGGCCAACACCAATCTAGCCAGGTGCGGGCGGAAGTAGGCCCACATTCGGCGCAGGAGATCGCGGTCATCGTAGCTGCGATCATAGGCCTCGGCGTCCAGGCCGGAGAAGAAGCCCATTTCAGGCCGCCTGCCTTCCGACGAAGATTCTGCGATAGGGCGCTGATTCGCGCATCAATTGGGCGTGATCCCCGATGGCGGCCACTCGCCCGTTTCGCAGCACAACGATGAGATCCGCCCAGCGAATCTGGGAGAGCCGGTGGGTGATGATGATGGTCGTCCTGCCCTCCGCCGCCCGGAAGATCGCCTGCTGGATCTTGTCCTCGGTGGCGCTGTCGATGGAACTGGTGGAATCATCCAATATCAGAATGCTCGGGTCGGTCAGGAAGGCGCGCGCCAGGGCGATCCGCTGGCGCTGGCCCCCCGACAGGGTCACGCCCCGCTCCCCGACGACGGTCTCATAGCCATCCTTGAAGCTTATGATGAACTCATGGGCTTGCGCCGCCTTGGCCGCGGTTTCGATCTCCGCCCGAGTCGCATCGGGACAGCCGAATGCGATGTTGTCCGCCAAACTGCGGGAGAAGAGAAAGACATCTTGCTCAATGATCGACACCTGACTGCGCAGAGCCGCCAATTTCCACTCACGCACATCCAAGCCATCCACCAAGACTTTTCCCCGGCTGACGTCATAGATTCGATTGATGAGCTTGGCCACGGTGGTCTTTCCGGAGCCCGTCTGGCCGACAAGGGCGACGCGTTGGCCCGGCCGGATATGGAAAGAGACGCCCTCCAGGCTGTGGTCCTCACCTTGATAGGAAAACCAAACATCCTGGAATTCCACCTCGCCACGCATTTCCGACGCCTGCCCCGCCGGATTATGATCGAGGGCGGTCTCGCTCGTCAGTAATTCCAGGATTCGCCTGGACCCTGCCAGCCCGAGCGAGACCTGCGAATAGGAGAAGAGCGACACAAAGGTGGGGAAGCGGAAGAGCTGGATCAGCCCCATATAGCCCACCACGTCACCGAGATTCACCCTTCCCTGATCGAAAAGCAGCACGGCATGCAGGAACGCGCCGGCTGTGGCGATGCCCAACAGCAACAGCGGCACAAATCGGGCTTCCACATTCCCCTGCCCCACAAAGGCGTCTCGGAATCGGCGGGCGATCTTCACGAAGCGCTTCACTTGATGCGGTTCCTGTGAGGCGCTCTTGACCACCTCGACCCCATCCAGGGTCTCGGATACGTGCGCATTCATATCCCCGAACGCATTGCGAATGCGGTCCGAAATGGGCGTGAGCTCCTTGAGATACTGCCAGAGGGCTAGCGCATATCCCACGATGAAAAGGCCGGGGACAAGGGCCAGCGCGGGGTCGTATGTGGGTGTCACCACAAGAGGCATGATCAGGAAAATCGCCGATCCGATCACGAGGTTCAATCCGGGGTTGAACATCAAATTGATCTCGCGCACATCGTTCGTCGCGCGCGCCATGGTATCCCCCACCGGCTGCAAGTTGTGAAACGCCATGGACTTGCCGAGCAGGCTCAGATAGAGTTCGTCCCGGATATCCCGCTCCATGCGCTGGCCAAGGAGTTCAAAACCAAAATTGCGTCCCAGTTGCAGCACCCCGCGCACGAATTGCGATCCAATAATCAGCAGTGCAATGCGCACCAGTTGGCGCAAATCCGGGGAGGGCGTCAGGATCAGATTGAACGCTTGACCGATGAGCAGTGGCACCACCGAGGCCATGGCAGCGTTTCCGATCGCCCCGATCACGGACAGCACCATCACCCACCAGTGGCGGGCCGCGTGCGATAGAATCCAGCGCGCGGTGGATTCCTGCTTGTACGACCTGGCGTCTGGAAGGACGAATTCGGCCGTTGCCATGGGGCTCAAATCCAATCCGAAAGGGGTGAAGGATACGTGCGTTGGAGAATACCATAGCGGACAATCCATGGGAACCCCAATTGGGATCACCTGCCTGTTGGCCTGACGGGGAATGTCGGAAGGCCCCGCCCGAACGCCTGCCTCCCATCTCGCGCGGCACATCACTTGCACCGCAACGCGGGGAATAACCCGGTCTTCGAGCGCCCGGCGGGCCCCATTCGGAGGGCCACCGCTGAGAAAACGCTGGCCCTGCTGCGGAGATAGCCAACGCGGCCGGGGCAGGGTCACGGCGCGGATTGGGCGTTTCCCATAGAATGTCATGTGGCGAGCGGCTGCCCGCCGCCGCCGACATTTCCTCCGGCACTTTGCCGCCCCCTTGGCGTGGGGGGCCAGAAGGAGAGATGCGATATGCCCCGGAAGTTGAAGCGGAAGCTTGTTCCCTTGCTGCTGGTCGGTGTGTTGTCGGCGGCCTGCGAGTTTCCTGCCCTGGTACAGGAGCCGCAGGATTCGCTGGTGACCTATGCCGCCCAGACCATTTCCGCGATGCGAACTCAGGAGCCCGGAGGGGCTTTCCCCACCCAAGCGGCGACAACCCAACCTCCGCCCACTTCCCCTCCAAGCCAGCCTCCTCCGGCGACGGAGCCGCCCCCGACCGCCGAGGCTCCAACCTCCGCGCCGGCAACCTCCGTCCCTGGATCATGCAGCGATGAGATTCTCTTCATTGATGACGTCACCTACCCGGACGGAGCAGAAGTCGATCCAGGAGAGACCTTCGAGAAGACCTGGCGGTTGGAGAATACTGGCACCTGCACGTGGACCGAAGCGTACCGCTTGGTCTTCGATGAAGGAGATCAAATGGGCGCGCCGGATTCCGTCACCCTCCCCGAAGCGATCCCTCCTGGCCAGGTGGTGGACATCAGCGTGGAACTCACGGCCCCCGATGAGGCGGGTACCTACCAGGGCTTCTGGAAGCTGCAGGACGCCGAGGGGATGCGCTTCGGCCTGGGCGATGACGCCGAAGCCGCCTTCTGGGTCAAGATCAGTGTGAATGAACCGGGACCGAGGACCGTGACGCTCAGCATCAAGATGGGTCAAAGCGGATCGGTGAGGAGCAACAATGATCTGCGGGAGGGGCTCTTGAATGTCGGGGACGATGGGGATGACGATGGCGCCCAAGTTTTCGCGGCCTTTGACATCTCCGACATCCCCGAGGATGCAAACATCGATACCGTGGAGGTCAACTTCAAGGATTTCGACACCCTGGGAACGCCTTTCGCCGATCTGGGGTGCTTGAGAGCCTATGTGCACGATTATGGCACACTCGGCTCGGGAGACTATTTCACGGGATCCCCCTCAGGCGCCATCGGCAGATGGTGCAGCGCGGATGACCTCGAGACCGTCGAATCTGACGAGGATTTTGAGGATGCTATGCAGGATCTGCTGGGGAGCGACTGGTTCAAGATCCGGCTACAGTTCAGTGATGCCGAGACGGACGGCGATAGCACGGCCGACATGGTGCGCTTCGGCGCCATGAAACTGATCGTCAACTATGTGACCGAGTAAACTGCTGGAACGCTGGAATCCCGCTACGGAGCGCAGAATGGAGAATGTGTCCCGTTGGATCCCGAACGCGACTTGATCCTGCATACCTTCACCCTGGGGCCGGTGGGCACCAACAGCTACCTGGTCGCCGACCCCGTGACCAAAGAGGCATCCGTTGTGGATCCGGGAGCGGAGGGCGAAAGGATAGCCGCCCAGGCAGAAGGGCTCGGCCTGATAATCACCTCCATTTGGCTCACCCATGCCCATTTCGATCATCTGGGCGGCGTTGCGGGCATCGTCCGCAGCCTGGACACGCTCCCCACAATCGCCATTCACCCCGAGGATTTGCCCCTCTGGCGTGCCAAGGGAGGCGCTCCGCTTTTCGGCGTGCGGGATTTCCAGACCGGCCCGGAACCCTCCCTCGCACTCAAACATGGCCAGCAGCTTCCTTTGGGAAAGCTCCTCTTCGAGGTGCGGCACACCCCGGGACACTCCCCCGGGCACGTGATCTTTCGCAACTTGTCCGCCGGGGTCGTCTTCTGCGGGGACTTGATCTTCCGCCAAGGGGTGGGACGGGTAGATCTTCCGGGCGGCGATTGGCAGACTTTGCTGGACAGCATCCGGGGAGAAATCCTCACGCTGCCAGACGACACGAGCCTCTATCCCGGTCACGGGCCTACCACCAGCGTTGGGGCCGAGCGGCGGCAGAATCCCTTCCTGAGAGGCATCTAGGGCGTACGACTCGGCCGCCAGGTTTGCTTTGAGCCGGGGCCTATTCCATCCCAAAAAAGGGAGGGGCGATTGATCCGGCGGCGGATGAAAGCGGGCAGCTCGATATGCCCCTCACTTGGCATGGCGCAGCTCGACGCGCGAGCTATCGCCCCATTTCCCGTAGGGATCGGGGCGGGCAAATCCCAGCCTCCCAGCCTGGAAAGCACGATCTGGATCCAGAGGCTTTTCCAGGGCGAGGCGTGGAATGCGCAATTTGGCGGATAGGGTTTGAGCGGCGTTGCCAGATGGAAGGGAGCCCTCCCCCGGCCATCATTGCTGGGTGTGTTCCACATTGCCGGGCGAGCCCCTCCGGGGTGCCCTTGAACCAGATGCCATCCAATTTGACGCTCAGGCATGCGCATGCCCCCACCCCCTCTGCTCCCCCTCCCCAACTCGCCTGGACCGCCCTCCACGGCGAGCCCGCGGTTGGGGGAGGGGGAGAGGTCCTTGGGGGGCGGGGGAGCGGCGCTCCCCCGCCCCCGGCTTCAATTAACCCCACCCCCCTGGCCCCGTCGATGGTTGAGAAGCCAAAGTCAA
>CAYMCO010000044.1:0-40892 GCA_964388955.1 uncultured Anaerolineaceae bacterium | reverse complement strand
ATAGACAGCCAAGGATGCACACAGAATTTCCACCACTTGACAAGACACAGACATGCGCGATGAGCCATTCGCGAAAAGCGCTGAGCCGTGAGCCGGTCGCCGATGGCCGATTGCCGATTGCCCGAAAACCTTCAACCTTCCAACCCGCGACTTCTAACCGGAATCACCCCTGCTCCCGCGCTCTCCTGCACCCCGGCTCCCGCCATGCCGAACAGGGGCCCAGGCGACTGAAGCCGCGGCAACATAATGCGAAGTCCACCGTCGTGGACTCGGACGCGGTGCGTTTGGCAAAAACCGCTTGCCGAGAGCCGACCACAGACAGCCACAAAACCTTCAACCTTCCAACCTGCGACTTCTAACCGGAGTCACCCGTGCTCCCGCGCTCGCCTGCACCCCGGCTCCCGCCATGCCGAACGGGAGCTTAGGCGACTGAAGTCGCGGCAACATAATGCGAAGTCCACCTTCGTGGACTCGCGCGTTCTGCGCTATGCGCATTGCGCCGTGCGCAGTGCGCTTTCCACGGTGCAGTATGTAGCTTACAGCTCACACCTTATCGCTTATGGCTAATCGCTCCCCTGCTCCCCTGCACCCTTGCTCCCTTGCACACCTGCCCCCCTCATCCGTCATTGCGAAAAGGGCCCCCTCTTGCGTCATTGCGAGGAGCCCGCAGGGCGACGTGGCAATCCTTTCGTTTGCAGATACCCATCCAGCGTTGGCCCCTGCCCCCCTGCTCCCCTGCACCCTTGCTCCCTTGCACACCTGCCCCCCTCATCCGTCATTGCGAGGAGGGCCCCTCGATACGCCTTGCGGCTGCTCGGGATGAGCTCCGCCCGACGCCTGGCCTGATATTTTCCTCGGCGGCGACAGTCTTTCCGTGTGAGACTCCCCCGGCGACTGAAGTCGCAGCAAGCTAACGCGAAGTCCACCTCCGCGGACTCGCGCGTTCTGCGCCATGCGCATTGCGCCGTGCGCAGTGCGCTTTCCACGGTGCAGTATGTAGCTTACAGCTCACGCCTTATCGCTTATGGCTAATCGCTCCCCTGCTCCCCTGCTCCCAGCACCCGCCATGCCGAACAGGAGCCCCGGCGACTGAAGTCGCGGCAACATGATGCGAAGTCCACCGTCGTGGACTCGGACGCGGTGCGTTTGGAAGACCCGCTTGCCGACGGCCGACCTCCGATCGCCAAGAACCTTCAGCCTTCAACCCGTCGTTTCTCCCCTGCACCCATGCTCCCGACCTCCCCTGCTCTGATGCTCCCATGCACCCCTGCTCTCCTCATCCGTCATTGCGAGGAGCCCGTAGGGCGACGTGGCAATCTTTCCATCAGCAAGCCCAGGCGAACTTGTCTCACCCGTGGGCTCCATGAGTATTCATTGTTACGAGTCCGCGAAGACTGTCTTGAGAGGTCAGGGCGGTGCTACGGCCAAGAACCACTCATACTGCCGTTCCAGCGATTCCGCGCTAGGCCGGTCGGCGCGGTGCGGTGGGAGCAGAATCCGCCCGCCATGCAGCTCCTGCAAGCCGTGCACGAGCATGGATCCGTCATCTTCCGCCAGAATGTCCTCTCTCACGCGGATGCCGTAATCCGGAGTAATGCCGATCATGAAACGGTCGAAGGCTGCGTGATGCAGCTTGCAGAGCGAGATGTCGTTGTTCACCACCGGCGTACCACCCTCCTCCACATCCGGCGCGATGTGGGCTGCGTCGAGCAATTCCCGGTGGCGTAGCCGGCACAGGGCGCACTGCGAGCGGTACGCCGCGATCATCCGCTCGCGGAAGGATCGCTGGTGCAATCGGATGCGTGCAGTGGAAGTGATGTATTCACGGCGCGCCTCGGCGCGGTCAGCCGCGACACCCCGCCCCTCATCCAGCAATCGAGCTCGCTCGAGGTCATCGACCGCCACCTCGAAGGTGAGCCGCTCGGGATGGTCCACCACGATGCAGACCGGCGATATCGCCAAATAGCGGCTCGGAATCTGTCCATAGAGGTAGATCAGCGGGCGCCGCAATTCGAAGAGCCTGCGCAGGCCAACATTGTCGCGATGCATCGGATCCGACCCGCGATAGCGGTATTCCGGGAACCTCCCCTCGACGTAATTGTCGTCATAGGGCCCGTGCGGCGCGGTGGTGATCGTGAGCGGGTAGTCCGTTATCCGAGGCTTGAAGATCCCCTGGGGCGAGATCAGCGGCACGCGCTGGTCTTGGAATAGAAAACCTTGCTGGAGCAGGCTTCTCGGAAGGACATCGTCGTAGAGATCCGTCTGCTTCGAAAGCCAATCAAATGCTGCGATGCGGATTTGGAGATCCTTGTCCATCCTCATATCCCTATCTGCACCAAGTTGAAGCCGACAGCATGCAGCCGCGCTGTAAATGAGCCATCACGTTTCGCGAGAGGTGAGAACTCTGCTTCCCACAATCTGGCTTCCTGACGATCCCATTGCATAGGAACCCGCCATGTCGCTGACGAACGGCGAAGTGAGACATTAGGGCCTCATGATACTCACTTCGGCGGCTGTGCTGAGAATAGATACCCCCTCGCTCGAGGGGCAGCGTTCACGTATGCTGAGCTCAGCGCGCGCAGGCAAGATGGCAAAAGGGCAAGAATCATGGCCGATGAGAAGAAGCTCAAGCTACTTCGCAGCGTTCTGAAAGCGCTGGGGTTACCGGCGTCAGCGATCGAGGACATCATTGCTTGGATCATGGATCTGCTCTCCCCCCACTCAGGCCGAATTCCTCGCGATTGACTACTCCGCCTATCACCTGAGGGATGACTTTCTCTCCGCCGCGGAGCACGAATTCTTCGACGCTTTGAGATCTGTTCTCGGGGATGAGATGGTCATATGCCCGAAGGTCTCCTTGGGCGGCCTCTTCTATGCCAAGACGGGTGACTATGCGCAGAATCTCTCGGCGAGGAATCGGACCGAGCGCAAACATGTCGATTTTCTACTATGCGATCCCACAACGATCCGTCTCCTGCTGGGTGTCGAGTTGGACGATAAGAGCCATCAGCGGGAGGATCGGAGGGAACGGGACCAACTGGTGGACGGCGTGTTCACGGGCGCGGGATTGCCGGTGCATCGGATCCAGGTCCAGCGCTTGTATGAGGCCCAAGACCTCCGCAAACGGCTGGGGGCTTGTATCAATGCCGGCCGAGGATGACAGAGTTGAGAGCAGTCTAGATGAGAAGAGGCAAGTGGGTGAGACCTCGCCACCCGCCTGCCCGGAGTGCGGCCCAATAATGGTGCTCCGCACTGCGAAGCGGGGGAAGAACAAGGATGAGCAGTTCTGCGGGTGCCCGGAGTTTCCGAGGTGCCGCGGGATCAGGCAGTTATCCTGAGGCAAACCCCGACACATTTCCGATTTTTGAACGTACACCTTTGCCCGTGCTGAATCCACAATGACCGGATCCTCCCGCAAACCAGAGCCATTTCAGTCGACAAATCCTCCTCGCTGGAATATGTGATATAATTACCATACTTCTTGTATATGTATAGTAGATTTATCACATATTGAGGAAGGAAGATGTCCACCAACATCGAGAAGGCGATCGAGATTCTTAATGCTCATGAAGGGATTCTGCGCAGCTCGGAAGCGCAGAAGCTGGGCATCCACCCCCAGACACTCAGCCGGATGCACGCGCGTGGATTGATCGTCCGAGAGGAGCGAGGGCTCTACAGACTGCCCGATCGAGAAATCGAGGCGGACCCCGATCTCGTCACCGTGGCCAAACTCGTCCCAAAGGGCGTATTCTGCCTCCTCACCGCGCTGGATTTCCATGGCCTGACGAGCCAGATTCCCAGACGAATATATGTAGCGCTTCCTTTTGGCTACAAAGCGCCGAGCATCTCATCTGTTCCAACCGTCTTTGTGAACCTCTCTGACAAACCATATCACGCAGGAATTGAAGAGCACAACCTCGATGGGGTCATCGTCTCGATCTACGACGCCGCAAAGACAGTGGCCGACTGTTTCAAATTCCGAAGGACGATCGGTGAAGATGTCGCCATTGAGGCGCTGAAAGACTACCTGCAATCGCGAGACCGAATTATCCGGCTCCTCCTAGAACATGCCAGAATCGACCGCGTGGAGAATGTCATGCAACCCTACCTCAAAGCACTCCTATGACCAACAAGATCAAGAACCTGCCGGCATCCGTGCTGGGTCGTTTGAGGCAAGTAGCTCGATCAGAGGGCCGGACGTTCCAGGAGATCCTCACATTCTATGGCTTTGAGAGACTCCTCTATAGGCTCGCCAAATCACCATATCGCGATCGATTCGTATTGAAGGGCGCCTTGGCCATGATGACATGGCCATCGGGGGCCACGAGGACAACGCGTGATATCGACTTCAGGGCGTACATCGGCGGCAACGTGGCCGAGGCAGAGAAAATATTGCGGGAGATCTGCAACGCTGAGGTTGAGCCTGATGGAATACGGTTTGATCCAGATTCGATCGTCTTGGATGCAATCATCGAGCGCGCAGACAATCCGGGGCTCCGTGCGAAGCTGGTAGGATTCATCGGCAAGGTCGAAATCCCTCTCCAACTCGATATGGGTTTTTCCGACGCCATCTTCCCCGAACCCGTGTCCGCAGAATTCCCGACGATCCTTCGCTTTGATGCCCCTGTCGTGCGAGCATATCGGCCCGAGACCGTCCTTTCCGAAAAGATCTAGGCAATTCTTCATTATGGGAAGATCAATTCACGTATGAATGACTTCTACGACATCTGGGCCATATCGCACCAATTTGCCTTTGAAGGAATAACTCTCGCCGAGGCGTTGAATGCGACTCTAAGGAATCGAGGAACGACCGCCAACATGAAGCTATCCGATCTGTTCAGCGAGGCCTTCGCAGAGGAGAAGCGCGATTTGTGGAACGCATACATCATGCGCATTGGGCAAGACCCCGGGGCTCTCCCTGAGTTCAACCTGATCCTCGGATGGATCACAGAATTTGCTCAGCCGGTTTTGGATGCGCTTGGCGGAGGTGGACCACTCGAGAGGACCTGGGATCCCGATAGGGGATGGAGCTAGCCATCATTGACTTCTGATCTGCATATGCCCGGTTTCAATCTCCCACCAACACTCAATCGGGCTTCGCTTCCCCGCTCGAATGAACCACATCATCTAATATGCGAATCAGGTCCTCCCATCTGTCAACCCATTCCTCAGGCTTGATCTGCGGATATTTCCTTTGATAGTCTTCCTCGAACTCAATATCGAGCTCTGAATTCATCCGAGATGATAACTGCGATGCCAGCCGATCCCCGATCTGGGACCCCGTGAACCCTCCGAAGTTAACAGAGATTCTGCCGTCCGAATAAACGGTAATCAGCGAACGAGGAGATATATGCTCAAATCTTGGATTGAACGAGCCGGAGGCATAACCCGTGCCCCATGTAATTCTGTCGGCTGCACCTTTTGCATACTCGTAGACATCTCTGATCGCTTGAACCGTTTTCTCATCGAGTCGCTCCTCCGCATCCTCGAAGAAGCTCGCTTCATCCCAGGACTTGCGAGGGGATCCACTCGATACCTCCTTCCGCACCTCAGCTCCGTACATCTTTGGGATCGCGATCTGTAATTCCTCAAACTCGTAGAATTCCAGCTCTACTCCATAGATCGTGAATCGGCTGTTCTCATTCACGAAGCTGATCAGATCCTTGAGGCGATCATCCATGCGATCCATCAAAACTACAAATCGGAAAGCGCCATTTTCTACACTCTCCCCGACCGCCTGCATCAACTCCTCCAGTTCTGCCTCCTCCACTCCGAAATGACCCTGCAGCGATTCAGCCAGTGATGCTCCCAGGTGGGCACTGGAAGCATCTCTCAGATCCTCCAGAAATGCGCCCGTGCTGCCGTAGCCTCTCCACAAGGCCGCTCCGTAATCCAGCATCTGCGCCAGCACTTTGCGCTTATCCGGATTGCGATAGAGCTTGGTCTCCAGGATATACAGCTCGCCATCTTGATCCAGCGCCAGCGCATCAATCGCCCCGCTTTGAGTGGGAAATTCCTTGGCGACCACGAGCAGCCGAATGTCCTCATCAATCTCTTGCATTGGCAGGGCCTCAATATTCGCGCTTACATAATCTTGCAGGAACGTCTCCTCGGGAATGCCTATTGGTTCCAGGCTTTGGGCATCCTCACCCTTGCGAGATACGATGATGCTCATTCGTCCGACCTCCCGTAATAAGCGCGGCTCGGAGTTCGCTTCGTCAAGCAATCATCCGACAACTCTTCCACAGCGCCCCGAACCCATGGCCACTCCGTCTATCAAGGTCGGGGCGCTTCGTATACGGTATCCTCTGGAGCACGGCTTGCGCGTTGCCCCACCAATGAGGACAACGCGAAGAGAAGCTCATCCCCGGAAAGCGGATCTAGGTCCTCCGTCAAGCCCCCGCCCGGGGCGCCGGTCCCGGAAATGGAAACTTCGGGATACATCGGCGCAAGCAGCTCGAGCAGCCTCTCCGGCTGGCTGTAGAAGTACTCCTGAAGCAGGGGCATGATCTGGCGGTTCCAGACATATTCCAGCATATCGACACGATCCACCTCCTTCGCGTCGCGGACCTTCAAGAAGTAGCTGTGGCCGATTTGATGATCGCGATCGCGCAGTGAGCGAAGCTTCTCATTGAGCGCTCGGAGGAGGCCTCCCAATTGGACTGTCGCTTCCGGGCCATCGACTGTGACCCCATCCAGCAGCTCCGGCTGGGGCATGATTTCTTCGAAGGAGAAGCGCCGGCGAAGCGCGAGGTCCAACAACGCGATGCTGCGATCCGCGGTGTTCATGGTGCCGATAATGTATAAATTGCTCGGCACAGAGAATCTCCGATCGGGTGAATAAGCCAACGCAATCGATAGTGCGTTCTCCTCCCCAGACCGCTTATCATCCTCAATCAGCGTGATCAGTTCCCCAAAGATCTTGGCGATATTGCCCCTGTTGATCTCGTCGATGACCAGCACATAATTGTTATCCGGATCGGCTGCCGCCTTTGTCGCGATTCGTTTGAATGCGCCAGGTACGACCTCATAAGTGATCGCCCCGGGTTCCTCTTCCGATGGAACCGGCCTCAAGCCTTCAATGAATTCTTCATAAGCGTAGGATTGATGGAATGTCACCCATTCGATGAAAGCCTCGATTCCGACGGGTTTTCGCCCTGAGGTCAGTGAACCTAGATCGTCGCCGAGATTCTCCTCAACGTAGGTCTTGCCAGCTTCAGTGAGGAGCCAACGGCTCTCCTCATCCTTGTCAAAAAGGTATGGCTCGGAGCGCCTGGCGATTTTGACTGTCTCGCTCGCGGGTGTCGAGTGAGACTGCATATATCCCCAAATCTGGCTGCCGGGACGCTTGACCGGAGAAACAGCGAACCGTGCATCGATGATCGGCAGTTTCTGCAGCTCGGGTACGGGATGCCGCCCGTCAGGGTCCTTCATATACATCCCCAGAGCCAAGAGTTCATAGAAGGTGAGCCTGCCGGCGACCTCCTGAAGCTTGACGGCTTGAGATACACCCTCGCCTGTGCGAGGCTTGGCCAGGATCTCCGCCACCTTGTGGGCGATGAAGGTCTTACCCGTGCCGGGCGGGCCATAGAGGATCAAGTTCCTTGAGTAGGTCAGCGTGGCGAGGATGCTCTCGATGGTTTCATTGGTTTCTGGGGAATATTCGGGCCCCTCATCCCGGACCTGCTTGGTTACTTGCTCGACATCCTCCTGCTGGACCTTCTTCGGTCGTTTCTTCGGCCGCCACTCCTCCCGCACGTCGTCATAGAAATCGAAGTGGGGACCAAGATCCCCACGATGTTGTGGCAAAGCCTGACGGATATCCCGGAGCGCTTGATCAAGGTCGTCAGGCACCTCATCGAGATGATCCCCGTACTTCTCTACGATCCGCTCTTTGTCCCGCGTGCTGATGATGCGCTCATACTCGTCGGGGAAACTCATGTATAGGATAGCATGCCGCATGTCGTATGCCCGATCCATCTTAGCAGAGATACCATCCAGGATGCCGTCCAGCATGGACTGCATCGCCAGCGGATCCGTCAGCACGCGTTCCGCATCGTCGCTCTGCTTCGTCCTCAGGGCGAATAGGATTACCAGCCAGAACTGTGCATATTTGGTATGGTACTTGAGCGACGTGCGCGTATATCCAGCGTCCTGGGCCGCCCAAATTTCCGCATCCGCAGGCGGGACCCGAAATCCCCCAGTCGCAGCGGCCCAACTCACATCGTTGATTTTCTTCTCGACCTTAATGAATGTGGACGGCAGGAAGTAGACGAAATAGACATCGGCGATGATCTTCCAGACGCGCGGATCCGCACCACGGAGCTGCTCCAGGAGCTTCTCCTCGAATGACAAGTCGCCACCGAACACCGGGGCGTCAATGAGCCGCTCTCGCATGGTCTGGAGCCGCTCGACCGTCCACACCTGATCCTCTGGCCAAAGCAGCGAGCGATCCCGCCGAACGCAACGATCGATGAACTCGCGAAATGCCTGGTAGATCGGTCGGCTCTGTTCTCGAATAGCCATATTCTGACCTCCTAATGCACCCGGCTCGGCATGAACTCGAAGAGCGAGGCAAGCTCTCCGATGAGTAACCGGGGGTCGCTTAGCGGTTTGCGCAAGTCAATGGAAGCGACGTGGATCACTCGATCCTCGTCAGCCACGCGAAAGCGCGTGGACACGCGCCGATCCCTTCCACCGCCAGGATACAAGAGCATGGAATTCTCGCACTTGAAGCGGACCATATAAGCCAGCATCTGATAGAGATCAGCCTCAGAAACCGCAAGCGCTTTCGGGGCGTCGCCCAGATACTTGTACTTCGTGTCCACGATCAGTTGATGGCGCCCGTCACCCTGCGAAAAAAGCAGATCCGGCTGCAGCCGCACGAATTCTTTGCCATCGATGTCCCGCTGCAGGAGGTGAATCAGGGTTCCCTTGGACTGCACGGTGATGCGGGGTTGCGGCTTATGACTTGAAGAGATCCGGTCACGGAAACGCAGGATGAACCTGGCCACAAAACGCTCGAACAGGCGGTTCATGTCAAATACAAACGCGAAGGCTTGTGTCCTACCGCTTTGCAAGATCGTCGATGTCCCTGCGAGGAACATGCGTGCATAATTGAATGCCACGCGGAACCTGTCGTTCAGTCGATCGAAGGGAACCTCATCCAAGGCAGCGGCAGGCAGATTTCCGACCAGCCGAACGTCGATGAGCCAGGCACGGATGGCATGCAGCAGCCTTTGGTTTGTTGGGTCATTCGTTAGGGTGAGCAACCGCTCCACGACGAAGCGGAATACCTGATTCAGCCTTGTATCCACCGTGAATTCGTCAAAGGCCAGCTCAAAATTGTTTCCGATGTGGGGCCGTCTTGAGAGCTGTCGTGCAAGGAGCCATTTGCCGCGCATCACTGGAAGCGAATCCTCTTGGCGCACATATGCTCGATACACCCCTTGGGCGAACTGCGAATGCAGCTCCAAAGCGAAAAATCTCGTGAGGAGCTCGAACCAATCGCTTCGCTGCGCTTGCAGGCCAGCCACGGCCTTTTCTCTGAGCTCGATCCCCTCTGCATACGCCAGCATATGGAGCAGATTATGCATGGCTGAGTTCTCGGCCCGCCGCCTCGGCATTGAGCCTGCCAGCGACTCGGCATCACCCTCCGGGTCAAAGTCGATCTTCGGCAGAATCTGGATGGAGAGATCGCCCACGCGCAGGATGCCCACATATTGCGCGGCCTTGATCGACTTCCTTCCGACATGAATGATCACATCACTTGATGCATCATTGAGACGCTCAAGCAAATCGGGATAGATGGAATCGGGACCCCAACCAAGATCTGCGTATGTGATTCGCTGGTGCTCGAAGAGGGTGATTTGGATCATGAAATCCGATAACCCCTAGACCCCCACCATCGGAAGCTCAATCCTGTTCCCTCCAAGCATGTCAGCGTGCGATGGTTGGCATGTCAGTACAATCACTTGCTTGTCCTTGGCGAATTCCTTGACAACCTTCGCCGCAGCCTGCTGCCGATCGGGGTCGAGATCCACCAATGGATCATCCATCACAAGGAAACCCTCGCGACCACCCAGGAAATATCGGGCCATCGCCAGTCGGATCGCCAGCCCAATACCGACTTTCGTCCCTTCGGAAAGGAGATCGATCGGCACGCTGACCCCGTCTTTCCGCCGCGCCTCTAACTCGTCACCGCCCAGATCACTCGTCGCTTCATACCTCCCCATCGTCAAGGGCTCAATCACCTCACGGAGGCTGTCTATCCAGGGCTCCATTGTTGAGCTATCCATCTCTGCTTCGAGCCTCTCGAACTCCTCGCGAACCCTCTCGATCGCCTTTCCCTCGTTCCGTCTGCGATTGAAGACTCCCTCCGCTCTCTCCAAGTTGCTAGAAAGCTCTTCTTCGGATTCTTCTGGCAATTCACCTCTCAGCTCGGCGATGCCAACTCGAAGCTCCTCCCTCGTTTCTCGCCTTTCGGTCAGCTCCGCTTGTTTGGCTTCGAATTCCTCGACAAATCGATCAGCATCCTCAATTCTGTCAGGAAGAGGTTCAAGATCATCGAGGTCTTGTTGGTATTGCGCTTTCAGGTTTCTCGCTTCTTTCTCCAGCCGCTCGAGTTCATCCAGGCTTCCATATTCAGCTTTCCAATTGTCGATCTTGCTCTGAAGCATATCGAGATCTTCGATTAGTCCTTGGCTGCGCTCCTCCTTTTTCGCTAGATCCTCCGCGACCTCAAGCAAGGGGCGGCCAGGCTCCTCGGTCCGCACATCATCCAGACTTGCCTTCAATTCCTCGAGAGCCTCACCTTCCAGGGCGTGCTCTAGCGCTATCGTCAGCTCTGAGAGTTTCCTTTCGGACTCTGAATACACCTCTTGTGCCTTCTTGGCCGCTTTCAGGCTTGAACAATCGAGAGACTCCAACGCCTTCTCGAATTCGGCCTCAAGAGCGGATCTTTCGCTCTCCAATTGCTCCAATGGCTCATCCCCAGATCGGACCCTGAGCTCCCAGTCTTCGTGTTCGATCTGTATCCGGCCCTCCGCCTGCTCACTAATGCTCTTCCCCCCCTTCAGGCTTCTCGACTCCAATGGGCCACTCCCTTTCGAGAGCCTGAAGTCAAGATCCTTTCGCGCTTCCAGTTCGAAGGCCACCTTCCCACCGAGCATCTGTGCCTCAAGCCTTGCCATCTCGGCCTGGAGTTCACCAAGCTCTTCGATGTCTTCCTTCTTGACCGCCTTCAGGTTCGCGTGCTTCTTCTTATGCGCCTCCAGATCCTCATGCCTTGGCTCCGCCTTTTTCAGAATGCGCATTCTCTCCTTCTGCGCCTCATATGCCTCGGCAGTTTCCCTCTCTCGCCTCAACTTCTCGATGCTTGAGGCGAGGTCTTCCTCATTCTCTTGCTTTTCCTCAATCTCGCCCCTGGCTTTCCGCCAATCAGAACCCAGATTCTCAAGGGTCTCTATTCTCCCCTGCTGGGCCTCGAGCTTCGCCTCAACTTTGCTCCTCTTGCGAGCGGATTTCACGAAAGGCTCATTCTTCTGCACAAAGTCTTCGAGCTTATCGATGTCTCGGTTAACTTCACGCAAGGAAGAATTCAGCTCGTTGATCTGCTCCCATGTGGATAGGGCATCTTCCAGCGCTTGCTTTATTTCGCGCATGTCGTAGTAGGCTTCGAGGATCGAGCCCACCCCCCTCTTCCATCGATTCCCAATTCCGCGATTATCATCTGGCCTTTCCAGATCCCGATCCCACCGGCCGAAGTGATCTTCTTCCTGCTGCAAGATCACCTCTCGCAGCGCTTCAACTCGAACCCCATCCGTCTCGAATACTGCCCGCCGCAGCAGCGCGGCCAGGTCTTGCTGTGGTCCAGTTTCCGCCACCATCTGAGCTAGCGTATCCGCCAGGCGAGATTGAAATGCGAAGAGAATCCCTTTCCACGTGGCCGGAGAGATCCCCAAGTATTCCTCCAGCTCCTTCTGCACAGCATCCGGGTCGGAGTAGGTCTCGCCCCCGGGCAGCTTGAGCTTCGCGGCCGGCTGGCTGCCCCAGGTCTTCTCGAGAACATAATCTCCGTTGTCCAAGGTGAACATGATCTTGGTATGAATGGTGTCGCCGCCTGTGACGGGTAGGAATCTGGCCACTTCGTTCTCATAGATATTCTTCCGGGGATTGACAGGCATGAAAAGAGAGAGCTTTAGCGCATGGACCAGCGTGCTTTTCCCCGCTTCGTTCGGGCCATGAACGACGTTCAGTCCATCCTCGAAACCGACAGTCCGCTTTGCCGCACCTGCGAAAGGCTCCAGATGAATGCTGCGGACCTTCATGATCGCACCTCATTGATCAATTCATAGGCCTTCTGGAGAGCCAGGGCATCGTCCTCATTTTCCGCCAATGTAGATAGCAACCTGTGTGGAAACGATTCTTGGGTGAAAATGCGATCGATATCCTTCTGCGTTATTTGGCGCAGCAAATCCCCGAGATCGTATTCCAAATACAACACTTGGGACTCCAGGTCTTCCAGCGTTTCAGAGATGTGATCATAGACGTCTGATTTCAGCCGGCCTTCGAGCTTGAGCTTGGCGAGATCTTTGGAGGAATCGAACTCGGAAAACTTCTCCCGAATATCCTTAAGATCGGCCTCTCCTGAGACTCCCCTGCTGATCTCGTGGAACCGATATTGGCCTGTTTGAACCGCCTCGAAATTGCTGGTGTTCTCATCTTCGACAGTCACGACCCAAACAGAACCCCCGTGCCGGCAGTCAAACCCGTCGGGCTCCGGGGTAGATGCGAACAATGCGAGTTCATCTGACCCATGATCCACATCCGGATATCGAATGTGGGCATGGCCGAGCAGCCAAATCGGAACGCCAGTATCTTCAAGCTCCCTACGAGTCATGGGGAAGTACTCCTGATCGAAATCCGGAGTCACGCCCTCCAGATCGCCATGTGCGACCCCTATGTGAAAATCAGCCTCGGTCTCCTTTCGAGCTTCCGCCACCCACCCAATCATGTTCTCCTCCGAGCGGGTTGAATAGCATGGGCCCGGATAGATTGCGACCGGCTGGTCGGCCACATCAATGCGCGCAACCTCGGGCTCGCGTAGAATCGTGGTATTCTCGCCCATCTCCGGGGCAAAGTTTGCCCACAGCGAATCGACCGCCTCGTCGTAATAATCGTGGTTGCCTGGCAGAATCAGCACCTGCCCTGTGAATTCGCTCAGGGAGCTTGCCGCAGAGACGATCTCATTGGGTGAAGGATTCGTATTGTGGAAGAGATCACCGGCGATGACGATGAGATCACATTCTCTCTCGTTGGCGATGCCCACCAATCGATCAAGCACTTCGGCGCGTGCGTCGATTAACGCCTCTCGAAGATCCGGCTCGTAGCCTCTCGTAAATCGCATCCCCAGATGGATGTCAGCGGTGTGCAGGATCTTCAAGGTCATCTATCACCTCCTGAGGCTGGCCTAGCGGACATGGCGAAGCTGCAGGCCTGCCATGATATGTAATCAGCTTTCTGCGCTCCCAATTCAAGCAATCCAGCCTCGTTTTTTCGCCCAGATCGTCCTTGTGATGTCAGCCAGCCGCCGCGAGGCGCTCGATGAAGGTTGTCGGAAGGCGTGATTGGCGATTTCGTTCGCATATGCCTCCAGCTCGTCCAAATCCAAAGCCTCCAGATCCCGGCCTTCGATCTTGCCCCTGCTTATTCGATCCATGAAGTAGCGCTTCATGGCAGCCCGATCTTCGAATGCCTGCGCTTCTTCCCTGAAGTGCGCATAGCGGCTTCCCTTCAGCTCTTGAATGAGCTGCTGACGCTCCGCAGGTTTGAGATAGATGGCGGCCAATTCCACCGCGCTCGAAGCGGCATCCGACTTATCGCGATCCTTGGCGGCCGGAACTCTCATTAGGATTCCTTTCATCATCGAGTGATCAACACGCGGATCGGCCAGCCACCAATAGAGCGTGGGCGGGCGCCGCAAGGCGCTCTCAATGATGACCTCAAGCTGGTCTGCTGTCGGCCGAAAGGTGTCGCGGAGCGTGAAGAGCCACATCAACTCCTCTCCACTGAGCAGATAGGGTAGGTCGAGTGAGCGACGGCTCAAGGCGAGATTGAGAATATCTTCAGGAGCGCGAATCACTTCGCCTGTATCGGCTCTGAATTCGAGACTGCTCGTCGGGCCCGCCCTTTTCACAATTTGGGCAGCAGATAGCACTTGATCAAGGCCCCTCTGGAAAGCGTCATCTAGAAAGCGGCGCATATCGGATTGGGCCAACCTCTCAGTCTTGCTCCCATGCCGGACCCATATATCCCCGCGATGAAACAGCGGCCGCGCGCCGCCCATCCCGGCCCACGTGCCATCCTTTTTCATTACGAGTGGGTAGTCCGCCGGTTCCACAGTAATCGTCAGAAGCGCCTTTTCCCCCTCGAGTTGCTGGACGTCATGCCGAATGTGGATGAGCCCCTTCTGAACAAACTTCTCCACCAAGTCGAGCAGCTTGGCGCTATCCATCTGTTTGACAACATCCGGGGATAGCCCGACCGTCGAGACCTCATCCCTGCCAAATATGAGTTCTCCACCTCCAGAGTTCGCAAGGGCCACGATATCCTTCACCAGATTCGTCCTTGCCCGAGCATCGGCAGGATCGAAATGAAGCTTGAGATCCATATTCTTGCCTTCGCCCGTCATTGGCAGAAGTCTCCTAGACCATCCCGAAATGGCGCAGTGCCTTCTGGATTGATTCGACCTTTTCTGGTGGGCATGGCTCCTTCCTCTCAGCCGGGTTCCGGTTCCAGGCTGGTTTGACGGCAAGACCCGAGATCTCCTTCACGTGGGCAATCCAGCAGGATTTGGGTTTGAAGCCGCGATTGCGTTCAACATATTTCTGGATCTGTTTGTAGGTTGGCATATCAGGCACCTCCTGGCGAAGCGTTTCGGGGAGAGATGCAGGCAGGGAATCCGGACGGGGTGACAAAGGCGGATTTGAGGAAAAGATCACATGCACCCCTCTTCCGTGACCGACGGCGCTCTTCGACCAAACGGGGTTGCTCTGCACCCGCTCCCCCACCGAAATATCGCCCGGCCCTGAACACTTCGGCGTCAAGGTTGCCAGGGATGATGAGCGTTCCAGGTTAAGCGTCTTCAAACAACGAGCGAAGCGGCGCTCGCAGCGATTCTGCATCGATTGCGCTGCCGAACAGGTGACCGGAAATGACCATGACATTCACGGCGTGTTCGGCAGCAGCCTGAACAAGCATCTTGAATGCGGTCCATCTGTCGCCTTCCGGCAAACGAAGATGAATGTCCCCGGTTTGGAAGATCAATGCCATTCCCTCAACACCTCATACGACGATTTCAACATCAATGAAAACCACCGCTCACGACAATGCAGTTGTGAAAAGCACTCCACACGATCAATATGGGTTCCATACCTCAAGTAAGATTGGACAAATTCTCAAGGACCTAGGATTGTTTGAGCGCGCTGCTTTAGCACCTCCGAGCTAGGAATTTGCCTCCAGTGATCAAGATTCGGAGGACGGAGCTGCTTCTCCTGCTTTCTGGCAAGGAGTGCTTCTCTTGTGATAGCCTTGAGTTCATTTATTCCCTCTATACTTGATCCGTCAAAGTGTGCCTCACCCGAGAGTGTTTCATTCCAATCATTCAGCTTTCTTAAGGTCTGTTGGTTGGGGCGAACATCAGGTGAAAGCATCTCCAAGCAATCGATATATCTCCCCAGGTTGCGCTTATGACTCGAAGGGAGATGCGCGCCGATACCCCGCAGGTAATCTGCGCAGAAACCCTCAAGTAGTTGCCGGAGCGCAATGTTCGCTTTGACTACATCCGATAGTGAATCAGTTTCGAAACCATCGAGCACAATTGAAAGTTGAGCATCTGCGCTTCCATACATTGGCTCTGGAATTGCACCCCGCGCGGTGTCCCACCTGAGACCTGTACCCATGGCGCCCTTGTCTGCATAAGTGTCCAGGAGCCTTGAGGCAGTGCTCCGTTCATGAGTAAGCACCACGATCTGGAGACCATCATCGAGTAATGAGCCAATTAGATCTCCAACGGCATACTCGCGGTTCGAATCATCAAGTGATTGGAAGGGATCATCGAGGACGATCGTATGGTGACCCGCATCAAGCACGCGTGCAATGTGGCACGCCATGCCTAACGCGTTTGAGTTGCTGTGACTGAACAGGGCGCTGGCATGATCGATTTTGTCAACGCTCCTCGCCATTATGCGAATATCACCGCGGACACCTTCTGCAGCCTCAATAAGATCCAGTGGTGTTGGATCATCTGGACGCAGTATTCCGTAATAATGAACAATATCCAAGGCGAGCTTCCTCAATCGATCGTTCTTGATTCGCTCAATAGTCTTTGGAGCAATCTCCGCGATCTCTTCCAGGATGGTTCGTGACGCCAACTGACCATAAAATCCGTCCAAATCGGCTCGATAGTATTGCACGATCGACGCAGCCGATTCCATGTAGCGTGCCCGAACCCGCCTTGCGTTGAGCGCCTCTCCTAAATTCTCCAAGTGTGGAACAAGCTTTAGCCAAGCTCTCGAAACTTCGATAGTCGCTGAAGCCACGCTCTGGAATGCATCTTTGCCCTCAATAGCCTCAGCCTCTTGCCGCTGCTCATTCATAGCTTCGATTGCTGTATCCAAATCATCAATGCAACTCCCAATCTCTTCGACCATTTCAACCTTCAGTTCGGGCAATAGCTCTCGAAGAGCCACCAAATGCGAATGTGTGGCGTCTACATCCATTCCAACAAGCGGCTGAACAACTCGTATCCCCGCCTTTACCTTCAACTCAGCCTTGAGATGCGAGCTGTGGCTAATGCGAATGGACCTTATCTCATCTTCAATCTCATGAAGTCTGCCCTCGTGAATTGTTGCTTCATTGCAGAACGGGCAACGAGGAGGTTGAACGAATTCGAATCCTTTTTCCTGCCAGGCGGCCCTTGCGAGAGCTTGCTCTGCCCCGGCCCGCAATCCATCGAGAGCAGACTGCGCTTCTTCCAGAATCTGCAATTCTGATTGGGAAATTGGAGAGTGAAGTGCCTCAATTCCAATATCCGGCCCAGAACCTCTTTCGAGCACTTCATCTATGCCCTCGGGGCTGGGTTCGGCTTTTAGATATCCCGCTACATTCCCGAGCAGTGCCTTTTCATTTTCCCTTTGCTCTTGGGGATTAGAAGGTAATGGGTGCGGCGGCACAAAACCGTGCTGCTCTATAGAAGCAATGGCCCTCTTCCATGCTTCCCATGCATCATGTGTGAAAGGGTCAATACGTAGGCAGGCTCTCCGCAGTTTCTGAGCAAATGAGGCTTCTACGTCGAGCTCCATGACCTGCTCAAAGAACTTGCGTCGATCTCCCTGCGAGGTGAACAGCACTTGATTAAGGCGGTATTGCAACAGAACCGGGCTGGTAGATTCGGGAAGATTTCCAGGATTCTCGTACTGGTCGTCTGAACGGGTTACGAGGGGGTTCCCCTCTGCATCCAATAGTTGGACGAAGCGCGGTACGTCCCCGACATGTATGTTCTTTCCTGCGGCTCCAAGCTCGGATTGTGGTTCAAGTCCGACAAGCATTTTCCCCGTGAATAGCCAATTCCAACCCTCGCATAAGCTAGTCTTGCCGCGTCCATTCTCCCCATATATCACTGTAAGACTAGGAGAGAGAGGAATGCACTGCTCCTCTTGAAACCCCCTGATGGCTTGTATGCGCAGGAGACTTGGAGTCATTTCAAGCCCTCCAACAATAAGCCCGCCAAATCATCCGATTCCAAAGCATCGACTTCCAGCTCGGAAGATTCGAGATGCTTGAGAACTCTTTGAGCATCTTCCGACAAGTCCTCCTCCAATACCACCCGCAAGAACGCTCGCACGCGTCCGCTTGGAGATCCGCTTGTTGGTTCGGAACTCTTCTCCTCAATCAATTCCCCCATGTTGCTCTCTCCCTTTCGGTTACTCCTTGTCCCGTCAAATTACGAATCTGGCGGGAAATCACGCTTACCAGTTTCAGCAAGCTACTCGTCACCCCGGGTCTAGCTATAAGGACTCGGGGCTCCACCCCCAAAATTGGGGTACATTGCGCAGTATCGCATTGGCCCAACACCGAGGGGTTGAGCCTGCTTGCCAGATGCACATCCTTTCAACATATGATTACAAATCGCCCGATCACGAGGGCTGTTGACTCAACGGTATCCCATGCGTCACCACCGGCTCCACTGGGTGGGTATCCAGCCTCATCTGATACGGCTCGCCCGCCTCCATCACATGCTGCAGTGAGGCCTGGAACCACTGATTTCGCTGAGCCATCTGATCACGCTGACATCATTCTCCGTTCCCTCGTTTCTCGGCGCGCGAGTTGATCAGGCGTTTGATCTCCAGGGATTTGGCGCCGAAGTTCAGCAGCAGGCCGACCTGAAATCCCGAGGCTCTCAAATAGGACAGCGCCTGCACCACATCAACATCCTCAAGCGTGCGCTTGGCCTTCACCTCGACCATCACCTCGCCTACCAAGAAATCCACCCGCTTGCGGCCCACTCTTTTCCCTCGATAGTGAACATCGATCCAGACTTCCCGCTCGAACTCCAACCCATGGGATGGAAGCTCAAGGGCCAGGGCGCGTTGATAGATCACTTCTTCGAAACCAGGCCCCAGGTTCCGGTGCACTTGCTGGGCAGCCCCAATGAATTTCCCAGTGGTCTCTGAATGCGGGAACTCGGGCCTCACAAAGCCGGCTCTGCGATCCTCGCCGCCTTCTCCCTCTATCTGCAAATCCCCCCTCCGATCTACCCACTCTCAGAATTGGTCTCTCTGATCAGACCAGTCGACACATGAATGATCACCTCCCACGCCGTTACCCAACTCCCGCTGCGATCATGACTGCCATCCCGAGCCAGTCTTCCGATGGCTCCAAACCGTCACGGAAAACCCAATCAGCGGCATCATTCCTATCAGCGCCTCAGCGGTTCAACCATGCGCCACCCGCGGATCCGCCGGCGGCGGATCAAGCCGCGTTTGGTAAGGCTCCCCGGTTTCGATGGCACGCTGCATCTCAGCGTAGATCTCCAGGATGACGCGCTTGGTGCGGTATTCGCCGAATTGCTCTTCATCGTGACGCTTGACAATGGGGAAGGTGTTCATGGTGTAATCAACATCTCCCTCATCTAATTCATACATGTGGAAGAAGGCTGCATTAAGCTCGCAGCGGATGTTGAACCTTCTCTCTTGGTCCCAAACGAAAGGATTGCACGAATAGTCGAGGGAAGAAGCGAAGGGCTGGATGTCACGCCCGTCATACGTGAGCTCAACCACTCGCTCACAGAGCCATCGGTCAATTGACATTGATCTGTGCCATGAGCACTTCTGCCGATAGAAAGCGGGTGGCAAGGCCGGAAGCTGATTGAGAAGGTTGTACGTGAGATGTGTACCGCCTACCTTTTGTCGGGCAACATAATCGAAACCAAATGCAGCGAGATTCGCGAGGATCGCGTAGGGTTGGGCGCCCACCCCAATACCCATCATTAGTGGCATTGTGTGCCCCACTCCCATCCGAGGCACAATGCTTACAATCACCGTACGCTCGTTTGTTGTGTTCGTAATATCCCTCCACCCGAGCAGCCACTCCCGATTCCATAAGCCCTCCAAGCGCTCTTCCACCTCAGCCTCCGGCACCCAATACCTCGGCAGCACGACGTAGCTTGGATCCTGTTTGCGCTCCACGGGCACGTCGGGCAACTGCGTGCTTTTCGATCCGGGGGGCAGGTCGCGAAAATCCCCAAAGCGGTGGTCAAAGTGATGGATCATCTTCGCCTCATACAGCGGCAAATAGCCCTTTCCGAGCTTGTGAAAGACGTTGCCCTGCAATTGCCAGCCCTCATTTTCGAGCTGTTCGCGGGTACGAAAGAGGTGGGAATCACTCGTCATGTTGAACAATCCCTGCTTGAAGGTGATTCCCCACGGATTCTCCTCGGGCGGGCCCTCCTTGATCAGCACCGGCACGCGGCGATAGATCGCCTTCGTAATCTCGGCATCGCGCTTGGATCGGAAGATGGGGCAGGTGCGCGTGTTGGGGTTCAGCAGCTCGATCTCCTCCGCCGTGAGCGTGAAATGGCGCTCATCCTCGCGCAGGTCCCCGACGCCATACGCGAAGAACACGAAGTCCGCTCCGCCCTTCGCGGGGCGCTCCGGCCCGGTCAGCGTCAGCAGGCAGAATTTGGTGCGGCTGTCGGTGGCGGGAAACAGCCTCTTCTTGTTCTCAAAATCGTACAGGCTCACCAGTGAGCGCTGATCCATCAGGTCCTGGAAGAAGTATTTGGTGGTGTCGTCGGTAGCAATCCCCGAGGGAACTATGCAGCCAACTCTGCCAGCGCCATCGATCAACGAGCGATTCAATTCTGTGAAAACCGTATAGGTGTTGATGCGCCCTCTTCCACAGAGTGGGTAACGCCCGGAATGTCTGGCAAAGTGACTGAGCGCGTCGTGTTCTCTCTTGGCCTGAATATATGATCGATAGAGGGCCAGATCCTCATCTCTCAACGCTCGTATCATCTTCTTCCGCTTGGCGCCGGTCGAGGCCTCAGCGATCTCGTCGCGCCGCCCCGCGAACCACTCCTTCTCTTTTAGTTCAGTGTGCTCCCACGGCGGATTTCCCAGCACCACGTCAAAACCACCGGCCCATCCCGGCTCTGACTCATCATTTGTCACATCATCACCCTGGTCGAACACATCCGGGAAGGCAAGATGCCAATGGAATAGGCGGTATCGGTACGCAATCTCGTCAATCAGCCGCAGCGTCTCCGGCGCTACATTCTCAGGGGACGCGGCGATCTTTCGGAATACGGCCTGGGTCACCGGGGGTGGCGCGCCCTCGCGCTTGGGCCAGAAGAAGGCCGCGCACCAGGCGTCCGCGACCAACTTTCCCCGCCGGTATTCGTCGGAGGCGATCAGCCGCCCATACTCTTCTTCTTTCTGGCGCTGCGCCTGGAGCGTGTCCTCGTCGAGCACGGCCACTTCCAACATGCCGAAGGTAAGCGTTTGATAGGTCGCCCGCTCCTCGGCTGCCCAGCGATCAAACATGCTCATCTGCCCGGCGCGCTCGGCCTTGTTCTGCTTGCGCAGCGATTTACAGAACTCCCTGTCGTCGCCCTCGATCTGCCGGAAGGCGTCATCGGGGATTCCGCCCTCGATCAGGGCCGGCGTGGCGCCCAGCAGGCTGTTGCCGCACTGGATGCGGTGATCCAAAAACGAGAGTGGCTTTCCTGGTTCCAGCGCCTCCAGCCACAGGTTCACTTTGCACAGCTCGACTGCCATGGGGTTGATGTCCACGCCGTAGATGCAGCGCCCGATCACCTGCCGCAGCGCGGCGCGCGTCGCCTCCGGCGAGGGTTCCGGATCGCCGGTCTGCACCGCTGCCAGGTGCTTGGCCATGCGGTGGGCGGCGGCGATGAGGAAATGCCCGCTCCCGCAGGCGGGGTCGCATATCTTGAGGTCGAGCAAAGCTCGACTGGCGAGTAGATGCCGGCGAATGGCGAGTGGTGTGCGATCCCACTCCTCCTCCGCTAGCTGCCAGCTCTTTGATCGAGCTTGCGCATCAGAGTCAGCGTCTGCTTGCCCAAGATCGTCATCTCCTGCAGCAGCGGGAGTGCTCCCTCCTCCGTGCACAGACCCACCCTTTGGCTCAGAATGAGGAGCGTCTCCAGTTCCCTCAGGCTGCCCAGCGCGATCTGTAGGAAGCGCTGGAATTCCCTGGTGCCTGCTCTGCCCCACCCCTCGGCGATGTTTGCCGGAATCGAGGCCGCCGCCCTGCGCATCTGGGATGTCATCCCATAGAGCTCCTCCCGAGGATACGCCTTTGTCAGCATGTAGATCCTTTCGCTGATCTCCATGCCACGCTGCCAAATTTCCAAATCCTGATATGACTGAATAGGCATAGGCTCTCTCCCCCTGATCTCTCCAATCACCATTCGCCATTCGCCGTGCACCCGCCAACCGATCTTCGATCACGGGATCGAGCGCGGTGTTCAAGAGCTGCTGGATCAGGCTGGAGGGCGTGTAGTAGCTGCCGGTGGTCTTGCGCTCGCTACCCCCCACGACCTTCAGCTCGAACGTGCCTGCGTCGGTGTTCATCTCGGGCTGCAGCTCCAGCAGGGCCTCGTACACGCTACCCAGCTCCTCCGCCCCCATGTTCTTGTAGTCCACCGCGCGCCGGACGCCGCCGTCGGTCGTGTAAGCCAGACTGCGCACGGCGTCCAGCATGGCGTGGTTGCCGACCCGCGCCGCCTCCAGATCCGGCAGCGCTTCATCCAACCATAGGAAGCTGCCGAGCGCGGGGAGCGCCAGCTCGGGGCATCCGCCCTCCCGGCCCAGCATGTTCATGACGAGCTTCAGACCCTGGTAGAGATCCTCGTGGCGCGTGCCGCGGCGGCGACCTGCGAGCCCTCTGAGCCGATTGGTGGAGTAGTAGGATCGGTACCGCTGGCGAGCTTCTGCCTCGGAGCCGGGGGGATGCAGGAGATCCCGATCCTCCGCCGCAAAGAGGAAGATCAGGCGATAGACCAGGCGCAGCAACTGGCGGTAGTACTCATCCCCGCTCACCGTGCCGCTTCGCAAGCGATCCCGCAGGGCCTGGTTGGCCGGGTGGGCGAGAAATCCCTGCCCCAGATCGCGGAGGGCGGCCTCCACACCGTCCCGCAACTGGTCGAGCGCCCGCGCCCCCTCCTCCTGCGCGGCCTGCGACCACCGCTCCAGCCAGAATTCCTCGGGGACCTCCGCCTCGACGCGTGACTCATGGCACAGCATCCACAGGAGCGTGAAATCGGCGTAGGCCTCCCCCTCGAAAAGCTCGTGCAGATCGAATTCGACATAGGCCTGGCGCACCAGGCTGATGTTGTCGCGCAGGATGCGCAATTGATCCCCGTTGGAGAGAAATGCCCACAGATGGTCATCGGAGCGATTGAGCAGCTCCTGCATCATGCTGTGCGGGCTCGACCGCGCCGCGCCGGCCACACCCGGCGTGCGCCTGTCCAGTTCCACGCGCGCGCCGACCAGATGTATCGGCACGCCGTTCCAATTGTGCGACACGGGGTAGCTCTTGCCGTCCACCTCCATCGCCCGGCTGGTCTGCAGGCGGCCGTAGCCCAACTCCTGGAACAGCACCAACAGCAGCCGTTCGCGGGTGACGGTCGTCCCGGGATCCCCCTCCGGAAGCCGCTCGAGATCGGATCGGAAATTCCGCCAGGCGCCGAGCATGCGGTTCCATGAGCGGCTGACGACCTCGTTCAGGCGCTCGCCCGGCTGCAGATGGTAGTCACTCGGCTTGAGCCCGCCCAGGTCGCCATCCCCCTCCTGCACCCGCTCGAGCAGGTCCGGCGGCAGGATGGCGCCTTCCGTGCGCACGCTGGAAAAACTGGACCGATGTCGAATCCTCAATCCAAATTACTCCTTGTGTTTGTTCGAACCTATGCTATACTCAGATTGCCAGTGGATGAAATTCGGCTTCATGCCGTGTGGCTGACACTCAGGTGAAAGCCCTATATCCCTGGTTTTCTTTTGTTGAGCTCCTCGACCGTCAATCGTCTCTCTTGTGAGTAGTAAATGCCATATCCCTTCTCCCTCTTGTCGTCAATATCTAATACCACTCCGAAGGACGGCCAGAGATACTCTACGAAACGTGCTTCATGGCGCTCATAAAGGCGCTGTAGAGACCATAGGAAATAATCCGCCGCTTGAAGGCATCCGCTTCTCCTCGAATCTTCCGGCCGGATCTCAACCTTGGTCTTCAGGCTAATTTGATATTGCTTCTCAAATCGGTGACGGGCGATATGCAGAGCATCCTCTAGGGCCTTTGTGCGATCGGCCTTGCCACGTTTTGAGAAGGCGATTTCGATCGTATCTGCTCTATGCTGCAAGGTCTTGAAGAGACGGCGCACCAAGAAGTCATAAAGCTCATTCGGCGGGTACCGATAATTTGGGTCCCTTCTATTCCTTTCTCGCACATATTTGAGAACGATTGATTTATCCTTCACGACAGCCATGAAGTTCATACTGTGACCCCTTAGCAGTCGGAAGACCTCCCTCCTGACTTCTGGAACATCGTCCTTAGCATGGAAGAATTCGGCCGTCTTCTTGGCCTTCGGTTGCATTGAGGGAACATCCTTGAAGTAGGGATCCGCGAGCAATCTCATGCGGAGTTCTCGGAGCTCCCGGTTGAGTCTGGGTGGCTCTCGGACATCAAGCACCCCAAGGATGAAGAACTTTGAACACCCGGAATGGCCTATGATCACCTTTCCCTTTGAGCTAAACAGATTTGCGTCACCTGCCTCGTCGACGAAGTAATACTTGCGGTCCAAACCCACTTCCCGATCCCCCATGCATGCCCTGCGCTTTCCACTAACACAAGCCTTTGTACTTCTTCTCGCCGCACATATTTCGCCTATTCACCTGTATGGGCGCACCATGCTGCGCCCATACGAACCCTTGAGGAAAGCCCTAATCCCGAAAGAAGAGATAGAGCACGGCGTTCCTCTCTAACAACCTAGCCACCCGGAATGGGGAGCAGCACATACACGCCGAGCACATCAGGCGGCAGATTGGGCTCGATGCGCGGGCGCCGCCCCCGCATCTTCGCCGCCGCACGCACCCGCACGTGCGCATCCAGGATTTCCTCGCCCCGCTTCCGAGCGGCCTCGATCAGGTGATCTTCGAGCCGCGGCAGTTGCTCCACCACCTGGCGCACAAAGTCGACGGCCTCCTCATATTTGATGTTGGCGCCAGGCTTCGCCGCCAGCAATGCCTCGCATCTCTCTGCACTCAGCCAGGATGGATCCGCGGGATCGCCATCGAATCCAACCACCTGCAGATCCTCCGCCAGGAGCGGGATTTCCCTACCATTGACTTGCTGGATGATGTGGAAACGCAAGCGCGTGAGCAGCAGCGTGGCGCGCTGGCGCACAGCGTCAGTTCGAATCACCCCGCAGCGGCGGGCCACGCCTTCCATCAGCGGATCCAGGGCGGTGTCCATGACGTAACTCGAGAGGCCCTCCACCACCGGATGTGTGCGCTCCAGGTATATCTGATCATCGCTGATCGGCAGCTCGAAGCAAGCCTTGATGGAATCCGGGACGCCCATCATCTCCCTCAATGCCTGTGGGACTTCCTTCACTTCGATCTGGTATGCCCCATCCACCTGCTCGAAGATTCCGCCATGGGATCGCAGCGCCTCCAACGTGAACCGGGCTACGTCCACCCCCGACCCGACGGCTGCCCGGGCCAGATTGAGTTCTTTGGCGACCTCCTCCGGCTTGATCGTCTCCTGCGCGAACATGGTGCGGGATCGGCGTTCACGCGCCTCGGCCGCGTCCCACGCCGCATAGAGTTCTTCTTTCTTGGGCTTGATGTATTCCTCGAACCCGGGCAGGAACCGTTCACGAAGCTCCCCACCGCCTCGCAGGAGTAAGCCCTCGAACAGCGCCTCGACGATCTGATCCACATCTCCTGGGACCGGCACCGAGATGCCCAACATGTTGCGGATCGACTGATGCTTTCTGAGCAGCACTTCAATCACCACGCCATCGATCTGGTTATCGACCCCGTAATAGGTCAGCGTGCGCACGACGTCTTCCGCCTGGCCAAACCGGTCCACCCGCCCCTCGCGCTGCTCATGGCGGGTGGGGTTCCAGGAGAGGTCATAGTGCATCACGGCGTCGAATGACTGCTGCAGGTTGATGCCCTCGCTCAGGCAGTCCGTGCACACCAGCACTCGGGCACGATCCTTCTCCAGGCTGGAGATGCGCGCCTCCCGCTCCTCGGGGGCGAGCAAACCGGTGATGGGCACGACCTGCACATCCGAGGGCAGCGCCTCGCGTAGATGCTCGGCGACGTAATGCGCTGTGGGGATGAAGCGGCAGAACAGGATTGGATTGAACCCATCGCGAATGAAATCCTCGACCAACTCGATGGCCTTCTGCAGCTTGACATCCTTCTCCCCCTGAAGGTCTTCGGCCAGGCGGGCCATTTCCAGCAGTTTGCGGCGATTCCTGGCTTCATCATCTGCAAGCTCGCCGATATCCCCTCCGGGCGCGACGTCTGCACCCTCCGCGGATTCATCCTCCACCAGATCGAGCACGGACTTGCGGCCGATCTCTTCCACGTCTTCTGCCGATTCGGCGTCGGCGACGGCCGCGCGGCTCCTCAGCGTCGCCGCGGCCGCGGCCGGGCTGGAGGCCAGCGAGCGCAGCAGCGCCAGCGCGGACCACCAGCGCACGCGCTTGCGATAGGATTCGCCGGTCTCGTCCAGCACGCTCTCCCGGGCGTATTCCAAAACTCGGGTGAACAGCCCCTTGTACTCATCTGAGAGGGAATAGGTCTCCTCTTTGGTTTCCCGGACCGGAAAGGGGGTTTTCTCCTGCATGAAATGCTCAATGTCCGCCCGCCGCCGCTGCACGAAATGGCGCGCCAGGTGCCTGCGGTGGGATTTGTTTTCCGGGCCGGATAGATCGTCCGGCAGCTCGGCGAGGCTCGGATCGAGGAAAGCCAGCAGAGAGCGGAATGCCTCCTCCTTGCCGCTGTGTGGCGTGGCGGTGACCAGGATCAAATGGCGATCAGCTTTCCCAGCCAGCGCCAACACCAGCTCGTGCCGCAGGTGCTTCGCGCCTCGGGCCACGCTGGCGGAGGCGCAGGTGTGAGCTTCATCGACGATCACCAGATCCGGGCAGGTGCGCAGGAACTCGTGCCGCCTGCGCTCGGACTTGATGAAATCTGTGGAGACCACTGTGAAGGGGTAAGCCTCAAAGAGTGATTCCCCGAAGGCGGTCTCCCGCTCCAGGCGCCGCGCTGTCCCGGGAAGGACGAGGGCGGCCTCGATATGGAATTTCTCCCGCAGCTCCGACTGCCACTGCTCCGCCAGCGGGGGCGGGCAGAGCACAGCTAGGCGCGTCTCCTCGCCGCGATCGAGCAGCTCACGCGCGATCAGGCAGGCCTCGATCGTCTTTCCGATGCCCACATCGTCGCTGATCAGCAGCCGGACCGGGTCAAGCTTCAGCGCCATGAGCAGGGGGACGAGCTGGTAGGGCCGCGGTTCAACGGATATGCGCCCGAAGGATCGGAAGGGGCCGGCGCTGGATCGGAAGCCCAACCGCGCCGCGTCGCGCAGCATACGGGCCGAGCGGTGATCGCCGACCTTCGCCGGATCGGGCGGGGGGAAAGTTGCCTCCCGCACCTCCTCCAGGCCAAGATGAATCCCGGCGACTTCATCTTCCGTGCCGCCCAGCGGGCGAAGCACCAGGAAATCCTGCTCAGATTCCGGCAGCACGACCCACTCGCGGCCCCTCGCCCTGACCAAAGAACCTACACTGTATCCCATCAGCCGCCCCCAAAGATGCTCGGATAGCGAGCCACGATTTCCTCCCAATCCTGCTCATACCCAAAACGAATGACCGTGTAGCCGAGATTCGTCATACACGTGCGCTTGTCGGCGTCGCGCTCTTTCCGGGTGGGATAGTCATGATGATGGCCATCGACGTAGATCACCGCAAATTCGTCTTCGTAATAGAAATCCGGGCGCGTCTGGCATTCTGAGAATACTTTCTGCGCATGTGTCGGCAGCCGCAGGTTTCCCGCCTCCAGGAAATCGAGCCAGCGCACCTCCAGATCCGATCCAGCCAGATTCTTCAGGCGCTGCAGGTGCTCCGCACGGGTGATGGGCGCCGGCGCGGCATCGACCTTCGCCTGCGCATACTCCGTCAAGATCGGAACCACGAGCTGCCGGTCCAAGATCTCATGGTCCAACTGGTTCATGTAGCTCATCAGGCAGTCGTAGCAGGCGGCTTCGCACTTTTCCCTGGCGCGAGGCGCCTTCTCGAGATCGCGGCCGGTATCGGGTTCATAATGGCAGATCTCCAGCGCCTCCCGCGCCACGGCGGCAAATTCCTCCGGATCTTCCAGGAGCTGCCGAAGCACACCAGCGCCGCCTTCGGAGGCTTCATAGAAGAGTATCGACCGGCGATCATCCCGGTCAGGAAGGGGCTCCGCAGCCAGCTCTGCGTCCTCCAACTGGAAATGCACCTGGATGGCGTCTTTGAGCGCCGCTTGAAGCGACGCCATTTGGGCTTCATCCAGGTTCGTGCTGGGCTCGAAGATCAGGCAGTTCTTGTGGTCCTCCACATATGGGACCACCCGCTGGATCCGGGCGCTCATGGGGTCCTCGGGATCCTCTTCATCCGCATTCTTCTGGCTCTCCCAGTAGCCCTTCTCAACATCGAGCAGGAATCCCAACTGATTCTTGTTTTCCCTGCGACGCCAACCGAGATTTATCCGCCATATCGTGGCCGCGTTCCCATAGGTCAGCTTCGCCAGTGGGCTGTTCGATGATCTCAGCACGCCAAGTTGATACGGTCTGCCGGCGGCGCCTTCCGAGAAGCGCACCCCGCTCCGGATCTCGAAGCCCTGGCGCAGTCGCTCCTCCTCGTCGCAATTGATGCGATCGCGCCGCTTTGTGGAGACGTTCTGCAACCGGAACAGATTGCGCATGGGAGCGCCGAGAGCAGCTCCGCACAATTCACACAGATCTGGGCCTTCTCCCTCGGAGATGGGATGCAGATAGCCGCAGCTCCCGCACTGCTTCGCCATGCGCGTGTGGGCTTCCTCATCCTCCCGGTCGACGGGCAGGATGACGCGATTGATGATATAGCGCGAGCCCTCGTGGTAGACGAAGGCGCGCGGCCCGAATTCGGAAATGGCGAGGAAACGTGGGCGGTTGAGGTACTCATCCTTCGACCCGCGGATCCGCCGCCCGGGGATATAAGCGGAGATGGGCAGACGTGGGAAGTTATAGCCGGGGAGAAATCCCTCACTGGCGAAGTAGCGGTAGGAGTAGAAATCCGACTGCATCACGCTGCTGGCGTCGGTCAGCAGCTCGAGCTGGCTCTCGGCCTCCCGGCGCAGCAGCTTGGCGTGATTCCGCTCGTGCTGCGGGCGGGAAGCATCGACGATGATCTGGTTTTGAAGCTCCCGCTGGCGTTGGGCAGCTCGATAGAGGTCCCGCCAGCGCTCGCACGCCTTGTCGAAGCGCAGCATCAGGTGGTCAAAGACGTCATCCAGCCAGCGCTCGGTATACCAATTGGAGGAGCTCAATTCCTCGGCGATGGTGGCCAGCACCCGTTCGGCGCCGGCTCTGGCCCGGTTCGCTGCGGAGGCCTGGCTCAGGCTCTCGTGGACGACGTCCTGCAGCTCGAGGCTGGGGTCATCGCCAGAGAGATCGATCACATCTTTGAGTGATACACCCAGGTCCTGGCCGGTTTCTGCGAGCCAGATAGCCTGCAGATGGGCGCGCACCAGGTCCTCATTCGCCAGATCCAGCCTCGGCGGGGTCACCGCGCCAGAGACCATGCGCTCCGGACGTTTGAAGAAGTACTGATCGTGGGAGCTGCCCGTGGAGCAGTAGGTGAAGACCAGCGCCGGCTGGCCACTCCGGCCCGCCCTCCCGCTGCGTTGGGCGTAGTTGGCCGGGGTCGGCGGCACATTGCGCATATTGACGACGTTGAGCTGGGCGATATCCACCCCCAACTCCATGGTCGGGGAGCAGAACAAGATCGGCAGCTCCCCCTTCCGGAATTGCTCCTCCCGCTGCTCGCGCCACTCATAGGGCACCTGCGCCGTATGCTCACGCGCCTCGATCTCTATCAGATCTCTGGCCACGGACCGGTAGAACTCAACGAAGAAGGGATTCGTGCGCCCACCGCCCTCCGGGAGTCCCGGCACCCGGATGGGGTCGTGGAAGGATTGGGTCCCGTCATCCGCGATCCAGAGCATCGCCGCCGCGGGAACCTGATAGCCTGGCACTTGCTCGGAATCCTTCGGCGGGCTCACGACTTCGACCAGGCCGGCAACACGCAGAATCGATAGAAGCTGAAGTATGACCTCCTCGGTCTCATCCAATCTCATCTTGTCTGAGTAGTCCGGGAATGTCGGCGCCCTGCGCAGATACTGTCCGAAGCCTCCGCGAGAGGATAGAAATACATTGCCGCCATAATCCCGATGTCCGCGGGAGCGCGGGTAGAGGATGGCAGCCTGTTCCATCTTCTCATCCTCGTCGATGGACCAGGGGGGCCTCAGCCGCTGGCTGCTCTTCTGCTGGATTCTTTCCTGGCGCTGCCCGTCGAGATAGTCAACCTTGATGGCCAACTCCCGCCGCATGTAATCCAGAAGCACCTTGGCTACCTTCTCACGCACTTCGGGGGAGGCGGTTTTCAAAGTCGGATGGGAGTCCCGCCATTCCTCTTTGGAAGCGCACAATTCATGCAGCGACTTGTACTCGATCTTCAGCAGACCGCACTGCTCGAGGTTGGGTGAGGTGATGCGCCAGCCTCGTCGCAGGTCATGATAGAGGCGATAGGCCAGCACCTCGCGGAAGGCCGCCTCGGTCTCTTCTTTCGCCAGGAACTTCACGCCCGGTTCCGCGGCGTATAGGTCGAAATCCAGACTCAGGGCGTCGAAGACCCGCTGAGCGAGCTCATCATGCTCGATCCCCCTCGATCCGGCATCCTCCGCGGCCCGATACAGTGCGGATCGGAGCACGCCCACCTGAATGAAATCGTTGAAATGGCCGGCCTGCAGAGAGGCATCCTGGCGGTTGTCGGTGAAGCTGAGCAGCTTCCTGGCCTTCTTCGGCAGCGTCTGCTCATTCATGATGCTGCGGATCGTTGTGAGGCTCAGGATCGTCGTGGCCGTGCTTCTGCCTTCGGATCCGAGCGAGGCCAGCTTGGCGAAATCGGACCGCTGCCGGAAATCATACGAGACGCCGCAGTTGAGGCAAAAACGGAAGGGCGCCTTTGTCCATTGGGCGATGACGCCTGTGTCAGACTCCTCACCGCTGGGCAGCACACGGATCGTCTCGGGAAGGTCCTTTCGGCGATTCTTGCGGATCACGTACCCGTCGCCGGTGTCTTCTAGCCATTCTTCAGGAAGTCTCTGCTTCAGCTCCTCATAGTCTTCGGGCCACGGATTGCTGGAGCTGATGTATAAATATCCAGGCTCCGCGCCGTTTTCCTTGCGGCGCTCCATGAAATCTCGCGCTCTAAAGGTACGTGGGCCGGAATCGCCCTTCGATTGGGCATATACCGAGTAGTACTCCTGGCCGCACTCCCGGCAGAACACCAGCGGGAGCAGAATCTTCGACCGATCGCCGGGTACGAATTGCTGTTTCTGCACCGTGATGTAGCGGTCAAATTCCTCTTCAAGGGGGGAATAGACCGTATCGCCTCGGCTGATGAACTGGTGCAGACGGAAGGCGAAGACGGGGAAGCCGGTCTGCGGGTTGGGTTCTGCCTGATAGCTCCCCAGCAGCCATGCCTCGATCGCGTCGCCGCACCTCCTCTCGTCGAGGCCGGTGAGATCATTGAGTTCCGCCGCCGCGCCCCCGCCGCCCCATACGCCGCGCGGGCTGCGCCGGATCAGGCGTCCGCTGGCGGTCTCGGTCTCCAATCCGAAAGCCGTTTCGATCCAGGAAGAAAGTGGCTTGGAGGCGAATTTCTGGAAGGCGTGAGGCGCGGGGTCCCCGGACTGCACCTGAGCGCGCAGTGCGCTGACGAAATCCGGATCGCCAGGATTCCGGTCGGGCGTTGAGCGCTGCAGCGTCTCTCCGATCACGTGCCGCGGCTCCACCTCAGCGCCGAAGATCCGCCGCGCCACCTCCGCCACATGCGCCTGCTTCTCCTCGTAGCTCCCCGCCCCGGCCAACGTCGCCGATGTGCCCACGCACTGTAGATTCGGGGACTGCGTGGCGTCTCGCACTCGCCGAACCAACATGGACACATCCGCGCCCTGCCGGCCGCGGTAGGTGTGCAGCTCATCGAGCACCAAGAACTTCAATCCCCTGGCGGCGTTGATCAGCTTGCGGCGCTCCTCTGGCCGGGTGAGAATCAGCTCGAGCATCACGTAGTTGGTCAGCAGAATATCCGGCGGGCTGGCCATGATATGCAGGCGCTCATCCTGCGATTCCTGGCCCGTGTAACGTTCGAAAGTGACCGGGCCTTTGAGATCGGAGTAACCATATTGCAGGAAGCGCTCCAGCTCCCCCATCTGGCTGTTGACCAGCGCGTTCATCGGATAAACGATGATGGCCTGGATGCCCCTGCCCGGCCCGCGCCGCAGGACGTGATCGACGATGGGGATGATATAGGCCAGGCTCTTGCCCGAGCCGGTGCCCGTGGTGAGCACATAGCTGGAGTCGGTCTTCGCCGCGCGGATGGCCTGCTCCTGATGCCTATGCAGCCGGAGCGGCTTGCCGGCGGACCTGGGCCCGTCCTTGATCCTGAAGATGCGCCGGCATTCCTCATGCAGCACGCCTTCATCGACTAAATCATCTACGAGCCTTCCAGGTTCAAAGGAGGGGTTGAGCTGGATGAGCGGATCGGGCCAGAACAGCCCAGCGCCGATTTCCTCATTCACATAGTCCCGAATGCGGTCGTCCTGGATGGTGAGAAAGCTCTGGACGTACTCTGAGTACTCGCTGATGAGGTGGTTGCGGAGTTTGAAGACGTTCATCGCTTCTTATCTTCCCCCGAATGGATCCGGCAGGACGCCGGTGTTGTTACTATATGAACGGATCCCCGCGAACCGATGCGGGGTCTCCCTCAAGTAGGTCTTTTCCCCTTTCGCGAATTTGCCTCCTGCCCGAGAATACAAGCCATGATGCCGAGCGGCTTTTGGCTGCGCGTTGCATGTTCTGAATCAATTCAACACCCTACTTGTCTTGCATAATATGCCCTCGGGTCCGGAAGAAGTAGAATGCGAAAACAATCGCCGATCGTGGCGACTGGGGAAAGTCCGGATTTCCGCTTGATCAAGGCGCACCTCTAAGGCACAGGCTGGGTGTGTTGCGGGGATGCAGAGTGCGACGCAGTGGTGGCGCTCCCTTAGGCCAATTATCTATTCTCCCAGGATTCTCGCAACATGCAACAGGCCCATCTCTCCCATGGCTGGGGTCATACGCGATATCTATGACCGGGGTCACACGGAGGTGATCGCCGGGAATGCCGCCGCCCGTGGCTGGGGTCGAGAAGCTCCAGCATCGGATAGGAGGGCGAGCACTGGCCCTTGGCCCACAACCACCGTGACACATCGCCTATCCTCTCCCACCCATTCATATTGGGGCAAGGTGTCGTGCCTAGGCGTTCGCAGAACCCATTAGGCTCTGCTGCCCTGTCTCAGGGCAGACCACTCTCCTCATCTGGCTGCGAAACCATCTCCAACCCCAACCACTGATCCACCGCAGCCTTCAAGAACCGCCAATGCCGGCCCACCTTCTGGCAGGGCACACGGCCGTCGTGACCGAGATTGCAGGGCAATGACCGAGGGACACACAGAATCCCGGCCGGTTCGCCGAGATTCATGGCTTTGGAGGATCCGCTCATCAATTCGCGCTGCGATGGGGCAGGTGCGTACCTGCAAGAACCTTATCCGATGATGATTGTTGCTCATTGCCGCCAATTGGTTGCCGTGATGCAGTGCGATGGAGCTCCTATCAGGCCCGTCCTGAAGGATTCTGAGTATTTCCCGTGCCTGCCAGTAACGGTATTGATGCATGCCTTGACGGCAGTGTGGGGATAGAGCCTCTTGTCGACCGACCTTCGATCAAGGGTCTTTGGTCCCTCTTATCGGATGATTCCTACACTGGCGAGAAGTACGTGAGAAGAGTGATCAGACATATCCCAAACTCATATTTGCTCCAAAGCCCTATCATCAGAGCACTTCTAGCCTGCGCTGACCGCTTATCCTCCCCTTGCCTTGAAGGATGATGATAGGGCTATCCTCGTATCCGCCAAATCATGTTCCCGGCAGACCAAGGGACAGATCGAGGCGAAGCCTAGGGCATCTGCCCCGCCTCGATCTCACTGGCTCCAACCCGTGCTAGACGTGGCTCCGGGAGCGAACTACTCGCTATATGAGGCTATTTGAACGCGCCGAAACCCGATGGTTGCACGGAGAATATGTTGCCGTGTTCCCCAGCGCAAGTGTCATTGGAGACCTGTTGGATTATTACGAAGGCGCTCCAGATTATCTCTCCGCCCGTATTATCATCGTATCCATCCCCATCACCATCCTCCGGGCCGCCGGGTGGATATACGATCTTGACGAAGTATGTCCATTTGCATGTCTTCCCATCATCGCCTTCGTATTCACCACGCATGTGATTGGTGAGCCAAGCCCCTTCGCATGCCGAACTATTGGCGTTATCAGGGTCACAACTATAGCCGCGATCAAGATCCCCGTCGCCGTTTCGATCTTCACTGCTCAACCATTCATCACTCCACTTCATGATCAGGTAGGTGCTTTCCGGAGCTGTTTCCAAATCATACGGCGGATCGGGCCGCGCATAGTTGGAGTATAGGCCGCTGAATAGATGTCCTTGATAGTTGTATCCCCACTGATCAAAGGCATTGTTATTCTGCCAAGCTGTCTCATTCCCTTTGTCATCGAAGTTGACTGGCTTATCCGCATAACCGGTAGAAGTGATTGCCAGTACGAGAACAGCCGCAAGAGTCAGTATCGCCAAGAGCTTCCTTCTCATCATTATCTCCCATTGGATGGGCTATCCCCATCATGCCTGTGTCATATCCTCGCAATTCGACTCATCGATCGCTTTGCAGGATCCCCTATCACCTCCTTTCCTCTGGACACGAGAACCGACCACATATGGCTGTGGCCGGTTTCGCTATTCGCTCCCCAGAGATCGCCCCGGAGGCTTTGATGTCGGTTTTCAGTGCGGGAAGGCGACCAGATCCGATCGCTGGATCATCGCATCCACGTGGAATTCAGCAAGTTGCGGTTTTCGGGCGCGCCCTTGTCGCGGTCCCTCCCCCCACTACGCGTATATTCACGAGTTCTTGCACAAGGTGTTTGGGGACAATCTACATAATATAGAACGGATATCGGTCTGTTTTGTTACGCAAAACACAGGAAAGCCGATGCCAAATCTTCACCAAAGGTGCAATTCAATAGGTATGAATATCCAAGAATTGAAGATCGCTCCAAAATGCGCCCTTGGGAAGCCCGGCCTTTGGCATTGTCAAATGCCACCGGATCCGCGAGAGCTCACCCGTTCAAGATGTCCGCTGACCAGATCTCGACATCCATCTCGGGCGAAAGGGGAGGGGCAGGGATTCTGAGGAGGGGAGCGAGAGTGCAGGGGCGCAGGGGAGAAAAACCGGTTGAAGGTTGCAGATTCATATGGGCTCTCGGCCATCAGCGGTCAGCCATCAGCCAGACAGCTATCCCTGAAGAGCACGTGGGATCCCCGGTCGTCCTTGAGGAGCCGAAAGCTAGATGCGCGGAGCGCATGCCGTCGTTGGTCATTCGTCGGATTGGGCTGTCGGCGATCAGCTTTCAGCTCGTCCGCGGCCGCAATCCGCGGGCAGGGGCTGAAGAGATGGGAGGCATGGGTGCTGGGGGTACTCGCGCTGCGCGGTGTGCTGTGCACGCTGAGCTCCCCGCTCGAAGCCATTGAGATATGGCTCATACTAGCGGGCGTTGATCTCTGGGGAAGCTCACCTTCAGACAACCGCAGTCTTCAAGGTTTGGGGGTCAGAACCAGTCAAGTGTTCCGAACGGTGGGGCGGCATTGCGCGGAAGAATCGTTTCATCGGCCGCAGGAACATGCTTCAGAGGCCGGTATAAAGCCGTCGCCTTCGCGAAAGGCTACACGCACCCGGTCAGGGGAGATGGCCACCTATTCGGCTCCGACGTTGCCAAAGCGATTGAGTTCTTCGGCCGGGAATGCCAATTCCCCCCAACAGCACCTTTGATGCTGGCGTTTGACCCGGCAGCCCTATTCCGTCTTCCCCTGCATCTCAATGCCGCAGCGATCCAACCACTCCTGCGCCGGCGCCAGGAGTAGGTCCTGCATCAACCCCAAGAGCTCTCCACTCTGCTCGCCGAGCACGTCGTCCAACGCCCCCTCTCCACCGCCTTCTCCGGCCAGCATCTCCTCAAAATTCATGTCCGAGCTCACCGCCCACACGGCAAACTGCACGCCCACGGAGCCGAAGCCGAGATCCATCTCGTCCGGGGCGGTCAGATCCTCCTGACAGACGCATTGCGCCAGCTTGAGCAGATCCCCGGACGCCATCTCGCCCACCTCGTAGATCGTTCCCAGATCGGGCGCAGCCCGGTTGGCGTCGATGCATATCACGTAGGGCTCGATCTGCGCAGTCCCGCCGCCGGGCACCACCGCCGACGCCGGCTGGATGCTCATCATGCGCTGCTCGTCGTCGCCCGCCTCGGGGCGGAAGATCAGCCCACAGGGGATGTCGACCAGCACCTCCGCGCTCTCCGGGTTGGTGAGCTGCAACGTCAGGATCGGACCCTGCGTCTCGCCATCTACATTGGCTTCGATCCCGGGTAGTTCGATCCCACCCTCGGCGAGCAGCGCCGGCAAGCCCGGACCTTCGGCCTCTCCACCGCTCGGTTGGGCGGTCCCCGCCGGGGATCCTCCGGCCTCCGATGTCGGATTGGCCGGCGTGGGCGAAGGCTCGACCTGCCCGGTCAGCTCGGTCACGGTGGGCTGGGCCAGGGTGGCCAGGGTTTGCTCTACAGTCTCTTTCGCCCCCTCGGGCACCACGCCTCGCAGCAGCTCGCCCGGAGCGAATGAGGTACATGTGCATGCCAGCACGACAAGGGAGAGCATCGGCAGAACAAAGTGCAGCACACGTGCGCGGTGGCGAAGTGGAGTTTGCATGGTCTTTCCCCTTCATCTGATCTTTGAGCCCAAGTCCGATCCGCTACTGTTCCAGTATGGGCGAGACAGAGGGCAATGTCAACGGGAGATTTGGGACATGAAGCCGCCTTTCGGAAATATCGAAGCTATCGGCTCCCTCCTTGTCCAGATTGACGTGGACGACGAGGGCGGTGGACAGGTCTGATTATCCAGATCGGATTCTCGGCATCGGCTCCCGCCGGGCCAGCCATTCCTTCGGCAGCCGCTCGACGGAACAACCCACGATCCCACCCACGATGGCGCACGTGGTGTCGCAATCGCCGAGGCCCTTCGCCGTGGTCCAGAGGGCGGCTTGATAATCGTCCCGGTGATGCGCCGCAACCCACAGGCAGAATGGGACGGTGTCCTGCGCGGACACCCGCTGCCCGGTCCCTAACTTCCGGATCGCCTCATATGGCTCCTGGGTGGGGATTTCCAGTGATCGCCGGATCCCCTCGGCGACTTGGCTTTCTGGGGCATATTCGAGGATCCCCTTTAGGAACCTACGACCTCCTTGGGCCGCGCTCTCGGCCAGCGCCGCCGCGACCGCCACCGCCATGGCGCCCGCCTGCCCCTCGGGATGGGCGTGGGTCACGACGCTGGATTTGCGCGCTTCCTCCGCAGCCTTTGCTGGATTCCCCACGAAGCACGCGCCGACCGGTGCGGCGCGCATGGCCGCCCCGTTTCCGTATGAGCCGCCGCGGAAGAGCGATGGCGCCTCGACCCGCCAGTCGGCGCCCGCGTGGATGCGGGGCAGCAGCCGGTGCGCACCCCGGGCATATCCACGGTGTGGCTCTTCCATATACCGCCGTGCAAAGGCCCGCGCTAACGCATCCTGCTCGATCTCGCCGTAGCGGGCAAGGATCTCCACGACGGACAGCGCCATGTGCGTGTCGTCCGTCCAGGCCCACGGCCCCGCCGGAAGGTCGGATTCGGGCGTGAAGCGCGGATATAGCTGGTAGTACAGCTCTCCAAACGCGTCGCCCAGGGCGAGGCCTTCGAGGCTGCAGCGTGCTCTGCAGATAGCGGATTCGCGGTCCACAGCCGATCCTTTCCATCTTGACGCGACCTCCCTCTACCATATCACGCGATCAATGGGCACGCCTTCCCGCCGTCTCCCGCACAAACAGGGAACCCCACTGCTTGAACGTCGCCTGCGCTGTCGGGCCGAAACCGCATGCTGCCGATGCGATTTCGATCGCTCGCTTTGCTCGCGACCAGCAGCAAGCTGCTGGACTCCATAATAGCGCTTCCCACTGCAAGTTCCGTCTCCCTTGCGCAACGAGCCCACTCGCGTTGAGAGCAGCACGACGCGTGATGGGCAATGTGGATCCGCTTCATCTTGTGCGTAGCGAAAGGGGCAAAGCCGTCAGCGCTCGCCGCCGAGCCAAGAATGTGCGTCTCCTTTGGGCGAGATGCAATCGAGAGGCATTCGGCGATGAAGGCTCCGGACGATGATAGGGGCACAGGAGACTTGAGTTGTCCGCCAATTCATCGGTGGCTGCGAAGCAGGCTGATTTCCAGGTTCATAATCGACCGGATCTCGCCTTGGAAGATGGGCGTGATCTTCGGGCGCAACATGCTCGATTCCATGCTCTCATACTGATGGGCCCCTCTTCCCGGAATCGTCAGCCATTCCCGCGATCTTCCTTCCGATCTCCTTCCGGACAGTGCAGCAATGGCAGTAGGAAAGGCCCAGTCGGGAAGGTGAGTTGCTAGCCAGTGGAGTTCGCGGAGGAACCACCATTTCTCAGGCGTATTGATCACTGATCTTCTACGAGGTGGATACCATGCTAGGATAGGTACTATCTTAATTCCCTGAGATGGCCTCAAATGAGCATCATTTTTACGGAGCAGGAGATCCATTGTTCCGGGCGATGACTAGGGTATCGAAAATGAGCGGATGCACGCATGCATATCTCATGTGAAGGGAAATTCACCGGGAGGGCGATTCTCCTTGTCCATACTCGCTGCAATCGCGTGCTTCTTTATCTCCGTCCATGTGTAGCCACATGATTCGCATTTGAAGTGCAATCTTGCGACTTCGTACGTGATCTCTGAGTATGTCCTCCAGGCCCTTATGTACGGTTCCCTGAATATCTGTGCAATCCCGTGTTTTGAAACGCTCTTCTCAATATCCCTGGCAAGAGGCTCTCGTCTGATCAATCTCCGCGTGAAGAGGCGATTGCACGCTGGACAGCCGAAGTACACAAGCAGAACTTCCCTTACAACATAGAACAAGCCACCAGCTAGGAAAGCCAGACACAGCCCAGCAATTGCCTCATCCATCGATATCCGCTTCACATGGGCCTTGGCCGTGGCCGCTTCCGGACAAGTCGTAACTGAACCTCGATGATCATGCGCCATATTGCCTAGGGAAACCATCTTCCAAGGAGAATCGATCGAACCCCGTAGATAATCATCAGGCCAATTGATATCAGGAGTGGAGAGAATCCCAGTATCGGACTTACTCGCCTAAGCAGGATCGGACAAAGGATCCCCATCAGCACCCAGATGATGAGAACGGCCGGCCCGAGGATTGGCACAAAGAACGATAGTGCACTCCCGATCAAGAACAATCTACTCGGTAAGGAAGGACTCAGCACCCAGCTCGCTATTAGGGCTAGAACCGCCCGTATTTCCAGCCCAAGTTCCCCGAGCATTTTCCTTGCCGCATTCATCGCTTCTGAATAGTTGCCGCATTGAGCCTCCAAACCAACCAAAGCCAGACGCAAACTGCGGGATTGAGGCTCTAGGTCGGCAGCTTTCGACAAATGTGCCCGGGCTTCGGATGCATTCCTTGTACGGAATAGCAGGTGCCTTCCAAGAGAGAACTGAGCAAGCGCAAACTCACTATCAGCCGATACAGCTTCTCTCAAGTCACGTGAAGCTCTTTCCATGTCTCCAAGGCGAATTGCAGCATAGGCTTCCGCCGTTCGGAATCTGGCTAGGCCTGGCCCATCCAATGTCTCCGAATCATATTGAGACAAGATCGCATTTGCCTCATCAACCTCGCCGATGGCAGCCCGTGCACAGGCCAATTCCAACCGCGTATCAGCTTCTCTTGGGGTATGAGCCAACTCATCCTTCATAGCTCCAATGGCCAATCCGTATCGCCCATTGAGCAGATGGAATAATCCAGTATGTTCTTGTCGATCTTTCATTGCGTCCACAGTCCTCGCTTCGAACTCAATAAGGGAATTCAGGAATCATGCCTTTGTCAAGGTTAGCAAGTATATCGGCTGCGACGCCAGGCAGGAGGAAGGCTCCGGCCGCAACGACTTGTGCCATTGCCATATAGGCAACATTTCTTACCGGCTTCTCCTCTACATAGAATCCCCAAGTGCCGGAGCCCTCAGCATCTCCCGCTTGCACCGAATAGTCCACAGGATTGTATTCAGCCCTTGCTGTGGTGTTCCAGCCATCCCATTGAAGGGCCACGGACGCCGATTGCCTAACAGAGACTGATCCAGTCTGGTCTGACATATTGATGGCGTAGTCATTTTTCGGTGTCTGTACGCCAATTTCGACACTGGCTGCCTCCCACCCAAGCGCCACCGATGTCCCGAACGCCTCGAATTCCCATTTCACGGGAGTAACGTTGAGAATAGGATTGGCTTCTCGTTCGAGATTCCAGGTCTCTTCTTCTCCGATTTCTACCGATCCGATATCGATGTGGGGATTTCGGTATGAGCTGGTGGCCGCAGTAATCGTCGGAAGATACCGATAGAATTGCTCCGGAAGTTCGACCATGCCCCCCGATGCCTCTGATCGTGAATTCACATTGTGCAGATTCTGGATATCCCATTCGCATTCGGCATTTGCGGGATGCGGCGCCCGGACTGGATCGGGGAAGGGCACACTTGTTGAAGGGACAAGATTTCGACTTACGGTCTCCGGTTCCGGCGTCCCGGTCGCCTCTTTTTCCGGCTCGGTTGTCCCAGTGGGCACCTGAGTCTTAGTCGGCGTCTCCTCCGGCGGTTCTCCCTCCTGCGGCATGATCTTCGCATGCGCCTTGGCCCCGCCGTGGGAAGAATTCTTCTTCTTCCCCTTCTTCTTGTTCTTCTTGGACTTCTTCTTCAGCTTACCGCTCTTGTAGGCCTTCTTCAGGCTCA
>CAYMCO010000043.1:0-42484 GCA_964388955.1 uncultured Anaerolineaceae bacterium | reverse complement strand
ACACGATGGCCACTTTCACAAGCCCGTATTTACACCACTCAATGAGATACTACCTTCTTGCCGGGCCGATTTGCGGGCAAACTTGATGGGAACGATCGACGCGTCGAGAGACCGTCATGCCAACTTCGGTCTCAGGTGCCTTCTTGCGTGGTGAGGGCAGGATCCATGACCCTGGGGCTACAGGTTCCCGAATTCGGCCGCGATCAGCAGGCCTATGACGAGCAATGCCAGCGTGCCTGTGATTACCAGCGATACCCGCCAAAGCGGGGCGCGGCTCCGTCGAGGCGCACCCGAGCCCCCAGGCTGATCTTCATCTCTGGCCTGCCTCGTGGGCATGGACCGAGCAGGTTCAGTCCTTTGCAGCATGATCTCTTGCTCGACTTCCATGCTGTGCCCGCCGCGACCAATAGCTTGCTCGGTACCCATCCCGTGCTTCAGACCTGCCGCCACCAGCCACAGGGAGACTGGATAGGCCAGTCTCCCACCCAGCAGCGCTGCGAGCGACATGATTCCCCAGAAGCGGGGGTCATCCGGCTGGATGGGGTTTCCTCCAGTTCGCATCAGGATCACCATGACCGGCGCCACGCCGTCCATGACCGCGTTCATCGAGACCCACTCGGGGATAGCCGTCCGTCTCAACGCCTGAGCATAGCTGCCACCGACCATCACCTTCATGATCTTCATGGCTGGCGTGTGGCGGAGAAGATCGTAAGCCAGGTAGGCCGTTGACGCGATGGCCAGCGCAAACCAGACCCAAAGGAGAGCATCGAGTGCGGTCGTATTTGAGGGCTCCTTTCCCTGAAGACCAGCCCCTCCTGATGGTGTGCAGCAAGACATGGCCGGCATCGGAATTCACTGGAGGCGCACCATGCGTAGGGCCACACCGATATCCGGCGAGCCAGACGGCGCTTTCAACCTACCCACGGCGCCTTGCGGATTTGTATGCAAATGGGCCGGATAACTCTCAAAGTCCTTGCCCCGCCTTTGTACGAAGCGGACCGGCACAGGGCTTGTGGAGGGATTCCGTTGAAACCTTTGGACAAGCCTCAATCAAGGAACATCGAGGCTTCCTTCGTCTCGAATATGCTTTCAAGCAGCACATCACTCAGGCCCAGATCGATGCAGACCCAAATCGAGGTAATCCAATGAGCAAGACCTTGCGCACGACCTTCGTGCCTGCGCCGAGATCATCGAAGAGAGCACGGGGGTTGGCGCCATGGATGGGCTGGCAAATCCGGTCACCAGGGCCGTGACCCCCGAGTACGGGCCGAAGACGATGTGGAATCTCAGGTACACCCCGACGGTCGGATTCGGTATGATGGGGATGAGGATTTCGGAGTTCTGACCCAGGCGGGTGCGAAGGCGATGCTGAGGAGAAACCTCTACGTGGATCTCCGAAAGTACACGATCCTGGGGGCCTGCCACACGCCGCCGGCCCACCGGGCACTGCAGGCGGACCCGGAGATTGGGCTGCTTCTACCAAGGATCGTCATCGTCTACGAAGAAAGTGGGGGGAGCGCGATCTCCATCATCGATCCTATTTCGATGCTTGGCATGCTGGAGAATCCGGCGCTGGACCCAGAATGTTGACGAGGGGCGGGACATCCGAGGGGCGGCCGGGATATTGAGACAGCGATATGCCAGGGGGGAGATCACGCGCGAGCAGTATTGACTGATAAAGAATGATCTAGGGTTGTAAACTCGACCGAGCCAAGGCGTCTGGGTGGAACGCTTTCGTGCCCTGCCAGCCGCAGGCACTCATGCGCGCGGCCGGCAGCGTCTGACCTCCTCTGGGATGTGGCGGCTCAAGAGAACTCTGCTTTGGAGGGAGAATTGGCTCCGCGGGAAGGGGATTCTGTCTCTTCCCGGATCCGGTCATCCGCTCTCATACGCGGCCCACACCCCATTGCACATGGTCTGGGGCGGTGTGATGCGCCAGGCCCGTCGTCTGCGCGCGGATCTGCCACAATCGCTCGCCGGCTCTTCGATCGGGAGAATATCAGGCCATCCGGTTGGCATGCGCCGAGGCCGGTCGGGAGGGGGGCTTGGGTGCAGATTGCGCGCAGGCGGGCTTTGGCTTTCGGAGCAATAAGGTCCAGGCGAATGCTCGTGGATGGTAATAAGCCTCGGCCGGAAGAGTTGAGTGCGTCCGTGATCGCCCCGAGCAGTGCTTCTCGGGAGAGTGGCCCGAATGACTGCAGATATGATTTTCCGTTGACTTGGGGCCAAATCCCGATCGGATCAATCCGGGGGGATGAAATCGTAACCGGCCGCCGACCAGGCACGGAAACCGCCGTCTAGGTTGTACACATTCGAATAGCCAAGGCGCACCAAATCGGTGGCCGCTTTGGCGCTCATGCTGCCGCTCCGGCAATAAACGACGATCTCAGCCCCGGTGTCTTCGGGAAGCTCGTCGATCAGGTCGCGCACGCGATCGAAGGGGATGAAGGCATCCGTGTTTGGGATTTGGCCCTCATAGGGCACGTGCACGTTTACGAAGAAGAAGTCCTTCTCCTCCAGCATGCTTTCCAACTCTTGAGGCAGGATATCCGTGTACTGGCCTCCACCCTCCACCGGAGCCGGTTGCCCGAAGCCATCTGAGGGTGGCGCTTGGGGACCGGCGGCCGCACAGGCCCCCAATAGCAGACCCAACATACCTGCAAGCGCCGGCCTCCCGATACGATACCTGAACCTGAGACCGATGACTTCAACCTCCACAGCCCGCTACCTCCTATGATGCCGGTTCCCTCGATTGGACGTGCATGCCTCCGCTGGTGAGCAAAATTCCGGTGGCTGTTACCCTGATGATCGATCGCTAAACGATGTCCCCTCTGCGGAGATAATAGAGTCGACCGGTGCCCCAGCCGACGGATCCCGCAAGCGGCGCTGCGCCCCAATGGACGCGATGCGGCCGGGGTGCGAAGGCCAGCTCCCCAGCCGGGTATCCGACCAACCCCATGGAAGCGATGGATACCAATCCGACCATGGAGGTCCATGCTGCTTGGATCTGTTGCGCGAATTGCGTCGTCGTTTGCCCATTTCTCTTGCTCCCGATCGAGGCTCTGGTGCAGATGTCACTTCCATCCCCGAATGGCGCCAGGCGGCCTCTCGACCGTCAAGGGGATGGCGGGTCAGTGATCGGTGTGAGCCCGCGTATGGCCAGGTAGAGAGGGCCGAGGGCGCCCTCATCGGCTTGGGCGTCGCCTTCCCCCGAAATCGTGATGTACGTGCAGTCATCGTGGCCATGGATCGCCAATGAGAGGGGCGCCCCGCCCTCCCGGCGCACGAGCCAGACCATATACTGGCAGTTGCAGTTGCTGGTGCCATGATAAGGGCACGGGCAGAGATCCGGCTCAGCCAGCGAACTTCGCGCGGACTGCAGATCGAAAGATCGGACCAATTCTAGCCCGCTGTCGCTGAGGGACTTCTCGAGACGTCTCCACACTTCGGGCCAGGGAAGGGGGAGAGACAACCGTTTTTCCGTCATTAGAGACAGTCTACTGGGATTTGGAGCCCTCGTCGAGCGTGATCTAGCCGAGGGGGGGATAGGCAAAATGGCGCAGGAGAGCCCGATGGTTCAAGCGGCGTTTGGCGGATGCGGGAGCCGGATTGAGATTCGCGCCCCTTCGCCGGGAGAGGAGTCCAGCCGTAGTCTCGCCCCAATCAAGACCGAGCGCTCATATATGCCGATCAGCCCGTAGTGACCCTGTCGCGCCAGTTCGCTCCATTCTTCGGGTGGGTGAAATCCCGCTCCGTCATCCCGGACAGTTATTCGCAGTCCGTCCACGTCGAAGAGGAGTTCCAGCCAGACGTGCCTTGCCTGCGCGTGACGGGCCGCATTGGAAAGCGCCTCTTGTACAATGCGGTAGAGAGCCAATTCAATATCGGCGCCCAAGCGATAAACCTCGCCGTGGACATCAAATGCTACCGGGATTTCCAGGTCAGCTTGGGCATCCCGGGCCAGCATCTCCAAGGCAGGGGCTAACCCCAGGTCCTCCAGATAAACAGGCCGCAGCCCTCGGGAGAGCCTTCGGATCCCCTGTATCGCCTCCTGGGTGGCTCTCTGCAGGTCTTGGAGGCCTTCGACATCGTTCATCCCCTGCCTGCGGAGGTCCGCCTGAAGCATCTGGATCTGCTGGCCCAGGGCGATGAGGTCTTGAATGGTTTCATCATGGAGCTCGCGGGCCAGGCGCCTGCGTTCGTCCTCCTGCGTGCGCGTCATGGTGCTAATGTACCCTCGCAGGGCGTTTTGTGCGGCGAGAATGCGCTGGCTCATCAGAACAAGTGTTTCCTGGAGGTGTTGGATTTCCGCGATTCCGCCCACGGGTTCACGCACGGCGTCGAATTCGCCTTTTGTAAGAATCTGAGCCTTGAGTTCCAGCCGCTGTAACGGGCCCACGACTTGGCGGGCGCCGAACCACAGCCCGACCAGTGCGACGAGCAGAACCGGGATGAGGGTCAGGGGCGCTACGAGGGAAATATTCAGGATCGGGCTGGCCACCGCCTCCCACGGTTCTTCAAGCACCAGAGCCCATCCTGGTGGCAGGACCGGGCTGAATGCGACCACATGCTCCCCGTCCTGCGCTGGAAGGTACGAGGAGCCGGTCTCCCCTCGCAAAGCCGCCTGGACACCGGGATGGTTCTGGAGTTGTTCGTCGGAAACGCCAGCCCCAATCGTTGCCAGAGCGGCACCGGTAGAGTCTGTCAAGAACGCGTCGTAGCCGCTCGTGTCCGCGATGAGGGGGATGGTTGTCATGCGCATAAGGCCGGGGATGGAAGAGGCGCCCAGGACGATCCGCCCCGCTCGCCGTTCAGCGGCCAGTACGGCGATCTCGCCTGAAGCGTCCAGGAGCGGGGGCGAGAGTGCGCTTGCGCCATCGCCCAACGAGGAGAGAAAAGGGCCGAAGGCCGTTCCCGACCAGCTCTCTGCCGGGACCGTGCTGGCGAGTATATCGCTATCGGCACTCAGGATTGCCAGGCCCGCATCGAAATCTTCAGCCAGGTATCCAGAATCTTGGATGATGATCTCCGGGGATACGTCGTCCTCCAATCGCAGGGCCACTGCATGGATGGAATCCTCTCTGTGGAGGAGCTGTTGCGAGAGCGCGCTGGCTGCGGCGCGAACCGCGCGCTCATCCCGTTCTGCAACCAGCCGACGCATGGCGTGCTGATGAATGCTGACGCCTCCAATGGCCAAGCCGAGGACGAGCAGGCTGAAGGGCACGATGATCAGCCCGAGAAGCTGGAGGCGCAATCCGTCGAGGCTGAATTTCATCCGTCGGGCATTTTACCGATATCGGAGGGCAACCATTTCAGCGATACGGCGCGCATTACCGCTTCGGTCCGGCTCTCAGCTTGGAGCTTGTCGAAAATCTTGGCCAGGTGCCCTTGCACCGTCCGGTCGCTGATACCCAATTGGACTCCTATCGCCTTGTTTGTATACCCCCTTGCCGTCAGCCGCAAGACATCGAGTTCTCGTTCGGTGAGTTCCTCCACTGGCATGGCACGCGGTCTGCCTGAGACGTAGGCCATCACCTTCTGGGTGATTGCTGGGTCGAGGGCCGAATTGCCTTCGTGTACCGCCCGCACCGCTTGGATGATATCCTGCGAGTCGGCCGTCTTCAAGACATAGCCATTGGCGCCTGCCTGGAGCACGGCCATGACATACGGGTCATCATCATAGGCGGTGAGAATGAGCACGCCGGTGCCGCGCGCCTTTGCGCGCACCCAGCGCGTGACATCAATGCCTGACTTCTCGGGCATCTGGATGTCCAGAACCGCCACGTCGGGATTGTGCTCCCCAATCGCCTCGATGGCCTGAGATCCGTTATCAGCTTCGGCAACCACATGGATGTCATCGGCGCTCTCGAGAAACTTGCGGATACCCGCGCGCACCACCCCATGATCATCGGCGAGCACGACCCGGATGGGATTTCCTTCACTCATAATTCCACCCCGGCGTGGGCGAACTTGTCTCTGATGGCGTGAACCGTGTCGGAGAACGCGAAGTCGAGATAGGGAAAGGCAAACCACACGACTCCGACGCCGAAGAGGATTCCGGTGATCAGCCGCATCCAGGAATTGAAGGAGCCCAACGCGTTCCCGGCGTAGAATGTGGTGGGAAAGGCGTGGATTGTCAGCGATGCCAGCCATTCGTTGGAATAGCGGAACCCGGCCCCAATTCCCGCAAGATCGCTGAGAAAGTGGGTCGCGCCGTCGATCGCCATAGGGGTGGCGAGCAGGATCAGCCCCCAAATAGGCAGCGGTCGAAGGCGCCTCCGGACCAGACCCCATATCAAACCTGCGAGCGGGATGCTGCCGTATGCGGAAACCATGCGGTCCGACCAGGCCACCTTATATCCCAGGGAGCTGCTTCCGATGAACCCGCGCAGCACAACCGGGTCCAGTGTGTCCTTCCAGGCCAGCCGGATCTCATCAAGTGAGTACATGGGTTTGGGGCCGAAGAGAAAGTAAGACCTCTGGGGGAGCTGGTGGCACTGCAGGGAATAGAACGAATAGATGGCCCTTCCTGCTTGATCCCAGCCGAGCTGCATGAAGATCGGAGCCAACCACGGGAGCCCAACCCAGATCCCGGACAGGAGGGCGAACCATAGCAGCCAATTCCGGCCTAGCGTGTAGAGCGCCCGGTTCAAGGTGATGGCTGTGGTTCTGCGCCCTGGCCCATGGATGGATACATCTGTTGAAGCCATATGGCTCACCTCCACAAGGTCTATTGTAAGCCGAAGGACTATGGATCGAGAGGGCACTTCGCCCGCAGGGCGATGGGCCAAACGGCGCATAGGTCTCCTGGCACAGCCGCGGGCGCCCACGATACTCGCCAACGCGGCCGGAGCGCCACGTTCCAAGCGAAAGATTGGAGCCGCGCCCCTTTGGAGCTATTCATTCGCCACCACCTGAAGATCCGTCGATCATGTTCCCGTTATTGCGTCACAGCGGCGTCTCCTAAAGCTGGGATCTAACCTCTCGACCTGCTTCAGGTCGCACTCCAATCATATGGCGGATATCGTTGTGGCGGGTTCCTCTCAACGCAGACATGACTCTACTCCTATCCCTTGTCGGGTTGATATAGGCAGAATTGCCCTTTCGGAGCGCCAACAGATACGATTTACTGGAGGGGTAGCGATTGTGATCTGAGTTGAAATCAAGGTTCTCTGAGCAATGTGGAAGCGACCACGGAGGATAAGATGGAGTTGAGTGAGAGCCTTCGCAAGATGGAAGAGGTTTCAGATCCCGAAGAGAAACTGAGGACAACCCCCGCATTGACCCGGGGCTTGGTTTCCTTCAGCCTGGGTCTGAACCTGCTGCTGCTGGAATACATCGTGCTTATGCAGGTGACCAGCCTCAACGGCTTGATGAATATGACCACTCCGTTCTATGCGGTGGCCTCGCTCTTTCTGATGGTGGCCATCCCGTTTGTCTTTGGCCCGGCCCTGATTCAGGCGATCACAAGTGAAACCGCGGCTGACCGCTGGCATGGGCTGGGGACGAGCCTGCTTGGGGGCCTAGTTGGCCTGTTGTCGGTCGGGTGCCCTACCTGCGGGGCTCCACTGCTCGCGGGGCTGGGGATCGAGGGAGGGCTGGCCGCGTTTCCGCTCCAAGGTCTGGAACTGAAGTTCGTTTCGGTGATGTTGTTGGCAGTCGCCCTTTGGCCGAGCGCAGGCGATGCTTCAGGCCAGGAGGCGGCGACGGCCGGATCGGATCAGCGTGTGGACCAAGAGGGTTCACCGTCAATCCTTGTTTGGAACAATAGTTGGGGGATGAGCTTGGTGCTGGTGGCGGCGATCACCGCCGTGTTCGCTCTGCCTCTGGCGCCAGAACGACTCAAGGTGAATTTCTCCACTACGAGCGCGAAAAGCCCGGCGGCGGACCCAGCGGCAGTTGTGGATTTGCCCGGATTGGCGGAGCAGGTGAATCCCGCGGAGGGATTCGCTTTCCAGGCGAAGTTTGGGGACATTGGGCCCCAACTGTTGGCTTCCGGGGTCATAGACGAGGAGAAGTTTACTGCAATCTACGAGCGCGGCGGAGATCCACTCACCGAGGAGCAGCGGAGCATCTTGACTGAGGGCAGTGATGAAGGGATTGTGATGTCCCGGGAAAACGCGCACTTCCTGCTGAATTTCTTCTGGGCATTGGGACTGGTCAATGAAAGCTCGATATTGGATGAGGGGCCGATGATCGCCTATTCCGATGGACAAATCGGGCGATTCGCGTCCACAGGCGGATGGTCGTTGGGGACGAAGGCGCCCACGGAGTTATATTCCAGCGCCCAGATCCTCCGTCTCACTGACGAACAGCAAGAGTCAGTCGAAAGCGTAGCCAGTGGGGTGTTTCGCCCATGCTGCAACAACCCCACCATCTTCCCGGACTGCAACCATGGCATGGCGATGCTCGGTCTGCTGGAGTTGCTCGCTTCCAACGGTGTGGGTGAAGAGGAATTGTATCAAGCCGCAAAATCGGCCAACGCCTTCTGGTTCCCTCAGCAAATGTTGCAGGTCGCGGCATATTCCAAGGCGGTGAAAGGCGTGGACTTCTCGGATCTCGATCCGCGAGCGGCCGTCGGCTCCACCTATTTCTCCGGGAGCGGTTTCCAGAGCGTGAACGCGTGGTTGGCGGACAATGGATTGATCCGCCAGGCGCCAAGCCAGGGGAGCAGTTGCGGGGTTTGAGGGACCTTGACGCCTTCCCGGCTCGCAATATGCCGTCGGATCTCCCTCGCGTTTTTCTTCCTCCGCGGATTGCGATCCAATCATGAGATTCGATGCTGATGGGAGGTGTTGCGAGAACAAAGAGCGGCGAGCGTAGGTGGCTCACAGGATGGCAGACTGGCCCTGGGTAGATTGGCGAGGCTGCTGCCAATCGGTAGGGGTATCTGATTCCCGGGATGTTCCACACAAGGGCTACCCGAGCCATGCAGAGCGCAATCCAGCGAGGGGCTTCAAGCCGCCTCACGCTTTGTGATCTGCATCAATTCTGCCTTTCCCCAACCCAGCGTCCCTAGCACGAATGGCGGCTTGCGCCCGGTCGGCCACCTGCAGTTTGCTGTAGATGTTGGCGACGTGGTTGCGCACGGTCTTCAGGCTGATGGTCAGCCGTCCCGCAATGGTGGCGTTGGTTTCGCCACGAGCAATCATGTTCAGGATCTCTCGCTCGCGGCCTGTGAGTTCGGGAAACACCTCCTTTGGAATGGACATCCGAGTGTGAGCGAAGTAGCCCATCAGCCGTGCCGCGATGGCGGGGCTGAAGATCGCTTCACCGCTCCCGACAGCCCGGATCGCCCGCATCATTTCCAACTCCTCGGCATCTTTCAAAACATATCCCAGCGCCCCGGCCCTCAGGGCGGCGAAGACCGAATCGTCATCCTCAAACAGGGTGATCACCAAGACGTGAACATGCGGGCTGGTGGTCGTGATCTGGCGGATGGCGGCCAGGCCACCTCCATCGGGCATCTGCAAATCCATCAATACAACATCCGGCTGCATTGAGGCAGCCAGTTCGATGGATTCCTGCCCGGTTGCCGCTTCTCCAACGACGTCCATGTCGGGAAGAGTTGCGAGCAGCGCCCGCATGCCCTTCCGGAAGAGGGGATGATCATCAACGATCAACACGCGCAATGCATCCATCTGCTCAAACCTCCATCATCGGAAATTGTGCTGTCACTCGGGTCCCGGCGCCCGCGGCGGGCTCGATGGCGAATGTCCCCCCCAGCTCTTCGACCCGCTGGCGCATGGACAGCAGCCCGACGCCCGACTTGATTTGTGCCGGCAGGCCAACACCATCATCCACGATCCGAAGAATGAAGGTGTTCGCAACCCGGAAGCTGACGAGGCAGGTCTGGGCGCGTGCGTGGTGCACGACGTTGGTCAGCGCCTCCCGTGCGACATGGTAGGCAGCCACTTCCACTGCTGCGGGCAGCGGCGGAAGATCCGGGGGGGCTTCCACGCGCACAAATAACCCCCGCTCCCCGGATTGGCCGGGGTCTTGATCATGCTTTTGGGCTGCCTCCAGGCTGCACTGCGCCGCGTAAGCCCGTGTTGCGCCCACCAGGCCATACTCATCCAGCCTGGGCGGCCGCAGTTCATAAACCACCCGGCGAATGTCGTCTATCGCCTCCCGGATCTCGGACTGGAATTCGGCCAGCATGGTATCAGCGGTCTGCGGGTCGCTGTGGAGGATTCGACGCGCGGCGTTCGCTTGGACGTGCAGGGCTGCGAGCGTGGGCCCCAGCCCATCGTGTAGATCGCGCCGCAGCCGGCGGCGCTCCTCCTCGCGCGCCGTGACCAATCGTTCGCGCGAGCGTTGCAGGTCGGCGGTGAGGCGCACGGCGTGAGCGACAGCGCCGGCCTGCCGGGCGACGTTGCGCAGCAGGCGCTGTTCGGCCTCGGCAAACTCCTCGCCGGGAACTCGCGGGGCGCAGATCAACTGCCCGATGGCCTCACCTTGGTAAATCAGCGGCAGGATCAAGGGGTCGCTCCCGGGCAGCCCGAAGGAGGCCGCAGTTTTGAACGTGTCGCCTTCCCGTAGAGAGATAGCCACGTGGGGCAGCTTCAACGCCACAGCCACCGTCTCGACGATGGTCCGCAACCCGGTTGCCGGAGCGAGGGTCGTTTCCAGGCGCCGACCCAATCGCGAGAGCAGCCCGTACGGATCGTCGCGCTCGCCGTACATCAGCCGGTTCACGCCGCGCTGGAGGCGCTGGCGCAAGGGTTGAAAAAGCACCGCCACCAGGCCGGTGGCGAGAAAAGCGATGATCGACCGGTCTCGGGCCTGGACCATGTTCCCCAAATAGCCCACAATGAAGACGTACAAGCCCATGGTGCTGGCCGTCAGCGTGCCGTAGACCAGCGCGCGGTTGATGACGAAGTCGATGTCAAACAGATGGTGACGCAAGATAGCCACCGCCAGCGCCAGCGGAAACGGCAAAACCAGCAACCCGAGGGCGTTAGGGCCGATCAGGGAGTGCCCAGTGACCAGCGGCGGGAGTATCCACAGGAGCAGACCTCCCCCGCCAGACACCAAAGCGGCCAAGGCCACCCAGCGCATTTTCCGGCGGGAGCTGGCATCAGAATTGGTCCGGTAGCCCCAGGCTACAGAAACGATCGTCAACGCCAAGTAGACCAGGACCAATACAGTATTGCCCAGGCTCCAACGCCCCAGCCACTCCAGCCAGCTCGACGATCCGGGCAACACGGCGGCGAAATAGATGGGCGTGAGCGCATACGGCGCCGCGTAAATGTGGCGGACGATCCAAGGATGATCCAAAATCAAAGGCAGCTTTCGAGGGAAGATCAGTGCGAAGTGCAGCCCAGCGATCCAGAACAGCATGTAGCCGGCGTATGCCGTAGCGATGTAGAGCCAAAAGCCAACCCCGTTGGTGAGGTCGCAGACCTCCAGGCCGAGCGACCACGTTGTAGAGCTCAACACGCCTGAGGCCCAGAGGAACAGCACCCGGGCCGCCTGATCTTGAGGGCGACGGATAAATACGTACGTGGCGATGAGCTGCGACACCAGCGCGAAAAGGATGGTGCCCCAGTCCTTGCGTAGTATGGCACCCAGGGGATATTTCCCCAGCGTGATTGTCACGTCCCGACGTTCGCCATCGCGCAGCACTGTATATGTGACGCGCTGGCCGAACTGCCAGTTTGGACGCGGCGCACGCGGGTCAAACAGGGCCTGCGCCCACGACTCCATGTTTCGGCCGGCAGCCGCAATCACCACATCGCCCGACTTCAGGCCGCCGGATTCCCCGCGCAGCGGCGTCACCACGACACCCTCGGCCCGCCACACCTCCTGGCCTGGCTCCAGGCGCGCGCCATCCGAGGGTGTGGCTACGTGCAGCCAGAGGAAAGCGACGGCCAGCGACAGCACCCCTATGGCGATCAGCAGGACGGTGACGCCAGACCGATCAAGCTGTTTGCCCCAACCCTCTTTGTTCTGCATCACCATCCGCCTTCATCAGCGGTCGCACTGAGCGTCGCCGACGTCTTGGCGCCGCCGGCAAGGAAGCAACTTCACGACGGCAGCTTGCGCGGCTTGGTCGAGGTTAACCCATTTCTTGCGGACGGGTCGAGGCGCCCGCAATGCTGAAACCAATCAGCCGGTTATCTCGATAGCCGGGCAATATACTCTCGCCGGTCATTTCCGAGTGGGCCGCCATCTGGGCACGCTGTAAGCCAATAGATGGCACATCTGCCTCGCTGTCAGGATTCCACCCAGAACGGTTGGGCGGAGAATTCGATGATCAAGGAAACACCCTGAAAAACTGTGCCGGGAACTCCCGGGCCTGTTGTCTCTTCCGATCGAGATAGCATCGATAGACAGGGCATGATCCGTCTTCAGGGGCCGATGCGGTGAGTCTGTGGTGGTTGGGGCCGCCGGATAGAGTATGCGGCGGGCAGTCGGAGAAAGCAACAGTTCGCTGGGCGGCCTCCCTCATACCATAACCAACGCACGGCGGATAGCGCCGAGATTGAAAGGCAGCTTCCGCCATGTGTCGCCGTAGTCGGTGGAATACCACACATCACCGTTGCTCAGGCCGGCGTACACGTGGCCGGGCGCGGCGGGGTCGGTGAGCAGAGCGTAGGCCATGTGATCCATCGGCTGCGGGAGGCCTCCGCTCAGCTTCTGCCAGGGCGCGCCGCCGGCGGCGCGGAAGATATAGGCGTTCGCCTGGCCATCAATGTGCGCCGGCGGCGCAAGGCTGGGAAATGAGAACGATGGCGAGACCGAGACGTACCATACCTCCGGGCGCTTGGGGTCGGCGGCGACGGCCCAGCCGTAGTGGCGGTCCAGGCCGGCCCTGGGCTGGCGCCACGTAAGACCGGCATCCCGGCTGATGGCCGCGCCGCCTCCCGAGCCGCCGGCTTCGTAGACCCAATCCCCGTTCGTGGCGTGGAACGCCAGCGAGTGGCAGTCGCGCAGGGCACCCTTGCGGTGCCCTGACCACGTCTTTCCACCGTCCGTGCTGCGCACCACGGCGCCGGCCTCGATCCCCACGACGATGACGTTTGAGTCGGTGGGGGAGAGTGCGATGGCCTGCACGCAGGCGGTGAAGGGCGACTCCGCCGGCGAGAACCACAGCCGGCGCCATGGGATTCGCCGAAACCCGCGCAGCTCGGCCCACGTCTCGCCGCCGTTGTGGGTGACGAACATCAGTGCCGGCTTCGTGCCGGCGTAGAGCGTGCGGGGCTCTTGGGGGCTCACGGCCAGTGCTTTGACGATCTTTCCGGGCAGGCCCGCCGGCTGCCAGGATCGGCCACGGTCGTCGGAGCGCAGCACACCGTTGCCCTGGGTGCCGGCGTAGATCACGTTTGGGTCGGGCGGCCTGCCGGCCAGGCAGCGCACATCTTGGCCGGTGAGGGTGAATTCCACCGTCCAGCCGGTGCCTGGCCCGCGCCATGCGCGGGCCAGGCCTGCCCCGCGCCCCGTCGAAGGGGCGTTGCCAATGGTGGCGATGAAAGTCTTGGCGTTCATGAGAGGGTGGCCCATACGCTTGAACACGCTGCCTGTGCCGGGGACGCCAGAGCCCGCCCCAAAGGGCGTCCTACGCTGTCGAAAGGTCTGTCGAAGCCTCAGCCCTCAGCCTCGGCGTCCAGCAGGTCCTTCAGGTTGGCGAAATTGGTTTCGAACTGCCTCTTGAGCATGCGGACGGCGAGCGGCTCGGCCAGTCTGAAGAAGCCGCCCAATCCTGCTTCGGTCACCCGAGTGACCTTTGTGCCACCCGCGACCGACTCGAAGGTGAACTCATCCTCGCTGGCCACTGGCCCCGAGGTGGACTTGATCGCGAACTTGCGATTCGGCTCGTATTTCACGACCTCCTGAGTGCTCTCGATCCTCCGGCCCAGAGGATTGGCCACGGCGCTGGCCGTCGTGCCCACGCCCACAGGGCCCTCGGAAGTTTGCTTCGCTTCCACGAGATCCGACATCCAGAGCGACATCTTCTCAGGGTCGGTCACGAAAGCGAAGACCTGCTCGATGGGCCGGCTGATCACCACAGTCACCTCCAGCTTTGTCATTTCAATCATCTCCTTTCGTCTTTCGTCAGTCGTCTTTCGTCAGTCGTCGTTCGCCTGTCATCGTGGGCCACCCTCGCGTGCCCTTCTGTAGTCAGCACTTCCTGTTCACCTTCACTACTCAACCCCTTTCCGCGTCATCAGGTAGACCCCGAAGCCCCGGAAATATCTATACGGGAAGCTTTCCCCGGCGATGCGCTCAATCTCGAAGTTCCTGCCAAAGCGGCGCTCCGCCTCGCCCGGATCCAGCGCCCCCCACGTAAAGGGCAGTAGGCGCTCCCACCAGCGGGCCGGCCACTCAAAGCAAGAGAGCAGAAACAAGCTGCCCGGGCGTGTCAGCGGCAGAATGTTTTGCACGTAGAGATCACGGCCCCTTGGAGGCAGGTCATCGAGCGTGCCGTAGTCGACTAAGAGATCAAATGGGCCAGCGACGTGCTGCAGGCTGGTGAGATCATCTTCAACGAATGTCGCAGTGACACCTGCGGTCCGTGCTCTGGTACGTCCCAGCTCGATGGCCCCGGGCGCGAAATCCACGCCCATCGCCTGGAAACCATGCTGTGCCAGAAAAATGACGTTCCAGCCCGTACCGCTCCCCAGGTCAATGGCCCGGCATGGTGGGATGACCCTGCTCTCAACCAACTCGACCAATTCCGGGCGTGGCCCGCCGCCGTCCCACGGCGCGCGAAAATGACGGTAGCCCCAACTGTACAGAAGCCTCGTCACGCGCATTGTGGCCTCATCCCGATTGACACGCGCTCTTTCGTAGCTCGGGCTAGGTCGCCCTCTCTCGCCGGGGGTAGAAGTATGCGAACGCTGCCGCCATGATCGCGTCGAAGGCCAGCAGCGGCATGGTCCCACCCAACTGCTCGTCCGTGGTCACGGCGTTCAGCAGGTGGGTCATGACCAGCCCTACCCACATGATCAGCAGCGCCTGGATTACGCCCACGTTCTGCAGCGGCTTGCGGAAGGCATGCCAACTTGCGATGGATAGTGCCAAATAGATGGGAACCAAGTATCGGACCCATGCAATCTCTTGGGGGGCCATCATGGTCCCGGCAACCTGTCCTGGGAGCACGAGGAGCAGCAAGGTGTACATCCCTCCAGAAATGAAGTTGATCAGCAGCAAGGCTTTCAATCCATGCATTGCTCACCTCCCGGAACCACGGCACGATCTGAGTCCGCAAGCCGGCATAGCCATCGCGAGTCGAAGGCCAGCGGAAGATCCCGAAAGGGAAATGGGCTTGCTCGGCAACCATCAGGTCTCCGCCGGCGACGCGCCCCGTCGATACAGCCAGACGCTCACCACCAGCAGCCATAGCAGGGCGAGGGCCAGGACAACGTAGGCGACAGGCGTGAGAAGCCCAAGCGCGATCAGCACGCTGGCCCAGCCAAACCAGGTCGGGAACACCCCTGTGCGCAGTGAGACAACCGCACTCGCCCCGATGAAGACCGCCAGGGTGACGGCAAGCATTTGCCCCAGAACCTGGCCATAGAAGTCGTACAAAGTGACTGCCTCCACGGGGCTGATCCCCCCTGGGGCCCCTGCCCGAGCCCCGGTGGCTACCATGACGGTGTAGCCGGTGGCCAGGGCGACGCCGGAGGCGGCCCCGCCTCCGAATGCCACCATCGAAAGTCGTCCGGAGCTGCCCTCCCGCTCGTGCAGAGCGCGATATAGGCTGCCGGCGAACCAGATCAAGAAGAACGCGGAGAGGGTGCCGATGTAGCCGGCCACGTACACTCTGGTGGGCTTGTCGTTGAAGATTTCCTGTAGTTTTTCAGCTGATGGCAGGTAGTCATAGACACCGAACATCGCCGCGCCGGCCATCATCAGCACAGCTGAGACGAGGCCCGTAAGGGGCGCCAGTCGCTCAAGGCTCGATCTACTCATGGTTCACCTCCAATGTATATAGGGGTCCGTGTGGACCCGGCGACGGTCACCGCGACCCTGTGAGGCGGGATTCCGCGTTGATGGTGTGCCGAAGCGGGACGCGCGCCCACCGCGGTGGGCACTGCTCGACGCGAAGCGATGCTCAGGGTTCAACTCCATGCCATCAGGCAGGTCCTTCCCCGCCCCCGGTGCCATCCGCGCTCCGCGAGGCCTCGGGCTTGCGCCTCATCAGGTAGGTCGCTGTAGCCGGCATGAAACTGGAGCCGGTGTTACCCCCAGCAATGCGCTCGATCGTAAAAGACTCACCGAATCGACGCTGCGCTTCTCCGGGTTCGATTGCCATCCTGCCTATGAAAGTCAGTAAGCGCTCCCACCAACGCGTTTCCCACTCAAAGCAATAGAGCAAGAACAAGCTGTTTGGATGAGTTAACGGCAATACATTCTTCATATACCCATCGCGTTCAGATGGGTTGAGGTCATCCAGCGTGCCGTAATCCACCAGCAGGTCAAAAGTGTCGTTGACGTGCTGGAGGTTGGTGAGGTCATCCTCAATGAACGTGACCTCCACCCCGGCCTCTCGGGCTCTGCCACGGCCCAGTCTTATGGCGGTCGGTGAGTAGTCCACGCCGGTCACATCGAACCCATGCTGCGCCAGGTAGATGACGTTGCTAGCGGTTCCACTGCCGAGGTCAATCGCCCGGCAGGGCTGGATGCGCCCGCTCTCTACCAGGGTCACGAGTTCCTCACGCGGCCCGACGTCACACGGCATCGGAACGAATGAGTAGCGGTACATCAACTCATAAATCCATTTCGCTGTCATCGCGTCTTCTCCTCATTACACGGAATCGGGCAAATGGGGTATCCCGCAAATCCGCTTGGTCTCAAAGTATTCCCCGATGCGGCGTTCCTTTTCTCCTGGCTCCGGGCAATTCCTTCAAGAGTCTGGTGCAGCATCGCGGTGCCCACGACTACGCTCATCGAGGCTCCTTCTGGCCAGGCCGATCAGGGAGAGCATGATCCAGCCCACGGAGCCGGCATGCAGGGGGATCAGAATCTGCCGGCGGGGGATCTCCCGGCGGTAAGGGCATTATCGAAGCCGAAGTAGATGTTGATGAGAAACAGCAAGGCGGACCCTGGCAACAGAACCCCGGCCTGCCTCCAGACGGAATCATCATCCACTGGGAGCATTTTCCAACCTCCTTCATCCAATCGGATGAGCCCGTCTCTTTATGAGACATGAGGATCTCATCCCTTGACCCCGCGCGCAGACCCTCATGATCGGCCATTGCTAGATTTCACGCCGCTCGGCATCAACCTCATCCGGCAAGCGCACGACCGGCACGGGTTGACCGCGCCTGGCCGCCTCGACCGCCAGGCGCTTCCGAAGGCCCACGATGACCCTTATCAACGTCAGCAACCCACCTGGATTCAACTTGAAGCTGACGCCTGGCAGCCGGCGTTCGACAGCAAAAAGGGCGCCCCCATCGCGTCTCGACACGCTGCCAAGGAAGGTCATATTGTCATTGGAGATCATCGAGCCTCCCCTCAGCTTGATGGTATGAAAGGTTATGCACGCACGACCCTCAGGCTCTGCGGGGATAGCCGGGAGTAGATTGAGGTGCGCGCCATCTGATTGCTGGGCCACATCCTTCACCCGGAAAGGTACGGGATATCCATCGTTGTCGACCACCGTCAGAACCGGGATTCCCAAGACGTCGATGGCATAGCTGAGATCACTCCGCCAATCGCTGCCTGGTATGACGAGGGGCTTATGCGCCTCAGCCAGAGGCTTTGGCTTCGGATCAGAAGGGGGGAGTTGCGTGCCCTCGGGGGCATTCCATTGCTTCGGAGCGTCATCCATGTCCCCTCCCGGCCACCAGAGCACTTTCAACGGCGTCACCGCGATCCAAATCCGGGCCAGATACCCAACCATTTGACGCCACATGAAGCGCGGCATTCTCGAGAACACCTGCATGCGTTCCAGATACCCACGGACGATGCGATCGGTGTTGTCCTGCAGGTGAGCATCGTGGACCGCGGCATGCCCATACGCCAGTACGACGGGTGGATTGTCCACAGCGGAGCCACGTGGTTCTGAGTACAGCAAACACACCCGAGGGTTGTTGCGCGCCCGTTCGGCCTTTGTGGGGTATGTCAGGCCTGTGTTGAGATCGATTGTCCGCCCGTCTTGCCCGGGAAAAGGGATCAGCGGCACGGTGACCGGGGTTCCATCCTTCTTCAGAGAAGCGTATTCCGCCGCCCAGTTGCCAACAAGCAGGGGAACGAGCTCCTCAGGCAATCCGATGGCATTGCTGAACTCCACGTTGTCAACCATGTGAGCAGCCTCCTCCGCCCAACGGCGGTGAGCAGCAAGCTGATGGCAATCAGCGTCTGCGAGATGATCCAGCGCGTCTCATTGGCATTGATGATCTCGACCCGCTGATTGAAGTCCTGCGTTCCGTAGACCATCCCTCCTAGGCCGAGCGGCCACGAGGCCAGCATGAGCGCCACGCCGGCAAGCAGCAGGAATGTGGACAGGCGTTGCGTAGCCATTTGGATCCTCCCTCATGTATGTCCAGCGGTCATCATCCTTGCCACGGAGGCAGCATCGCTCCTGCACAGTTGCCGGTCATGATGGCCGCAAGAATAGACGGTCATCCATGCCATGGGCGAGCGGAAATGCGAACTCAGGCGCCGAACTCACCGCCATCCCTCCCGGCCTGCCGGCGCGCGGCCGGATCAGCAGTCTCAGGCAGGCCACGAGGAACAGGGCCAAGGTGGTTTGCAATGGACCCAGGCCGGTTCCCATCTTGGTCCTTCCTAAGGCAGCGAGTGGAGATAGAGATACAGGCCGCGCAACTCCTCGGGATTGAACTTCACCAATTCGTCGAACGGCATGTACTCCGGATTGACGGCGTGGCCGCCCGGATCGACGCCGGTGTTGAGCGTCTCCATGAAGCCCTCCTCGGTCCACCCCTTGACCACCGCCAAACTGGGGGCCGGCGGGAAGTCCGGATAGGGAGGCTGCCCGCCGCGCAAGTCGGGGCCATGACACTCGTGGCAAAGTTGGGCCAGGTATTCGCCATACTCGGGATTGGCGCCGATCTCGGCCGGCATCGGGGTGTAGGGGCGGTCGTGATCGATCATCTCCGCCGAGAAGATTTGGCCGAACATCCCCGCCGCGTACAGGATCCGCCCCATGAAGCTTGCGCTCGGCCTCGGCTGCACATCCCCAGAGCGCGGGACGGTCTTCAGGTAGGCGATAATCGAGCCGGTATCCTGGGCGCTGAAGTAGGTGAAAGCTCCCGAAGGCATCACGGCGAGCTCGCGGCCTCCCTGGCCGATGCCGTGATGGATCGCAAGCACGAGTTCTTCGTCGCTCCAGGTGTCCGCGAGGCCGGTGATGTTGCTGGCATACACGGAAGCGATGCCCGGTTCGTCGAAGACGGGAGCACCCGTCAGGTCTTCCCCGTGGCACCCGGTGCACAGGATATTGACGATGTGTTCGCCGCGAGCCAGCGACGCCTTGTCGGTCGGGATTGGGATCGGCTCGGGCCTGATCGGCAGCTTCTTGTTCCATTGGGCGCCGCCGACCAGGCTGAGCGCCACAGCGGCTACGAGAACGAGGCCAATCAGGCCGCCGAGAACGATTGCGATCCATTTCAACACTTTCTTCAAGGCCCAGTCTCCTTTCAGGCTATAAGGGCAGGCAAAACCTGTAGGATCTACCTCCGCAGCCGGCCTGTGCTGCAGCCGGACAGCTTGGCCCGCGATGGCGATGCGGATGCGGACGCCCATAATGAGCGTGAAGGCCAGCCTGAGTAGAGCTGTAAGACGCGGTTGGACCGCGCAGGCTTCTTCTTCCAGAGGCGGCGGGGGAGTGGAGCTCGATTGCATGCTTGCCAGGCTCGATAGCTGCGGGCTCAGTGGGAGTTGTGACCGGCCTGACATTTGTCTCGGTGGGCCCGCTGCAGCGCGGGTGAAATAACGGGTGCACCGCAGCAGGGGTTCGGACGAAGGCACCAAATTGGCACTTGAGGGCGACCGTGGGCCGTTCCAAGGTGATTGGCATCAGATTTCCTCACTCGCCCAAGTTCTTGAACTCATTCTAGTGAGGCGCATTTGCCCTGTCGTGAGGCAGGTGCATCAACCCGGTCGGGAATTCCGCCCAGACCTTGGGCGGGACGAAATCCCGCTCATGGATGCGGAGTCCCCATACTGCTCTTGTGGGCCATGCCCGAATGGGGGGAGGTTCCCGGGATCGATTGCCGCCTGATGGAGAAACCGTTCTCAGTCGGAATGTGGCTGGGAGGGCAGATTCTGCTCCGGAGTCGGGCCCTGGAGACGGCAAGATAGAATGCCCGGTGAGCGTGGAGCCCTTTAGCCTATCGTCGCACGTGTCGAATCAAGCCGCCGTTGGCGACAAATGGATGTCCCGTTTCGTGTTGTTGAGTATGCATCATGCTGCCTACACTCTGCTGCGATATTTGGATTGGTCCGGTCGACGGCTTGGGAGATTGAGCAAGCACCTGATCAGCTTGAGACACCAATCCGATCGCTCCATGATGAAAGGATGGCACTTCAGATCCTCGTCACCAAACTCCATGCCCCGAGCGTCACATCAGCTCATATCACCCGCCCGCGCCTGGAAGCGCTGTTGGACCGTGGCGTTCATGGAAGGATGATTCTGCTCCACTCTCAGCGGCAGCCACCGCTACATCATGGACTACCTCACCGAGGAATTCTTCAACCTGCAGGAGCCGCACATTCAGCGTTTCCTGCTCCGTAGTTCGATCCTGGATCGGCACTGCTTCGCCTGGTTCGAGGGCAGCTTTCATCAAGCGACTTGGGGCAAACGGAAGACCAGCCTGCGCGTGCTCGATGCCGACCGAACGGCAATCTTCCGGCCAAGTGCTTTCTTGCGAAACTTGCTGAAGTCTCTGCCCTGGCAACTCGGGCACAAGAGCGTCCACCAGCTTATGGCCATCGCACCGGGTGAGAGAGACCCTGTACTGATCACCGTCGGGTTCACTCTGGACCATGCCTTGGCAGGTGCCAAGCTCGCTTGCATCGTACTCACCAAGAAGGGGCGCACGCCGTACGACCGGGTAGCCAGGGCGGCCAGCACCTGAAAGCTCACGAGATACAGTGTGAAGGTCCTCGCGTTTGGGATGATGAACTCCCGGATCAGCTTCCGCATCGGTGCGATCACGGCCCCCTCGGCGAAGCTCGCATAGAACTCCTGGCCACGAGTTCGCATGAAGAACAGATTGAAAAGCGCGCCGATGGCATAGAGGGCGCCAAGCCCGACTTCATGGATGTTGCGAACAGGGCCACTCAGTGCAGTTTTGATCCCATGCAATCTGCCAAACACGGCGTTACATTCGGATCAGATGGCGTGCTTTCCCCCTCAAGAGAGAGTGACGGGGTTGTTCGGGATGACCATCGTTACATCACAGCCACTATGAGGAGAGGCCAACCGGGAGTAACAAGCCGAGTCCCTCATCTCGCTTGGCAAGGCTTTGTATTGCAGCCATGCTGGGCCTCGCTATGCTTCCTGTCTCCTGGATGCCCGCCCCTCAACCGCCAGCCCCGTCAGGTAGGTCGAGAGGAAGATCAGCGCCCAGGGGGTCCATGTGCCCAATACGCCGGTGAACATCTCGAAGCTGCGGTTGATCACTGTTGCGACAGGGAAGATATCCAGCAGGATCACGATGCCAAGAAACACCGCCGCCGTTATCAGTGGCTTGGTGTAGCCGAAGCGCGTGTGATAGATCCAGGAGAGCGCCGTGAAGATCACCGGCGCTCCGACTGCATGGGCGATCAGCGTGGTCTGCATGCTGGTCACCGCCATACCGAGGAACATGATGGAGCCGCAAAGCGCCCAACCGGCAGCCCCAAACAATGCGATCACTCCCAATTGCTTCAAGCTCAGGTTTTTCATCATTCCCTCCATGGATCAAATCAGGACAACGAGTGTATAAGTTTGGTGAGCAGGGCCCCGAGCTGGTGGAATTCGTCGGCCGTAAGCCCTTCGCAGCACTCGCTGTAGACCGCCTGCAGTGCTTGCGATTGCTCCCGCAGAGCCTGACCAGCCTCAGTGAGCTCGGCCAGCAAGCTGCGTCGGTCCACGGCATTGGGGATTCGACGCACCAGGCCCTTCTGCTCCAGGCCGTCGACCAGGCCGGTGATCGTCGCCCGCGTACAGTTGCTTGCTTCGGCGAGATCCTTCATCGCCAACCTGTCCTGCGCCCAGAGCGTACGGAGCACATGGTACTGAGGGGGCGTGAGCCCAGCCTCGTTCACCGTCATGCGTTCGATCCGCCGCAGGTGCTTGGCGGCGTGGTCGATGAGCTTGAACACTTCAGCTCGTGTAAACCCCGGCTCGATATTTAACCTATGGATATCTGGCTTCTCAGTCATCCGTACCTGTCATTATAGTTAGTTACCGAATAATAAGAGAGCTAACTATGTTTGTCAAGGGCCTGAAGAGATTCTCATAGAAGTTAACCCGCCCTGCAAGCCGCTCTTCTCAGCGGCGGATGAAGCTCTTTGTTCACAAGAGAAAGATGCCGAGAATGCATGGCAACACCCCTATCTCTCATCCCCGCCCCAAGACTTGGATGCGCCCCTGGGGATGTCCGCCAAGTTCCTTCAAACGCTGACACAACCAAACAGCGAAAGATTGCCGATGAGCGCCAAGGTGTCCTGGGCTTCTGGTGAGTAGGCGACCATCGCCATAAATCCGATGGACTCGCCGAGGGAGGCCCACACGACATGGCCATCGATTTGCAGGCGGAAGAGCACCAACCCATGGTCCGCCAACTGCGGCGTGCCAGGGTCGCTGGCCTCGTGAAAGGTTGTCATTGTCTTTTCCCCATTGTGCCCCCCGTGCGTTTTGCGAAGGGCTTGCGGAACGCAGACTGCTCAGTTGAATATCCTCCGCGAGTCCTACTGACTGCGATCGGGTCCCAGGCGATCGCGGATCGCGAGGGCCCCCGAACCTGAAGAGCTTGACGAGCAAGGGCCCCCATTTCAGGATTCCATCTCATGACCCGAAGGTCCTTGGTTCGGATCCCACTAGTCGCAAAATCGTCAGGTCGTCAGCCAAACGGAGAAGAAAGGATCTTCACCGGCCTGACGATTCGCGAATTACGGGCACAACTGGCTCTCCACATCCACCGGCTGCCCACACCACTTGAGCGTCGCTTCCTCGGACTATATACTTCGTGTGAGAACGCGGCAGATTTGGCATATGTCGGAACAAGACATCCTCGCCACGAAGCTCTTTATGCCTCCGCTTCGGCCAGTGCGAGTTCTTCGCGCCAACCTGATCGGGCGACTGAACGAGGGGCTATACCGCAAACTAACCCTCATCTCTGCGCCGGCTGGATTTGGCAAGACGACGCTGGTCAGCGAGTGGGTGGATGCTCTGCAGACTTATGACTATGAGGGGAGGGAAGTCGAGAACAGAATCGGTTGGCTTTCTATAGATGAAGGCGACAACGATCCTGTGCGTTTCCTAGCCTACTTGGTCACTGCCATAAGGCAGGTCGAAGGGATAGATGCTACGTTTGGGAAAGGGGCATTGAGTATGTTCCAATCCCCACGGCCACCGCCTATGGGGACTATCCTCACCTCCTTGATCAACAAGCTGGCGGTCATCCCACTCAGAATCGTCCTGGTTCTGGACGACTACCACCGGATAGACTCCCACGCCATCCATGAGGTCGTAGGCTTCCTTCTCGAGAACAACCCTCCCCAGTTGCACATGGTGCTGGTCACCCGGGAAGATCCTCCTCTGCCACTGTCCCGTCTCCGCACCCGAGGCCAGTTGACCGAACTTCGCGCTGCAGACTTGCGGTTCACCTCTGCCGAAGCGGCAGAATTCCTCAACCGGGTAATGGACCTCAATCTGTCCGCGGAAGAGATCGCCTTGCTGGAAACACGCACCGAAGGTTGGATCGCCGGGCTGCAGTTGGCTGCGATTTCATTGCAGGGCGGCCAGGATACCCAGGGTTTCATTCAATCCTTTTCCGGCAGCCATCGCCTCGTGCTTGATTACTTGATGCATGAAGTCCTGGGCCGCCAGCCCGATGCCATTCAGAGATTCCTGCTGCAGACCGCGATTCTCGACCGGCTGACCGGCTCCTTGTGCGACGCACTCACCGGTCGGGAAGACGGTCAGACGATCCTGGAAAAGCTGGAACGCGCCAATCTGTTTCTCGTCCCACTGGACGAAGAACGGCGCTGGTACCGCTATCACCACCTCTTTGCTGGCTTGATGCGGAAACGACTTCGGCAGGACACAACCAAGTTTTTCGGGGATGAAATGGTGGGCACGACTGAATTGCACCGGCGCGCCATGCTTTGGTATGAAGACAACGGCCTGGAGTTGGAAGCATTTCACCACGCGGTGGCTGCCGGTGATACCGAGAATGCCGCCCGCTTGGTCGAAGGGGACGAGATGCCCCTACATCTGCGCGGGGGGCTGGTCCCGGTATTGAAGTGGCTGGATTCGTTGCCGGCGACGATATTCGAAACCCGGCCCGTATTGTGGGTGATATATGCCTCGGCGCTGCTGTACGCGGGGCGGCTGTCAGGCGTCGAAGAGAAGCTGCAAGCAGCGGAAGCCGCCTTGGAAGGTGCCGAACTGAACGATCGGATGAATTTCCTGGTGGGACTTACCGCCTCGACTCGGGCTGCTCTGTCAGCGATTACGGTTGCAGGCCAACCGTCAGGCGTCGAACAGAAGCTGCAAAATGCTGAAGCGGTCCTTCAGGACACCGAAGAGGAGGAGAAATCCCAGGGACTTGTGGACATGGTTTCCCCCCGGCGAGCCATTTTCGCCATCGAACAGGACCAGGTAGAGACGGTCATCTTCCAGGCGCGCCGTGCCCTTGCGCATCTGCACCCTCACCAATTGGATATCCGCCTTTCTATGACTTGGCTGCTTGGGGTTTCCTACCAGCTTCGGGGGGATCTCACGGCAGCTGGCCAGATGTATTCCGAGGCAATCACGATGGGCCGGACATTGGGGAAGCCCCTCATCACCATCCCGGCCACCATCGGTTTGGGCAATGTCCAGGAAGCCCAAAACCAGCTCTTCCTGGCGGCTGAGACCTACCGGCGCGGTCTGAAACTGGCCGGAGATCAACCGCTGCCGGTTGCCGCCGAAGCGTGTCTTGGATTAGCCCGCATACACTACGAATGGAACGATCTGGAGTCCGCCCAACACCACTGGAAGCAGAGCACCGAGTTGGCCCGGAAGTTGGACATCACGGCCCAGATCGTTTCTTGTGACGTATTCCTTGCCCGCCTGAGACTTGCCCAGGGGCAGGCGGCTGAGGCAGCCGAAATTCTGGCTCATGCCGAGCACTTCGTCCGCCAGCATGATCTCGGGCGGCAGACCCCGGAGGTGGCAGCCGCCCAGGTGCTGACCGCGCTGCGGCGGGGCCATCTGGCGACTGCGGTTCTTCTGGTCCAACAGCACAATCTCCCCCTCAACCGGGCCCGGGTCCACCTGGCTCAAGGAGATCCAGATGCCGCATTGGAAGTGCTGGCCGCCCTGCGCCGAGAAGTGGAAGCCAGAGATTGGGCAGATGAGCGGCTCAAAGCTTTGGTCCTGCAGTCGGTTGCCCTACAAGCGCTTGGGGATCAAGCCGCAGCGCTGGAACTGCTGGGTGAAGCGGTGACCTTGGCTGAGCCAGGCGGCTTCGTCCGAATCTTCCTGGATGAAGGTGTACCTGTGGCGCGTCTGCTGGACAAAGTTCAGGCGCGCGGCATGGCGCCAGACTATATTCACCGGATATTGGCCGCCTCGCCGGCACCCGAATCGCAGGACTCGGATCTGACCTCGTCTCAAGCTGCCAATCTTGAATTGATTGAGCCGTTGAGTGACCGGGAACTTGAAGTCCTCGAGCTCATCGCCGCTGGGCTTACCAATCGAGAAGTAGCTTCCAGGCTGTATCTCTCGCTGCATACGATCAAGGTCCACAACCGCAACATATACGGCAAACTGGGGGTCAAGAACCGAACCGAGGCGGCTGCCAAAGGAAGAACCTTGGGGATCTTGCCTCCTGCCTGACTATTGGCTGCCAACGACCATCACTGAACAACCAACGAACAGGAGAAGGCCAGCGGGCAACGATCATTCTTTGAATCCTCTCCTAACCCCCACGAATAATTCCTCGGAATAATCCTTAAGACGGATGACACTAATTCCTGCCAGCCGCTAATCTGGAAGCGATGGATTTCAATCGACTCGGAAATCGGCAATATGGAGAAACCAATGAAGGCGACGGTCTATACAAAATATGGCCCCCCGGAGGTCTTGCGGCTCACGGAGGTTGAAAGACCGGTTCCCGGGGCGAATGAGGTGCTGGTTAGAGTTCATGCTTCCTCGGTCAATTATTCGGATTGGTGCTTTGTGCGTGGGAAGCCGTTCGCCGTCCGGTTGGCGGGGATGGGACTGCTCAGACCCAAGAACAAGATCCTGGGCGCCGATATTTCGGGGCAGGTCGAAGCGATCGGGGAGCAGGTGAAGCAATTTCAACCGGGAGATGAGGTCTACGGCGATTTGGCTGCCTATGGCTGGGGCGGTTTCGCTGAGTACGCAGCCGTTGCCGAAGAGGCATTGGCCCTGAAGCCGGCCAATTTGACCCTCACGGAATCCGCAGCGGTTCCGCAGGCCGGCGTCGTTGCCCTGCAGAGCTTGCGCGATACGGGAGAGATTCAGCCGGGGTGTAGGGTCTTGATCCACGGCGCGTCCGGGGGGATTGGTACGTTTGCAGTGCAAATCGCCGGATCCTTCGGCGCCGAAGTGGTAGGAGTCTGCAGCGCGCAGAATGAGGGCTTGTTGCGGGCGCTCGGTGCGGCCCAGGTCATCGATTACACGCAGGAAGATTTCACCCGGAGTGGGTCCCGTTATGACCTGATCCTCGATATTGCAGCCCGGCACCCGCTGTCAGACATCAAGCGGGCGTTGAGCCCCCGGGGAAGATATGTCATCGTGGGGGGATCCCTACCCCGTATTATCCAGGCAGGGTTGAAGAGGGGAGATACGGTGAGCAATTTTGATTTGCAGCAGAATCAGGAAGATCTGGTTCTTGTCACAGAACTGATCGAGAGCGGTCAGGTGATACCGGTCATCGACCGGCGGTACCCGTTGTGTGAGGTCGCTGAAGCGGTCCGCTATTATGGGGAAAGGCATTCCCGCGGCAAGGTGATCATCACGGTGGCAGACCCGTGCAAAAGAGATTGAGCGATGGTTGAAGTGAAGGTCAAGCTGGTCTCGCTGTGGGCGGCGCTCATGTTGGTTTATCTGCTGGGGGATGTGTTGCGGCTCTATAGCGGTGACTTCACCCCAGGGGGAGAAATCCAGGGGGTGCCGACGACGCAGGGGTTCTGGCTGGCCGCAGCCATATTCATGACGGGTCCGGTCCTGATGATCTTGCTTTCCCTGGCGTTGAAGGATCCGGTGAACCGCTGGGCAAACGTCATCGGGGCTAGCCTCTATTTCGCGTTCAACCTCCTAGGTCTGCCCGGATACGCCTCAGCGTTTGACAAATATCTCATCATCGTCGGGCTGGGTCTGAATATCCTGACAGTCTGGTCGGCCTGGACATGGGGCTGAACCGGAATCCTGGCCCGCTGGATGAGCTGCCGAGGTGGAGAGGTTATCCCAAGAAATATCTACCCAGTGAAGAACAACATGTGAGGACAATAAAATGAAAATGCTTCTGCATCTTGCCCAATGGGTTATCTACATGTCGGTAGGGCTTCTGGTGCTTGGACTTGTCAGCCTGCAGGTCTACAAGGTCGGTCTGAGATACGCGACCCGCATTGAGACCCCGGCCGGCGTCAGTTCATTAGAGGAGGTTACACTAGGCGGTATCAAACAATGGATATTTGTCAGACGTGAAGATCGAAGCAATCCGATTCTGATATTTCTGCATGGAGGTCCCGGCGCACCGCTATTTGGCATATCGAGCTCGCGGACCTTGTATGCCGAATTGATCGAGCATTTCACAGTTGTTCATTGGGATCAGCGAGGAGCAGGCAAATCCTATAGCAAGGATATTCTTGTCAAATCACTGACCCTCGACAGGTTGGTTGAGGATTGTAGCGAGCTGATCGACTACACAAGAGCTCGTTTCAACGCTCGAAAGGTTTTTCTTGTTGGGCACTCATGGGGGTCGGTGATTGGCATTAGGACTGCATATAGGTACCCCGAAAAGATACATGCCTTTGTTGGCGTGGGGCAGATAATCAACAACCACGAAAAGCTAGCCATTTCGTATGATTTTGTTGTTGACGCGGCTGAGAAATCCGGCGAGGTGAGAAGACTTCACACGCTGGAAGAAATAGGGCCGCCGCCTTTTGACACGCTAGAAGAAATGAGGGAACTAGATGACCACATTTCTCGCTATGGTGGGGTAATGCGAAATGCGGGCTTCAAGCAGACGATAGCTATGCTGGGCTTCTTGACTTCGCCTGAGTACTCGCCTATAGAAGGTCTCAATGCCTTGAGGCTGAGAGGAATGGATTTGACCATAACCGCTCTAAGGGAGGAAATGGACGGCCTCGACCTTGCGGAAGAAATCCGATCCATTGGAGTTCCAATATACTTCTTTGAAGGTAAGTTCGACATGGCGAATCCAACGGCTATTGTCGAGAATTTCTACAATGGCTTGGAGGATAGAGATGGCATACATCTTGTCATTTTCGAAAGCTCAGCACACTTTCCAATGATAGAAGAGAAGGAGAGGTATGAGGATTTGTTGGTGAATGTTGTTCTACAGGAGAATCAAGACAGATCGATACAACGACCAATGCCGTCAAAGCCAGACAACTCGTTTGAGCGAAGCTCGGGCAATGGACAGACAACATGGACAAGAACCGATTGAGCCCTACGCTTCGGCGCAAGGCACTTCTGGGAACAAACCGAAACCGCTCAGCGCGAGGCTGCAAGGCTGCCTCATTGGTTCCTAACGGTGCTGGGGAGAAAACACATGACCATTAGAAGTGATCCTGAAAACAACGAAATACGCGCCCTCTTTGATCTAGTTGACTTCTCCGGGAGACATGTCTTGGAGATCGGTTGTGGCGACGGCCGTCTGACTTGGCGTTACGCGCAGGCAGCGGCACACGTCATCGGCATTGATCGGTTCGCGGAGGCGATCGGGCGGGCGAATGCAAATCGACCGGACACATTGCGGGATCAAGTAGAGTTCCACCATACTGCCTTTGAGGATTTTGCAGCCGCTCGAGAATCGGAACTGTTCGACGCGGCGATCTTATCCTGGTCGCTCTGATGAATGGACCATGCGGGCATGGTTCATGCCCTTCAGGAAATCCGGCGCCTGCTCAAGCCCGATGGTGTTCTGGTCAATATTCTCCCAGAGCCGAAAGGGTCTTTCATCGAGGTACATCACGAAGGAAGGATCCTCTTTGCTGAACGCAAACGAGAAACCTCCTGCGAGGATGTTCTTCAAGCTGAGGCCGCGATCAAGCAGGTTCTTGATCGGGGACTATTCGTAATTGATCGGAAAGATGAGTTTGACTTTCGAATATATGGCTCATCTGTGCCTGAAGTCCGTGCATATTGGGAAGAGCAGAGCGCATACGAAGAAGAACCCAAAGAAGAGGAAATTCCTGCCCGGGAGGAATACCTGTACGCACGAGTTGAGGAGCTCCTTGATGAACTCGGAGGAGAAGCCGAAGTTGCTATTCGTGAGAGGGTTCGCATTGCGCGGCTAGGTCCTGTGAAATAATAAAAGGGCATATTCTTCCAAGGCGAACCTCAACTCGACGGCGGATTTCACCGCAGCGATTCCGAGTGATTGGTGAGTTTCTTTCCGGAGAATAGTCGGGGTCGGCCGCAGGAGGGTCTCTGTTTTCCATTCGAATGACAGACGCGCATCGCCCTCCCCGCTCCATACAGGATCAGAAAGGCAAAGCCCTCGCCTGTCGATATACTGGAGGTCCGCCTATCCACAGCCTGCGCCAATTCAGAGCAGCCTGCAATTCTCTCGACCATGATGACCGCCATCTTGCGTAGACCTCGTCCTGTTCTGCCGCATTGGCGAGGATGATAGCTGGGGGTAATTGCGCTTGGGCCAGGTGCATTGTCGTTCTTGGGGCAATCAACTGCATGCCGTCGTCAAGCTCGCAGATGCCCTCGGCCAGCAACGCCGCTGTGTCGTCCGGGGTGAGGCCTGGGTTCATGTGCCGTTATACTAGGGATTGCAGACCCGGCGGATTGGCCCACAGCGTTCACCTTCATGGCATCCGGCCTGTTTCTGTGGAGAGCCGTTTCTTCTGGTTTGGATGTCAAGGATGTCGAATCTACTCTTAACAAAACTGCATCGGCCCGCACCCCCTCCTATTCGCGTCGCGCGCCCACGTTTGATCCATCAGTTCAACAATGGGTTGCGTTCCGGCCGGCAGTTTACGCTCGTCTCAGCGCCGGCAGGCTTTGGCAAGACCACGTGCGTCAGCGAATGGGTGGGGACTTTGGAGACACCGTCCACGTGGCTATCTCTGGAACCTGCGGATGATGACCCCGGGCGATTTTTCGTGTATCTGGTGGCCGCACTCCAAGAGGTGGACCGGAGGCTGGGCAGTGGAGTCGAAAACCTTCTGGAATCCGGATCGATTCCCTCTGGCGATATCATCAGCACCGCCCTAATTAACGATGTTCTCGAAGCGCATATCCCATTCGTGCTTGCCCTGGACGATCTCCATGTCATTCAGAATCGGACCATACTTCAAGTCTTACAGGGAATTGTCTCCAACCCGCCTCCAATGCTTCACATGGTCATGCTTTCCCGCGACGACCCGCCTCTGCCGCTGGCGCGGCTGCGCGCAAACAACCAGCTAACGGAGATTCGGGCAAGGGATCTGCGCTTCAGTGTGGATGAGACAGCTGAATTCCTCGACCGGATGGCAGGTTCCGGGCTCCCTGCAGAGGCCGTAGCTGCATTGGATGAGCGCACGGAGGGTTGGGTTGCCGGTCTTCAGTTGGCGACGCTGGCGATGAAGGGCCGCAGCGACGTGGATGCTTTCCTCAAGGATTTTACAGGCAGCCACGTCTATGTAGCGGATTACCTGGTGGAAGAGGTCCTCGGCCGCCAAACAGAGGACATACAGACTTTCCTGATGAAGACGTCGATCCTGGAACGCATGAATGCGAGACTTGGCGAGGCGGTTACCGGCGAGGGGAATAGCGAGGAGATCCTGGACGGTCTGGTTCACAGCAACATGTTCGTGATCCCTCTGGACGACGAGCGACAATGGTTTCGCTACCATCACCTGTTCGCCGACTTGATGAGATCGAAGCTGAGAAGGGCGCTGCCCGCCGAGCAGATTCGTGAACTGCATGCGCGGGCAATGGCGTGGTATGAGCAAAATGACTTCGTGGTCGAAGCGGTGAACCATGCGCTGGCGGCAAGAGAGTTCGAGGCCGTCGCGCGCCTGATCGACCAGGCTGCCCACACACTGGTGTTCTCCGGTCAGGTGAGCACATTGAGTGCCTGGATTGGGGCCCTACCGGAAGGCATCGCCCGGGAGAATCCGCGCTTGATGTTCTACAGACTCTGGGTCGACGTCCTTCAGGCAAAGATCGATCTCTTCGACCCGAGGGTTCAAGAGAAGATATCGATACTCAGATCCCTACCCTCTTCAGCCGAAAATGACCGCCTGCGAGGTGAGTTGATGGCGGTTGCCTGTCGCTCCGCGATTCTCTCAGGAAGGGTCGTTGAAGGCATTCAGTTGGCGGAAGAAGCCCTGGCATATCTCGGCGAGGCGGATCTGGCCTCGCGCGCCCGCGTGCATTCCGCGCTGTCAGCGGGCTACTGGTTCGAGGATCAGGAGGAGAAGGCTCAGATCGCGTACAGGAATTGCCTCCAGGAGGCTATCGACGCCGGGGATCTGCGCCTGGCGGCATCCACCATGATGGTCCACGGCCTGATCCAACGCGAGTACGGCCATCTGCATGAGGCCGCCAGGACCTTTCAATCGATCATCGATCTGGGGGAGCGAGCGGAGGCGGCTGCACCCGAGATCAAGGCAGGTCGCAAGACGTTCCTCCCGGCGGGTCTGGACCACGTCGGGCTTGGCAACATCCACCTGGAATGGCACGCCGTGGAGGTTGCGGAAGAGCACTTGCAGAGAGGGGTAGACCTTTGCCGTAGAGGGGGGCTGGACGGTCTCTTCATCGGCCAGGTCCAGATGGCGCGCCTGCTGCAAGCAAAGGGCGATCTCGACCGTGCGGACAAAGAACTCCAGTCCCTCTCCGGGATCGCACAGAGGGTGGATGCGTTTCGCATTGCTGAGCGGAGGATTCAGAACCACTTATTCAAGCACGACATTGAAGGCGCGTCGCATTGTGCGAGACCACTCATCGAGTTGGTCAGCGGTGATCGGGCCGCGGCGAGGTTGCCACGATTGTTCCTGGAAATCGTCCAGGCTATCGTCGCCCGAGTGTATCTCGCCCAGGGAGATTCCTCCAAGGCGGCGGCGCTGCTGGACCGCCTCCAGGAGACAGCCGGGCCGGCGGGGCGCGCGGCGCGCATGATTGAAGCCCATCTTCTCCGAGCACTGCTTGCCTTGAAGGACAATCAAGGTCGCATCAGCACTGAATCGATCGAATCTATCGAGCGCGCATTGGAATTGGCGGAGCCGGAGGGCTTCACCTTGCTGTTTCTGGAGCAGGGTCCGCCGTTGGCCCCGTTGCTTCAAGCGATCATCGGCCGCAGATCGTCATCCAGACCGGTCAAGCGACATGCCCGCAAGCTGCTCCACGCGCTTCGGGGATACGGAAAATCGGGGGCTGCACCGCCCCCGGGAGACGCGGCCGGCCTGGTTGAGTCGCTCACCCCGCGCGAGATGGAGGTGCTCCGGTTGATCGCGGCCGGAGATTCGAACCGAGCGATCTCGGAAAAGCTCGTCATCACGGTGCGCACGGTAAAGAAGCACACCAGCAACATCTACGGCAAGCTGGGCGCCAAGGGGCGCACGCAGGCGGTCGCCCTCGCTCGAGAGCTGGGATTGCTCCCCACAGATTGATCCAACTCGACAGCTTGATATCGATTGTTCGGCGAGGAGGTGTACCAAAGTACACCCCCGGCTCCCTTTTGCACGTTCAAGAAGATGCTACCTGCGTCCACTGACAGCCCGACTGCGAGCTTGTATCGTATGCGAAAGAAAGCGAACAAAGGAGGATTCAGATGAGCATCGTAAGCGTAAATACATCGACGACGAAGCTGACCGCATACGGAATGCTTTTTGTCTTCACGCTGCTTTCCGGTATTTGGCTGAGCCACTCGGGAAAGCCTTACAACTCGGCGATATTCACCCTCCATAAGCTCATCGCGTTGGCTACCGTGGTCGTCATCGGGATGAGCGTCGTCAGTTTGTACAAGTCGCTCGACATGCGGACGCTTGTGATGTTTCTGGCGATCGGCATCAGCGCGTTGTCCTTCCTCTCGCTGATCGTCACCGGCGGTCTGCTCAGCCTGAATATCCTTCCCCAGGTGGCCTTGAGAATCCATCAAGTGGCGCCACCGTTGGCGATAGCGGCTTGCGCGATGACCCTCTACATCTTGATGGTCCGCCAGGCGTAGCCGTACAGAGAATGGAAGGATCTGGGTTGTGTGGCTCGGCCGCATCCCTCAGATCCCACCGAAACGAAGGATCCCGTGCACACTGACGCGGCGCTTGTCTCAGCTACTTGAGAGTGCGGAACTCCTTCAGGAGAAAGCGATCAGGTCCGGCACGGACCCTAGAAAGGAGAAGGGAGTGCGATGAAATACAAGAAGGTGACCGTTACGGGTAGGGGAGGATTGGAAGCTGTCCAGATCACGGAGGGCGACCTGCGCGGCCCTGGCGCTGGAGAGGCTCGAATCCGCATCCTCGCCACACCAGTCTGCCAGGATGACTTGGCCATCCGAGTTGGGAACAGACCCTTCCTGCGCAAGCCGCCTTACGTCCCCGGCTACAGCTTCATCGGGGTCGTCGATGCCGTGGGAAATGACGTGCATGAGGTGTCCGTCGGCGAACGCGTGGCAGCCCTGACAAAGTATGAAAGTCACGCCGAGTACATCTACTGGCCGGCACAGGAGCTGGTTCACGTCCCCGAGGCCCTTGATCCGGCCGAGGCGGTGACAGTGATTCTCAATTACCTGGTCGCATACCAGATCTTGCACCGCGTGGCGCAGGTCAAAGCCGGAGACAAGGTGCTCATCATCGGCGCCAGCGGGGGCGTGGGCACGGCATTCCTCCAATTGGGGAGGCTGGCCGGGCTCAAGATGTATGGTCTCGCCTCCGCAAGGAAGCACTCGATCCTGATCGAGTACGGCGCAACCCCGATTGATTACCACACGCAGGATGTCGTGGACGAGATCCGGCAGGCTGAGCCTGGGGGGCTGGATTTCGTATTCAACGGGATGGGCCCCGAGTACTTCAAACGCGGCCTGTCGCTGCTGCGGCGAGGCGGGGTGCTTGTCGCCTACGGAGCGCCGCAGAGTTTCGGCGATTTCATCCTTCTGGTGGTTGAGCTGATCACCTGCAACCTGCTTCCCAACGGCAAGACGATCAAGGGCTACGGGACACATCGCGAAGGGGTCGATACGTTCAAGTACGACTGGTCGGCCCTCTTCGAACTTCTCGCCGATGGCAGGATCGAGCCCGTTGTGGCCCGGCGGTTCGCCTTGCTTGATGCCGTCAAGGCGTATGAGCTGCTTCAAACGGGGAAGGTCACGGGGAACCTCGTGCTTCTGGATCCGGAATTGCTTGGCGCACCTGGGGGCGAGGAGGAACGATGCCTGGAGAGAGTCTAGGCTCGCAAAGTGGAGGCGTGTATCTGATCGAGATTGTGGGAAGCATTCGAGAATCAGACGTCAACCTGGCGAGCCCCCATACCCTCACATGGGCCAAAGCCAGCCAGAACTCCACCACATTCTCGGTGACTGGCGATCAAGCAGGTCTCATCGGGGTACTGAGGTATCTGCACGGAATGGGATTTGTGCTCGAGTCGCTAAATCGGGTCGAGGTGGACAGACCGGATGAGGCCCGTTGATGGCGGTTCCGCCGGGATGTGGAGAAGGCGAAGCCTCATCCGGGAGGACACAGGCCATGGGGCACAGATGGCCGCTTGCCAGGCCCGACAAATCAGGAGAACAAGAATGAAAACGACAGATCAAATGAGACGTCTCGAAATCGCGAATCCCTCCTGGAGGGGAATGTGCAGAATTGGGGGAGCAGCCGCTCTGATTGCGGTCGTGCTTTTCAGGAGAAACTTTGGTGCAGAACTCATCGGCTTCCGGGGGTTTGGGATCATCGACGTGCCCGCAAGCCTGCCAACCAGCGCCATCGAATGGTTCGGGCTGATTCAGGATAACCGGCTCCTGGGACTCGCATTGTTCAATCTCGTTGACCTCCTCAACTATGCGCTGGTGGGTCTGCTCTTCCTTTCTCTCTATGGTCTCCTTAAAGAGACAAGCAAGGGGGCAATGATGATCGCCATGACCATCGGCTTGGTGGGAATCGCGGTCTACTTTGCGTCCAATCAGGCTTTCTCCATGCTGTCCCTAAGCGATACATACGCGGCTGCAACTGCAAACGACACGAGATCTGCTCTACTGGCAGCGGGGGAGGCGCTCCTCGCCATCAACAACCCCGCTGGTGTGAACCAGGGGACCGGCATCTACACGAGTCTGCTTCTCGTGACCCTTGCAGGCCTGATCATCTCGATCGTCATGCTGCAGAGCGACATCTTCGGCAAGACAACCGGCCTGGTGGGGGCGCTGGCAAATGTGCTTGGGCTAGGGTATTTCATTGCGCTGATCTTCGCACCGTCGATGTATGCTCTTCCCACAATCGTCTCTGCCCCGTTTCGGGTGGCGTGGTACCTGCTTATCGCCCGGCAGCTCTTCCGGCTTGGGCGCCATGGGAAGTGACGACACGCCGGGCGTTTGGGTGTGGAATTCTCGAGGCAGTGTTCGTCGAAAGGAGGCCTCAATGGCAGCTTCACCACGGGAGATGAGGCTGGGTGGCAAAGATCCCGCGAACAGCTTGCCGCAGACCTTGAACGATATCCCTGGCTGACGCCGACCGCTCAAGTCGTGTTCGGCGGCCGGTTCGACCCGGCGAAGCAGCGCTTCCCTCACAATTCCCTGCCGGACCAACAGCGTCATTTGGACTCCATAAACCGTCTGATCGCCTTTCGAACTTCAACTGGCCGCTCGGAAAGTGAATTGTGTCCGGCGCCCTCAACGATCTCCAGCCTGGCGTTGGGGATTCCGGCCGCAAGCATCGCCTGGTGTTCCGGTGGAAACTGGAAATCGTCCCGGCCGGCCAAGACAAGCGTAGGCACATTGACTTCGCTCAGCCGGTCCATCACCGTCCAACCCTTGAGCAGCTGGCCGTATCCAAAGATGAGCGCCTCGGGTCGGGATTTGATTCGCATCCCAATACGCACATCGCGAAGCAACTGCAGGGGTTTGATCTTGTGGTAATAGACAGTGGAGAGTCTTCTCACGCTTGGCATAAATTCCGCTGGCGTGATCTTCCCGTTGTAGAAGCGCTCTGCCGTCTTGACGATCTCCTCGCGGTAGCCGCGTCCTGCCAGAATCCTTGGAGCATTCTTTTGTACCCACCAGCTATCGCCACAGGTGTCCAGGAGCAGCAAATGGGACAGGCTCCGTGGATATCGCAGCGCATATTCGAGCGCAACCATACCGCCGAAGGAATGCCCGAGGACAGCCCACTCTTCAAGACCGATCGCTTGGCGCAGCGCGTCGGCATCGGCGGTCAGGTTCTCCCAAGTCATGGAGGCGACCTCCGTCCCCACGGAGCGGCCATTGCAGCGATGGTCATAGAAGATCAATCTGAATCGATCCGCAAGAGGCCTCAGGGGCAGCATGGTGGTGTGATCGACTCCGGGACCGCCATGCATCAGGACAAGGGGATATCCATCCCCCACCAATTCCACAAACAAAGAGACGTCGCGTATGTCCATGATCGTCATCTGATGCTCTCCCACGATTCATCTGATCGCCCGGCAGCTTCACTGTTCTTCCGGCTCCTCGAGTTTGCACCCACTTTCCATCAACTCCAACAATCTCCGTGTGAAGCGGGTTGCCGGAGCACCATCAACGATATCATGGTCGAACATTACGGTCAGGTTGAGTATCTCGCGTGCTTCGATCCGGCCCTCAATGACGGCCGGCTTCCAGGCCATACTTCCAACGACCAGGGAGAGCGAAACAGGTGTCATGGCAATGCCCCAGCCGCTGTGGCCTTTGCCGAACATGCCAACCGAGGTAATCACCACAGTTCCTGATGCAGCAACGCGAAGTGTTGGGTCGCGGCGGGTCGCGAGGCCCATCCCAGCTTTCACCAGCTTGGAAAACGGCCAGGGCAGGAGCATGAGCTTGCGGAACCATCCGGGCATACCTCTGGACGCCGGGACAGGCGCGGATTGGGCATGGCGAATCTCCTGGTGGATTTCCATATAAGACTTCCGGTTGGCGGTCCGGACAATATACCCCATGAGGGATCGCTTCCCCTCCGCTTCATGCTCTACCATTACTCCGACGTTTACGTCATCGAATAGGATGACCTGCCGACGGCCTTTCAAGTAAGCCTGCACCTCCTTGTTCTCATCCACGGCACGTGCCAGACAGTACACCAGGAATCCGGTGAATGACAGCTTCTCCCCCGTCCGGGCCTCATGCTCGGCAATGCGCCTGCGGGCGTCCGTGACATCCACCTCCAGCAATCCGGTCATCCAGTGGGTCGGCCCTGAAAGGTCGAGGGTGTTCAGCCACGCCCGCCGCCCCGGCGAGAGATCGACAACCCGGTATGGGCCTGTACCGTCGCTCATGGATTCACCTCATCTAGTCACCATTGCGAATCATCGCCGCCGGAGAAATCCCTCAGGTCCGTGCGGGGCATCGGCGGTTCGAGGGCGGTTTCGTTCCCAGTGCGGGTAGGATCGAGCCGGCGCGCATCCAGCTCCACCCCTGCGCGAAGCTTCGGCGGATCTCCACCGCGTCCATGACGGGCCCGGCATGTAAGCGCCGATTGCGCCGTAGGCTGCCCGCTTCGCGACATTCTGTTCAGAAGCGGACTTGGCGAGCGCCCAAGGGAGGAGTCTCGGCAGTGTGAAAACAAGCGATTCTGGCAAGAGGACTCTCTTGAGGCGCATCGACCATTCAGAGCCTAGACGCTCCGATCAACGCAACAGCCAAGATGCCTATGTTGATGAGAATGCCGACTGCGCCCTTGTTTGCCAAACCCTGGAAAGATCCATCCCAGAAGAGGATGTAGATCAGTGACGAGAAGGAGGCCGAAGCAAGGACAACCGGTCGCCACCAACTCTGTTTCAGGACCAGGCCACCGCCGCCCACGACGAAAGCGAGGGCGCCGAGCACCAGCGCTATGCTCGCGAGCAGCCTTGTGAATCCGGTTCCGGCCATTCTCGACAGTGCCCATGAACCGTCCGGCCAGATCATCCCCGACTGGAGCTCAAAGAGCCTGGAGCTCTGACCGGCATATAGCAGGTGGACCATTCCATGCAAAGCCACGAATATCCCGAACAAGATGTTTAGCATAGCTTACCTCCTCATCGATCTAATTCGCTACTGGCCATGGAGCCGAACCCCGGCCGCTTATCAAGGCAATTGCGCCCCTCATGCCTTCGCCCCGGAACACACTCCTCTCGCGTGACTCGCCCCTGGCGGACCGCGCAAACCTCGCTCTTCGGATCGAAGGAGCTCATGGCCAATAGCGGCGACAAATGAAATCACGAAGAGAGTTGCTGAGCTGAAGACGAGCAGCATAGCGATGCTCTGGTGTTGTCGCATCCATGTTGAACCCTCCTTCATGCGAATTTCCCGATGGGCCTTCGATGATCCCGCTCCCCCAATATGCCGCAGAGTTGAAGTGGCCCAGACCCTACCGGCGAATGCGCCGCTCTTATGGAAGCCCTTCGTCCGGCCCTGGTGTTCCCTCCCTGACCACGGAAAGGACCACAAAGCCCTGTCCATGAAGGTGACGTATCAAGCCGACAATCGCCGCCTGATCGGACCACACCGTCACCGTTGATGAATCGTCGCTTGCCCGGGTCACCTGGATGCTCACCGGACCGGTCGCGTTCAATTGGTCTTCGTGCACATCGCCTTCAAGCTCAATCTGGTAGGTGTGACAGGTCTGCATTCGCCCTCTCCAACATCGGCGTCCCATCTAGGACCATCGTAGCGGGGGCGATAGGCGCAGATACCACATGAAGATGTAGTTTGGCTGAGGGAAAGGATGTAGTCTCTTGAGGGTTGTCTAGAGGATTCTGAGTTCCTTGGACTTCGCGATTGCCTGCGTGCGGTTGTTGACGCCGAGCTTGCCATAGAGCGCCTTAACGTGATAGCGCACTGTGTTCAGGGAGATGAAAAGCCGGGCCCCGATTTCTTTATATTTGAGCCCCTCTGCCATCAGTCGGAGCACGTCCAGCTCGCGATCGGTCAACGGCTCCATGAATCCAGTCCTTCCGGCGTCGCCCCAAGGTTCCGGGACGGGCTCTTCCTCAACTGTTGCTCCCGCCGGCCGTGATGCGCCGATTAACGTCAGAATGCGCTCGACATATCGGAGTCGGACGTTACCGAGGAGGTCCTCATCGACCATTTCAGCCAGGCGACTGGCCAAAGGCGGTCCCTGTTCCACAAAGGTGGCGAGAATACCCTCGGGCTCAGCAAACTCCAACGAGTTGAGGATATCAGCCTGGTATGCTGGTCGGCCGCCCCCGTTCTTATCCAGCTCAGCGCGCAGTTGTGCGCGCAGCAGAAGCGTCTCCAGCAAGATCATGTTGTATCCGCGTTGGCGCGCGATCTCGATTAGATGGCCGGCAGCCTCGATCCAACTTCCGATTTCGGTGGAGTGGCCCCCTGCCCGACACCGGTAAAGCGAGACCTGTAGACTGCTATTGAACAAGCGCCCCAGTGAATGCGAGAACCGCTTGTCCGCAGGGAGACCGGCACGTGTGGACTGCCATTCGTCGGTGACTCCTTCGTTCTGAAGGGCCACTTCGGCCGCAGTGGGGCGGTTCTGGGCGAGATGCACGCGAACTTGCTGCGCGACGGCTTCCTGGCGAACATAGTCCGGCGTATCGTCCTGAATCAACTCAATCGCGCTCTGGATCTCGCGGGCCGACCCGTCCAGATCCCCCTCTAGCTGAGAAAGGCGGGATAGGAGCACTCGACAATTGATCATCCCGGATCTCGAGCCACTCAACGTGCTCAGGCGCAGGGCGCGAAGGAAGTGCCGCCGGGCTCGCGGCAACTGCCACCATTGGGTGTGAACCTCCCCGAGCAGCCCATAGATGACAGTGCTCATGGGCGGCGGCGAACCGGAGATTTCCTCGCGAGATCCCACCGGGTTGAGAATCTCGAAGGCGAGGTGCAGCTGGGCATGTTCGAAGGCCAGCCTGGCGAGACCGACTGTGCTCATCATCTCGGCCACAGGATTGTGGGCGGATTGGCCAAGGGGTATGGAACGGCGATAGTTGTCGAGCGCCTTCGGGTAGTCCTCCAGTGAATGGTATACGCTCGCCAGAGCGAAGTAGGCCAGGCTCAGCACGCGGTGATTCTTCTCGGGCACGATTTCAATCGCACGGGAAGCCAATCCCTTGCTTTCTTGCAGCCTGCCCTCCATATGCCTCATGAGGGATTGCATAACCAGCCACTCCGATGTCACTGACGCATCCTGCTCGGTTGGAACCGCGGCGAGTCTGGATGCAGGTGGGGGGAGGGTCACCCGCTCAAGATATTCCCGGATCTGCCGGTACTCTCCCCGAATGAGATGCGCCCATGCGAACGCCAAGTCCGTTCTGGGGCTTTGGGCTCTCCATTCTTCGGGCAGGGCTTCCTTCCAGTTGCTCACTGTCTTGGCATATCCCTGCATGACCATTTCCATGGCGTGGCCCTCAAGCAGGCCAACGGCTGTCGCATAGTCCCGAGCCGCCAACGCATGATGGATGGCTTCGCTTGCCATGTCCGCCAGCGCATACCAGCAGCTAGCTCGTCGGTGCAGTTCGAGAGTCCGATCGCCCTGGGAGGCACTATGGAGATCCCTGAGCAAGTCGGCGAAAAGACGGTGATACCGATACCATCGACCTTCCTCGTCGAGAGAGATCAAGAACAAGTTGGCTTCATAGAGTTGGTCCAGCAATTCGCGGCTTCGAGGGTGTCCGGTGATTTCGCCGCACAAATCGGCATTGAATCGATCCAGGATGGCGGTCGACAGCAGGAATTGTTGGATCTCTTCCGGTTGTTGGGCCAGAACCTCTTGGGCGAGATAGCTCATGACGAACCGGTGGCTGCCTGTCATGCCCGCAATGATCTTGGATGGGTTTCCTCTGTCCCGAATGGACAAGCCTGCCAGTTGGAGGCCGGCGATCCATCCTTCAGTCTTATCCTCGAGCTCAGCGATATCCGCATATGACAATGAGAGACCGAATCCGATCTTCAGGAAGCGGGCGGTCTCTTGGGTGGTGAAGCGCAGATCGCGCGCTCGGATCTCCGTCATCTGATTCTTTGCCCGGAGCCGGGCCAGCGGGAGAGGGGGGTCCTCGCGCGTGACCAAGACGATGTGCAGCGCGCGGGGCGGAGTAGCAATGAGACCCTCGATTGCCTGAAGAATGAGATCGTCCTGAATCACGTGAAAATCATCCAGAACCAGCAGAAATCGTTCATCTCGATCCAGGATTTGATTGACAAGCGTGGTGGTCAGCGCCTCTGCGGCGGGTATCTGCCCCGAACTCAAGAGTTCCTCGATCTCCTGACCCAGCCGCGGGTCGATTGATCGGAGCGCAGCGATCAGATACCCGAAGAAGCGCCGAGGGTCATCATCCGCAGAGTCCAGGGAAAGCCAGGCGACCGGCAGGCGATCCAAATTCCTCGTCCATCCGGCGACGAGGATCGTTTTTCCATACCCCGCGGGCGCGGAAACGAGGCTGAAGGGCCGGTTGTATTTCAGTCCTTCATCCAGGCGATGGATGAGGCGAGGGCGTTGGACCCATTGGGCGGGGATGGAGGGGGTGCGTAGTTTGGTCGCCAGCAAACGCGTTGTGAGCACGACGGTTGCGCCTTTCACAATCCTCGATGAATGCCCCGTTCTCCATACAACATCGCCGAGAGCCCCCAGTGCTCCATGACCCGTGGAGCATCCCTCCCCGGCAAGAACAGGGCCGCATAGACGACTTCATTGAGGGTCATCCGAATCCGGGGGGATTTTCGCCAGCCGAGGTATCTCCCTTGAGCCCGACGCAGTCGTCACGAAACACCGACTTTTCCCTAGTATAGATCCTCGAGATGAAGTCGCAAGCAAGGCGGGCAGGTTGGGCGTGTTCCATTTCAGGGGGCGCGGCTGCTTGAGAGTGAATGCACGGCGCTCCTCTCGATACACCTCGTGGTTTCACGACTCGGCACTCGAGATGCGCCTCCCCACAATCGGAACCTGCGAAGCAGGCCGCATCTCGAGCAGCGGCGAGCGAAGCGAGGCGCGTATCGAG
>CAYMCO010000042.1:0-43897 GCA_964388955.1 uncultured Anaerolineaceae bacterium | reverse complement strand
TTCCTCGTCGCCCTGCGGGCTTCTCGGAATGACAGACTGTGTCCCTCCGAGGCCGTCAATTATGGTTCGCTGACTGAAGGCTCGTCGCAACTGTACACTTCGATATCGTGTATACCTATTGACATATAGAAATATATCGATATAATAGTTCGGGCGAGGATGAAATGGACACGGTGGATTTTGCCAAGGCGCTGGCTGATGAGACACGGCAGAAGATCATGCGCCTTTGCTGCTGTCGTGAACTCAAGGTAAACGACATCGTCGATGCGCTGGAGGTCTCGCAGCCGACGGTCTCCCACCACCTGAAGATCCTCAGGGGAGCGGGGCTCGTCCGCACCACGCGACGCGGGCGAGAGATTTACTACACCCTGCGGCAGGAGCGGCTGGCGCAGGCTTGCTGCCGGGTGGCGGAGCGCTTCGCGCCGGATCACGCGGTGAAGATGGTGGGCGACCATCCGGAGTAATGCCCCCTGGATCCCCTCGCGATGTCATGATCGGACCTCGCGGCGGAGGGAGTAATGAGCAGAAGGCGGAGATTTCTCGAAAAACCAATCATGGTTCTTAAGAACAGAAAGGATGAGGGGCAGGATGAAAGATGAAGAAGCAGGTGCGCTCCGGGCCTATGTGCGGGAGAGATACGGCAGAGCGGCTGCTCAGGCGGGCTGCGGCTGTGGCCCCATCCGGGCGGAGGAGGGCTGTTGTGGGCCGGGGAAGGCTGAGGCGCTCTTGGATGTGGACCAATTGTATGACGCCCCCGGCGTCGGTGACCTTCCGCAAAAGGTCCGAGACCTGGCTCTGGGCTGCGGGGATCCTGTGACGCTCGCCATGCTCTCGCCGGGCGAGCGGGTGCTGGACCTCGGGTCCGGTGGGGGGATCGATTGCTTTCTGGCGGCAAAACAGGTGGGCAAGGGAGGGTCGGTTATCGGGGTGGATATGACGCCGGAAATGCTGGATCGCGCCAGGGCTACCAGGGCCGAGCTGGGACTGGAGAACGTCGAATTCCGGCTCGGAGAGATCGAACACCTCCCCATGCCGGACAATGATGTGGATATCGTGATTTCCAACTGTGTGATCAACCTCAGCCCTGAGAAGCCACAGGTTTTCCGGGAGGCCTATCGCGTGCTCAAGCCTGGCGGGAGGCTCGCGGTGAGCGATATCGTGACCGACGGCCCCCTGCCCGATGGTGTCAAGGCGGACTTGGCCGCCTGGGCGGGTTGCGTGGCCGGCGCGTGGCCGGTGGAGGAATATCTGGCCGCGATTCGAGCAGCCGGCTTCGTAGACGTCGAGGTCAGCCCAGTCTACATGAGCGCGGAGATGATCGCAGAAGATGTCCAATCGATCGGGCTCGGTGATCGGATCGAGGGGATCGACCCAGAGGAATTGGCCAGAGCCGTGTTCAGCGCCAAGGTCCGGGCACGCAAGCCGGGACAGTAGAGGGCGAAGGCGCATAGGCGAGAAGGAATGCCGGCGGGCGCGGTCGAATGGTCGGCCATGCCTACCAGTTCGACAGGCGGCGCAGGTCCAATTGGCCTCGCCGTGTCCGATTGTCTGACCGGCACCAGACTTTTCGAGGGGGGCGCAAGAAGGCTGCCCAGAACGTCATGCTTCTGAGGCCGTTGCTCGGCCCGCAAGGACGCTGGTACCCACGCGCTATGGCCGATATGATCGGCCACCACCGAAAATGGAGACATGGCTGGCTTGACTCCCCGATTGCACCATCGCGGGCTCGGGGTGGGGGGGCGGAGTACCCCTGTGCCGGCATTTTCAGGAACTTCTGCAATCCTTCGCACGTCTGAGGATGTAGATGGCCCGTGAGTGATCTCCACTCGAATTGAAAACAGAAAGGCTACCGCCATGGCCCCTCAATCCGGCAGCCCCCTTCGCCGATGGCATCTCGCCCTCATCGGGATCTTCCTCCTGCTTGTCCCTATCGGTGGGGTTCTCCTCATCCGGAACTTCGTCGGAAGGGAAGCCCCCGGACACACCATCCCCTCGGGCACACCGGGCCTCACCAACGGGGGCCCCGCAGCGGGTGAGGGTTCCGAGTTTTCGATCCGCTTGAGCGAGGGCGCCGAGATCCTGGAGACGGCCGAACCCATCCGTACGCTCCCAGGGGAGCCGCTGCCAGCGGATGAAATCAAGGCGATCCTGGACCGTCTGCCGGAACTCCTGGCGGAGCCCGAGGACGATCAGGATTTCCGCCTGCCAGATGATCCCATCCCACCGCCGCGCACAGGAGAGACGATTGAGGAGACCTTCCCGCCACCCTCAACCACCCCCACACCCGAGGTTGTCGAAGCCGGGCCCCTGGAGGTGCTGCGGTTTGCGCCGGAAGGCGAAATCGCGATCGCGCCCTTCATCAACATCACCTTCAGCCAGCCGATGTCGCCACTGGCCACACTTGAAAAGTTGTCCGAGGCGGAAGTCCCGGTCGAGGTGGCACCCGAGTTGCCGGGGACATGGCGCTGGCTGGGGACCAAGACGCTCAATTTCCAGGCCGACTCGGAGCTGGTGGACCGGCTGCCCATGGCCACGGAATATACGGTGACGGTGCCGGCAGGGACCACTTCCGAGATCGGTGGTGTGTTGGCTGAGGATGTGGAGTTCACTTTCCGCACCCCCGCGCCGGGGATGACCCGTTCCTATCCATTTGCGGACGATCCACAGCCGCTCGATCCGCTGCTCTTCGTGGCCTTCGATCAGCGAATTGACCCGGGAGCGGTGCTGGACACGATCGAGGTCATGGCAGCGGGCGAGCCCGTAGAGATTCTGCTGGCCGATGCGAGCGATGTGGAAAAGAACGAGATTGTCTCCGCGTTGGCGAAGAACGCCGGGGAGGGTCGTTGGCTGGCATTCAAGGCGCGCCATCTTCTGGCACCCGACACAAATGTCTCTGTGCGCGTCGGACCCGGAACTCCCTCGGCGGAGGGGCCGTTGGTCACCCAGGGGACGCAGACCTTCGGCTTCCACACCTACGCGGCGTTGCGTGTCGAGGATTATGGTTGCTCGTGGTACGACGATGAGTGCCGCCCCTTGACGCCGCTATTTATTGAGTTCAACAACCCAATTGACCTCGAAACGTACTCAGACGAGATGCTGCGCATTGACCCAGAACTGCCCGGTGCCTCGTTGAGCATCTATGGGGACACGATCAGCATCCGCGGCGCCACCCAGGGGCGTACTACCTACCGCGTGACTGTGGATGGGACGATTCGGGACGTTTTCGGCCAGGCTCTGGGAAAGGATACCTCCCTGCGCTTCCGCATTGGCCCGGCCGAGCCTCTTCTGGTCGGACCCGATGAAATCTTCGTGACCGTTGACCCTTCCGCCACTGAGCCCTCCCTGTCGCTGTACGCCATCAACTACGATCGGCTGGACTTGCAGATTTATGCTGTGGAGCCGGCCGATTGGCCGGCGTTTCAGGAGTACCTATATCAATACCAGCGCACCGACGCGCCACCGGAGCCGCCCGGCCGCCTGGTGCTCGATGAGACACGGCGCCTCGATCTTCCGGACGACAAGTTGAGTGAAGTGACGATAGGGCTGAGCGAATTCATGGATGGCGACTTTGGCCATTTCATCGTCATCGCCCGGCCGCCGCGGAGCCTGTTCGAGCAGGAGCGGTATTGGGAGGCGGTTCAAGTCTGGGTGCAGGTCACTCAGATCGGCCTCGATGCCTTCGTGGATCACAGCGAGATGCTGGTCTGGACTACGGCTCTGCAGGACGGAGCGCCGCTTGGCGAGGTCGAAATCGAGACCGGCCCGGAGGAGGGAGTAGGGGAGCGCACCGCCGCCGATGGGACTGCCCGCTTTGACATCCCCTCGGCCGGGGCCTCTTATCTGCTGGCTCGCCAAGGGGCGGATCAAGCCCTGTTGCCCAGCTCTCTCTATTATTGGAGCGAGGATAGCTGGACACGGCGCCCGCTTTCTGACCAACTGCGTTGGTATGTGTTCGATGATCGTGGAATGTATCGCCCGGGAGAGGAAGTGCACATCAAAGGTTGGCTGCGGAAGATCGGCGCCGGCCAGAGTGGGGACGTGGGATTGGTTGGCGAAGGGGTGGAATCCGTCAGCTATCAGATTATCGGACCCCAGGGCAACGCACTGGGGGATGGGCGCGCGGAAGTGAACGCGCTTGGAGGCTTCGATTTCGTTTTCTCCCTGCCCGAGAACGCCAATCTGGGGGCAGCGCAGTTGATCCTGGATGCGGTAGGGAGCATGGGGGCTTTGAACGGGAACCGGGAGTACCACGCGTTTCAGATTCAGGAGTTCCGGCGCCCTGAGTTTGAGGTCAGCGCGCGCAACGAGACCGCCGGGCCATACTTCGCGGGTGGCCACGGCGTGGTGGCGGTGGAGGCGAAGTACTACGCCGGTGACCCGCTGTCAAACGCGGAGGTGAATTGGCAGGTGACCTCCTCTCCAGGCAGCTATCAACCGCCCAATTGGCCCGATTTCACCTTCGGCACCTGGCACCCCTGGTGGTCATTCTATGAACCGGCCTCACAGGGCGGTGGCACGACCGTCGAGACATACACCGGCGTCACTGATGCTTCGGGCACTCACTATCTGCGCCTGGATTTCGAGGGGGCGGCCTTCCGGCAGCCCATGAGTGTGACGGCTGAGGCCACCGTCTTTGATGTCAATCGACAGGCGTGGACGAGCGGGACCAATTTGCTTGTGCATCCGGCGGATCTGTATGTTGGCCTGCGCAGCGAGCGCTATTTTGTCGAGCGTGGCGATCCACTCGAGGTGGAGGCGATTGTGACGGATCTGGATGGGGAGCCGGTGGCGGATCGGCCCATCCGGATGACCGCCGCCCGGCTGAGCTGGAAATATCAGAATGGGAGCTGGCGGGAAGTGGAGTCGGACGTGCAGGAATGCACGGTGGGCTCCGAACGCGAACCAGTGAGCTGCCGCTTCGAGACGGAACTGGGCGGCCGATACCGGATCACTGCTGTGATCTCCGATCAGCAGGGCCGAGAGAATCAAAGCCAGCTCATCCGATGGGTGAGCGGGGGCGAGCGACCCCCCTCCCGGGAGGTGGAGCAGGAGACGGTGACCTTGATCCCCGACCGGGAGCGATATCAGCCGGGTGATGTGGCCGAAATTCTGGTGCAGTCGCCCTTCACCCCTGCAGAGGGCCTGATGACCGTGGCCCGCAGCGGGATTCTCTATACGGAGCGGTTCCGCGTCGAGGATGGCTCGGCCGTGCTGGAAGTCCCCATCGAGGCCGAACATATCCCCAACCTGAACGTTCAGGTTGATGTGGTGGGAGCCGCGGCCCGAACCGACGACCAGGGGGAGGCGGTCGAAGGGATTCCCCCGCGACCGGCCTACGCCACCGGACAGATCACGCTGCAGATTCCTCCTCTCCAGCGCACGCTCTCACTCGATCTCACGCCCGAGGCGCGGGAGCTGGAGCCCGGGGCGGAAACCACGGTCCAGGTGACGCTGCGGGATTCGTCCGGGGAACCGGTGTCCGGAGCCGAGGTTGCGGTGGTCGTTGTCGATGAGGCCGTGCTGGCGCTGTCCAACTATCAACTGGCGGACCCGCTTGCGGTCTTCTATCAGTGGCGCTCGCCGGACCTTTCCAGCCGGTACGGCCGGGACAGTATCGTCCTGGTGGATCCCCTGGCGCTTCTGGAGGCGGGAGGGGGCGAGGAATTGCTCGCCCAGGCTGCCGATTTAGCCAACCGTGGCCTTCCCGGGGAGGGCGTGATGGCCACCCCGGGCCTGGAGATGATGGCCGCCGCCCCGGAGATGGAGAAGGCGATTGGGGGTGCGGGAGCGCGGACCGGCCCAATGCCGATACGCGTACGCATCGATTTCAACCCGCTGGCCACATTTGCGCCGGAGGCTCGAACCAACGCGCAGGGTGTGGCCCGGGTGGCGGTGCGGTTGCCGGACAACCTCACCCGCTACCGGGTAATGGCGGTCGCGGTGGACAGGGCAGGGCGTCAATTCGGATCGGCGGAAAGCAACCTGAAGGCGCGCCTGCCGCTCATGGTGCGCCCCTCCGCGCCGCGCTTCCTGAATTTCGGCGACGCTTTCGAACTGCCCGTGGTGCTGCAGAATCAGACCGACGATCCGATGATGGTTTCGACCGCACTTCGCGCGACGAATCTGGAGCTCACAGGCCAGGCCGGCCTGATGGTCGAGGTCCCTGCGCATGACCGCGTGGAGGTGCGGTTCCCGGCGGCCACTGATCGCGCCGGAACCGCCCGTTTCCAAATCGCGGCCGTCTCCGGCGACTATGCGGATGCGGCCACGGTGGAACTGCCGGTCTACACGCCGGCTACAACCGAGGCCTTTGCAACTTACGGTGTGATCGATGAGGGGGCGATCCTGCAGTCCGTCGCGCCGCCTGGGGATGTCATCCCCGTCTACGGCGGCTTGGAAATCAACACCTCCTCCACCGCGCTGCAATCGCTCACGGACGCGGTGCTATACATCGTGTCCTACCCCTTCGAGTGCTCCGAACAGCTTGCGTCACGCATTCTGGGCGTCGCCGCGCTGCGCGATGTGCTGGCAGCTTTCGACGCCGAAGGCCTCCCGCCCGCGCAGGACATCGAGGCCGCCGTGCAGCGGGACATCGAGCGGCTCGCCGGCATGCAGAATTGGGATGGCGGTTTCCCCTACTGGCGGCGAGGACAGGACTCGATCCCGTTCAACACAATTCACGTGGCACATGCTCTGCAGAGGGCGGAGATGAAGGGCTTTGACGTGCCGCAGGACCTGCAAGCGAATGTCCTCGAATACCTGCGCGTGATCGAGAGCCACTATCCGAGTTGGTATAGCATCCGGACTCGCCAGACCCTGAGCGCATACGCCCTGTATGTGCGCAACTTGATGGGGGACCGCGACACCGAGAAGACGCGCGCCCTGCTCTCCGAGGCCGGCATGGACAAGCTTTCCCTGGATGCGCTCGGCTGGATCTGGCAGGTGCTGGTGGATGATCCTCGCTCGCAAGAAGACCTGGAGGCTATCCGCCGGTACGTCGGAAACCGCGCAGTGGAAACAGCCGGGGCTGCCAATTTCACCACCACATACCATGACCAGACGTATCTGCTGTTGAGCTCGAACCGGCGCACCGATGCGATCCTGCTGGACACGTTGATTCTGGATGATCCGGAGAGCGATTTGATCCCCAAGCTGGTGAACGGCCTGCTGGCGCATCGGACCAAAGGGCACTGGGGAAACACCCAGGAGAACGTGTTCGTGCTGCTGGCGCTCGATCGCTACTTCAACACCTTCGAGGCCCAGACTCCCGATTTCGTGGCCAGGATCTGGCTGGGTGAGACCTATGTCGGGGAGCACACCTACGAGGGACGCACGACGGAACGCCATCAAACCGACATCCCAATGTCATATCTCGTTGATTGGGATTTCACAGGAGAAGGGCTCGAGAATCTCACGCTCAGCAAAGAGGGAACGGGCCGGCTCTACTATCGCCTGGGACTGCGGTATGCCCCGGCCGATCTGACCCTGGAGCCCCTCGACATGGGCTTTGTGGTGACCCGAGAATATGAAGCCGTGGATGATGAGGGGGATGTCTACCAGGATGAGGATGGCGTCTGGCACGTCAAGGCGGGATCCCGAGTCCGGATTCGCCTGACCATGGTCGCGGATAATCGACGCTACCATGTGGCGTTAGTGGACCCTCTCCCGGCTGGGCTGGAGATCATCAATCCCGAGTTGGCTGTGTCGGGGAGCATCCCGCAGGATCCGAACAGCTCCGACTACCGCTACGGATGGTGGTGGCGGTGGCCGTGGTACGAGCACCAGAACATGCGTGACGAGCGCGCTGAGGCTTTCACCCCGCTCTTATGGGATGGGGTATACAGCTACACGTATGTGGCGCGGGCCACAACGCCCGGTGAATTCGTTGCCCCGCCGGCCAAGGCGGAGGAGATGTACTCGCCGGAGGTCTTCGGCCGCAGCGCGAGCGATCGGGTGATCGTCGAGTAGGCCGGGGTTGCCGGCAGCGCAAGGCAGGCATCCTGAGGACGCGTAGGGGCGATTCATGAATTGCCCCTGCTGCGGCCCGGCGGTGCCCGGACGTATCGTGGCTTCGCATAGCCAAATGAGACCTTCCGTAGAGAGATTGCAGGCAACGTCTCTCCCAAAGCCGATAGAGAACCCCTCTGATGCCGTGCGCGCCTGCGCATGATCGCACACAGCTTAAGGCTCAAAGCTCTCCGCGTAGCACTACAGCGTGGTCGACCACCGATCCGTGTTTCACACTGGACCTCGATTCCGACGTAGTCCAAGTATAATCTCCACGTCATGCGGCTTCATTTCTCTGCCGGCATGCCGGTGAAGAGCACTGCGCTTTCGGACGCAGAAGGGACACCATTCCGGAGATCGCAAGATGCTCTCCCGCAGACTGCAGACCGATTCGAAGGGAGACTCGCCGTGTTTCTAAGGCGCTGGCGCAGACGGCGTGCCATGGGCAAACCCTTTCCTGAAGGTTGGCTCAGGATACTTGCATCCAACCTGCCTTACTACGCATGTCTGCCTGCCGGACTGCAGGAGAAGCTTAGGCGGCTGATCCAGGCATTTCTGGCCGACAAGTGGTTCGAGGGCGCGGGAGGGCTTACTATCACGGACGAAATCCGGGTGACCATCGCCGCGCAGGCAAGCGTGTTGCTGCTCGGAATGGACGAAGATCTCTACCCCGGCTTGCGCACCATCATCGTTTATCCCCACACTTATCGCGCCAAGGAAACCGTCCATCGCCCGGAAGGGACGCAGATTGAGCGATCTCAGGTCCGCACCGGCGAGTCCTGGTCTTATGGGACGATCGTGCTCTCGTGGGACAACGTGCTCCACGGCACGCTGGATATGCGCGATGGGGAGAATGTCGTGCTGCACGAGTTCGCCCACCAACTCGATGACGAGATGGGGCCCGGCGATGGGGTCCCTGATCTGCCGAATCTCTCCCGGTATCGAGCCTGGGCGAAGGTGTTCGCCCGTGAGTATGGCCAGCTGCTGGCGCGGCTCCGGCGCCAGCGCTCAGATATCTTCCGTACGTATGCCGCCGAGAGCCCGGCGGAATTCTTCGCCGTGGCAACGGAGCTGTTCTTTGAGAAGTCGGGGCAGCTCCGGTCGCTGCATCCCGAGCTCTATGCGCAGCTCAGGATGTTCTATGGGCAAGACCCGGCGGAGATCAAGGGCTGTGACTGACGCCGCCCCGACGTCGACCTGGACCTTCACTTTTTCGGCGCTGCCGGTCATCCCCTGCGATCACCGGCCATGAACCAGCGAGGATCGAAACCCCGGACCGCAGGGATGCCAGGGGTGCGTCAATGCTGCGAACCCAACCGGCGCGTCCGAAAGGGGATACCCACACCATCGCCCCGCGGTCTTCCAGCAAATCCCAGGCATGCTAGATTCGAAATAGGATAGAATTGGTAAAATGTGAAACCACGCCCTTGGTGATTTTCGGCTCGGGTGGGGAAAGCGGCGCCATCGCCCATCGGCAAGCGATTCTGCAAGCCTTCGGGCGCCGGAGGAGGATGGGCAGCAATCCATGGGCAAGCAGGGGGCACCAGGAACTGTCTCTCATCTATCTCACTCGGGCTATCGACGTGTGTGGCAGGCGACCCTGGCTCTGTTGTTCGCCGCCCTTTGGCTCTCCGCCTGCCAAGGCGGAGGGTCCGCCGAAGATGTCCTTCCAGATGACGGACCCGCGGTCCAGTTTACCCAGGCCGCCTCAGGGAGCTTCCTCCGCAAGCTGCTGGCGGCGGCGGAGGCTGCCGCAGGTGGGCGGGTGGAACTGGACCTCTCCCAAGAAGAAGTCACGTCCTTCCTGTCCTTCAGCGCTCAGCTCACACAGGGCATAGACGTGGAGGATCTGGATCCGGAAATGGGGGCCGCCCTGCAAGGAATCTACGGCGTCGAGGACCTCGGGGATCTCGTGGATTCCCCCCGGCCCGGTGAGCCGGAGATCGTGGGGAGGTTGAGGGGGCTGCTCAGCTCCGGGACGGAAGGGGGGACCCCGTTGAGCCTGAGCTCGCTCCGCCCGGAATTGTTCGAGCCTCAAGTGTATTTCAGGGGCGATGGTCGGGTGATCCTGCGAGGATATGGCGGCCTGCTGGGGTGGCGCGTCCCGGCCCGGCTGGTTTTCTCCCCTCAGGCGGACGGGGGCCTGCGCCTAGATTTCCAGGAGGGCCAACTGGGGCGCATTCCACTTCCCGCCGGCTTGCTGAACTGGGCCGGCAGGACGCTCTCGCGCGCCATCCCGGACGATCTGAATCTGGCCGCCGTCACCGAAGTGCGGGTCACAGAGGGGCACATCTTTATAGCAGGGAACGTTCGCCAATAGGGGGCTCGGGCCCGTGGGAATTCCCAGCGCGCGGCCGGATGCTGGTATCACTGGCAGTCGGCCTGGGCTTGGCGCGCTCTGCGAATGGCGGGCTCGGCCCTCATCTCTTCGAACGCCGCCACGGCGCGCTGGAAATGGTCGCATGCAGCCGACTTATCCCCGCTGGCGGCTTCCATTTCCCCTAGATCGAACAGCGTGCGTCCCGTTTGCCAGCGGGCGTTGTAGGAATCGAAGAGCTCCAGTGCCTGGCCCAGGCGGGTTCGAGAGCTGGCGAAATCACCCTCCATCCCGTGCGCCACTCCCCAGGCGCGGTGCGCGACCGCCAGGTACGGCCGGTGGTCGTCTCGACGCGCCAGCTCCTCCAGTTTCGGGGCGTATCGCTTGATCGCCGCCGCCTCCTTCGCCAGGGTCGCAGCATCGGTCAAGATGGCGTACACCACATGCTCGTGGGCCATGGTGCCACGCTTGACGGGTTGGCCGGGTAATTGGAGCGCTGGTTCGAGCTTCTCATTGATCAGGGCGAACTCGCCCTTCGCCTGCTGCGGCAGGGAGTCTCAGTAGAACTGGTTTCGCTGCCACCGCTCCGGCTCGCCGGACATGGAGACCATGTATTCGTAGGATTCTCTGGCGTATTCTTCCGCCTGGTCCACCTGGCCACGCAACGCGTGGATGCTCGCGCTGAGCGCGACGAAGAATCAGGTTTCCCCCACACGCTCTCGTGTGTAGCGCCCCTCGAGTTCGCGCCATTTCCCTTCCAGATCCAGGACCTCATCCCAACGGTCCATGCGGTACAGACATTGGGCCTTCAGGCCGAACGCGTTGGTGATCTGATCGACGGCCTGCAATCTGGATGCCAGCTCTCCCGCCTCATCGAGATAAGGAAGGGCCTGGGCATATTCGCCCACATACAAGCGCGCCGCACCTGCTCCCCGCAAAGCATCCAGGCGTTCCCGCAGGTCAGTGAAATTCTGCCTCCGGCAGATTTCGAGGCGCCTTTCGGCGATCTGCAAATGCTCCCGGAGCCTGCTTTGACCGTCCAACACGCTTTCCAGCGCGCCGAGTGCCTGCGACTTGTCCACAGGGCTATTCAGTCGTCCGGCCATCTCCACCGCCGATTGGGCGAACTCGTGGGCTTTGTCCCAGTCGGGAGGATCTTGAATGCGCCACGCATCGGCGGAGAGAGCCACCAGCGCGCGCAAGGTCTCCGGATGCGCCGCCTCAGAATGCAGGGAGTGAAGGGCAACCTTCAGCCGCTCAACCGATTCGCCGCGCGCTTCATCGGCCTGCTGCAGATCCTCAAGGCTCACGGACCATTTCAAATCGGTCACCGTCTGCACGATCTTGCGTCGCAGCCGAACCTCCACAAGCGGGTCTGGGGTGTCAAGACCCGCCCACAACTCCAGGCTCTGGGCATACATTTCGATCGCCTTCGACCCGTCGCGCAGCAGGCAGTAGACATCCCCCAGCTCCTCCAACAGCGTCAGGTGACTCGCACTCTTTTCGGTTTTCTGGATGAGCTTGAGGGCCGTGTGGAGATTCTGGACCGCATCGTCATACGCGTACAGGCTGATGGCCTGCTTGGCCGCCTTGCGCGCGTAATCGATGGCTTTGTCCCGCTCTCCGGCCAATGCGAAATGGTGTGCGAGCAGGCCGTATTGGGCCTCCATCCGGTCCGGGTATATGCTCTCCATCGCCTCACCGACGCGGCGATGAAACTCCCTGCGCCGCTTGAGCAGGATCGTCTTATACACCGCCTCCTGCGTCAGCGGATTGCGGAATGTGTACTCGATCTCTGGCACCCGGGCCGATTCCCGGATCATCTCCATGCGCAGCAGGGCATGGACACGCTGGTCGAGGTCTTCGTTGGCATCATCCACGGCTTGCAGGACCCGGTGGTAGAAATTGCGCCCGATCACGGAGGCCACCTGCAATGTGGCACGCGTCGTCTCCTCCAGTCGATCCAGACGCGCAGACAACAGGGATCGCAAGTTGTCGGGGATCGAGACTTCCGCGCCTTCGCTCGTCGCCCTCCAAACCCGCCGCGATCCGCCGTCGTCGGACACCTCCTCGGCCACAACGGCGCCGCCTTCGATTAAGGAGCGCACCACTTCCTCGATAAAGAAGGGGTTGCCGGCGGCCTTCTCCAGAATGGTGGTTCTCATAGCATCGGGAAGAACGGGGTTGTTCAGCAGCCGGTTCACAAGCTCATTGCTTTCATCCTCGGACAGCGGCGGCAGGGAAATCTCGGTGAACCGGTGGTGGTAGGTCTCGTCAGCGGCGACCTTGATCCCCCAGGCGGGCGACCCCCGCTCCTCCCGCATCGCGACGAGCAGGACCAGCGGAATCTCCCCGGTCAGGGGCAGGAGCTGCAGGAAGAGTTCGACTGAGGCCGAATCGCTCCAATGCATGTCATCGAAGACAAGCACCGTGGGCTGGTTGGAGAAGCGAGCCAGCCACCATTCTCGCATCGCTTCAAGAAGCTCGCGTTTGAAGGTCTCGCCCTCCAGCGGGAAGCCAAGGTCCTTGGTCCCGAGCCCGAAGAGAGCTTTCAGCACCTGTTCGGCTCGCCCCCGGCGATCCAGCGGCAGGTCCCCAATCACTTCCTCCAACCGTTCGCTGATGACGGCTGGAATGTCGTCCCGCCCGATATCGGCCATCCGCCGGATCAGACGCTGGAAAACACCGTATGCCTGATTGGTTTCGTAGGACAGGGTGTTGGTCTCGAACCAGTTGCCCTCACCACCCAGGAGAGCAGGGGATGCGTCGTGCGCCTCACTGATCAGGCGGCTCTTGCCCATCCCTGCCTCACCGAGCACACACACCACCCTCCCCACTCCCTGGCGCAAATTGGTGATCACCTGCTGCAGCGCGTCAAGCTCGGCCTCTCGCCCGACCATCTCCGCCTGCAGGCCTTCGATCCCACGCACTCGATCGACTTGACTGTTGCGGCTCAATACGCGATATACAGGTACTGGCTCGCTCTTCCCTTTGACGTCAATACCGCCCAGCGGCTCGAACTCGAAGAGCGACCTGACGAGTTTGTAGGTGTCATGGGCGACCTGCACCGTGCCCGCCTCGGCGGTCTGTTCCATGCGCGCCGCCAGGTTGATGGCGTCTCCCAGCGCGGTGTATTCCATTCGCAGATTGGACCCCACCGCGCCGACCACGACCAGCCCTGTATTGATGCCCACCCGGACGTCGACATCAACCTGGTATTTCTCAGCGATCTTCCCGCGATAACTTCTGAGCCCCTCAACGATCTCCAGGCCCGCGAGAATGGCGCGCTGTGGATCGTCCTCATGGGCGATCGGAGCGCCGAAGAACGCAAGGATCCCGTCACCCATCATGCGTGCCACAATTCCCTCGTAGCGGTAGACGGGCTTGATCATGAATTCGAAGGCGCCGTTGATGACCTCCCCCCATTCCTCGGGGTCGAGGTGCTCCGCCGCGGCGGTAGAGCCCTTGACATCGCAGAACAGCATGGTGACCACGCGCCGTTCGCCGACCATCTCACCGCGGTCGCGAGCCGCCGCCAACTTGGATTGAAGTTCGCGTGGGATGTACCTCTGAAATGTGGAATCCTCATCCGCGCCTGCTGGCTTTGGGGTGGAGACACTTGGGTGGAGGTCGCTGGCGCCCTGCTGTGGAAGGGGAGGCCCTTCGACGTAGAGCTCACGCGATGCGAATAGGCCGCGGGGCATTAGGGTGGAGGAGGAACGTGCGCGGCGTTGGTTGGAGTTTGATGACCACCATCCCGCCTCCGGCCGATCCACCAAACGCAGACCGCAGTGATCGCAGAAGCGGGCGCCGCCCGGGATATCAACATGGCATCTGGGGCACTCGCTCAATAGCAGGCAGCCGCAGCGCAGGCAGAAATTGGCCTCCTCCCGGTTTGGTGCCTGGCAATTCGGACACTCCATCCTGTCTCCATCCTTCGACGGCAATCAGCGCAGGCTGCCCTCTCCCCGCTTGGGAGAAGCATAAGAGCGCGGTGCCCAATTGGAGCGCGCCATAGTCTCTTTCTCGAAGAAGAAGCCGCCGAGGTCCAATATCTGTTCCTGAGTTCCGGGGGCCGATCGAGCCCTGAGCGTAAGGAGATTATATCATGATATAGAAGATAAACATAATATGAATTCCCGACCGAGTCGGGACGCGTATCCCATGACGCTGGGCCAACTCCAAGTGTATATTCTGGGTGGAGAATATCCGAATAGGTATGCCAACGGAGGAGGAGATGCGCAGAGTTCTTAAGTGGATTGGTTTCGGATTGGGCGGGCTGATCGGCATTGCGGCCATCGTCATCGCTGGTCTGTACTTGAGCACGCAGGCGCGCTTTCGCCGCACCCACGACATCGCGGTCCAGCCGGTGCCGGCCGGCAAGGATGAGGAGACGATCGCGCGTGGCGAGCATTTTGTGGGCGTGCTCTGCAAGGGATGCCACACGCCGGATCTCGGAGGGGGGCCCATGTTGGAGGACCCCGCGCTGGGAGTGGTGGATTCGGCGAATCTTACTTCGGGTCAAGGGGGCATTGGGGGATTGTATGGGGTGGAGGATTGGGTGCGCGCCCTGCGGCATGGCGCCAAACACGACGGCCGGTCGGTGTTCATCATGCCCTCCGGGGATTTCTACCACCTCAGCGATGGTGACCTGGGCGCCATGATCGCGTACTTGCAGACGGTGCCGCCGGTGGATCGGACACCGCGGCCCAGATCTTTCACCCCCATGGCGAAAGTGCTGTACGGGTTGGGGGCTTTTGGGGATCTGCTGTATGCGGAGACCATCCCGCATGACGTACGCCCTGCGGCTCCGGCAGAGGGAGCCACGCCGGAGTACGGCGAATACCTGGTGAATGTGGTCGGCTGCCGCTTGTGTCATGGGGAGGCTCTCTCCGGCGGTCAGGGTCCTGAGCCGGGGATGCCGCCATCTATCTCTACCGATCCAGTGGAGGGGCGGGGTGGACTCCAATCGGTTGGGGCCCGCATCCTCTGAAGGCGCCACCCAGCGCGCTGGTGACCATGCCCGGCCGGAGCGGCCATCTGTATGCGGGGCTGACGAACGGGCAAATCTGGCACACCGAGGATTTCGGCGATACGCGGCAGGAGCTCCCCTTCAGCCTGGGTCCGATCTGGTCCTCGATGCAGGTCCTGGCTCCTCAGGACTGAGGGAGGATAGTGATGGAAGTGGGACGTATGGGGCGCCGCGCGGGGACCATGCCTGTGCTGGCATTCCTGTCGTGGGTGGGGATGATCGTGCACAATCGAGTGGAGCTGCCAGGACTCTCGTATTCCCGGCCGGAGTATGTCATCCCATCGCTTGTCAGCCTCGGCCTGCTCGTGGCGTGGTGGACCGACATGGGGCGACGGCGGCTGTGGCTTTGGATGCTCCTGGGATGGGCGGGAATGCACTTTCTCGTCGGGGCGATCCCGTCGGTGGTGCCCATCCCCATCTGGCCGTTCGTGCCAGAGCAGTCGCTGCGGCATTTTGCCAGTCATGTGATATATGGCCTCCTGCAGATGCCGCTGATCTGGAAGCTGGCCGGCGACTTTAGATCAGGAAAGGAGTGGAGTGAATGAATGACACCAGGCTTTTTCGAGCAGGGGCGTCAGGAGGGATCATCTTCGTGTTGATGCAGATGGTCGCGCAGGGGATGATCCAGGTGGGCGGGGTGGAGCCGTCCTTCACCGCCGCTGCGACTGAGATCTCAGATTTCTTTGCCTCGCGCGATCCGGTCCTGGTGCAGATCGGCGACTATATCTCTGCGCTTTCGTTTGTCGCATTCATCTGGTTCTTGGGGGCATTGCGATCGGCCCTGCGAGATGCTGAGGGTGACTCGGGTTGGTTGGCCGACGTTGCCTTTGGCTGTGGGTTGATCAGCAGCGCGATCTCCGTGATCGGCGGCTGGTCGCTAGCTTTCTTTCGCGTCGGAAACGGGCTGGATCCGCAGACGGCGCGCCTGATATTCGACCTCCGGAACTTCGCCTTCGCCAGCACGTGGGTGATGCTGGCCGGAATGCTGTTTGCGGTGGGTGCGGTCGCCGCGGGCGAAGCGCTTTTTGGGCCGGGAATTGCGGAGCGGCTGATGGATTTCTTCTCCAACCTCAAGCCGGCGGGCGATGTCGATGCCTTCCCCGAGCTGACGGATCGCGAGCGGGAGGTGCTGGAACAGATCGCACAAGGGAGCAGCAACGCGGAAATCGCGTCGCGTCTGTCCGTCAGCACCAAGACGGTCCGCATCCATGCTTCCAACATCTTCAGCAAGCTGCAGGTGGCTGACCGGTCGATGGCGATCATCCGCGCCCGAGAAGCCGGATACGGCCGGGACACGCAGCGGAGTTGGAAGCGCCGGCGGGGCGCTCTTTGGGCAGCGACCGCACAAGTCCGATGAGGCGGGCCATCGGGGCAGGGGGGAGACCTCTGGATGGATGTGCACGCCCCGTGAATGCAGTTCAGACGAGAAGGCATCGAAGGGCACGTCCCGGGCCAATGAGAGGAAACGCGCCCCAGGTATCTCGCCGGAACCGATCGTCTGCGCCCCGATGCTGGTGCTGAAGCCCACCGTGCGGCCCGTGGCCGTGAAGCCCACCGTGCGGCCCGTGGCCGTGAAGCCCACCGTGCGGCCCGTGGCCGTGAAGCCCGTCTCCAGATCCCGTTCGTCGATTGGTTCATAGACCGCGCAGCGGGGCGCGCCGGTGTAATTCCCCTTGTCCCGATTAGGCACAATGGCCAGATCCTTCTCCTCCGGACCATGGCCCAGGCGAGGCGCGGTGGGGGGCTGCAAGTTGGTTCTTGCGGCCGGCCCGGGCCCCGCCCGCCTCGACCGGAGGATCATCCGGCAAATGCGAATCCTAGGCGCGCAAGCTCAGAAGGAACCCGGCGCCAGTGATCGCCAGTATCCCTATCGCATACACAGCATCGAGCGGTCGAAAATGGAGCGTCCGGTAGTAGCTGCGCCGCACCTCTCTGGCCCCGAAGGCGCGCGCTTCCAGCGCTTTCGCCAATTCGTCCGAGGAGCGGAAGGAGGTGATCATCAGGCTGACGAATGCGGGCAGGAGAGCGCGGATGCGCGCCAGACCTCGAGTGGCCTGCAGGTTGAACCCGCGCGCCTGGCGCGCCTCCAGGATCATCTCATAGGTCTCGCTGAGCGTGGGAATATAGCGCAGCGCCAGGCTCAGCGAGAACCCCCATTCGTAGGGGATTCCCAGCTTCACCAAGCTGAGGATGATCTGATCGCTGTCGGTGGTGTATATCCAGGCCAGCACGGCGAAAGCCATGGCCATTATTCGGAGCCCCAGCGCGAGCCCTTGGAGAAGAGCCGGGGACGTCACCGCGACGGGGCCCAGGCGCATGAGGGGCTCGCCTACGGGATAGAAGATTACCCGGATGGCGAACATCAATAGGCTCACGGGCAGGAGGCTGCGGACGGCCCACGCCATCCGGCGGATCGGGATACGCGCGCTCAGGAGCAGAATCGAAAGCAGCACGGTGGAGATAAGGAGGAACGGTGCGCTCCGGAGCACAAAGAGAAGAACGATGATACAGAAGACGAAGAGCAGCTTCACGCGAGGATCGACCCGGTAGACCCAGCTATCTCCTTCGGCGTACAGCTCGATGGTCAAGGGCATGTCAAGATCCCCTCTGAGAGCGATCTTGGAGCAGCGGTCTGCAGGCAGCCTGAAATGCATCGACAGTCATTACGTCGGGGGGCAAACCATAGCATTCCATCCGCTGGGTCAACTGGATGATCGGTGGAATACGGATGCCCAGGCGCTCCAACAAATCCAGGTCCTGGAAGAGCTTTCGGGTGGAGTCGAACCCCATGATATGACCCCCATCCAGGAGCAGCACCCGGCGAGCATATTGGGTCACCACCCGCATGTCGTGAGTGATCAGCAAGACTGTGTGGCCCAGCCCGTTCATCTCAGTGATCAACGCCATCAAGCCAACCACGGCTCCCCAATCCAGGCCGGTGGTGGGTTCATCAAGGATGAGCACGGGCGTCTCCATGGCGCAAATGGAGGCGACCGACACTTTGCGCCGCAGGCCGAAGCTCAGCATGGCCGGTTGTGCCTGTGCCCATTCCTCCAAACCGAATCTGGCCAGCGTTTTCCCCACCCGCTCGCTGATCTCCGCCTCGTTGAGTCCCAAGTTTCGAGGGCCGTGGCCGATCTCCTCAGACACTGTGCTGCTGAAAATCTGATGGTCCGGATTCTGAAACACATAACCCACCAACGCCGACAATTCGCCGATCGACTTCCGGTGGATATCGGCCCCATCGAAGGTCACGCGGCCGGAAGTGGGGCGCAGCAGCCCGTTGAAATGCTTGGCGAGGGTGGTCTTCCCGGAGCCGTTCTGTCCAATCAGTGCCACGAAATCGCCGGGCGGGATGGTGAGGGATATGTCCTCGATCGCCATCCTGCCGTTGGGATAGGCGTAGCTGAGTGCTTGCACCTCGATGCGGGGTGGTGAAATCACGATTCCCCGCCCGCGTGGTTTGCCAGCGCTCCGGACAAAGCCTTGGATGCGGCTTCTAGGTCGGTGAATTGGAAGGGGCCGAACCCGTCGCCGGTCAGACGGGCCGCCAACTCCGCCATTTGGGGGGCCGCCAAGCCTATCTCGCCCAGCCGCCCGACATCTCCCAGCACACGGCGCGGATCCCCCTGCAGCGCGAGCGTCCCCGACTGCATGATCAGCACCCGATCGGCCAACTCACGCACCCATTCAGGGTCGTTGCTGATCAGCAGGATGGTCATCTCCATCTCATGTCGCAGCGCGCTGATGACGGAGAAGAGCTGTGACTGCCCTCGAGCATCGAGCCTCGCCGTCGGTTCATCGAGCACCAGCACCCTGGGCTTCATCGCAAGGATCGAGGCCAGCGATACGCGCTGTTTCTGGCCACCGGAGAGCTCAAACGGGGAGCGGCCGGCGAAATCGGCCATGCCCACCGCATCCAGCGCCCAGCGGACCCTTTCCCTCATCTCCTGCCGCGGCAGGCCAAGGTTTTCCAGCCCGAAGGCGATCTCAGATTCCACATCGCGGTTGAAAAGCTGGTTCTCTGGTTCCTGGAAGACCACCCCCACCAGGCGGGCCAGTTCCGAGACCGGATGGCGCTTGGTATTCAGCCCCGCCGCCCATACATCCCCCCGGATGAGCCCACCCGTCGCTTGTGGGACGATGCCGTTGAGGGCCATACCGAGCGTGGTCTTGCCCGCTCCGGTGGGGCCCATGAGCGCGGTGAACTCCCCTTCTGCAATGTCCAGGTTGATTCCTCTCAGGACCCAGGATGGGGCATGTTCTTTTTGCGCCGGCGGATAGGCGTAACTCAGGTCGCTGACCTGTATGATGGACAAGTCCGCACTTCTCCAAGTTCGCTACATTGGTGAGCGGTGGTGTGCGCATGGGCCGCCGGTCCGAACCACGTCATGGGTAGGGAGACAGGAGGGGCTCAATCATCGCCCTCGGCGACCTCCTGGAAGGGAGTGGGGGAGGCCAATTGCGAGATCTGTGGGTAGGACCGCTCGACCTGCCGGTAGAGCAGCACCCCAAAGATGCCCAGCCCCACTTGAACCAGATTGCCCAGCAGCTCTGCGGCTGCCCCCGCGGCGCCGTACCCGTACAGTGTAGCTTCTCCCACGAAATAGACTGCCACCTGGGCCAGGCCACCGACTGCCCAACCCAAGAGCATCCATCGGATCCCCTTCCTCCACCCAATCCAGCCCGCCAAGGCGCCTGTGGCGCCGTGGGCGATTAAAGTGAGGGGTGCATAACTGGCATATCCTGCGATCAGATCCGCCAAAGCAGCCCCGACGCCGGAAGCAATCCCCCCGATCATGGGGCCGAAAGCAAGCGCCACGAAGATCTCCGCGATTGCACCCGTATGCCAATAGCCGCCCGTGGCGGGCACCGGGATGCGGACGATGTAGACGAGCACCACCACGATGGCGATGCTCACTGCGGTAACTGCTGCTGTGCGCGCCTTCACTGTGACACCTCTTTCCCACAATCGATTTCCCCTCAACGGGGCTTATCCTTCATTGATTACAGGGGTATTCTACATCGGTTGCCGGCCTTGAGATAGCGCGGCAGCGGCGTGGGTGTGTCTGGAGGTTTGTACCGCCGTACGGTTTTTTCCAGCCTGTCGGGGCGCTCGGCCGGCCGCATGATAGGGGAATGCCCTATCGAGGATCCAGTCCGTGCGGTGAGCCACCTCAATGAACGCCGTCGGGCGGGGCAGAGTGCCCGATCAATACCCATCCCCCCCATAGCCGCTTGGCCCGCGGCCGCGCGTGGCCCCGATTCTGCCGCCCCTTTTCGCATCGGCAAAGCGGGGCTTCGCCATGGGAAGACAAAGGTAGGGGCGAACCTGTGGAGGGAGGTCCCATCTGGGCAACCCTTGAGTTCTCGTGTGCCTTTCCCCGTCGGATTCTGAATGGATCTCTAGACGCGGATGAAACGAGGCAGCACAACTGGCCGTGAACGCGTCTCGCGGAAGAAGAAGTCTTCCAATGCGCGGCGGAGATCTTGTGAACCATCCTTGTAGTGGCGCTTGATCAGTTCCCGCCCAGCTTCGAGCAGTTCTTCCGCTTCCTTGAGATAGACGAACCCGCGGCTGACGATCTGGGGTTCACCCACCAACTCACGCTTCCGGTTGACCGGGATCAGCGCCACGATGAAGCCGTCCTGCGACAGTCGTTGGCGATCGCGCATGACGATCTCGCCGATCTCACCCACCAAGCGGCCATCCACATACACCTCATCCACCTTCAGGGTCTCCTCCGTCCACGCCTTCGCGCCATCCGTGACCCAATTAGCACCATCGTTGAGCACGAAGATATCCTCAGGCCGCATGCCGCTTTGCTCGGCTATCTCGGCGTGCAGGTATAGGTGGCGCAGCTCCCCATGCGCGGGGATCATGAACTTGGGCCGCACTGCGTCAATCATGGCACGCATCTCGTCCCGGCTGCCGTGCCCGGATACGTGGACCGGTTCCATCGCGCCGTATATCACCTTGGCTCCCCGGCCGAACAGTTTGTTCAGCATGCGCCCCACGTCCTCCTCGTTTCCGGGGATGGTGCCGCCTGAGATGATGATCACATCACCCCGCGCCACCCGGATCTGTCGGTGCAGGCCGTTGGCCATCCGGTTGAGCGCCGATCGCGGCTCCCCCTGTGATCCAGTGGAGAGCACCACCAGGCGCTCCTTGGGAACATTGGCGTCGATGTCAACGAGCAAGCCTTTCGGCAGCTTGAGATAACCCAGCTCATGGGCCAACTCGACGTTTTCCACCAGGCTCCTGCCCGTCATGGCGACCACCCGCCCGTGCTTGTGCGCCAAGTTCATGATCTCCTGCAGCCGGGCGAGCAGAGAGGAGAACGTGGCGATGATAATCCGGTGGCCCTTGTACTGCCTGAAAAGACGGTCCATGGTCTCCGCGACCACGCGCTCCGTCTCAGTGCGGCCGGGCCGATCGGCGTTCGTACTGTCGCCCAGCATGGCAAGCACGCCGTCCTGGGTCAGACGCCGAAGCATTTTCAGGTCCGTGGTTCGGCCGCCTGTCGGTGTTTCATCCAGCTTGTAGTCCCCGGTGTGAACCACCTTTCCGATGGGGCTCTCAATCACCAATCCCACAGAGTCCGGGATGGAATGGGCCACCGGAAAGGGCTTCACCCGGAAGGGGCCGATGCGGACCTCTGCATCCAGAATGCGGAGGTCTGCTCCCCCAAGCAGTCCCTTTTCCTCCAGTTGACGTTTGACCAGCCCCAGGGTGAGCCTGGTGCCGTACACCGGCACGTTTACCTCCCTCAGTAGATAGGGGAGCGCGCCGATGTGGTCCATGTGGCCGTGCGTCAAGACGACGCCCCGCAGCATGTCGCGGTTCTCGGTGACGTATTCAAAATCCGGCAGCACCAAATCGATGCCGTGCATGTCGCTTTCGGGGAACATCACCCCGCAATCCACGATCATCATGTTGTGACCGTACTCATATACGGTCAGATTCTTCCCAATTTCCCCCAGTCCTCCCAGGGGGATGATTTTCAGATATTTCGCCATTGTCTTTTTATTTACCTAACCTCATGTTATTTATCTAATTTTCCTTCATCGGCCTGTCCGCCCTCGGCTCCCACAGCATTCCACCCAATGCTGGGGCGCCCTCTCGGGCAAGTCTAACCTATATGCGCTGTTCCGGTTCGGGGGGGGGACAGAACGTGCAAATAAGCCACGACGAGTATAAGACAGGCGCGGGGACTTGTCAATGCAGACTGGGAGAGAGGTGCATCCGGTGATTTGCTGCAAGAGCGTTGGCCTCATATCTCAGAGGCTGTTCCCTGGAGAGGAGAGAGGAAGTTGAGTATGCATCCGCGCGGCCTGGCAGCGGTCTACTTGAACGGAGGAATGGGCATTCGGTTCGCGGCGCCGCGAGACGGGCGGGAATTTGCCCTCCACCCCAATCCGCTCGCCCCCTAACGGGCCTCTCCGCCTCCCCCAGCCTCCGGAGAACCGGGGAAACGGACCCAGGGGAGCTGAGGGAGGGGGCCAAGGGGGTGGGGGCGGATCGAAGCGCAATGCGGGAGGAGGGGGGAAGGCTGGTGCCAGGAGGTGCCCCAAGCAGCTGCCATTGCCGGCCGAAGAGCCGGGAAGATGAGGCCATTCGGGCGACGGTGCGAGAGGCTGCCTCCCGGTTCATCAAATACGGGAGCCGGCGGGTGACGGAATAGCTCCGGCGTTCTCCCTACAGCATGAGGCTCAACCTGCAAGCGTAAACAGTGTTTGATGCGGGAAATGGGCCTGGCACGCTCTCAGCAGCGCCGCAAGCCCCCTACGATGGACAGCCAGCATAGCTTGAGGCGCTATGCGAACTTGGTGAAGGATCTGGAAGTGACGTATCCCGGCCAGGTATGGGTCAGCGATATCACGTATATGCGCCTGCGGAACGAATTCGTCTACCTGGCGGCGATCATGGACGTGTTTGCACGAGCTGTCCGGGGCTGGCACCTGAGCCGTAGCTTGGATCAGTTGCTGACGTTGGTCGCTCTACGGAAGGCACTGAGAGCCCCTGTGCCAAAGATCCACCGCAACGACCAGCGCGTTCAGTACGCGGCCAATGGGTACGTGGAGGGGCTCTGCCCCCAAGTTGGAGCACATCCGGGAGAGGCGCGCGCAGGGGCGTCCCCACAACCAGGGCTTGGAAAGCCGGCCGCAGAACAGCGCGGTAAGGGGGAGCGGAGCGCGGGCCATGAGCTCTCGCGCGCGACGACATACCCCAGGGGCGCCTCGAACCGCGCTGGACGAATCCGCCGATTCGGTTTAGTCTAGGCACTGGGGCTTGCAGGCCGGTGAGCGGCCGCCGGGCCTCCCGGCGGGGATCATCCGAGCCACGAGTCTGGGCAATCGCCCTCCGGCGTCCCAAACTGCGATCCGTACACGAGAGGAATGAGAAGATGCGATCATTGCTGCCGTCTGGCTGCCTCGGCCTTATCGTTCTGGTAGGGATTCTGCTGGTGCCCTTCTTCTTCGCCGACTTGCTGGTCACTGCGCTGGATAAACTGGGTCTGAGCCCGCTCGGCGCCACTCTTGCGGCGATTGGGATATTCATCGGCGGGCTGGTCAATATCCCCATATATCGCTTCAAGCGTGAGGCCCCAATTGAAGTGATCGCGCCGACCCTGTTCGGATTGCGGCGTATGTTCCTGCCGGGCGCGGGAGAGTGGTACACGATCCTGGCGATTAATGTGGGCGGCGCTTTGGTCCCGCTCTTGATTGTGCTCTATGAATTCGGCCGAATCGCGACACACGGTTCCCGGGCGCTGCTGGCCACGGTGATTGCCACGTTGGTGAATATCCTGGTCTGCTACTGGGTATCGCGGCCTGTGACCGGAGTGGGAATCGCCCTGAATCCGTTCATCCCCGCCGGATTGGCGGTGCTGTGTGCCTGGCTGTTGATACCAGACTTTGCCCCACCAGTGGCGTTCAGCGCCGGCGTGCTCGGTCCGGTGGTCGGGGCGGATCTGCTCCATATCCCAAGATTACGGGACATCCACGCGCGGGTGATGAGCATCGGGGGGGCGGGTACTTTCGATGGCATCGTGCTTTCAGGGCTGGCCGCGACGCTTCTTGCCTAGCGTGAGGGAGGAGTCATCCCGGATGTGCAAGCAAATCCGGTGCGCTGGTCGCATCCCGCCTTTTTCGATTCGCCCGTGCTCGGCCGAGGGATTCAGCTCTCGCGTTCCCGCCGGTACAGTCGACGGCACTCGGATTCGCGACCCCGGACGACTCGCTTGCCCGCCAGACCACCTTGCCTGGCTGTAACGACCGTCGCCTGGCGTTCCCGACCATCGCGCGCATAATAGATGACCACCCAGTCGTGGGTTCTTCCCAGGTCGTGGGCTCGTGAGGTGTTCGAAAACAGCACGGTGAACTCCCAGCCCTCCTCCTCGGTGTGCAAGATGGGCAGCCAGGACTCATTCTTCGGGTTGAACCGTTTCGGGGCGATGGTGCGCAGCTCGCCAGCATCGGCCCGCTGTCGGTATTCGCGGTCAACTGCAAGCAATGTTTCCACCGAGGGTCGATCATCTTGGCGCTCTGCCTCTATTCCCCGTCCTCGCCGGATCCGGCGCCCGGCCGCTCGGCTCAGCATACCGGCCAAGGCCAACTGCACGCTGCGCACTCGCTTCGGGCCAAAACCGGGGACCGTTTCCAGGCGCCCGTCGTGCGCCGCCTGCTCCAACTCCTCCAGCGTCGCGATATCCAACACTGCGCTGATCCGGTGGGAGAGTTCCTCACCGACACCCGGCAGCTCTGCGAACACATCCGGTGGAGAGACCTCTCCCCTGAGGCGATCCAGCAGACCGCTGCGACCGGTCTCCACGTACCCCTGGATCAGTCCTGCCAAGCTTTCTCCGATATTGGGGATCTGCGTCAACCCCTCGTGGCCGTCCTGGCGGGCGATGGCAGCCACGCTCCGCCGGGCCGAGCGGATGCTGCCGGCAGCATTTCGGTAGGCGCGTATACGATGCATATTGGCCTTCTGCGCCTCGAGCAGATCGGCGATCTCCTCGAGCACTTCGGCGATTTCCTCATTCTTTGGGCTAGCACCACTCATCATTATCTCCTTATAGCCGGGCTGCATTTCCGGATCGTCTCAATGACGTCGAATATCTCTCTGAACCTTATCCGCGGCCGGAATTGCCTCCGCTTCGCGGTGAGGCGGAAAGCCGAATTGAAGGAGCGGCATGGGCTCCCCCGTAGACGCTGCCAGCTATGCCAAGGGAGAGACACTTTCATGGGATGATGATATTCTGGATACAAGTCTCATCGAACAGCGAAACGCCCTTGAGATCTTGGTCCGACAAGAGAGGGACGTTGAATGGGCGATAGAGATCATCCTAATCGCCGTGATGAACAGGAGACTGGGCATGGACCAAGGCTGCAGGATCGGCACCTCGGGTTGGGTCTATGACCATTGGAAGGGCATTTTCTACCCGGAGAAGCTGGCTCAAGACGAGTTGTTCGGGTACTACCAGGAAAACTTCGACACCGTGGAAATCAACTACAGCTTCTACCGACTGCCCTCCGAAAGCGCATTCGAAGGTTGGCGCGAGCAGGCGCAAGAGGGTTTTACATACGCCGTCAAGGCCAACCGCTACATCACGCATATGAAGAAACTCAAGGATCCCTCCGAGCCGGTGGAGGATTTCTTGCGCCGGGCGCGGCTCCTGAAGGGGCATTTGGGTCCTATTCTCTGGCAGCTCCCGCCGCGCTGGCACGCGAACCCGGAGCGGCTCGAGCGGTTTGCCAGCATTCTGCCGGATGACCTGACCCACGTATTCGAGTTTCGGGATCCGGACTGGTTTCAGGACCCCATCCGGGATATTCTCGAGGCTCATCACCTGACCTTCTGCATTTTCAGCGTGACCGGCTTGGATTGTCCCCTGTGGGTGACCTCAGATGTGGTCTATTTGCGCTTTCATGGAATCGATGGCCGGTACCAAGGGAAATACGGTGAGGGGAACCTGGCGCCGTGGGCGGAACGGATCCGCGGCTGGCGGTCTGAGGGTCGCACGGTATTCGCATACTTCAACAATGACGCCCACGGCCATGCGATCACGGACGCGCAGCGACTCAGAGATATGCTGGATTGAACGGATCGATCGCCCGGCGGCTGGATTATTTTCGACAAGCGGCGGACTTGCCAAAGATTCTAGGGCACTACCGGCCCCGCCCTGGAATTCCTAGTGCAAGGCGGTGCCGCCACGTAGGATTCTTGCGCGCCCGGCCCTGCCCTCCGTCCCGTATCGAGGCATGGTCGCCAAGGCGCCCACCGCGAAGACCCTCGAATTCAACCATAACTAGAGACACCCCGATGGGGCGTCAATAAGCAGACGCCCTCGGCGTGGAAACTGGCTATCGGTCGCGGCATAGCGGTGCGCGAGAGACCTGTGGGGGCAATTCATCAATTGCCGAGGCGCGCGGCTTGGGCTCAGGATCGCCGCCCGCAGAAGAACGCTTACCGCTTGGCACTTACTGCTTATCGCTTACTGCTTATCGCTCTAATATCGCTTCTGCCAGCCTTCCGACGTGTCCACGCCCTCCAGTTGGTCTCCGTAGATCTGCTTCCATGGGCGGCCGTGTCGGTTTGCGATTTCCGTCAACTCGCCCAACCGCTCCACAGAGGTGGTGGAGAGAAATCCGTCCTGCTCGTCCTCAGGCAAACCGGGCGCCTCCTGCCATATGGCGCGGCCCGCCAGAAAGCCAGAGGCGCCGTTTTCGCAAGCGATGGATGCCTGCATCTGGAAGGTGTCGTAGTCCACGCCTGCGCTCAGCAGCACCCAAGGAATCTCGGCTGCCTCTGTGAGCGCCTGGCAATGCTCTGCCATCACATTCTCGTCGCTCTCGTGATCCGGGTCATCCGGGAACTCGGCTTTGAGCACATCGATGCCCAGTGGGCACAACCGGCGCGCGGTCTCGATCACCATGTGGGGCTTGCGTTTTGCGAATTCAGCGCTGCCCTTCTTCGGGCCGCCGGGAATGTGATAGGTCATTGGTTCCACCAGCAAAGGGATATCGTGCTCCTTGGCTGCCGCCACTGCGCGACGGACGAAATCCTCCTGCTGGCCGGCGGTGGCGCTCCCCGGATTGTAGTAGAGCAGGATCTTCACCGCCGAGGCGCCCATTCGCTTGATCTTCTCGACGCTCCATCCCTCGGCCGCGCTCGTCAGCCGGTCGCCATCCGACTCCTCATATCCGGTGGCCTCCAAACTGACCAGGAATCCCTGGTTGCCGGCGATGAATCCGCCCGCCACCGCTGCGGCGGCGCCGAAGATGGGATCGATCAGCACCGCGCTGGAATGGGGCGCGAGATGACGCAGCAATTTGACTTTGTATTCCTTCATGCGTTCGAAGGATACCGCCTTTGGATCCCCGGGGTTCAGGGCCCTTCGCAGCGATCCGCGATGGTCCAAAGCTGTGATTGTCAGCAGACCGTGCGGGTCTGCGAGTTCCTGAAGCCCCCGGATCTTGCCCAGAGTGAGTTGATTGTCCATCTATCGCTCCCTTCGTTATGTTGCATAATCATTCTATCAAAAACCGTTCGGTGCGAAGGCTCGAGGGGGCGTTTCGATGTCTGACCAAGCGCACGGGCAGTGTGAGGAATCATCCGTGATGCCTCCTACGAAGATCCTGGAGTGATTCGAAACCCGGATCGACCCGCCCGCCCATACGCGCGCAGAGATGATCGCCGCGCTGAACCAGCAGCTGGCCGACACTCTCGATGTGTTCATCGAGATTTCCCGTAACCTCGACAGGTGGCTCTGGTTCCCGGAGGAGGAACTGCAGAGCTAGTGTGGAATCCAAAACCGGAAGGGACGGAGTTCGGGGGGCGCGGTCCAACTCAACCGAAGCGGCCCTGCGCCCTCGTCAGGCACGACCACTTGCGTCACCCCCTTCGCTCGCGGGTCCCAACTCGATCAGCCGGTAGGGGAATACGTTCATGATGCGCGTCCCATATCGTTCAGTGACGCTGCGCATTGAGTGGTCGAGGATGTGAGAGTGCCCGTGCAGCATCAGGCGGGGCTCGGCGATCTTGAGGAGTTGGTGAAAACAGGAGAACCCTTGGTGTGGCAGATCGTCGGCGTCGTGAATGCCCCGCGGCGGCGCGTGGCTGACGACAATGTCCGCCCTGTGTCGCCAGGCGAGCGGGTTCGCCAGCAGCCGCAGCAAGATGCCCGCCACACGCATACACATCTCCGCGTCCGTATATTGATGCTCGCCGCGAGGTTTATACCTCCGGCTGCCGCCCAGCCCCAGAATTCTGAGCCCCTTCACCTCCAAGATCTTTCCATCGGCGGCGATGCCGCCTGGCACGACATATCGATCCCGATCGTGGTTGCCGGGGACATATACAAGGGGCATGTCGTATACGCTTACCAGAAACTCGAGATAGTATTCCGGAAGGTCGCCACACCCGATCAACAGATCGATATCGGGGAAGTGCTCCACCACCTCCGGAGTGTAGATGTATTCCTCAGGCCGATCGCTGAGCGCAAGAATTTTCATGGGCAGATCAATGACCCAATGACGAGGTATTTCCCGCAAACACCGGATATACTGCTTTTATAGCACAGTCGGGGGCCGGCGAGGTATCCTGATGGCAGATCTGGTCGTTGCCGATGCCGGCCCCCAAGCGGGGCAAGGAGGACATGACGTCAGAGACAGTCGCCGAACTCTCCGCGGCTGCCGCTGATTTTCACCGAGCCAGGCGGCGGGCGGACATGGAGCGATTGCTGAGTGCGTTCACGCGCCATCGCACGGACCTACTCTCCTACGAGGATGTGCGCAGCAGACTGCGCGGCATGGAGCGATCCAGGGAGACTCTCCAGGAGGTGCCGCTGGATGCGATCATCGGCAGCCTCGGTCGCTACAACGATTTCACGCGCAGCTTCTTGCCAAAGAAAGACAGCGATCGCAACCGTTGGGCGAAGATCATGGCCGCAACCCGGTCGGCCAGTGGTCTGCCCCCAGTGGAGCTATACAAGGTGGGGGAGGCGTACTTTGTGCGCGATGGGCACCACCGAGTTTCTGTGATTCGGGAGATGGGGGCGAAAACGATCCAAGCGTATGTGACGGAGGTGCAGACCAAGGTGCGCCTCACCCCCCAGGATGAGCTCGAGGACGTCATTCTGAAGGCCGAATACACTGATTTCCTCGAGCGCAGCCGCTTTGGAGATCTGCTCGCGGAGGAGGATTTCATGCTCACCGTCCCCCGGCGCTACGGTGAATTGGAAGAGCAAGTCCGCAGTCACCAGCGGAACCTCAGTCGTGAGCAGAGCCGAGATGTCCCCTATCAGGAGGCAGTTCGCGATTGGTTTGCGCGTGTCTATCGACCGGTGGTGGACGCCATCCGTGAGCGGGGCGTGATGGGAGATTTCCCGGGTCGTACGGAGACCGACTTATATCTATGGATTTTCGAACACAGAGGCGAACTCGAGAGAGAGGTGGAGCGGGAAGTCAGCCCAGGGGCAGCAGCGCTCGACTTGGTCAAGAGAAGGAGCACGCGCCCCAATCGCGTGCTGGATCGGATCCGGGGCCGGGTACGATCCGCGCTGACCCCCGCCCCCTTGGAGAGCGGCCCCTCTGCGGGCCGCTGGAGACAGGAGAGAGGCTCGTCACGCCGAGAGGGGCAGTTGTTCAGCGATATTCTTGTCCCACTGAGCGGTGAGGAGCGCGGCTGGGCGGCGCTGGATCAGGCTGCGATCATTGCCGCTCGAGACGGATCCCGCTTGTACGGACTTCATGTGATCGAGGAAGGCGAGACGCGTGATGCCCCCGATTATCAACGCTTGAGAGCCCGCTTCGAAAGCCGCTGCCAAGAGGCCGGAGTGGAGGGCGGGCTGCATCTTGTGCCCGGCGCCGTCGCGAAACTGATCTGCGATCGGGCGCGCTGGAACGACTTGATTGTGCTGCAGGTCTCCTACCCACCGCCGGTGGAACCCTTGGGCCGGATCGGATCCGGGCTGCGGAATGTGATCCGACGCTGCTCCCGGCCGATCCTGACAGTGCCGCGCGGGCCGTCCAAAATGGAAAACCTGTTGCTGGCATACGATGGCAGCCCCAAGGCTCGCGAAGCGATGTATGTAGCGACCTATATTGGCGGCCGATGGCACAGCTCGCTGACGGTGCTCCACGTTGACCAGGATAGTCACGAGAAACGAGCCCCGCTCGCTGAGGCGCGGGCCTATATCGAAGCGCACGGCCTCTCCGCCGATTACGTGTCGGCGGAGGCGGAGGTGGGCGATGCGGTTATGGCGCTGGCGGCCTCCCGGGGTTGCGACCTGATCCTGATGGGAGGCTATGGCTCCAGCCCCGCGGTTGAACTTGTCGTGGGAAGCCCTGTGGACCGGGTCCTCAGGTTAAGTGAGGTCCCGATATTGGTCTGCCGCTGAACGGGCGGACTTCGGGGGGATGGCTGGGCGGGCCCGGGGCGGTCGAGCTCAGCCCTCCGTTCACGCATAGCCCACGCCATGAACAGTGGGGGATGCACGTGCCCGAATCAGCCGCGGCTGGGGAGGATTTCGATGGGGGGCGAGTCTCTTGCCGCAATTCCCTGGGCCGGGAGGGCATCTTGAGAATAGTTCACTAGTGGCGCCCCAGCTTGCCATATTATGCATTCCCGACCGGCTTGTGGTTCCAAAGTGATCAGTCTATATTCGCGGGCAGGGCGGTAGGAAACGTGGAATGACGGCGTTTGCTGCACGAGGGGGGCGCGCGCCGCCACCGAGAGGGGCCCGGTTTGCCGAACCAGCCAGATGATCTCCCGGGTGGGATCTCCTATGTCCCCTTCCGGATGGAGGATGCCGAGCGCTGTGCACGGTTGGAGGCGGCGGCCTTCAACCCGCTCAGGGAAGCCTGGGGGCAGCCGCTGCAATCCCCTCGAAGCGTGCGATGGCTGCGGGATTTCGGGCAGCGCAATCCAGAACAAGGCCAGGTGGCAAAGCGAGAGGGGCGGGTCATTGGCTACTGCCTCGTGACGGTGTGGGGCCGGCTCGGTTGGTTGGGGCCAATCGCAGTCCATCCGGAGGAACAGGGGATGGGGATTGGACTGCGGCTTGTGGAATGGGGCTGTGATCGTCTGAGGACGCTGGGCTGCACCACCATCGCTTTGGAGACATGGCCATACAATATGCGCAATATCGGCTTGTATCTCAAATCCGGGTTCAACCCGGGTCCGCTGGTGTTGATCTATGAGTGTGAACTGCGTGGTGATCCCGTCCCGGGGAAGGCCAAGCGGTTGGGGATCGGCCAGGAACGGGTGCGAACACTGCGCGGGTTGAGGGACTTGGCAGGCAGCCTTGCCGATGGGCTGGACTACGGCGCGCTGATGCAGGTCACATTGGATTGTGATTTGGGAGAGGTGCTTTTCTGGGGGAACGAGGCAGAGGTGACGGCGGGGGCGGTCCTGCACTACCAGTCTCATTCTGACGCACCTCCTCCGCCATATGCCAATCTTGAGTTGCTGGTCATCCGCCCGGGATTGGAGCATCGGCTTGAATCCATCATGTGCGAGCTCGAGGGTCGGGCACGCCGTGCCGGCAAGTCGAATCTGCGCGTGTCCCTCTCCAGTCATCATGTTTCGGGAGTGCAGTTCTTCCTGAAGCGGGGATACCGGCTGAGAAAAAGCCGATTGCGGATGTACTATAGCGGGGGGCCATTGCCAGCGGAGAGGGTTGACTACCTCAGCTATGTTGTCTAGGGGAGGCGATCTCATGCCACGGCATGCTATGGGGGTGGATATCGGGGCCACGAATACGAAGCTCGTTGTGATAGACGGGAATGGGGAGGTGTTGCTGCGGGATACTTTTCCCACGCCACAGGAGTCAGACCCGGCAGCTCTCGTAGACCGCATCGTGGCTGGGGCTGCTCGGTTCCAGGCGCAGGCCCGGGATCAGGGATTCAAGCCGGAGGGCGTGGGCTTCACAATACCACACTTCTATGAGGGACCCGATTGGAGACAGCAACAGACCAACAACATGCCCAGCCTCGAGGGGTTCGCAATGCGGCCGCAGTTGGTGGCGGCCTTCGGTCTGCCGCTGGCGATGATCAACGATCTCAGCGCCGCCGGGCTCGCGGAATATCTCTTCGGCACCGGCAGAGGCGTGGAGCGCATGCTGCTCATCGCCATTGGCACCGGGATTGCGATCAGCGTGGTAACCCGGGAACAGGGGCTGATTCACTACAGCTGGGACACTACGGGCGACACGGGCCAGATCATCGTCGATCCGGACGGGCTGGTGGATTGCACCTGTGGCGGCCGGGGATGTTTGGAAGCCGTGGCTTCGGCGCGCGCCATCCGGCAGCGAGCGCTGCTCGAGGTGGAACGGGGAAAAGAGACGCTGCTGCGTGAGATCTTCGAAGTGTACGGGGATCTGGAAGCCCGGGACGTCTCCGAGGCGGCCGAGGCCGGTGATGCGGTCTCTATGGATATCATGGATCAGGTGGGCCACTTCTTGGGGGTGGCCCTGACCTCGTATCTGCACATCTTCCGGCCGGGGCTGATTGTGCTCGCGGGCGGCGTCGGCCAGGCAGGCGACCTGCTCATCCGCCCGATCTGGAAGGCCATGCGGCGACTTGCCAGTCCCTGGTACCTCTCCCGGTTGGACGACATCCGGGTCTCGGCCTTGGGGACGGACGGAGCGGCGATAGGCTGCGCAAGCCTGATTCTGTACCCGGAGAACTACACCTACCGCGGCTAACCCTCTGCGCACGAAGAATCGACGCTTCCTGCCTCGCCGCGCATACGGGAGCAGGATGCTGACCTCCCGCAGGTCTCGAGGGGACGATGAAGGAGGGGCAGCCAAGCAAGGTGGTGCGAATGAGGAAAGGAGGCCGAATTCGATATCGAAGGGGTGCAAGAGGCAGATCAAGAATCCAAAATCAAGGGGATCCGACACCAAGTCGGAGGAGAATGGAAGATGAAAAAACTGCATATCCTTTCGACAGTGCTCCTAGTTACGGCGTTTATCCTGGCCGCCTGCGGCCCTGCGGGGACGCCCATTCCAACAGAAGTGGGGGCGGCCCCGACAGAGGTGTCGGGGGAGCCGGTGGAAATCGCCTTCTTCGTCCCCTGGACGGAGGACGTGTGGTACGTGGCGGCCATCGAAGGCGCCCGGGATCGGGCTGAGGAGCTGGGCGTCGATTTGCAGGTATATGACGCCGGCTACGACGTGGCCACCCAGGTGCAGCAGTTTGACACCGCCATGGCGGCCCAGCCGGATGCCATCGTTCTGAGCTCGGTGGATCCCGCCGCCATGGTACCCAGCGTAGAGGCCGCCCACGACGCCGGCATCGTCGTCGTGGACTACGATCGCCCATTGTGGGCGACGAACAAGCTCGACGCGCTGCTGATCTTGGACACGCCGGGATTGGGCAGCATGGGCTGTGAGGCGATCGTCGATTATCTGACGGAGGCAAAGGGCGAGCCGGCGGGCAAGGTGATCCGCGTCTTCGGAGACTTGGCTGACACCTGGGTGACGGATATCAGCATCGGCTGGGATCCGTGCATCGCCGAGAACCCGGGGATCGAGGTGCTTTCCGCGATGAGTGGACCGTGGGAGCCTGAGGAAGCGGCCGCCAATGTCGAACAGCTCCTGCTGACCAACGATGATGTGGACGCGATTTTCCTGGACAGCGACTGGCTCGGTTCGGGCATTACGGCCTATCTGGAGTCCGCAGGCTATGGGAAGGTGGGGGAGGATAACCACATCTTCTACGTCGGCGTCGGCGGGATGCCGCAGGCGTTGGAGTACATCCGTGAGGGATGGATGGATATCACCATCAACAATCCGGTCCCGGATTTCGCAGGCACTGCCGTTGAGGTGGCCAATATGCTGGTGAGCGGAGAGCCGCTGCCCTCGGAATGGGTGCAGGAGGGGGCGGATTGGTCGCCAGCCACGATCTACCCCTCGCCGCAATATGGCAATCCACCGTTCCCGGATGAGGGGGCGTATATGGGTCCAGTTCTCAACATGGAGAATGTCGAGATCGGCTTGGCGGACGTGGAGGATCCCTCCCTGTGGGGGAACATCGTAGCCGGGGAGGGCGAGACGGCGGAAGCGCAGCCCACGGAGGAGATGCCCCCCGTCGATATCGCCTTCTTCGTCCCCTGGACGGAGGATGTGTGGTACGTGGCGGCCATCGCGGGCGCGCAGGAGAGGGCCGACGCACTGGGGGTCAATCTGCAGGTCTACGACGCGGGGTACGAGGTGGCCACCCAGGTTCAGCAGTTCGACACCGCCATGGCTTCGGAGCCGGACGCGATCGTGCTGAGTTCGGTGGATCCCTCGGCGATGGTACCCAGCGTGGAGGCCGCACATGACGCCGGCATCGTGGTCGTGGACTACGATCGCCCGCTATGGGCGACGGATAAGCTGGATGCATTGCTCATCCTGGATACCCCCGGCTTGGGCACCATCGGATGCGAGTCCATTGCCGACCATCTGACAGAGAAGTACGGCGAACCGCGCGGCACGGTGATCCGCGCCTTCGGCGACCTTGCCGATACCTGGGTGACGGACATCAGCCTGGGTTGGGATCCGTGTACGGAACAGTACCCACAGATCGATGTGCTCTCTGCCATGAGTGGCCCGTGGGAACCGGAAGAGGCGGCGGCCAACGTAGAGCAGCTTCTGCTCACGAACGAGACGGTGGACGCCATCTTTCTCGACAGCGACTGGCTGGGCTCGGGCATCACCGCCTATCTCGAATCAGCCGGCTACGGCAAAGTGGGCCAGGCGGATCACATCTACTATGTGGGTGTCGGCGGGATGCCCCAGGCGCTCGAATACATACGAGAGGGTTGGATGGACATCACCATCAACAACCCGGTGCCTGACTTCTCCGCTACGGCCGTCGAGATTGCCTATATGCTGGTGAACGGCGAGCCGCTGCCCGCTGAGTGGGTGCAGGAAGGCGCGGCTTGGTCTCCGGCGACCATCTACCCGACGCCGGAGTACGGCACGCCGCCATTCCCGGACGAAGGCGAATATACCGGTCCAGTGCTGAACATGCAGAACGTTGTGGTGGGTCCTGCTGAAGTGGATGATCCCGGGCTTTGGGGCAATATCGTTTCAGAGTGACCCGGCGAGGTTGGTGTGAAGATCTGAAAGAAGTATCTGCATGGCTGCTGGCCGGAAGCCGGCCAGCAGCCCCATCCCGGAGGGGAAGGGAACGGTTATGGGTGTCAAGGTGAGTTCACAAGCAGGACACGCAGGCGGCCTGCGAGCCCTGTGGCAGCGCCCCGAGATTCGAAATGGCGTGCTGGACAATATGATTTGGCTGATTTTGGCCGCGGCTTTGATCGGCTTCTCCTTCATCCCCGGCTACTTCCAAACGAACGTCTTCATCAGCATACTTCTGCACTCGACCTTTCTTGCAGTGCTGGTCATCGGTGAGACGCTGTGTCTGATCACCGGAAACTTTGACCTGTCGGTGGAATCCATCCTCGCTTTCACAGCCATGTTCGCCGCTGTTCTGATGGGCACCAAGGCCCCAACGCCTGGCTGGGGGGTCAACCCGCTGCTGGCGCTGCTGGCTATGCTGGCCATGGGGGGGTTGATCGGACTGCTGAACGGCGTTTTCATCGCGAAGTTGAAGATCAATCCCTTCATCGTCACTCTGGCGACGTTGGTCGTCTTCCGTGGGCTGACGATCATCTTCACCAAGAGCCAGGCGGTCATCCGCTTCCCGGACCTGTATAAGGCGGTGGCCTCCATCAAGCTGGGGGACATCCCTTTGCTGGTGATCGTGACGATATTGCTGTATGTGTTCTTCCACTTCGTGACCACGCGCACCTTGTTTGGCAGGAAGCTGTTCGCCGTCGGGGGCGACAGGGAGGCGGCCTTCGCCTTCGGACTCGGGCCCGATCGGGTGCTCATCGGCGCTTTTGTTCTCAGCGGGGTGCTCTCGGCAGTCGCCGGGTGGTTCATGTCGGCTCGGCTGGATGCCGCCCTGCCCGGGATGGCGGAGGGCATGGTGTTTGAAGTGATGGCGGCGGCGGTGATCGGCGGTGTGAGTCTGCAGGGCGGCCGGGGATCCCTGATCGGCGCGCTGGGCGGCGTGCTGCTCTTGGGAGCCATCAACGCCGCGCTCACCGTGGCCGTCGTCTCTCCGTACTGGTATCGCATCGTACGCGGACTGGTGATCTTTCTCGCGGTTGGCATTGACACGCTGAAACAGCGGCTGCGGTGAAGGGGCTGAAAATGGAAGATGTAAGACCATTGTTGGAGTTGCAGGGCATCAATAAGAGCTTCGGCGCAGTGCAGGCGCTCCGGAACGTGGATTTCCGAGTCTACCCGCAAGAGACGGTGGGTCTGGTGGGCGACAACGGTGCGGGCAAATCCACCCTGGTCAAGATCATATCCGGTGTGGAGCATCCGGACGCGGGCGCCATCCGCTGGGGCGGGCGCGAGGTGGTGATCGAATCTCCGGATGACGCCAAGGAGTTGGGGATCGAGACGCTGTACCAGGATCTGGCGCTCATCAACAATCTCGATGTCACCGCTAACATGTTCCTGGGCCGGGAGCTGGTCGTCCCGCTGCTCTTCGGCACCATCAATGTGCTGCGCACGCACGAAATGGAGGCGGAGACGCGCCGCATTCTGGAAAGCCTGGGAATCGAATTGGAATCCGTGCGGGAGACGGTGGAGGTGCTATCCGGCGGCCAGCGGCAGGCGATCGCGCTAGGGCGGGCGGTGGGCTGGGGAAAGCGTCTGGTCTTGCTCGACGAGCCCACCGCCGCGCTGGGAGTGCGAGAATCCAAACAGGCTCTGGAATCCATCAGGCGATTGAAAGGTCAAGGGGTCGCCGCCGTGATCGTCAGCCACAACCTGGAGCACGTTTTCTCGGTCGTGGATCGGGTCGTCGTGCTGCGCAGGGGGGAGATACGCGGCGAGCGCGCCATTCGCGGCATCAGCAGCGATGAGATTGTATCGATGATCACCGGGGCGGATGAGTTGAAGAGTCTGGAGTTCGGAGAGTAAACCGAGGCCCCACCGGAGAGCGAACCGAAGGTTGCGATGGCGGGAGATCACGAGAGACGCTGAGGGGAGACGGACCATGGCAGAGGAATTTCACATGATCTCCTACATCCGCGAAACCCCGGATGTTCTGATGCAAACGCTGGCGGAGAATGAAGATCAAGTGGCGGAATTGACTCGCCAGATCGCGTCTCTGGGCATCCGCCGCGTGGTTGTGTGCGGGGTGGGGAGCTCGTACACGGCCGCTCTCATCGCCGCGCCGCTGTTCCGCTATCACTGCGGGCTGGAATCCCATGTGCTGACCTCCATCGAGCTGGGCTATTATATGGACCGCTTGGTGGACGATCGGACCCTGGTAGTCTCGGTGTCACGGTCTGGGGAGCGAGGCTGGGTGGTGGATACGCTGGCCCAGTGCATCGAGCGCGGCGCGCTGGGGGTGGCCATGACGGGGTCCCCCGACAGCCTGATGGCCCAAACCGCGCCCGTCGCCTTGCTGACCGCTGAGGGCCCTGAGATCACTTTCCCCAAGACCAAGAGCGTGATATGCTGCGCCGGCCTGCTGATGCGGCTGGCGCTCGCCCTGGCGGATTCGGGGGATGCGCTGGCGAAAGGGCGGTTGAGCTTGCTCTCGGAGTTCCCCGAGGTGATCGACGGCACCATCCGATCGCTGGAAGAGCCGGTCCGGGAGATGATGCCGGTGCTCGTCGGGTACGAGCCCATCTTCGTGGGGGGGACGGGGAGCAACTATGGGGCGGCGCTGGAAGCGGGCATCAAATTGCAGGAGACCACCTACGTCATCACCCACGGGGACCACACCGGTGAGCTACTGCACGGATCCCTGGGGCCCTTTGCCAAGAAATGGATCATGGTTCTGCTCATCACCGGCTTCGACTTCGAACTCAGCCGCCAGCTCTTTGATCTGGTGGGCAAGTTCGGGGCGATGCGGGTGGCGGTTGTCGAACCCGGTCTCGACATGGAAGGCCACGCAGAGCACGTGCTGCCCATCGCGGCGGCGGTGGACCCCATGATGGCGGGGCTGGCATATCTGCCCCCGCTTCAGCTCATGACCTATTACTCGGCCCGCGCTCGGGGGATGAACCCCGATGCCCCGCCGGGGATGCGGGACGTGCTGGACGCCATCCTGCCCCCTGGGCGGGAGGAGCCAGAATTGCGAGAGTGAGGGCGCGCATGCCGAAGACGCTCGATGATCTGAAGATGAATGGCGGCCTGGTGGTATCTTGCCAGGCCGCTCCCGGGGCGCCGCTGCACGGTTCGGCCTATATGGCCGCCATGGCCCGCGCGGCGGAGATGGCGGGGGCGGTAGGCATCCGCGCCGACGGCCCTCTGGACATCGCCGCCATCCGCGCCGCCGTGGACTTGCCGGTGATTGGGATCCACAAGATCCGCCTGCCCACTCAACACCAACGTGTGTACATCACACCGCTCTTCGAGGCTGCGCAGGAGGTGGCGGAACTGGGCTGTGAGATCATCGCTCTGCATGTGCTCCCCGACTACGATCGGGACCTCGCAGCGCTCGAGGATCGCATCCGGCGGATCAAATGCGACTTGGACGTCCTCGTGATGGCGGACATCGCCACCGTGGCCGACGCCCGATTCGCGGTGGAACATGGTGCCGATATCGTGGCTACCACCTCGGCGCGCTACGCCTATCCTGACGAACGGATCCCCGGACCCCCCGTGGATCTCGTGAGAGAACTGGTCCGAGAGGTCTCCGTCCCGGTGATCGCCGAGGGGCATTTCAAGACTCCCGCCGATTGCGCCCGCGCGATCCAGGCCGGTGCGCATGCCGTCGTGGTCGGCACTGCACTCACCGCGCCGGAGAGGGTGATGGCCGAGTTCGTGGCCGCCACTTCCGCCGCGAGGCCCGATCCCAGATAGATTCGCAAATGCAAATCCGGCCCTTTGCGACGCGCGCCCTGCACCCGCTGATCGATCTCCTGAATATCGCGCTGGATGGACGGCGCGCAGCAGCGCCCGTGTCGGCCCAGGACTTCCGTTCTCGGGTTCTCGAGCACCCCGGTTTCGACCCGGCCGGCCTGCTCACGGCATCGCAGGGTGGAGTGCTCCAGGGAGCCATACACGCCATCATCCCGCCCGTGGGCATGCAGCGTTTTTCGCGTTTGCATGGCCGGGGTTTCCTGATGGGTCCCTTCGTTGCCCCGGAGGCCAGGGGTCAGGGGTTGGGCCGGCGTCTGCTCCTGGCGGCCGAAACCTATCTGCGGGAAGACTGCAAGCGAATCCTGGTGCACGGACTGCGTGCGCCCTTCTATCATGCCCAGGAGGGACCCCGGCAGCCCTACTGCGGCTCTACAGAGATCATCGGGCTCACTCGAGATGATGCGTTCCTGCTGCATTTCTTCTCCCGAGCCGGATACCAACCCGTCCGGGAGCAGCGCGAGGTGTCGATGCTCGCCTCGCTGCACGCTTCGCTGGTATCACGGCCTGGAGGTGAACGCTTCTTTCAACCTGGGACCGATCTTGCCGGGCGCGGTTCGGGGCAACGCAGCCCGGCTACGCTCGAGGAGCTGCTCCAGGAAGCCGGGCAATTGCCCTCCCCGTTGGAATGGACCTGGTTTTCGCAAAGCCGGCCGTGGCGAGGCCCGGTGGGCTATGAGGGTCCGGTCCGGGATTTCGGGTATGAGGACTTCGAACCAATGGGGAAATATGTGGGCCTCGGAATCCGCGACGCGGATCATCTGGTCGGGGATTGCATCTGGTTTCCCATGCGCAGGGCCGGCCGGGCCGCGCTATACAGCCTTCGGATGGCGGAAGACTGGCGCGGCTATGGGCTGGGATGGCGGCTGCTGGATGCGGGGCTGCGAATCATGTGCCACCAGGGCTATGGGGAAGTGGAACTGCACACCAGCCCGGAGCGCAACGCAGTCGCATACGCCATGTACCTGCGGCGCGGTTTTCGGGACGTGATGGAATGGCTCATCTTGGAGAAGCGGCTGTGAGCGCGGAGGGGCCCTCCCACGAGATGACCTCACGCCAGCGGGTCCTGGCGGCTTTTGCGCACCGAGAGCCGGATCGCGTGCCATTGGATTTCATGGGCACCGCCTCGGGCATGACGGAAGGCGCCTATTTTGCCCTGCTGCGTCACCTCGGGCTGGAGGGCGAGGGCAGAGAATTCCGGCATGGGGAGAGCGTGCGCCATTACGATGCGCGCGTCCTGAAGACCCTGGGCGTGGATTTTCGGCGCGTATGGCTGCGCCCGCCTGATAATTGGTCCCCTCCACCGACCCCCGCGGGGGTCAGCATCGACGAGTGGGGGATGAAGCGGGCGCGCATGGGGGACATCTCCCCCTTCATCAACGCGCCGCTCCAGGATGCCGAGGTGCACGATCTGGCGACCTATCCCTGGCCGCGCCCGGAGGATCCGGGCCGGGTCCGAGGCCTCCAGCAGGAAGCGCGGCGCCTCCGCGAGGGTGGGGATTGGGCGATCTCGGCCAGGGCGCCACTGCACGGTATGTTCGACTTGGCCCAACGCCTCCGCGGGGTGGAGCAGTTCATGATGGATCTGCTGCTGGACAAGCGCTTCGCCAAGGCTCTGGTAGGTAGGATAAGGGATCTGCAACTCGCCTTCTACAGCCGGCTTCTGGACGCTGTGGGCCCGGTGGTCGACATGGTCGAGACCTCGGACGACTTCGGTACTCAAACCGGACTGCTCATATCACCGGAGCTGTTTCGAGAGATGTTCGCACCTGCCCGCCAGGAGCTGAACGAGCTGATCAAGTCAAAGGCGCCGCGAGCGCGTATATTCTTCCACTCCGATGGGGCCATCTCCAAGATCATCCCCGACCTGATCGAAGTCGGCGTCGAGGTCCTGAATCCGATCGAGCCGGATGTCCCCGGAAATCAACCACAGGTCCTCAAGGAGCGCTTCGGGTCCCGGCTGATCTTCCACGGGCATCTGGATATGAAGGGGGCCATGCGCAGGAGCATGGCGGATGTACGCGGCGAGGTCCGTCGCGCGATCGACGGAATGTCCCAGGGGGGAGGATACATTCTTGCGCCGACCAACCATCTGCAGCCGGACGTACCGCCGGAAAATCTGATCGAAGCCTACCGCTACGCGCGGGACTATGGGCGGCGCGCCGGCCGCTCAAGCCCGAGCAGGCCGCCGATGTGATCGCGGAGCTCGCTGAGGCTCGAATAGACCGCCCTCACCACTTCCGGCGCCGCTACCTGGGCATCTTGGAGCGGGATCAGGATGCACTCCATGCCTGCCGCCAGGGCGGCGCGCATGCCGCTCTCAGAATCTTCGATCGCCAAGCAGTCATGCGGCGATGTTCTCAAGCAGTCAGCCGCGGCCAGGTAGACATCGGGTGCCGGCTTTGGGTTGGGAACCTGGTCGACCGCGATCACACAGGAAAAATAGCCCGTTACCCCGATGATCTCCAATGCCCGGACCACATAGGCGCGCAGGCTGTTGGAGGCGACCCCCAACGGTATACCGACCTGGCTCAGATCTTGGAGCAGAGGCATCAGGCCAGGCATGGGATCCAGGCCCTGGTTGATCAATTCGATCAGCCTGCGCCAGAAATCCTGATCCAGGACGCTGAAGGGGATGTCCACGCCGGTTTGTTCGAGCACATATTGCACAGACTCGGTGTGACTCCGGCCGACGAGATGACGATATTGTTCCTCGCCGAGCCGGTAATTGGCGGATGCAAGCAGGTCATTCCAGGCGCTCAGCGCGAGCCTCTCACTGTCGATCATGAGCCCGTCAAGGTCAAAGATGACCGCCTTGGCCACGACCTACTGTTCTCCCCCCGGGTCTCGAACACACCCCATGGTTGAAAGCGAGCGATGGCCCACGCGCCCCCCAAGCAGCGCACGGGATAGCCAATTATGACCCCTCTGTGATGTCCGACCGGTCTGGAGGCCGGGGAGAAATGCGTGGTGGAGGCTCACAGCCACGTCACCTGCGGCATTGCACGATCCACCAGCCGCCGGTAGCGCACCGCGGGGTAGCCAAAGGTGAAGCACATCAGAATGTCGTTCTCCGCTGGGATCCCAAGCAGGTCCCGCACTTTGGGGCTGTCCTTCATTAGCTCGTAGAAATTGCCGATATAGCAGGTTCCCAGGCCCAGGCTTTCCGCCATCAGCATCATGTGAAATGCCGCCAGGGTGGCATCTTCGACGGGGCAGGAGGTCCCCTCCCGTGGTGCGTGGGTGACGACCACGCCGGGAGCATCATAGAACAGCTGATCCTCCCCACGCTCATTGGCCTCGATGACATCCTCGAATGTTCCGGCCCAGCTCTCCAGGTCGGCGACCTGGCCGGGAGTCATGTTCGATCGGGCCTGGGTGTCCTGCCAAAGTGCGTAGCGGGCCCGCATTTCTTCAACGCATAACCGAGATAGAATGTCGAGTGTTTCGGGATTCTGAACCACCACATGCGCCAGAGTCTGTGCGTTCGACCCGGTGGGTGAATACCTCGCCGCTTCGATCAAGCGCTCGATGGTCGCCCGATGGACCCCCCGCTTCCGGTTGTAGCTTCGATAGGAACGGCGCGCCCGCAGGATGCCAAGCAGCCGATCCGGCGGGATCTGCATTTCACGGTCCGCGGGGGGAAAGTTGCTCATGTCCAAACCGTGGTGTGTGATCGCGCCGGAGGGGCAGACGGCCACGCAATGTCCGCAGAGATAACAGGCCTGTGGGTCGGCAACCACGGGATAGTCATCCGGACCGGGCCGCGCAAAGACCCAGGGACACACGCGCACGCACAAACCCTCCCGATCGCATTTATCGAGGTCGATTTCAATTTCGCACAGACTGAGTTCTGTCATCAGGGTGCCCCTTTCCAACCCGCCGATTATACACAGAATAGCGCCGTGGGCGAGGAGCATACCGCGCAGGGCGCGGACCGGCCGAAGGACGCAACCCCTTCATCGGATCCATGGTTGACGCGAATGGCGTCGAGCAACCGCCGGCCGGAAAGGAGATAACCGTTGATCAGGTGATGGCGGAGTGGCTCTACCTGCTTGATGGGATCGTCCGGTACGAGTGATCTGAATCTCAACCGGGCAATCCACGTCAAAGAGAGCCGCCTCCAAGTTTGAACTTGGAGGCGGCTTGGATTCTCAGATTGCCAATAACACCGCAGATGGGGACTCTCTGGAATCCTGGGCCTTGGGGGGACATTCGGGCGGGAGGCTTGCGGCCTGATCCCTCGTCCAAAGGAAGCTAGGTTGGACACTAGATGAATATCCGCGTAGAGGCGTTGCATGCAACGTCTCTACGGGGGGGCGATCGGCGATGGCGCTGCGCGGCCTGCACGGTGACGGCTGTAAGCCCGGAGCGCGTTTGTAGTGAGCGCTCCAGCGCTTATTTGAGCGGCACGGGGAAAGGCTCCGAGGGGCGAATTGGCTGGCCGGGGTGTGGCCCGGGCGTGATCTTCCGGCCTCAGGCCACACTTCAACGAATCTGGGCGCACTAAAGTGCGCACTACGAACGGTCGCCTTCCAACGCGTTTGTAGTGAGCGCTTCAGCGCTCATTTGAGCGGCGCGGGGAAAGGC
>CAYMCO010000041.1:0-45970 GCA_964388955.1 uncultured Anaerolineaceae bacterium | reverse complement strand
CACGATGGCCACTTTCACAAGCCCGTATTTACACCACTCAATGAGATACTACCGCTCTTGCCGAGATGATTCTCTCGTATCCCTTGGTTGCCTAATCTAGGCCAGGAGAATAATATGCGCAATCTGGAAGGTGGAATCCCATGGCCAATCAGGATTGGCAACTACCTGAAATGGAAATGCGCCCCGGGCGGCGCGAGTGGGGGACGCTTCTGGTCCTGTCACTCGCGCTATTGATCGTGATCATTGACGTCACACTGGTCAATGTCACGTTGCCTTCGATCCGCGCCGAATTCAGCGCCTCGCTCCGCGATCTGGAATGGATCACCGCCATTTACGCATTGGTGTTCGCCACTTTCATGATTACCTGGGGACGTATCGGCGATGATGCGGGTCGGCGCAGAATACTCATTGCGGGCATCGCCACCTTTGTTCTTGGCTCTGTGATCACTGGCTTTAGCACGAGCATTCCGACAATACTCGTCGGGCGTTCCCTTCAGGGCTTTGGCGCGGCCATGGCGTCACCTTCCACCCTTTCGATTCTGACCACAACTTTCAAGGGGCGGATGCGCGGCATCGCGTTTGGCATCTGGGGCGCGACGGCAGCCGCGGCCGGAGCGCTTGGCCCCTTGCTCGGCGGATTTCTTACCACATATGCAACTTGGCGTTGGGCGTTTCTGATCAATCTGCCGATCGGCATTACGGTCATCGCCGGCGCGCTCAGATTCATCCATGAAACCCGCGACACGACCCGCAGGCACCGCATGGAGGTGCCCGGCGTCGTCCTCTCGTCGGTGGGCCTCGCCCTGCTGGTGTTCGGCTTGATTGAAGGTCAGGCCTATGGCTGGATTCAGCCAAAGCAAATGTTCAGCATCGGCAGTTGGAAATGGCCCTCGACCAGTATTGCGATGACACCCGTAGTCTTTGCCGTCGCCGCCATTTTCCTGGTCACCTTCGTGCGCTATGAGTTGCGTGTAGAAAGGAGCGGCGGTGAGCCGTTGTTCGATTTCACGTTGTTGGACCATCTCGCTTTCCGCTACGGGCTGATGACGGTAGCCATCGTCGCGTTGGGGGAGTTCGGCATCCTGTTCATCTTCTCGATTTATCTACAAATGGTGCGCGGCCTGAGCGCTTTTCAAACCGGCCTGCTGTTCCTGCCATTCGCGATCGCGAACTTCATCGCGGCGCCAATCGCGGGTGTGCTGTCATCACGCTTTGGACCTAAATGGGTGGTCACGACGGGTATGCTGGCCGAAGCCACAGCGATCTTTACACTGAGCCGCACCCTGTCTACGGTTACGCCCTTCTGGCATTTTGTGCCGATATTTCTGCTGTACGGTGCCGGCGTCGGTCTTGCCATCTCGCAGCTGACAAATGTGACATTGAGCGATGTGCCGCCCCGAAAAGTGGGGATTGCCTCCGGCGCAAACAACACCGTCCGTCAAGTCGGGGCCGCCATCGGCATCGCAATTCTCGGCGCGGTGCTGACATATCAAATCGCCTCTACGGGCAAAACCGAACTGCAGGCGAACGCGGTGATCCCGGCAGATGTGAAAATGCAAGTCGCCCAATCGATGGACAATGGGTTGTCCGGCGATGCTTCTCAGTTTGGGAGCGCACAAGGGGATACACCCATCGGGCAAGCGATTGGAGGCATTGTCGATGACGCCATCACTGCAGGCACGCGCACCGCGGGGACTTTCGCGGCAGGATTTGTGCTACTCGGTGCGTTTAGTTCTCTCTTTATCCCGAACGTCAATGCAAGTGCCACGCGGCGACCCGCAAGGGCCGAAGCTCCCGAGCCTGAAGATTGAGCGGCACGCGCTGCTCGGTGAGGCCTGCATATTTGTCGGAATTCTGGACCGCTTGACAATTCCGCGAGGTGGATGAGTTTGCCGCCGCCTCGTGTGTTGGACAACCATCCCAGATTGGCACCCGGAGATCACCTGGCACGCGTGGCCTAATGCGCGCTCCGAGCGGCCGGCGGAAATCATCGGGGCGATTCACGAATCCTTGCGGACTCAGATCGTTCGGCTGGAATGACACCCTTGTCGGCACGCTGCGGGTCTCCGGACCGACTCAGGCGCGTCATTCATCGCCATGACCCCGAGGGGACTCCCGGTCCGACTATGTCAGTTTGATCACCGGGATCAAGCGGTCGGTCCGGCGCTCGTACTCCTTGAAGCCCGGATAGCGGTCTGCCACCTTGGCGTAGAGTTCGCTGCGTTCGGGCTCCTTTATTACCTCGGCGAGCGCCTCCAGTGTCTCCGAGCCGGTCTCCACGGTGACCCGCGGGTTGGCGACCAGGTTGTAGTACCAATCGGGATTGCTCGGCGCCCCGCCCTTGGAGGCGATGATCACATAATGGCCGTCCACCCTCACGGTCGCCACGGGGTTAACGTGCTCTTTTCCGCTCTTCGCACCCGTTGTGTGCAATATGAGCAATTTCATCCCCTCGTAAGGCCCACCGACTTCCCCGTCATTCCGCCGGAACTCTTCGATGATCTTGGCATTCCAATCATTACGGTTGCTCATCCTCAGTCCCTCCAGCATCCAATATCCCCCATGAATAATAGACGCTGTGGGAAACCGAACTCTTACGCGGAAAGGATTACGGTACGAGACGAGGGAGCCCGATGGCGGTGGAGAAGCGGGTCGCTCTGCCCCTGATTCGCCCTCCGTCCAAAGCCCAATCGAGCAATTGCATCCCGTCCCAAGGATTCATCGATACAGGTGTTCGCGAATTCTTGCAGGCGCCGTCCGATGCCAGGTTCATGGGCAAGCCAATGGCTCACAGTCCAACGATCGTGTCAGGAGCCACTCCGCTATGATGGGTGAGCACGGATCGCCGGCCGATTCATGGGGTATGCCGGACTAGAGCTCATTCCGTATCCTCGCAGGAGATTCCGCCGGGCCGCCGGAATGTGAAGAGTCCTTGTCCCATGAGAATGCAATAGGCATTCGTGTCCACTCGCTGGACTGCGTCAAAGGCGGCATACAGATCCTTCCCCAGAGCGAACAGCCCGTGGCGCGGTGCCATCACCAATGCGGCCTGTCTGCGGATCCGCTCTTCTTGGCCACGAATGACCTTCGCGATGTTGTCGGCCAAGGCATCCGTGCCAGATGGGGCGTCGAGACATTGCCGGATTTCGCCGAATCTTATGGTGGAGTGGAGCACGGGTGGGATCGATGCCTCCGCCGCACAAAAGACCATCACGTTGCGAGCATGCCCGTGCACCACCGCGGAGCCATCCGGATAGAACTCGTTCAATAGTTTCAAGTGCACCTTGGCTTCGCGAGAGATTTCTCCATTCCCGTCCAACTTCCTTCCCTCTAGATCCAATGTCAGGATCTGTTCCGGCCGCAGGCGCCAATGATGGAGATTCCCGGCCCGGGTTGGTGTCATCAGCACCCTATCATCCACACGGACGCTGATGTTCCCCCCTGCGACATCGGTCAGCTGACGGTCGTAGAGCTCGGCGCCAAACTTCACGATCAATTTGCGCATGGCTTGGTGTCTGTCCGTCATGATCTCTCGGCCTCCAAAGCGAAATCCTTGCCGGTCTCTTGCGGTCGCCCAACTCGCAGCCCCCTATATATCGCCGGGTGAAGCGTCATGCAGAGCACATCCAACGGTATCGCCAAATAGGCAATCGATGGATTCCTGACTTCGAACGCTTCATAGTGTGCCCCAGAAGGCCAGACCGCTCAAGCCGATGCTCTCCTCCGTCCACACTTGGGCATAGAATCCATCCCCGACGCGTTGAATCGAGATCGGGCTCGCCAGGCGAAGGAGTGGTGTTCGTGGGCGATTGGGTGGTGCGCCTCAGATTATCATGGGCTCCATAATGCGGGGGCATCCGGATCGGGGATGGCGCTCTGGCGCCCTAATCCGCACGAATCCGGAATAAGCCAGCCGCGCATGTGAAGTACACGTCCCCGCGCCCATCGACCACCAGGCTTTGCGTGCTGAAGGGCAGATTCTCCGCCAGGACCGTGGGCTCCCCGTCCTTCGCGATGGTCAGGATCCAAGAAGACGCCTCCACATTGGACGCACCTGCGATGAATATCTCCCCCGAGGGGGATGCGTAGATGTCATCTTCCGTGCCGGCAAACGGCGTGTCCACCGTGGACAGCAGTGTCGTCTCCCCCGTCTGTGAAATCCGGAACACGCCCCTGTGCACAGGCCCCTCACGGATCCCTTCCTCGAAGATCACCAAAGCGACCAGGTCCCCCTGCGGATCCGCACCGAGATGAACCGTGTGCACGGGAGCCCCGAACTGGAAATTCACCTGTTGAACCGCATATTGGCTCGATATGCGGACAAAACCTTTGCTGTTTGCATCGAAACCGATGATTTCATTCGAGCCGGGCAGGTAGGCGATGCTGAGAAGATCGATCCCCCCTGTGGGCAGGATTTCCACCTCTCCTCCTGCGGTAACCCGCAGCAATCGCCCCCGCCCATCCTCACCGTAGTCAAAATCGGCGATAAACATATTTCCAGATTCATCGAAGGTGATATCGTGGATAAAACCGAACCCGGTGGCGTATTCTTGCGTCGCCCCTCCTGGACTCACTTCAACGATCCTGCCAGGCGTTATCGGGTGGCAGTTGCTCTCTCCGAGGAACACCTTCCCGGCGGGATTGATCGCCAGGCCATAGGAGTTGCCCAAGCCCTCCAGCAGGCATTCCGCCTGCGATCCATCCATGGAGACTTTCACCGCCGTGTTCGTGCTCGGGCTGATGAAGGCGGCATCCCCACCCGGAAAGAACGCGAACGGCCGCCAGTTGATGGCCACATTGAGATTCTCCAGCAGCGGCTCCGAACGCGATCCGTCTTCGAGTGAGAGCTTCCAGAGATAGCCCTGATTCGCATACAGCTCCCCGGACCCATCGACCTCGATGTTGAAGGCGTTATGCACAAAGCCATTCGACAATGGGCTCAGCGTGCCGTCCGGGGACACTCGCAGCACCTCCCCCGTTGGCCAATATGCAACGAATATATCGCCCGAAGGGCCGACAGCGAGATCACCACAGCCGGGGATATCCCTCGAGAGGACGACTTGGTCCCCATCGGCGGTGATCTTGATTAGATAGTTGCCACTCGTTGCATATAGGTTGCCCTCGGGGCCCAGCGCGAGGCCGCAAGCCTGAATTCCCGAGGTGAACACCGTTCTATCGCCTTCTGGGGTAACCCTGAGGATCTCACTCCCTCTGGGTACATAGAGATTCCCCTGCGCATCTGACGCCAGACTCAGGCCGACCTCGGGATCCTCCACAATTGAGATCACGGTGCCATTCTTGAGGAGTTGAACCACTCGATGGGTCAGCCATTCGGATATGTAGAGAGAGTTGTCGGGCCCGATGGCCACATCCGTTGGTCCAATGATCGCTGGCCGAATGATCTGCTCCACAGAGTATCCGGGTTTCACTCTGATCCCGAAGGTCGGATCCTCGTAGGTTCGGCCAACATCGACCCCGGTTCCCACCTCGATGGGGGTCGCACTCGCCCCGGAAATGGCTGCCTCGATTGTCTCCTGGGTCACCCCCGGGCTCGTGGGAGTAGGCTGAATGTCGAGCACGATCTCCGCTGTCGGCGTCGCGGTACGTGTCACATGTGCGGTGCTCCCCTCGGTGAGGGGAGCATCTGTAATAGGGGGTCGAGAAGCATCTATGATCAGGAGGGCTGCGCCAACAACCAATAAGCCGAGGCCGAATCCCCAGGTCCTGGGGCCCGGTTCTACAGAGACCTTCTCCACTTTGACAATCTGTGAACCTGCCAGGGCGAGGAAAAAGCCGATGATCAGGGATACCACCCCCAAGAAACCCACGATCGAATTGACAGGTATCTCCGGCATCGAAGGGTCTCCTTTCGGAGCGAGCGCAAATGCGCGGTTGCGAGGAAGATGTCCGGCACGACGAAGTCTCCAGTTCGTGGCCGTCGCAACCATATTACAACACTTCACGGTATTCCCGACGAACGACATGCATCCCAGAACAGTCGTCGGTGGACTATTCATTTTCGGGTGCGCGAGCGACCGAAGGTCCGGAACTCCCTCGATAAGAGAACCGCCGAGCGCATGGAGAGCAGCACGAGAATGGCTCCGCGCCTCTTAGCGTTCAAGGCCAGAATCGAGACGGAGGATTTCCGCACCTCCGCTGGTGATTGCGTGTTTACATTAAGAGGGCCGGGTCACCGTTTGGCTTCAGGGAAGAACAGACGCTTCGATCAACGCTGCCCGCTTTTAAAGAGAACGCCTCACTGCGCTCGCAGTCCTGAACGGGAGGAGCCGATACCATGCATGTTCCAACCTACAAAGTCTATCCCTACCGATGGGTGGTACTGGGAGCCTTCATGCTGGTGGTGGCCATCAATCAGTTGCTTTGGATTACATTCGCGGCGGTGACCGGCGATGCGGCCGCCTTCTACGGGGTATCGCACTTGAGCATCGGCCTCCTGTCGATGAGTTTCATGATCGTCTACATCTTCTTCTCCATTCCCGCATCATGGGTCATAGATACATTCGGAATGAGAACCGCGGTGGCGATCGGCGCGGCACTCACGGGGATTTTCGGCTTGATGCGCGGCTTGGTCGGAGGGGACTATACCCTGGCCCTGATCGCCCAGATCGGCATTGCAGTCGGCCAGCCGTTCATTCTGAACGCTATCACCACTGTAGCTGCGCACTGGTTCCCCGTTGGAGAGCGGGCAATTGCGTCAGGATTCGGTTCGCTGGCGATGTATCTTGGGATCGTCCTCGGCCTTGCTTTGACCCCTTTTCTCACCCTCCGCTCCGGAATCGAAGGAATGCTGCTGACCTATGGAGTCGCCGGTGCAGTAATGGTGCTGGGGTTCATCGCGCTGGCGAGAGAACGCCCTCCCACACCCCCCAATCCACCCGGGCAGGAAGATCGGTCTTTGGCACTCGAAGGGCTGAAGCAGATGGTGCGAATGAAGGAGTTCGTCATGTTGATGGCCGTCTTCTTCATCGGCCTGGGGGTCTTCAATGCTGTGACGACCTGGATTGAGGATATCATGGCACCACGGGGCTTTTCGATCACGCAGGCCGGGCTCACCGGAGGATTGATGGTGATCGGAGGGATCGTGGGAGCCCTGATCATCCCGGCGCTCTCCGACCGCGCCCGCAAACGTGTGCCCTACTTGATACTTGCCGTGGCTGGCGCCACCCTGGGGCTTGCCGGGGTCGCCTTTGCGCCCAACTATCCCTTTCTGCTCCTGTCGGCGTTTGTGATGGGTTTCTTCCTGTTGAGTGCGGGCCCTCTTGGTTTCCAATATGGGGCCGAGATCACCACTCCGGCCCCGGAGGGCACCTCCAACGGCCTCCTGCTGCTTATGGGGCAGATCTCAGGTATCATCTTCATCTTCGGAATGGACAGCCTCCGATCGCCCAGCGACGGCTCCATGACCATTTCCCTCAGCCTGCTCATCGTGCTCATGATCCTCGGGCTCTTCCTCACGGCACGCTTCAAAGAACCGCTCATCCTGGCGCAGATGCGGGGAGAATAGATCTCCACTCACTCTGCCTCGGGCCGGCACGGCATCGCGCAGGCTGAAGACCCTTGAATTCCACCACTTCTTTCGGTGAGGGCCCGTCGTAGAGGCGCCGCCCGCCAATGATTGGGGGATGTATACTGGAACGAGGATCGCGAACCTCGGTGATTGCGATTTGCATCAACGGTTGCCTGATTCTGTGACTTGGCGAGGGATCGATGAAGCGGGCTTTGGCGGTCGGCCTCCTTGTGGTCGGGATATCCCTCACAGGGTGCAGCCCGGCGCGGAGTTTCTGCGACACCGCCAGGGATGTGCCGAAGTCCGAGTGCGTCGCATTGAGCGATTTCTTCCAGGCAACAGGGGGCCCAAACTGGAAGGATCGCCGTGGCTGGCTGGAGACCCCGGAGGTCTGCGCGTGGTTTGGTATCACTTGTTCCGGCGGCCATGTCACCGGCATCAGTATGAACTATATCAATATCACCGGCCAGCTCCCCAAATCGCTCGCCGAACTCGATCATCTCGAAGTGATCAGCATGTATTACAACGAGATCTCCGGCAGCATCCCGGCTGAGCTGGGAAATCTGGCTCGTTTGCAGATGCTGATCCTGCATCACAACCATCTCGACGGCAACCTGCCCCCCGAACTCGGAAGACTGTCCAACCTGCGTTCGCTCGATCTGGATGGGAACAGTCTGGAGGGGCCCCTCCCACCTGAGTTCGGAAATCTGCGCAACCTCGAGAGTCTGAAGCTGAGAGACAACCGGTTGAGCGGGGAGTTGCCGGCCGAACTCGGCCGGCTGGATCGCCTTCGCGGGCTGTGGATCAGCACGAATGACTTCTCCGGTGATGTGCCAAAGGAGTGGGTCGGAATGGCCAGCCTGACGATGTTTGCCGCCTACGGCAACGAGCGGCTCGGGCCATTGCCGGCCTTTCTGGCGAACCTACCGCCCGACGGCTACCCCTCATGGGCAAATCCGGCCGTGCCGTAGGCCAACGGATTATTGGATCCATCCGATCTGGGTTCTTTGGCTTCGCCCCGGTGGTGGTGCGTGGTTCTGGCCTTTCCTGATTTGGTGGCCCGGCCCTCTGGCCCTTTGCCTCTTGGCGGTTTCGCTATATGCTATTGCGGATTTCGCTGCGATGGTAGGAGCAGGAGCATCTCCTTGACCCGAGGCGTCTCTGGGTGACCCTCGGATCGATGGATGCACTGGTTGCCCTGGATGAAGGCCGTCTCCCTCTGGGAAGCGCCTTCGTGTAGCCGATCCTCTCTCAGCCTGGAGGAGTGACGATGGGACTTCGATTGCATCACGTGAGCGTGCTGACGGAAGATGTCGAAAGGACGGTGACCTTCTACAAACACATGCTGGGCATGCAGGAAACGGCGCGTGTCGAAGGAGATGGCGGCCTTTCGGTGTTCCTTGAGGATGGGCCTGCACAATATGGCCTGGGCATCGAGGTGATCGGGCCCCCGTTCACGAGGTGGATGGATGAGCGGTTCGAGGGGCATGGATCCCTCAGGAGCCATATCTCCTTCCAGGTGGAGCACGTCGACGATTGGTACCGCAAGCTCGAGGCTGAGGATGTGGACATTGTGACGGCCCCGCAATCGTGGCGAATGGCGAAAGGGTTTGTAATTCGCCATGTGAGCGGGGTCATCGTGCGGTTATTCGAGTTCCTTGAGCCGAGAATACCGATGGATAGACGGCCGCGCCGTTCCCTGGAGGGCGAATTCAAGTACAACCTGCACCATGTCTCGATCGTAACGGATGATTTGCCGTCTTTGGAGCAGTTCTATCAGGAAATCCTGGGTTTGCGAACGATCCTGGATCTCAAAAGGGAGGGCATCGTGTTTATGGCGGATCCCGCCTCGATCGAGGCAAAGGGGAGGCTCACACCCTCCATCGAGATCATGGCCCCGCCGGGTTTATGGGAACGGGAGCGTGAGTTCCTGGACCGGTGTGGGCCAGGGATCGATCACGTGAGCTTCTTGGTGCCAGATGTCGATTCCGCCTGTGAGGAGTTGCGGGCAAGGGGGGCGTCTTTCCATGTGCCCCCCATCGATTTCGAGGCCACGCGCTTGGCCTTCTTCAAGGATGCGGATGGCCTGGACATCGAAATCGAGCTCCCCAATCTGACCTCCATTCTCGCCGTATGATCCACAATGAGGATGGGAAGGCCTCGGCGTGACCCCGGTCGGCAGGAGAGGCCCGGCGGACCGGCTACTGGCTCGTCACTCCGAAATTGACTTCCCGGAAGTGCTCGAGACGGCGGACGCTGCTCATGGGCGGAGCGGACACCGGCTTATGGTACTTCAGGTAGAGCAGGACTCGGGCATCCTCCACTCCCTCGATCGGCTGCAGCTTGTGAGTGAGGAATTCGTTCAGGTCCTCCAGGTCTTCGCAGACGATGTCCGCCACCAAATCATATTCGCCCGTGACCTTGGCGAGGAACTCCACTTCGGGAAGAATCTCGACCTGCTGCCGGACAGACTCGGTGTACTTCGATTGTGTCCGGATCAGGAGATTCACCGGGGCCTGGTAGCCGAGCTCCCTCGGGTCGACCCAGCCGATAACATGAAGAATCTCCCTTTCCTTCAGACGCAGGAATCGGTTGCGAACCGTCCCCAGCGGGACACCCAGCGTCCTACCCATCTCGGCGAAAGACATCCGGCCGTCCTTGGCCAGCAGACGAAGGATGTCAAAATCCAGATCATCGAGTTGTGTTCCCTCCATTGAAGTCATGCGCAATTCTCCGAATGCCGATTTTGGTTTTGGAATAGAATTCTATATATATTGCAGTCCAATGAAGTATATGCTATTCTCAAGGCCCAGAGCGGTTCCACATCATATTATCCCCCGATCGCGGCAGTCGGGCCACCTCCCCGAAGAAGGACGAAAACGCATGGCGAATCTGAGGGTGGGCGCTGTCTTCACCCGAGTGCCATTATCTTAGCACAGAGGCCGGAGAATACACTAGACTGACGCATCAGGTGATGCTTGGGAGGGGAAATGGATTTTTCTTCAGATACGTTGCAGGTGCTTTACTTCAATATGGTTCGCGGACGGAAGTTCGATGAAGCGGTCAACGAGCTTTGCCGGAAGAGCATCATGCCGGGCATGTGGCACTCCGGGATCGGTCATGAAGCGACTCAAGCGGGCGCGGCGGGTTTCCTGCGCCCGGAGGATTGGCTGGGGATCACCCATCGTGGGATCACCGCCGCTCTGGCGAAGGGGCTCGACGCCAGAATGTGGATGGCGGAGACATTGGCTCGAGCGAGTGGATACGGCAAGGGAAAAGGGCGCAAAGCGGCGGATCGGAACGTTGGAGTACTCCCTGGGGGGGGAACCATCGGCAGCGTATTCCCGATCGCAGCGGGCGCTGGGATCGCGGCAAAGCACGCCGACCAAGGACAGGTTGTGGTTTGCCTCTTCGGAGACGGCGCCGCGCAGCGCGGCACGCTGCACGAAAGCATGAATATGGCGAGCGTGTGGAAGCTCCCGGTCATCTGGGTGTGTGAGAATAATCTCTATTACATCACAACCCACGTGCAGGATGCCATGGCGGTGGAGGACATTGCGGACCTGGCTGCGAGCTACGACATGCCCGGCGTGGTGGTGGATGGACAAGACGTGATCGCGGTTTCTCAAGCGGTCCTGGAGGCGATTCGCCGGGCCAGGAAAGGGGCTGGTCCGAGCCTGATCGAATGCAAGACCTACCGCTTTCGAGAGCACGGCGAGTTCGACATCGACGGGGGGTATCGACCAAAGGAGGAGGTGGACTCCTGGCGCAAGCGGGATCCGATAGACCTGTTTCGCCGGCGGCTCTTGGAGGATAGATCAATCAGCGAGACGGACCTCGAGAAGGTTGATGAGGAGATTGATCGAGAGGTAGCGGCAGTCATTCAATGGGCGCTCGAGAGTCCAGAGCCGAAGGCGGAGGAGGCATTTCGCGGCGTGTTCATGGGCAGCCCCTAGACTCTGTGCAGTAGGGAATGCAGGTTGCGCTTTTGGTGAATCTCGAACCCCTGAACAGGCCAGGGGGGATCGCGGCGTGCGCCGCGATACCCTTTGATCGGTGAGTCGTCACGCTCGGTCACGTCTGTTGGCACTGCGGGCGAAGCCCAGGTTCCTTCCCGGCCCTCGCCTTATTCCACCGGAACAACGCCATAGATCGAGTACCAGTGCCAGCTCTCCCACTCGCTATCCTGAACCGTGAATTCGAACCGATCGTTGTGGTAGGCATCATAGGAGTAGATGGAGTCGAGCTGAATCCACGGGATATTTTCGTGCAAGTTCTCCTGCGCAGCGTAGAGATATTGCAGCCGCTCTTCAGGCGTCGTCGCATAGTGTTGAGCGAGATAGAGGTCGTCCCATCCGGCGTCACTGTATCCCGGCCAGTTGAGGCCCCAGTCTATCGCATAGGAACTGAGCACGAACATCTGCCAATCGGGATCCCAATCGAAGCCATACTGGCTCACGACCAGGTCGAAATCGGTGCTGGTAAGCACGTCGTTCAATGTCGAAGGGTCGAGCGCTTCGGGCTGCGTTTCGATCCCGATTTCCCTCAGCCATTCGGCGATCATCTCGACGGTGGCAAACTGCTCCGCTTGATCCGACTCAAACATGAAACGGAAGCTGAGGGGCTCCCCTGATCCATCGTTCATCTCGCGCACGCCATCCCCATCGCTGTCAACATATCCCGCATCTTCCAGGATGCTTGCCGCCAGATCAAGGTCAAATGTATAGGCCTTGAGCGTGGGATGCTTGTATGCTTCCCACCGTGCGCCACCATCCCAAAAGCTGTCGGCTGGGATCGCACGCCCATCCCAAGCCACATCCACGATCTGCTGCTTGTCGATCGCGTGAGCGACCGCCGTGCGAACATTCAGATCCATCAACGCCCGGTGTCCCTGGCCGCCATCTCCATACATGTTGAAGAACAGATGGTTTTCATAGAGCGGGGGTTTTTCGAACACGCTGATCTCCGGGTACTCGCCAAGCCGATCGACAAAGGATCCTGGCAAGTTCATGATGGCATCGATCTCGCCGGCAATCAGCGCCTGGACCATGGCATCCTGCTGGGCATAGAATTGGATCACGATCCGATCGACGGGGGGCTTGCCTCTATAGTAGTTCTCATTGGCATCGAAGATCATATACTGGCCCGGGTTCCACTCGGCGAGTTTGAGCGGCCCTGTGCCGATAGCCTCTAGATTTTCGAAGTCATAGATCGTGTTCTCGTCATATTGCTCCCAAATGTGGCGCGGGAGCACGTAGATGTATCCGAGATAATTCTCCATGATGGCGGGGGATACCGCCTCGTTGATCTGAAAGGTGATTGTCCGATCGTCGACCACCTCGGCGTAGACCCCTTCGCTCGTGTCGGTCAGGCCATACATCCATGATATGGCCGGATTTTGCGCCCAATAGTTCATGGCCCAGGCGATCGCCTCGGCGTCCAGAGGGGTGCCGTCATGGAAGGTAGCTCCCGTCAGATCCTGCAGGTGGAAGGTGTAGGTCATCAAATCGTCGGAGATATCCCAACTCTCGGCCAATCGGGGCTGCACCGGATCGCCGATCGCTCCCCAGGACATCACCGCGTCATACACCACCTGCCAGGCGTTATAACCCTTTTCACAGTAGGCTGGGTTCAGGCAGTCAACCAGATCCCCTTCCCTGCCGATGCGCAACACAACTGGCTCTGGTTCGGCAGTGGGCTCTGCCGGGGCGAGGGTTGGCTCGGGCTGGGAGGTCGCAGGGGCCTCGGGCGGCTCAGTCTCCTGGGGGATTGGGGTGCTGGCAGGGCCACATGCGGCTAGGATGATCACCATCAGTATGGCTGTTCCCAAGACCGATATTCGTTTCTTCATCGCTCTCTCCTTATCTGTCAACGCGTGCAGAGGCTCCGGCTTTCGATTTCACCCCCTTCTTCATTCTGACTAGTTTGCAGGCGGGAATGGATGCAGACCCATTTCCGGCCCTTTGCGGCAGACCAAGTCTTCCGAATGCGGGAGATATCCCGCGCGCTTTGCCGATGGCGGGCATCCAATGTCTCCATTCCCAAGTCTCCCTCGATGCCCACCCATCTGGTGGGCGCTTCTTGTCATCGAGCCAGGAACCGCAGCGCCCCTTCCAGGTATTTCCGCTCCGAATATATGCCCCTGTGGCATTTCAATATATATCATAAATAGTTGCAACGCAAGGAATAATATGCTATCCTGCGCCTGAACATGGAAGCTTCTGCAATGGCTATCTTCGGGTGCGTGGGCGCATCCCTCTCCTGTATCCGCCCGTCCGCACCGGCATGGGGTGCCGGGTGGCAATGGGGCGGAAGCAGACTGCGCTGCGGGGGATCGGAGACGGTCGCTTCCCCGCTCGTGGAAAACATCTTCCTGCGACGTGACATGCGACGGCTATGGGAGGCACAATCTGATTGCTCAGGATCATCCTGATGACATCGCAGTGGTCAATGGCTGGCGGCCCTGAGGATGGAAGGGGCGGGGATGCCGGGGCGGGATCTTGGCAGGATGGAGGCGACGATATGACCAGGTTCGAGGGCAGGGTGGCTTTGGTGACCGGTGCTGCATCCGGCATCGGCCGCGCCACAGCAATACTGCTGGCACAGGAGGGGGCCAGCGTCCTGGTGGATGATATCAACGACATCGATGGGGAGGCCACAGTGGCGTTCATTCGAGAGCGCGGCGGAGAAGCCTCCTACATCCACGCGGATGTGAGCGATTCCGAACAGTGCCGCATGATGATCCAGGAGGCTGTGGATCGACACGGCGGCCTGGACATATTGCACGCCAACGCGGGGGTCCCCGGGCCCGACGCGCCGATCATTGCGCATCAGGATGATGAAATACGTGAGCTTGTGAACGTCAATCTGGTGGGGGTGATTTACTCCTGCAGAGCCGCGATTGATGCACTGGCCGATCGGGGCGGGGGGGCGATCGTCATCACCTCGTCGCTTGCTGGCCTGCAGGGTCCGCCCGAAATCGGCGTATATGCTGCCACAAAGGCCGGGATCATCCGCCTGACAGAGGTGCTGGCCTGCGAGTGCGCGCCGCTGGGCATACGAGTGAACAGCGTCGCCCCCGGAGTGGTAGAAACGCCGATGTTATGGGAGACAGCGATGAATACGCCTGCAGGTCTCGAAACGTATCGACGGCTCACTCCCCTCGGCAGGTTGGGCAAACCCGAGGATATTGCCAAGGCAGTGGCTTTCCTGGCCTCCGATGATGCTTCCTGGATCACCGGAGTTGTGCTGTCGGTTGACGGCGGAGCTGGCTTGAGGAGCGCGGGTGGCACCGTTTATCGATATGTGGCTTCAGAATTGGAAGGATGAGCGAAAAGGGCCTTTCCAAATGACGCGCGGAATCCAGTGACCATGGAGAGGGCAGCCACGGCACGATGAGTCCGCACCGTCGACCGAGAGAGGCGGGTGAGAGCGGATCCGTTGAAGGGCACCAAGGGGGGCTTCTTGAAGGCTCATCTATTCTCCCATTGGCAGGCGCCCACCGCCTCGCTTGCCTCTGAGTTGATGGATCTTGCATTATTGTTGCGCATGGGTGAATAATATGCTATAATATTACTGCACAATTGAATTGTGTTGATCTGTACTTCCATGGGGGGTGCTTTCGCTTCGAAGGAAATCTGGATGTTTCATCCCGCGATCGGACGCCGAAATGCGAGAGGGCTCCGACAAACGGAAGAAGTGGAAGAACTGAGCCTTTTCGCAGTGGGTTTCGGTTTGGCACTGCATGTGGTCCTTGGGGTGGCCGCAACGCCACGACCGAAGCGTGAAGGGGAGCATGCCATGATCCTTGGCAAACGGGTGGGAGATGAACTCAAGAGAGCGATTCCGAACAGCATTGGCGCATAGAGAGCCGGACCGGGTGCCGCGCGATCTGGGCACCACGAACGCCACCTGCATGCACATCATCGCCTACCAGAACCTGGCGCGCTATCTGGGCTGCGATCCAGAGGATTATGACTGGGTCAGCTACCCGGGCCAACTGGTGACGCCGGCCGAGGAAGTCCTGCAGAAGCTACGCATCGACACCCGCAAAGTGCAGCTTGCCACAGGTCCGCAGGACTACATTCACCTGGGTGAAGACAGGCTAGCGACGGAAGAAGGGGTCGAGCTTCGCCGCCCACCGGGTGGGTATTACTTTGACGTGGTAGCGAGCCCGCTGGAAGATCGGCTGCCGACCTTAGATGGCCTGCACCAGGATTATCAAATACCGCAGGATGATGTGTCCGAGGAGTTGGACCGCTTGGAGGCGGAGGCCAAACGCCTGCGCGAGGAGACGAACTATGCCGTCGTCGGGGTTTGTGATTTCTATCCTGGCCCCTTCCTCTTCGCGCTCAGCTACCAGAAGGCGCTGCTCTATCTGGCCACCAACCCGGAATACATCCGTGCCCTGACGGAGATCGTCGTCGATCATCAGATAGCCAGAGTCGGCAAGCTGCTGGAGCGAATCGGCCCCTATGTGGACATGGTCTATCTGATGGGGGATGATTATGCCACGCAGCAGGGCCCGATGATGTCGCCCAACACATATCGGGAGATCTTCCTGCCCTTCCATCGGCAGATCGTGGAGTTCGCCCGGCAGCACACCGATGCGCCGCTGATGCAGCATCAAGATGGGGCGATCTACCAGTGGATTCCCGACATGATCGATATCGGAATAGATGTCCTCAACCCCATCCAGTTGGGGGCCAAGGGGATGGGCGACACCGCCAAGTTGAAACGGGATTTCGGGGATCGCCTGGCTTTCCTGGGCGGGGGGATTGACACCCAGTCAGTGCTCAGCTACGGCACGCCGCAGGAGGTCAAAGCCGAGGTCAGGCGACGGTTGCGCGACTTGGCGCCCGGAGGCGGATATGTGTTCGCACAAGTGCACGACATCCAGCCTGAAGTTCCCCCGCAGAACATCATGGCGATGATCGAGGCCGTGGATGAGTACGGAGAATATCCCATCCGCTGAAGAGGAAGGATCGGAAACCGGCCATCCTCGAGAACCTGGCAGGTGAGAATGGGGGTCACCTCCGAGGGCTTGTCGAGGAAATCCCGTGTGGATATTCTGATATCCCCCCGGGCATATGGGCGGGTCACCGCCTGCTGGACGTCACAACGGCCAGGGCGTCCTCTTGGTGCTGCGGATGAGCGGGATCGAACGGCCCGGATGCTGATATGGGCACGCGACGACAAGGTGAAGGCCGGGAGACTGCAGACATGGACCCAGACGATATCTACGAGGCGATAGTCGCGGGGCGGATCGACCGGATCCAGGACTTGGTCCGAGAGGCGCTGAGGGATGGCGGCCACCCCTTGGAAATCATCTCGTCCTCTCTGACGCCGGCGATGGGGGAGGTAGGGGACCGCTTTGAACGCCAGGACTATTTCCTCCCCGAAATGCTGGCCGCCGCTGAGGCGATGAAAGGTGCCATGGCCGTGCTGGAGCCTCAACTGGCGGAAGGGGATCTTGAACCGCGGGGAGTCGTGGTCGCGGGGACGGTGCAAGGGGACCTCCACGACATCGGCAAGAATCTGGTTTGCATGATGCTCGAAGGGGCCGGATTCAGAGTCTGCGACCTGGGGACGGATGTCCCTGCGCCGGCATTCCAGGAAGCTGCGCGGCGGGAAGGGGCGGATATCATCGCCATGTCGGCCCTGATCTCCTCCACGAAAAGGAATCTAGGAAACATCGTGCGGGAACTGCGCGAAGCGGGCATCGAAGGCCATCCCAAGCTCATGATCGGCGGGGCGCCGGTCACGCAAGAGTTCTCCGACCAGATCCACGCCGATGGGTATGCGCCGGACGCGGCGGCGGCCGTTCGCAAAGCCAAGGTGCTCTTGGGTCAAGATTGATGTCCCCCCGCCGCCCACCGCTTGGGGGAAAGACCTGCAAGTCCGATGGAGGATGATTATGAGCGGGCGCTATGGTCTCGAAGGCAAGGTCGCGTTGATCACCGGCGCGGGCAGGGAACGGGGCATGGGGCAGGCCACGGCCGTGCGGCTGGCTCAGGAGGGCGTCGCCATCGCTGTAAGCGACATATGTCACCCTATGCAGGCGTACCCGGCTCTGGCATTGGGGGATTGGGAGGGACTGCAGAAGGTGGCTGCCCGGGCGGAGGCGCAGGGGGTGCAGGTGCTCCCGTTGAAGATCGATGTCACCGACGAAAGGCAGGTCAGCGAAGGCGTGGCCAAGGTTGTCTCCACGTTCGGCCGCCTGGACATTTTGGTGAACAACGCAGGCGGTGCGGTCAGCCACACGCCAATCGTGGATACGGAGTCCGGCGCATGGCGAGACACGATGGACATGAATATCACCGGCGCCTTCCAATGCACGCGGCACGCCGCAAAGGAGATGCTTCGCGCCGGTGAAGGCGGGCGGATCATCAACATCTCTTCCACAAACGGATTGAGCGGTTGGCCCGGGTTGGCCCACTATAACGCCGCCAAAGCCGCCATCATTTCGCTAACGCAAACATCCGCCATTGAATTTGGCGCCTCCGGCATAACGGTCAATGCGGTATGCCCTGGCAACATCGACACGCAAATGGTTCGCAACCCCTATGAAGAGGCGGTCGCCGAGGGCCTGATTCCCTCCATGGAGGGGGTGTACCGGGCCATGGCGGAGGAGGTTTGTCTGAAACGTGTGGGGCAGCCCGGGGATGTGGCGAATGTGATCGCGTTGCTTTGCGGCGCCGATGCGGATTTCATAACCGGACAGGCCATCAGCGTATGTGGGGGGCTGATGATCGGGGCGATGGTGACGAAGTTCGAAGATGCATTCATTGCGGGATCGATCGCGTGATCGGAGAGTCGCACCAAGCGCACAGGGGGAGGATGGTTTTCGAGCTGCACCATATCGGCCTCCTCACCGATGATCTCCCGGCCACCATTCGATTCTACGCGGCGAATCTGGGCTTGCAGGAGGCGGGCCGCTATCAGAGAGAAGGCGAGTATGATATAGCTTTCCTTGCGGATACAGATCCGAATACCCGCCTATTGCTGCGTGTGGCCGGGCCGCCCCTGCCGTCATGGCTGGAGCCAGAGTACGATGCGCACGGACCGGGGCTGGACCTGATTGCCTTCACGGTGGGAGATATCGACGGGTGGTATGCGCGTTTGCAGGGAACGGGCGCGGCGGTCGGGCCCGCCCCCGCCGGCTTCTTGGACCTGCAGCGTTTCTCGAGCCGAGACCCCCAAGGCACACATCTGGAGTGGTGGAGCCGCCCCGGCCCGAGCTTGAAGGCGTCTGGCGGTCAGCATTCTCGGAAGGTGGAAGGGCAACGATTTCGGTTGAGTCATTTCAACATCACCTCCCCCGACATAGCGCAGCTTGACCAATTCTACGTTTCGGCCCTCGGTTTCGCGCGGCTGCACGATCTCCGAGAGCATGGGATGATCTTCCTCGCCGATCCGCAGAAGCCAAGCGATCCGGATCAGATCGTCGTTCCGCTGGAGCTATTTGGCCCTCCCGGCATGTGGGAGCCGGATGAGGAGTTCCTGGCAAGGCACGGGCCGGGCTTGCAGTATCTATGTTTCGCAGTGGGTGATGTCGATGCGGCTCACCGGGATCTGATCTCCAAGGAGGTCGAGTGCACATTGGAGCCCACAGATATCGACGGAAACAGGGTGGCCTTCTTCAGGGACCCAAATGGGGTCGACATCGAGATACTGCGCCCGCTGCCCGCTGAACTCATCCGGTCCCAGGCCTGGACGTGAGGGGGGGCCGCGTGGGGCGCCGTGTGTGAAACACAAGGGGCTGGGCCCAGGAGGAATCGAGACACATGTCAATCAATCTATCCCTTTTCAACGAGCAGGAGCTCGAGCGGCTGCACGGCAAATGCCTGGATGTGCTCGAGAAGATTGGCCTGCAGTTCAATTCTCAGCAAGCATTGGGAATGCTGGGGGACGCGGGCTGCGATGTCGATCTCGAAGAGGGGTCGGCCAAGATCCCTCCGGCGGTGGTCGAGCGCGCTCTGGAAACCGTCCCCCGCCAAATCGCGCTCGCCGCGAGGAATCCGGAGAGGGATGTGCATTATGGATCGGGGGAACTCAATTTCATCAGTGCCGCCCAGGGGCCGTTCTTCCGGGATTTGGACACGCGAGAGCGCCGTGCGTCGACATCGGCAGATCTCATCCAGTGCGCACTGCTCTGCGATGCGCTGGATGAGGTGACGGAGTTTGCCCCCATGGTGGTGCCGCATGACGTCCCGCCGATCCTGCGGGGGCTGCAGGCGGCCAAGATCGCATACACCTATAGCAGCATGCACGTTGTGGGCGGCATGGCTGATTTGACCACGCAGCCATATCAACTGGAGATCATAGATGCACTCTTGGGGGACCGGAAGAGGTTGAAGGAGAGACCGCTCTTCAGCCATGTCATCAACGATGTCTCTCCCCTGCAGAAAGACGCGGATATGGTCGATGCGACGCTGGCGCTCGCGGACTACACGCCCCCAATATTGCTGTATTACATGCCGCTTGCGGGGGGCACTGCGCCGGTGACTCTGGCCGGGTCGGTGTTGGAAATGACGGCGAATATGCTGGGCAGCGTCGTGCTGTACCAACTGGCGCATCCCGGCTGGCCGATCATCTGGGGGACCGGCCCGGGGGTGCTCGATATGCGCACTGGCCGCTTCAGCGGTCGGGCTGAATTGGCGTTGATGTCGGTCGCCCATGTGGAGATGGCGAGATACTATGGTTTGCCCGCCCTCAGCGGGGATCTCAGCTCCCCCGATGCCAAGTCGATCGGATTCCAGTCAGGCATGGACGCGGTCATCGGCAGCCTTCCAGTGGTCCTGGCGGGCACGGACGCGCTCTGGGGGCCTGGCGATCTGGATGCGGCCACTTTCGTTGACCTGCCGTTCTTGTTGCTGTGCACGGAGGTCGTGCGTCAGCTGAAGAGGCTCAAAGAGGGCATCCGGTTGGACGAGGAGCACTTCCTCTTCGATGCCATCGCTGAAATGCGGTTTCACGGCGAATACCTGGGCCATCCGTCGACGAAGAAGCACTTCCGCGAGGAACACTTGCTCCCCAAGCTCTTCCCGCGAGAGAGCTACGAGGCATGGGAGGCCAGAGCGCAGAGTGAAGAAGATATGGCGATTGCTCGCGTCAAAGAGATCTTGGCAAACCATGAGCCGGATCCGCTACCTGAAGATGTAGAAACGGAAATTGATCGAATCATCGAGGCGGCTGAGGTGCACCTGGTGGAATAGGATGATCATGGTCTGCAGGGTGCGCGCATCATCACCTAGCTGGGGGTGCGAAAAAGGGTAGGTTGGGAGGCGAGCTGGGATCAGCCTCCGAGCGTTGCGAGAGCCGGGCCGCTAGCCGAGACCATACAAGCGCACAAGGAGTGTTCAATGTCTGAACAAGAGCTATTCGGAAGCATGGCGCAGACCATTATCGACGGGGATGTTGCGGCCGGCGAGATGCTCGCCCGCCAATCGCTGGATGCGGGCATAGATCCCCTGGCGAGCATCAATCAGGGCTTCAGGATGGGATTGGATGAGATTGGGCGTGGCTTCGATGAGGGGAGGTATTTCTTGCCCGACTTGGTACTGGGTGGGAAGGTGATGCAGGCGGCGGTGGACATCCTTCATGAGCGGATGGAGGATGGCGCCATGGAGCAGGGAAGTTTGGGGAAGGTGCTGATCGCGACGGTGGAAGGCGACATCCACACCATCGGGAAGGATCTGGTGGCGCTCATGCTCTCACTCAACGGATTCGAAGTAATCAATTTGGGACACGATGTGCCCACGATGACGATCATAGAACGTGCCATGGAAGAGAAGCCCGACATCCTTGGTCTTTCCGCCCTCCTGACGACTACCACCCAGGCTCAGCGGGACGTGATCGAGGCGCTGGACGATGTCGGGATGGGCGAAAGCGTCAAGGTGCTCATCGGTGGGGCTGCGACATCATCGGAGTGGGCGCAGGAGATCGGCGCGGCCGGATACGCGGAGGACGCGTCCGCGGCCGTGGTGAAAGCAAAACAGGTTCTCGGAATCGGATAATCTGGGAGAAGGAATGGCATCCTAACGCGATCGCCGGTGATGATTTGTGATCCGGGTCAGCGAGCGCGCTGGGTTGCCGCCGGAGATCCGTTTCGAATCGTGGGGAATCAGGCCCTCAGCGATAGTGGGCATCGGCTTCGAATCTGGGCGCACCCCGGAACATCGCGGGACTGCGCCGCACCGGCGGGTGAAGCTCGATGGGATTGAGGAGGATCGACTGGCGGGCGAGCACAATTGGCAAGCCTCGAAGCTACTGATCTACACGGACTACTAGGGGATGGGATGGCGCGACCGCAGCTCCGATTGTTGAGCCCAGAGCAGAAATCGAATATCCACGCGAGATCGATAGACGTCTTGGAAGAAGTGGGGATGTACTTCGGATCTCGAAAGGCCTTGGAGATGTTCGATGCGGTGGGCTGCGAAGTGGATTGGACGCAGGGCTCCGCCAAGATATCGGGCGATGTGATCGAGGGCGCCCTGAAGACTGTCCCGCCTCGATTTCTCGCCGCCGGGATGGATCCCTCACGGGATCTCGATTGCGGTGGCGAGAAGCTGTTCTATACCTCCGCCGGACAGGCACCCTGGTACCGCGACTTGGATTCGCGCCAGAGGCGGCCAGGCACCTCGGCGGACTTGATCCAATGTACGCGCTTGGTGGACGCGATTGAAGAGATCGATATCCATGCTCCCCTCGTGCTTCCGCATGATGTGCCGAAGGAGCTGCAGGATTTGGAGAGCCTGCGGATCACCCTTGAGCACAGCCGAAAACACTTCCTAGGCGGGGCAAGAGATGAGTATCTTGCCCATCCTTCCACGAAGCGATATTTCCGACAGGAGCATCTCCGGCCTGAGATCTTCCCAAGGGAGAGCTATGAGGCATGGGAGAGGCGAGGGCGGAGCGAAGAGACGCTGGCGGTGAATCGGGTGAAAGAGGTTCTCGCCGAGCCAGAGCCTTCACGCCTTCCGGAGCACGTGTCGAAGGAGCTGGATTGCATTCTGATGGCGGCGAGGAAGGCGTTGTGTGGAGAATGAGAATCCGCGCCCGAGAGCGTGCGTGACGTTCGCGCTTTCGCGGGCCGGGGGCCGGGGCGCCCATCATGGGGAGAGAAGCTGAAGGATGAGTCTGGCAATCCCGAAAGTCAGCTTGCTTCAGGCGGAGGAGAAACGTGCGGTTCACGAGCGCTCTCTGCGCCTCTTGGAGCATGTCGGAATCCAATACAACAGCGAGCCAGCTCTGAAGTTGCTTGAGGGCGTCGGTTGTGATGTGGATTACAGCTCGCTGTGCGCAAGGATCCCCCCTGATGTTGTCGAGTGGGCTCTGGGGAGCGCCCCACGCCAGTTCCAAGTCGCCGGACGGGGGTCCGGAACGGAATTGACCTACGGAAGCGGGGAGGTGTACCTTTCCCTCGATGGAGGGGGGAATCGCACACTGGATATGGAGACCATGCAGCGCAGGCCCTCCGTGTCCGCCGATTTGCGACAAGCAATCCGTCTGGCTGATGCTCTGGACACCATCAATCATAACTGTGCAATCGTGATCCCGCACGACATCCCGGAACCGATCCGCATGCTGCGCATCCTGGAGCTGCAGATCCGCAACAGCAGCAAGCCTTTCTTCATCAGCGGGGGCTCCGACGTGGAGATCGCGTATGCGTTTGAGATTCTTGAGGCGGTGGTTGGGGATCGCGAAGCGCTCAAGAAGCGCCCGCCGGTCACGGTGGTCTATGCCCCTGTCTCTCCTTTGCAGGCCGATCCCCGCTACGTGCGAGCCACGCTTGATTGGGTCAGGCGTGGACTGCCGGTTATCATCGTCCCCTTCCCGTTGGTTGGCGGGACATCCCCGGTGACGCTGGCAGGGGCCGTATTGCAGCACAACGTAGAGGCGCTGAGCGGCGTGGTCCTTTGCCAGGCGGCGAGCCCCGGGACTCCGATTCTATATTCCGCCGGCAATGCCGTGATCGATATGCGCAGCGGCCACTTCTCCTCCGCCGCCGTGGAGAGCATTCTGACTGGATTGGCGTTGATCGAGATGGCCCAGTTCTATGGCCTACCATCATCGGCGGGGGCGGGCAATCCGGATGCTAAACGCCCGGGCTTTCAAGCGGGGATCGAATCAATGGCCACCGGCATGGTAAACATGCTCACTGGAGTGGATCTCCTTTGGGGCGGCACGGGTCTGCTGGATGGCATCACCACCCTGTATCTTCCTTACCTGCTCCTGAGTATCGAGACGATTCGTCAAGCTCGTCGCGTGCGGGCCGGTATGGCCATAGACGAACTGCGCTATCTCTATGATGCGATTGTGGAGTTAGGTTTCCGCGGTGAGTACTTGGGACATCCATCGACCAAGAAGCTCTTTCGTCAAGAGCACCTTCTGCCAGGTCTATTTCCCCGGCAGAGTTACGAAAGCTGGAAGGCGGCTGGGATCGGTGAGGAAGATATGGCAAGATCGAGAGTAGGAGAGATACTCGCCCGCCACGTCCCAGAACCCTTGGATCCGGGTCCCGGTCGGGAGATCAGCCGCATCATGCATCATGCGGAAAGCAGGTTGTTGATTGGCTAGATGAACCACGAAAGGTGGAGTCTGTCCCATGGGCAAGAACCGAGCCACAGCCTACGGATTCGCGCGCGACGGAAAAAAGGAGTGAGTGAATGCCATGCCTGCGCCAAGGATTAGCCTGCTGAGCGACGACCAAAAGACCCAAATCCATGAAAGATCACTGGGCATTCTGGGAAAGGTCGGCATCCAGTTTCGATCTGAGCGCGCGTTGAAGATCATGGCAGATGCGGGATGTGAGATCGATTGGGAACAGGGGTCGGCGAAGATCCCCCGGCGAGTGGTCGAAAAGGCGCTGAAGACGCTTCCTTCACAGTTCCTGCTGGCGGCAAGGGACCCCAAGAACGATATCCACTGCGGGGATGGCGAACTGTATTTCACCGCCGCGGCCGTGAGCCCGCACTTCCGTGATTTGGAAACGCGCAAGCGGAGATTGGCCACCTCCCAGGACTTGATTCAGTGCGCACACCTCATTCAACAGCTCGATGGGATCCATGAGTGGGCCTCAATGGTGGTCCCGAACGATATCCACCCCGTACTTGCTCAGCTGCACAATATCCGCCTGAGCCTCAACGAGAGCACAAAGCACTTCCTGGGCGGAATCAGCGTGCAGATGTTCCCCTTTGCCCTTGAGATGTTCGACGCGGTGCTCGGGAACCGGGAGAGACTGGGCGATCGTCCCCTGATGAGCACGGTGATCAATCCCGTCAGCCCGCTAACAAACAACGGCAAGTTGGTGGATGAGACCCTGATCTGGGCGCCCTACAAACTTCCGATCTTCCTGCAGTTCTTGCCTCTGGCTGGAGGGACCTCTCCGGTAACGCTTGCCGGAACGGTGCTGCAGGCGAATGCCGCGTTCCTGGGGAACATCGCGCTTTACCAAATGGCGGAACCAGGCTGGCCCATCCTGTGGGCCGCCTCAGCGGGGACCTTGGATATGACCAGTGGGCGATGGGGGATGGGCGCGGAGGGATCGCTCATGACAGTTGCGCTGGTCGAGATGGCCAAGTTCTACCAGGTTCCGGTCAACGCCATGGGCACCAGCGCGAATGATGCCAAGGCGATCGGCTTTCAAAGCGGCATAGAGATGATGCAATCGGCTATGATCCCCGTCCTCGCAGGGGTCGACAACATGTGGGGCCCGGCGGATTTTGACGGCGCAACCCTGGTGGATCTGCCGTTCATCGTGTTGGGGGCGGAGGCGGTGAGACAGATCGTGCGCCTGCAGGAGGGATTCGCGGTTGACGACGAGCATTTTCTCCTGCATGCTATCCGTGACCTGCAATTTCGGGGGGAATATTTGGGCCATCCGTCAACCAAGAAATACTTCCGCCAGGAGCACCTACTGCCAGATCTGTTCCCTCGGGAGAGCTATGAAGCGTGGGAAGCTCGGGGACAGACCGGCGAGGAAATCGCGCTGGACCGGGTGAGGCATCTCTTGGACGCACATGAGCCCGACCCCCTGCCAGAAGATGTGAGCCGCGAGTTGGACCGCATCTACGTCGCCGCCGGTAGGCAGGTCAACGAGTCGTGAAGGACCAGCGCGAACGCGCGATCCCGATCGCAGGACGAATCGCGCCAGCGCCACGTTGGTCATGGACGCTGGACGCATTCGACGAAACCAAGCTGTATCCGAACTGCACGAGGAGGCAAGAATGGCAATCACAAGCATGCGTGAGGCGCTGATCCAGGCGCAGGCGGAGGAACTATCGCGGGATTCGTCGGTGATGATCTGGGGCGAGAACATCGAGGGGGTAGGGGGCGGCTTCATGGTGACCACCGGGCTGTCGGACGAGTTCCCGGGGCGGGTGAAGGACACCCCGCTGGCGGAGACGGCCATCGCCGGTTCAGCCGTGGGGGCCGCCTACTGCGGCATGAGGCCGATCATCGAGATCATGTTCGCCGACTTCGCCGCGGTGTGCTTTGACGAGATCACGAACAAGATGGCCAAGCTGCGCTACGCATATGGTGGGTACGAGGATTTCAAGCTGCCCATCGTGGTGCGTATGAAGGTGGGCGGCTACGTCGGATTGGGCGCAGAACACTCCCAGACCATGACGGGCTATTTCATGCATACGCCTGGCCTGAAGATCGCCTTTCCCACCACGGCCTACGACGCCAAGGGGATGCTGAAGACCGCAGTTCGCGACGACAATCCGGTGCTGTTCCTGGAGCACATCCTGCACTACGGAAAGAAGGGGGAGGTGCCCGAGGAGGAGTACTTCGTTCCCTTCGGCGAGGCCGCCATCCGGCGGGAGGGTGCGGATGTGACCGTGGTGGCGGTTGGGTACATGGTGGACTTGAGCTTGAAAGCGGCGGAGGAGTTGGAGAAGGAGGGGGTCGGCCTGGAGGTGATCGACCCGCGCACGCTGGAACCGCTGGATGTGGAAACCATCCTCGGATCAGTAGACAAGACCGGGCGCATCGTGGTGGTGGACGAGGATGTGGTGCGCTGCGGCGTCCCGTGCGAGATCTTGATGCAGGTGTATGAGCGGCGCCGGGAGGCGGGGAAGCCGGCCGTCCCCATGGCGCGAGTGGGGGCGGCTAACGTGCCCATCCCGTACAGCCCTGTCTTGGAGAAGGAAGTCCTGCCATCAACCGAGAAGATCATCGAGGCCGTCCGGCAAGTGATGGACTGAGGCGGCCGATTCGGTGGGGAAAGGAGCGTCACGAAGATGGGCCTAACGAGGGAAGATCTGATACTGCTCTACACGAACATGGTGCGCGGGCGCAGCTACGATGAAAGATTGATCGAAATGTGCCGCAAGTCCCAGGTCACAGGGATGTGGCACTCCGGCATCGGACACGAGGCCGTGGGGGCCGGTGTCGGGACGTTCCTGCGGCCCGATGATTGGATCGAACTCACTCACCGTGGGTTCACGGCGGGCTTCGCCAAAGGCGTCGACGGCAAGAAGTGGTTTGCGGAGCACCTGGGACGCTCCGGCGGATTCGCCAAGGGGAAGGGCGGCCATTCGGCTGGGGAGAGACGATTGGGGATCCTGCCGGGCGGCGGCACCATCGGCAGTTGCTTTCCCATCGCCGCGGGGGCCGGTATTGCCGCCAAGAACGCCGGCAGAAGCCAGGTTGTCGCCTGTCTGTTCGGTGACGGTGCGGCGTGCCGGGGGACTTTGCATGAATCGATGAACATGGCCGGGGCCTGGGGACTTCCCATCGTGTGGGTGTGCGAGAACAATCTGTACTCGATTACGACTCCCGTCTCGAAAACGCTGGCGATCGAGGATGTATCTGTGTTCGCGGGCAGCTATGGCATGCCTGGGGCAACCGTGGACGGGATGGATGTGGTGGCAGTTGCGGAAGCGGTGGTCGAGGCCGTTGATCGCGCCCGGGGAGGCGGCGGCCCCAGCCTTATTGAGTGCAAGACGTATCGTTTTCGCGAGCATGGTGAGTTCGACATCGATGCGAGTTATCGGCCGAAGGAGGAGCTCGAGCGTTGGCTGCAGAGGGACCCGATCAAGCTCTTCAGAGGCCGACTCCTGGAAGAGGGGGTCACTTCAGCGCAGGAGTTGGATGCCATCGATGATGAGATTGCGGCTGAGGTGGAAGCGGCCGCGCAATGGGCCCTCGCATCACCATTTCCGCGGCCGGAGGAGGCGTTCACTGACCAGTACGCCGGATGACGGTCTGAGCTGTCTCCGGCCCCATCGACACCTGATTCCTCCGGTCCCGGATGTTGGGGGATCGGCCAGCAGCCAAGGGCCGCGGCCATCCTCCAGGCGTCGGAGGCCGGACAGAGGGGTGATTTCAAGGAGGGAAGCAAGGTATGCCGTATGAAATGGCTTTGCCCAAGTTCGCCCACGCGATGACGGAGGGCGAGATCGCGGAGTGGCACAAGAAGCAAGGGGATAGGGTGGAGGAGGGGGAGGTGCTCTTCGACCTGATCACGGAGAAGGTCACGGTGCCGGTGGAATCCCCGGTGTCCGGGATGCTGATGGAGATCAAAGTGGCCGAAAACGAGACCGTCCCCGTGGGGACGATTGTCGCCCTGATCGAGACGGAGCAGTGATCACTCACGCGGTCGAAATCCCCATGTGTGAGGCTGCCGCAATCATGTCATACGAAAGCAGAGGCCGAACACGCGATCAAGCCCCACGTCGATCTGAGAAGGAATCCAAAGCGCGCCGCTCTGTTCCCCCAGGAGAGAGCGGTATTCCATCGGGCATTGGGCGGGCCATGGTTCCGAGAGGCTCTCGGCCACGAACGAGGAAAGAGAGATAGACCAGAGAATGAAAGCATACACAACCCTGAAATCAGATCGAATGGCGGAACTCGGGCGCCAATTCATCCCGGCGGCCAGTATGTCCAATTGGCGCCGGACGGTCGACTACCATCCCATCTATATGTCGCATGGAAAGGGAGCGCGGCTGTATGACGTTGACGGCAATGAATACATCGATTACAGCCTGAGCTATGGTCCGGCGGCCCTCGGGCACGATAATGAGCATGTGCGAGAGGCGCTGAGGAAGCAGTTGGACCGCTTATTCACGCCCAATGTGAACGACTTGGAGGTGGCTGCGGCGCAGATGGTCTCGAAACACATCCGGAGCGCCGAATTGGTGCGCTTCGCCTGCTCGGGGACAGAGGCCAATCGAGGCGCGCTGCGGGTGGCCCGCGCCCATACGGGGAGAGACAAATACGTGCGTTTCAACGGCCACTACCATGGTGGGCTCGACCACATGATGGGCGGGATTGTCCAAGACCCTGAAAACCCCGTCCCGGGGGCGGGAGAACGGCCCGATGATTTGTATTCACAGTTCGCCAACACCAAAGGGCGATTCAGCGGCGCGTTTAACGAGTGCTTTATGCTTGAGTGGAACGACCTGCAAGCGCTGGAGGCGCTGCTTACTCGTCATGGGAATGAGATCGCGGCTGTGATCATGGAGCCGGTCATGGTGAACAACTACGGATGCACCCCTGAGCCGGGGTACTTGGAAGGTGTGCGCGAGCTATGCACGCGCCACGGGGTGGTGCTGATCTTCGATGAGGTGCTGACGGGGTTCCGCATCGGGTTGAAGGGCGCCCAGGGGCACTTCGGGGTGACGCCGGATCTGACCACCCTGGCGAAGGCGTTGGGGGCAGGGTTCCCGGTGTCCAGCACATCCGGCCGTCGGGAGGTGATGGACGCGCTTACCCGGGCGGATGCGATCCAGGGAGGGACCTACAATGGCCATCCGCTGGCGATGGCGGCGGTGATCGCCGCGATCGAGGAGTATGAGCGCCAGGACGGGGAAGTGTTCAGGCGTATCGAGCACGTGGGAAACATGCTCAAGGAGGGGTTGGAGCAAATTGCCGCGGAACATGAACAGCCGTTGCACCTGCAGGGCTTTCCAGGCGCATGGACCTTCTATTTCCATTCGAAAGGGAGGATTCGCAACCAGGCGGAGGGGCGGGGCGCGGACTTCGGCAAGATGGGCAGATTCGCCGAGTTGCTCAAGGAGCGCGGAGTGATCACGAGCATGCGCTTCTGCACTTCGGCCGCCCACACAGAGAGGGATGTGGGGGATACCCTGGATCGGGCCAATGATGTGATGAGAATATTGAAGGAAGAGGGCGGCAGAGAATAGGGCACACTCCGGCCGCCATGAGCGACCGGAAGATGGCCCAAACCCAGGAAGGAGGCGATCGTGATTGACTTCACCCTGACCGGGGAGCAGCGAGCCATGCAGAGGCTCGTGCGAGAATTCGCCCGCAAGGAGATCGTCCCCGTGGCGCCGGAGCTGGATGAGCAGCAGCGCCACTCGCCGGAGATCATAGAGAAATTCCACGGGCTCGGCCTGCTTCACTGGCAGGCTGCTGAGGCCTATGGAGGGGCCGGTTTGGGGGCGCTGGAGGGCGCCATCATCATGGAGGAACTGGGGGCCGCATGCGGAGGCGTGGCCGCCTGCATCGGGGGGAACGACCTTGGGCTGACCCCGCTCTTCTTGGCCGGCTCCGACGAGCTACAAGACGAGTTGCTCACCCGGCACTGCTCGGGGCCAAACCTGGCCGCCTTCTGCATGACGGAAGCGGAGGCGGGATCGGACGTGGCCGCCATGCGGACCACCGCGCGGTCGGATGGGGATGGGTTCGTCATCAACGGCACCAAGCAGTTTATCACCAATGGCGGCGTGGCCAGCCTCTATGCGGTCTTCGCGAGCGAAGACCGGGAGCTGGGATACAAAGGGATTTCGGCGTTCATGGTTCCGGCCAGCGCGCCGGGGATCTCCCTGGGAAAGAAAGAGGACAAGATGGGCCAGCGGGCGACGGATACCCGTGAGGTGGTTTTCACCGACGTCCGTATCCCGGCCCGCTATCGCCTCGGCAAGGGGAACGATGGTTTCAAGATCGGCATGATGACCTTCGACAAGACCCGGCCCGTGGTCGGCTCGGCGGCGGTGGGCATCGCGCGCGCGGCGATGGAAGCGGGCATCGGCTACGCCAAGGAGCGAGTGCAGTTCGGGGCGCCGATAGCGGAGCGTCAGGCGGTCCAATTCATGCTGGCGGACATGGCGCAGCGCGTGGATGCGGCGCGCCTGCTGTGCTGGCGCGCCGCATGGCTGAGCGACCGTGGAGAGAGGAATACGAAGGAAGCGGCGATCGCCAAGTGCTTCGCCAGCGATACCGCCATGTCGGTCACCACGGATGCGGTACAGGTCCTCGGCGGCTACGGATATATGAAGGAATACCGGGTCGAGAAGTATATGCGGGATGCCAAACTGCACCAAATCTACGAAGGGACCAATCAGATACAACGCCTGGTGATCTCCAAGCAACTGCTTTGATCACGAGATCCGGGGCCCCGGCCCGAGAGACCTGTCCATGAGCCACTCGGTCGAAGTGAAGGGAGAAGGAATATGAGCGAGGAGAAAGGGGTCAATCTGTCTCCGGGTGGCGTTGCCATCGCCGAGACGATTCCCCTTCGCGGACCGGCCAGGATGCTCGCGGACCATATGGCGAGAAGCCACGCGCAGTATGCGGCTTTCACCAACATGGCGGAGGTCGATGCGACCGACTTCGAGGCGTTTCGCAAGCGTCAGGCGGCGCGAATTGACAAGGAATACGGGGAGCGAGTGTCCTTCACGCATTTCATCATAAGGATACTCGCTCAGTGTCTGGAAGCGCATCCGGCGATCAACTCCACCTTGGACGAAGACCGAATCCTGATCCTTTCGGAGATCAACATCGGCTTCGCAGTCGCGATCGCCAGCGGGATGCTGATCGTGCCGGTGGTCAAACATGCGGATGAGAAATCAGTGCTCGAGATCGCAGCGCGGTCCAATGACCTGACGGAGAGGGCGCGCGGCGGGCGGCTGACGCTCGAGGACGTGACCGGGGGTACATTCACGCTCACGAACGCGGGCATGTTCCGGCACAAGAGCGCAACCAGCACAGGGGGCTGGAGCACTCCGATCATCACCATCCCGCAGAGTGCCATCTTGGGCCTGGGGGCCCTCTATCAGAAGCCGGTCGTGCGGGATGGTGAGATTACCATCCGGACCATGCTTCCGACCAGTTTCACCATCGATCATCGCGTGATCAATGGCGTCCCCGCCATCGAATTCATGAATGCGTTCTTCGAATACATCGAGAACCCGGCGATGATCGAGTTGGGTATTTGATGACGGGCCGACCGCCGCTTGTGGAGGAAGTGCCAGAGCCCGGCTGCTCCGGGACGTCATCGCCCCGGAATGCGAAGCCCCGACGCCCCGCTCTTCCTCTAGCATAGACCGATGTTTGCCGCGGGGCTGCATACGCCCGGAGTGGGGACGGGGGGGGTGGCCATGGCGATCCGGACAGCAGGGCGGGAGCCCTGCCGGGGAGGTGCGAAGGATCCTTTGTCTTCACTTGCAGCGGGGAGCCCTGCGGCATTGGGGAGGTCAGGCCCTTGGACGCCTCGGAGGGCGCCGGGCAGCCATTTGGAGCGTTGGAACGATGGAAGCGAGGGCGTGCAGTGAGATATGACATCAGACGCGCGGCGGTGATCGGAGCAGGGACCATGGGAGCCGGCATTGCCGCCCTCCTGGCCAATGTCGGCGTATGTGTGGATCTCATGGATGTCGTTCCGGGCGAGCTCACCCCCAAGGAGCGGGCCAAAGGCCTCGGGCTTGATCACCCGCAGGTGCGTGACCGGACCGCGAGGGCCGGCCTGGGCCGGGTTCAGTCCGGCGGTTCGCCCGGATTCTACAGCCCGCGCTTTGTTGCGCGGGTGCGGCCGGGGAACATTCAAGATGATCTCGAAAGGGTTAGGGAGGCGGACTGGATCATCGAGGCCATCGTGGAGGATCTTCGCGCCAAGCAGACCCTCATGCGGTCGATAAGTGAGTTGCGACGCCCGGGAACCATCGTCAGTACGAACACTTCCGGGCTGAGATTGAAGGACATCGCGGATGGCTTGCCGGACGGATTTCGCAGATATCTGCTCGGCACACATTTCTTCAACCCCCCCCGATCGATGAGGCTGCTGGAAATCATCCCTTGCCCGGAGACCGAGCCGGCGGTGCTGGATCACATGATCCGATTCGGCACCGACGTGCTGGGAAAAGGCGTCGTGGTCTGCAAGGATACGCCCAATTTCATCGCCAATCGCGTATCCAGCGTGCAAGGGATGTTCGACTTGGATTATGCCGTGCGCCATGGGTACAGCGTGGAAGAGGTGGACGCCATCCTTGCCTCCTTGATCGGCAGGCCGAAGACGGCGGTCTTCCGGCTGCGGGATCTGGTCGGGCTGGATGTATCCACGCAAGTGGCGGAGAACCTATACCGTGCGATTCCACATGATGCGTATCGCGCCATACTGAGGTCGCCCGCGGCATGCAAAGTGCGGCAGGGGATGATCGATCGTGGTCTCTTGGGCAGGAAGTCGGGGAAGGGTTTCTACAAAGCCGTGGAAACGAATGGGGGGCGGAAATTCTGGGCGCTGGATCTTGAGACTTTGGAATATCGGGAGCCCCGGCGGCCGGATCTTTCGTCCATAGGCGAGGCGAGCGAATTGGATGATCTCTCGGAGCGCTTGCGACTACTGGTCGATCGGAGAGATCGAGTCGGGCAGCTGGTTTGGGCCTCCCTGAAGAACTGTCTGCTCTACGCCGCCTACTGCCTTCCCGAGATCGCCGATGATGTGCTGGCTGTGGATCGGGCACTGCGTTGGGGGTACTCGTGGGAGCTGGGCCCCTTTGAGATTTGGGACGCCTTGGGCATGGCGGAAACCGCGGCGCGGATGGCGGCGGAGGGGGGGGAATTGGCGGGGTGGGTCAAAGACATGCTCGAACGCGGCGAGGACCGCTTCTATCAGAGGGAGAAGGGTAGAGTCCGGTGCTACGATGTCAGCAAACAGGAGTACGTGGATATACCGAAGGATACGAAACAGGTCCGATTGGCCTTGCTCAAGGAGCGAGGGGGTGCCGTCGTAACCCAGAACGCTGGCGCCAGCTTGATCGATATCGGGGATGGCGTGGCGTGCCTCGAGTTTCACACAAAGGCTAACGCACTGGACGAGAACGTGTATGCGCTGATCGAAGGTGCCAAGGAGGAAATCGAGAGCAATTTCATCGCCTTGGTCATCGGCAATGACGGCCGGCATTTCTCCGCCGGGGCGAATCTGGAATTGCTCCTGGAGCGGGCCAGGGACGGCCGGTTTGACGAGATCGAGGCCGCGCTCCGCCGCTCGCAAGACGCGCGCATGGCGCTGCGATTTCTCTCGAAGCCAGTCGTCGCCGCCCCGTTCGGCTACGCTGTTGCGGGGGGCGCGGAGATGGTCCTGGCCGCCGATCAATCCTGTGCGGCGGCGGAAACCCATATCGGGTTGGTCGAAGTGGGTGTGGGGTTGATCCCGGCCGCAGGTGGCTGCAAAGAATTGCTGCGGCGAGTGGTCTCCCCCGCCATGCGCGTGGAGAACGTGGAGGCAGCACCTTTCGTCAGAAAAGTCTTCGACGATATATTCCAAAGCAGAGTTTCCACCAGCGCGTTTGAAGCGCGGGATATGGGATATCTGAGCGAGGCCGATCCCATCGTGATGCGGAGGGAGCACTTGCTCTGGCACGCCAAGAACCTTGCGCTCTTGTTGTCGCAGGCGGGGTATCGCCCCCCAACGATCGAGAAATCCATCTTTGTCCCAGGTGAGAGCGTGCACGCCGCGCTGCAAGTCGCTCTCTTCCAGATGCAGCAGGCGGGATACGTGCTGGAACATGGCGCGCGCATCGGGGGCAAGTTGATCCGCGTGCTTTGCGGTGGGGAGATCACCACGCCGCAATGGGTGGATGAACGCTACATCCTCGATCTGGAACGGGAGGCGTTCCTTTCGCTCTGCGGTGAGCCCGCCACGCAGGCGCGCATCGCGCATTTTCTGAGCACAGGGAAGAAGTTGCGGAACTAATGATCGCTACCGGCAAGGTCGGGCCTCTGAATTCTGTGGAGATCTCGAGTAGCCCCCTCGATCCCGAGGTGGATCGGGCCGCGCATCCCCGACCTTGAAGGCTCTTCGGAAGGTCGGTCGGAAAGGACCTGCCGGCTGCAAGATTATGGCAGCCGTGAGCTAGGGGATGGATCTCCGGGCTGAAAAGGGTCATGGCAGCCCCGGATGCCCGCCGGGCAGGGCCCATAATGACAGGAGGGATGCAGTGCGAGAGGCGGTGATCGTTTCGGCTGTGCGCACCGCGGTCGGCAAGGCGCCGGCGGGCACGCTCTGTCACACCCGCCCGGACGATATGGCGGCCGCCGTAATCGGGGAATCTCTTCGGCGGGCGGAGCCCTTGCGGCCAAAGGATATAGAGGATGTCGTCATGGGTTGTGCCTATCCCGAGGGGGAGCAGGGCCTGAACGTCGCCCGCATCGCCTCCTTGAGAGCGGGGCTGCCTCCCTCGGTGCCCGGGATGACGATCAACCGTTTTTGCGCATCCGGCCTGCAGGCGATCGCGCTCGCAGCCCAGCGGATTCTGATAGGTGAGATCGGGGTTGCGATTGCCGGCGGCACCGAGAGCATGAGCCTGATCCCACGCGGGGGCGTCCGCTATGCCCCCAACCCGATGCTGGCGGCGGAGTGGCCGGGCGTGTACACGAGCATGGGGCTGACAGCAGAGAACGTGGCCGAGAGATACCGCGTTAGCCGGCAAGACGCGGATGAATATGCCTATCGTAGCCACGTCTTGGCTTCCGGCGCCATTAAAGAAGGCAGATTTAGGCAGGAGATCTTGCCATTAGAGATCAAATCGGTCACCATACCGCGGGGGAATCGCATCGAGACCGAGACGCGCTCCTTCGACACCGACGAAGGCGTGCGCCACAATCCGGATCTGGCGGCGATGGGGGCGCTCAGGCCGGTCTTCAAATTGGACGGAGTGGTGACTGCAGGCAATTCCTCGCAGATCAGCGACGGCGCGTCGGCAGTCGTGGTGATGGAAGGGAAACGCGCCAAGGAGTTGGGCCTCCAACCGATGGTGCGGTTTCTCGGATTCGCAGTCGCCGCTGTCCCACCCGAAATCATGGGCATGGGCCCCGTGGAGGCTGTGCCCAGGGTGTTGCGCCAGACAGGGTTGAGTCTAAGTCAGATTGATATCATCGAACTGAATGAGGCTTTCGCCTGTCAGGCGTTGGCTGTCATTCGTGAACTGGGCTTGGACCTCGAGATCACCAACGTGAACGGTGGAGCCATCGCTCTTGGCCATCCCCTGGGGGCTACGGGGGCCAAGCTGACCACCCAGATCATCCATGAGATGAAGCGCAGGGAATCCGGGTACGGGCTGGTGACAATGTGTATCGGGGGAGGGCAGGGGGCTGCGGCGCTCTTTGAGAACCTGCAATGAGCGCTTCCATGAGTAGAATTCTGTAGAGGTGCGAGGAAATGGGGCGGAGCAGGATTGCACAAATCGAGATCGATCCGGAGAAGTGTGATGGAGAGGGGCTGTGCCTGCGTGTGTGCACGGCCGGGGTATTCGTAGACCGAGGCGATGGCGCACGCCCCGTGGTCGCCTACCCCGCGGAATGCTTCTTCTGCGGACACTGCGTGGCGGTCTGTCCGACCGCGGCTATCATGCACCATGGGATGGACGTGGGCAATTTCCCCGAGCTCCGACCGAACCTGACCGTCGACGCGCAAAGGCTGCTGCATTTCATGCGCAGCCGGAGGTCGGTGCGCAACTACAATCAAAGAAGAGCCGTACCCCGAGCTGCGATGGCCGGGCTGATCGAAGCCGCACGCTATGCCCCCACCGGATCCAACGCCCAAAGTCTGGAACATATCATCATTTCCGACCGCCCGCTGATCGCCAGATTGTCCCGATTGACCGTCGACGAACTCAGGAAACGGGCCGAACACTACCGAGATGAACTGGCTGTAGCGGAGCTGGATCCCTCACGGGCGGGCCGGTTGCGGGAGCAGCTGTCTTCGTTGGCCTTGGTATTGTCGGACTATGATGCCGGGAAGGATCCCATATTCTACAGCGCTCCGGTCGTCGTGATCACCCACGCCGACCGCGCCACGACTTCGTGCCCGCAAGAGGATGCGACGATCGCCGCACATCACATGATGCAAATGGCCCAGAGCCTTGGCTTGGCGACTTGCTACATCGGATACTTCTATCGCAGAGTGAACCGGAATAGGTCCATCCGCGACATCCTGCATATTCCCGAGGGGCACGATATCCTCATGGCTTTCACGGTGGGCTATCCTGCGATCCGCTACCGCAGGTTGGTAGATCGGATGGAGCCAACCGTGCGGTGGATCGGATATGATTAGGCCGGCCCCAAGGGGCGCGCCTCGATCCGGGAGGGTGCCCGCCCAATGTGCAAGCCAGACGGGCCCTTGAGTTCACAGCAGCCAAAGCCGCGCATATGCGCTTCGGCGGTCCGGCCGGATGGGCAGGATGGTGCCAGGAGTATGCCGGCCCTTCCGCTGTGGATGATGGGCCGGGTTCCGGATGCTGGAGCAGCACGCGGGAAGTTCAGGAAATGGAGGCGAATAGATGGCCAAACCAGTATACTTCCACCATGCAAGCATATTGTCTGGAAGTGAGCGGATCTTGCGAGAATGCGAGGCCTATTACACTCACCGTTTCGGCATGCAGGTCGTAAAGCCGGCGGGCGAATCGCCCGAAGACGAATACAGTTTCTTGGCGGACAATGCGGGCTCAGGGGGCGCGCCGCTGGAAATCATCGGGGAGCCATGGGAGAAGCGGGAGCACGAATTTGTCCAACGGCACGGACCGGGCATTGATCATATCGCATTTGTCGCCGAAGATACGGACCTGGCGGTCAGGGATCTTGAGGCGGAGGGAGTCGAATTCCATATCCCTCCCTATGATCTTTTCGACACAAGGATAGCATGGTGCAGGGATCCTTCTGGTGTTGACGTGGAGATTATGCAGGCCACGGAAGTCCATCTCGGTTTCAGCGAAGATCCGGAGGGGACGGTTCAAGCGGCGCAGTTCAATCATGCGGGGATTCTGACGGGGAGTCGAAATCTGGCGGGCATGACGGAGGAGTTCTATCGGAAGCACTTTGGCATGAGGGTCATCCACCGTGGCGATCCGTCAGATCCGGCGCAGGACTGGGTGTATCTTGAGGACGCTTCCGGGGAGAACCCCTTCTGGCTCGAGGTTGTGGGGCCAGCGCTTTGGGAGGATGAAAAGCGGTTTCTCGAGCGGCACGGACCGGGGCTGGATCACATTTGCTTCGCCGTGGGGGATGTGGAAGCCCACTATCGCTGGCTGGCGGCGGGCAAGGTGCAACTGGGGTCAGAAATCATCGACTACGATGGCTCCCGCATGTTCTATCTGCGGGGACCCGCGGGTACATCGATCCAGGTACTTCAGATGGGAATGGAAGACGAACCCGGCAAGCGCGAATAGAGGCGAAACAGTGACTTCTGCGGAGGGGAAAGGCGAGACACCGGCGATGGAGGATTGGATCTATCGGCCGGTGGTAGAGCAGGCCGAGGCGATCCGGCGTGGTGAGTTGTCCTGCGCGGAACTTGTGGGGGCCAGCATCGATCGGATTCAATCGGTCAACCCGAGGCTGAACGCCGTCGTTCAACTGATCGGGGATCGGGCCATGAACGACGCCCTTCTTGCGGACCGGGAACGGGAGCGCGGCCGGTTGCGGGGTCCGCTGCACGGGATCCCCATGACAATCAAGGATTCCTTGGACACTGCTGGGATCATCACGACTTGGGGCACAACCGGACGAAGGACCCGCGTGCCCGAGTCGGATGCGACCGTTGTCGCCCGGCTGAAGGCGGCCGGGGCGATCTTACTGGGAAAGACAAACACGCCTGAGTTGACTCTCTCCTTCTCTACGGATAACGATGTCTATGGCCGCACCAATAATCCCTACGATCTTGACCGGACACCTGGCGGGAGCAGCGGAGGAGCGGCGTCCATTGTTGCATCGGGAGGCTCTGCCTTCGACATCGGAAGCGATACAGGGGGGAGCATCCGTCTTCCCGCACATTTCTGCGGCATTTGCGGGATCCGGCCCACTTCAGGCAGGGTACCCAGAACCGGGCATGCCATTCCGCCCGGAGGGCCGTTGGATGCCTTGACGCAGATCGGCCCTTTGGCACGCTCTGTGGCAGACCTGGCGCTGCTCCTACCGATCATCGCCGGCCCGGACAACGCTGACTCTTGGATCGCACCTGCCGCTCTGGGTGAAGCGCCAGAACTGACTCTTGAGGGCAAGAGGGTCGCATTCTTTACCGATAACGGCATCTGTCCATCTGTACCTGAGATCAGACAGGCTGTGATCGACGGCGCTATGATCCTATCCACGGCCAAAGCCAGGGTGGAGGAGATGAAGCCTCCCGCCGTTGCGGAATCGTTCGAGGTATTCAACGACCTGTTCCTGCAGTGCCTTCTCCCGTGGGGCCTGAAGCGTCTGCAAGACGAAGGGACGTCGAAATCAGATCTGACCATTGAAGGCTGGCAGGGGGCCAAGGCATATCGAGTGAACGACCTTCTCCACACATTCGGGCGCTGGGATAGATTTCGCGAGCGCATGTTGAACTTCATGTCGGATTGTGATCTGTTGATCTCCCCGGTGATGGCCTGTCCCGCCTATCTTCACGGCGAGCGCTCCGACGAGGATGAGGGCTTCAGCTACACATACACATTCAGTTTGACGGGCTGGCCGGTGGTCGTCGTACCCGTGAGTCGGACGGCAGAAGGGCTCCCGGTGGGCGTGCAGATCGCAGCTCGGCCATGGCGAGAGGATGTGGCGTTGGCCGCCGCGGGATACCTGGAACAGGCTTTCGGAGGCTGGAGACCACCGGCGCTCTAGGGGCCGGTCTAACCTCGGAAATCCGGGCAGACCGGCATGCGGTTTGCGGGTGCCCGAAATGGAACCCTGTTGGAAATGGAGGGGCGCACGACGGATTTCTTGTCGGCCTCTCCCCGATCGTGTCAATGACCGGCGTGATCCATGCCGGCGTGCCGCGGGCAGAATAGCCGGCTGGCGAGCCCGGTGTTACAAAGGGTCTGTCGAAACGGCAGCCGGCGGCGGAATGTGCTGCGGTGGCTGAAGGCCGATCGTACGCCGGTTCTAGTTTAGCGAGGCGAGCATATGGCATCCAAGGATAGGATCAAGTACACCTTCAAGGAGCATTCCAAGGAAGATCTAGCCCGGATGCCCGCCGAGGTGCTGGGGGCGGTGCTGCGCGAACGGGTGCATCATATGATCGAAGTGCCGCTCTACTCCATCTTGCTGCGCTGGAGGGGAAAGCCCATTGAGGGCTTCGGCGCGCAAGCCCAACTGGCACTCGATGTCTGGCGGCAGCGGGGACTGCCCGAAGACCGCCCGGATATTCAGTGGGCAGAGCAATATCTCGGCATCGCGGCGCGGATACGGCAGGGGGAGGAGCCGTTCTTGGATGAGGAGCTTCCCCGGCCATTCACCTCAGATGAGATGCGGGTGGTGCGAAAGCTGCTGTACACTCGGCGCTCGGTGCGTAACTGGCGGGATGAGCAGGTTCCGGACGAACTGATCGAGCAGGTCCTTGAGGCCGGCCGGATGGCGCCGATAGGCTGCAACCTGGGGCACCTGCGTTTTGTGGTCCTAAAGGCCCCTGCCGAGAAGAAGCTGATTTGGAGTGACATATCGACGCGTGATGCGGCGGTGATCATCGTCATTTGCCATGATACTCGCGTCGCGGAGGCGGTAGATCAGGACACATTCGTGCCGCAGAACGCCGGCTTCGATGCAGCGGCGGCGGCGGACCATATGCTCCTCATGGCACATGCCCTGGGGCTGGGCGCGGTATGGCTATCAGAACTCAAAGCCACGCTGAAGTCCGAGGACACGGGAGAGAAGTTCAAGGCGGCATACGGCCTCCCTGACTACTTACAGGTGGACCTGCATATCGCCCTCGGATGGCCAGCGATTGGATCGATCAAATCTGCCCGGCCACCGTTCGAAGAGCTGGTCATCCGGCGGTAGATGCGAAGGAGGTGGGAAGTGGAAGGAGAACCGAGGATATCGACCCAGGACGCCGCCAGTCAGGTGGCGTTGGTCTGCCGTCGGTTGGGTCTGCTTCACCTGGCGTACGCACGGGTGTTGGTGGAGGAGTTGGGCCAGGCGGCGGGTGAGCGCTTGGCCGCCAAGGCCATCAAGAGATATGCCCTGTGGATTGGGTCGGCCAAGCGTGAGAAAGCTGAAAAAGCCGGCCTGGTGCCATCCCCCGAAACCTTCGCCACGCTGTCGGATCTGCCGTCATTGGGTATGCACAAGCGATATGAGGAGCTGGAGGTCGACGGAGAATCGCGCAGTCGGGCGTACGGCTGCGTAATGGGGGATGTGTGGCGGGAGATGGGGGAAGAGCGTCTGGGGCGCCTGTACTGCTACGTCGACCCCGCGAGCTCTATGGCATTCAACCGGGACTTCAAGCTGGTTCACACCAAGGCGCTGCCCGACGGCGATTCTTTCTGTGAATTCGCGTTCCGTCCGACTTTGGAGCAGGATCGGGAGCAGTTTGAGTCCAAGGACACGGATTGGGCGGAGATCGAGGGCGATTGAAGATCGAGCCGACCTCAAGCTGCCATGGCCCTGCGATAGACGCTGGGGGTGGCGGCCGTCATCGTATCGGGAATAGGCGGCCAGGCGTTTGCGGCAATCGAACGCCTGGCCATGGCGACACGTAAGCGATCCCTCCGTACCATCTAGCAAGCATATGAGCAAGATAGCCGGGGCTGCCTCAGCCCCGGCTTTGAGTTGTCGGCAAGAGCCTGCTGCCGCATACCGGATACCGACGAATCCAACGAGGAAGCGCTCGATCCTCGTCTGATTCGATCGGCATCGGCCGTCTCGACCATGCGACTCAACTATCGAAAACGTGAACCCTGCTGGAAGATTATTAAGGCATGGTTGATTCGGGGTGAATTATATGCTATTCTCTTGCTAGCGGACGGATTTTCCTAAAGCCCAGGGATTTGCATAAGTATTGGTACGGTGGTGGGTCGGTGCAAATGCGTATTGCACTTGCGCTCGTCAAGGCTTGGGGTGCGGTGCGTTTGAGAGGCCTTTGGCTCGAGGGGTGGAGGGTCGGGGACACGACTGTCGCTTCACGGGGTGGCATCTGGAGATCATTGGCGGCGAGCGGTGATCAAGATATGGTGCGACGAAGCGCAGATCTGTGGGGATTGAAGTGATGCAAGGAGGTGGCGGAAGTCAACTACGCGCAAACTCATATTGAATACCCGGTTCGACCTAGCGAATCAAGGGAGAATGTTATGAAAGACAAACTCTTTGGGTCACTTGCTTGGGTTGTTCTTGCCGCTATTGTACTTGCAGGTTGCGCGCCAGCGGCCACGCCGCAGGCCGAAACGGGCCTCCCGACCGAGCCAGCCGCGCCGACGGAAATCCCAACCCAGGCGCCAACGGCCGCGCCCACGGAGACCGAGGCAGCGGAACCGGTGATCCTGCGGGTTGCCTGGCTCGGACCAATGGTGGATTGCTTGAACATTTCCTATTGTTGGACGGGCTTTTGGGCCTGGCAGGTGCTCTACGATCCGATCGTGGACTACGGGCCGGTCGGCGAGGTTGTTGGCAGACTGGCCGAAAGCTGGGATGTGTCGGAGGACGGTCTCACTTGGACATTCCACCTTGTGGATCTGGAAAAGGTGACCTTTCATGATGGCACCCCATTGACGGCCGAGGATGTCGCTTGGACGCTCAACTACTACGCCACCAACGACGCGCTGGTGTGGGTGCTTGGGGTAGTCGCCGAAGAGCTGCAATCCGTGGAAGCGGTGGACGCTCGCACGGTCGTCATGACCCTGGCGAATCCGATCGCCCCCGGAGCAGTGCTCGATCTGATGGCCTATAGCTATATGCTGCCGCGACACATCTGGGAGCAGTACGACGCAGAAACCATCTATGATTTCGAAAATGCGGAAAACATCGGTACGGGCCCCTATATGGTGGCCGATTGGAATCCAGACCAGTATCTGGTCTTGGACGCCAATCCGCAGTACTGGAAGGGAAAGCCCCCCATCGATCGCATTGTCGTCCAATATTACAACACCGCCGACGCGATGGTCCAGGCGCTGCTCGCAGGTGAGGTGGATGCCATCGAAATTGCACCGGTGGAGTTCTTGCCCACGCTCCAAGGGGAAGAAACCGTGGGCCTCAATCGGCGCGAGCCCCAATTCGAATTCCACTTCCTTTTCAACATGAATGCGGACGGGACACGCCATCCTGCCATTGCCGATCTCCGTGTCCGCCAGGCGATTGCCCATGCCATCGACAAGCAGCAGATAGTCGACGTTGTCTTTGGAGGAAATGCGATGCCCTCGAAGACGATGTTTGACGGTGGCGGTCGATTCAATTCGTGGCTCGCACCGGACATCGAGTCGTACGCGTTCGATTTGGCAGAAGCGAACGCGATCCTCGAGGACGCCGGCTACCGCGATACCGATGGAGACGGCGTGCGCGAGATGAATGACGGGTCGGGCACACCGCTCGATTTCCGCCTATACGCCCAATCTGAGAAGGGTCCTGCGCTTCCACAGGCGGAGATGATCCAAGGGTGGCTGGCCGAGATCGGGATTCATGTCGATGTCGACGTGCTGGAATCGGTCACGCTGCGCGACTATGCCATGAATGCCAAAGACTTCGATATGTTGATCTACCAGTACGGTCCGCTATGGGATCCCGACTACAATCTCATGGAATTGGCCTGTATCGGCATCGATTACCAAGTCAATCTCTCCGGCTACTGCAACCCGGAATACGACGATCTCTATTATGCCCAGCGGAGCGAGCTGGATGATGCGGTCCGGCACGAGTTGATCGATCGCTTGCAGCAGATCATGCATGATGATGTGGCCTGGATTCAGCTCAACTTCTACTATGATTTCGAAGCATATCGAAGCGATCGCTTTGATCTCACCATCACCGATTCGGCCAACCAATTCTGGGGTTGGTGGGGAGTCTGGGGGCTCAAGCCATTGCGGTGAATCGGGGTCTCTGCGGGATGAGGAAGGGTGGCAATCACATCTTTCGTGAATGCCACCCTTCAAGGTAGTTGGTCACCGGAAGGCCATCCTTCAAATCCAGATACGGAACCCATGAGGTCCGGCTGACTTGAGGTTGCGCAAACAGGGGAAACGCGGAGTGCCTGCGAGTTTGAGCGGGGGCCGATCTTCAAGAGGAAATGGCTGATGGCGCTGGGTTTTCATATTGATCATCGGGAGGTGGAGCGCAGGAAGGAGTTGAGGCGGCGCGTTTGGGCATATCGGAAAGTGGATCACATCCCGGTGGTCATTGACATTCGCCCGAGCTGCGGATACACAACCCGCCAGAAGTACACCGACCTCGAAGCCTGGTACACGTGCAATCTAGAGAGCATCCGCCGATCGCTTTCTACAATCCCGGATGATTATATCCCGTGTACCCACCTGATTTGGGGCGGGTTCATGACCATCGCGACCATGTTTGGGATGGGGGTTCACTGGTCCGAAGACCCGAATCAAGAACCCGGTGTGGCGGAGAGGCTCATCACGGAAATCGACCAAATCCATCAGTTGCACCCCGCGGACCCATTCCGAGATGGGCAAATGCCCAAGAATCTGCGCTGGATGCGCGCTTTTGGCGAGCGCTTCCCCCCGGATGTCCACCTGGCGGGCCTCGACCTCGAAGGCCCGCTGGCGAATGCCTTCTCTCTGATGAGGGAGGATCTGTTCTTCATCGGGCTGAAGGAACATCCCAAGGATCTGCACCGCCTGCTGCAAATCGTGACCCGCACCATGATTTCTTGCCTCGATGCGCTGATCGATGCCGCAGGTGGAGCGGAGCGCATGACCTGTATTGATTATTCCACGGTCTGGCAGCCCGAGGGCTTCAAGGGATATACCAGCGATGACCTTTGTGCGAACATAAGCTCGGCCATGTTTCGCGAATTCAGCCTTCCCTATAACAACATGATCTTCGACCGGTATCGGGGAGGATTGCTGCACAATTGTGGCCCTCATCCTCCCGCCTCCATCTATCTGCATCATACACCGCCCATCCATGGGCTCAACTGCTCCTATCGGTATAGTCAGAATGATCTGCAGGCGTTGCGCGACGAATTCGGGCCGCGCGCAAAGGAAGAGCTGGGATTCAAGGGACACCTGGAGGTGCTGCTTGATTGGCAGGAAACGGTTGATGAGATGGTCTCGGCCTTCCGCACCCTGATGGAGCAACTGACCCCCGATATATTCGCCATCCCCATTTGTATGCTCACGGCAGAAGAATGGGAGGACGATGACATTACCCAGTTGTATTGGGAGTTGCGCAGTGTGGCGGTGGAGTTCGCCGACAATGTCGAATGGGAATCTTCCTGAACTTGAACACGCCGGGTCAGGAAGGCCAGTGCTCAGAGTGCCATGTCGCGGCGAGCCCTCGAACGATCGGAGGGGCCACCTGCTGGAGATGAAATGACCGGGCTCCAACGCCGCCAACGTTACAGGTGATGGAACACAACGTCGGAGAGTTGGATCGCCTTCAGCCGTTGCTCATCTCTTGACCGCGCATATGGGGATCGGAACCAAACGAGCCAATTCGGCCAAGGGAGGATCGGCCATGACAGAGAGGCAAGGGCACAGCCGCTGGATACCCAAGAAGCCGCGGACCTGGCAGGACGAGCTAAAAACCATGAACAAGCTGCCGCGCGCATTTCGCCTGACCCGGCTTCCGTTGATCGGCAAGTACCTCTATCGGAATCTCTTCGTGGGGGATCCTGAGGCGCGGAATTGGATCATCCCCGTGGATCAAGTGATTGAGCGGGACAGAAGCGTCGCTCTGCCATTCGAAGTGCTGACTAGGCTCTTCCAAAGGGCTACTCTCTTCAAGCGGAGCCCCGTCTGCATCTGCCGGCAAGCGTTCAATTGCCAGACCTACCCGCACGGGGTCGCCTGCATTTGGATGGGCCCCAGCGTGCGCAAGATGCCATCGTATTGGGGGGAGGAGATTTCCTCTGAGGGGGCGATCGAGCACGCCAAGAAGGCGGTCAGCCTGGGTCTCGTGCCGACCATTGTGCATGACAGCACGATGGTGGGTCTGTTGGCGGTCTGCTTCTGCTGCGATTGCTGCTGTGACATCCGGCTGGGCCTCAAAATCGGGCCGAGGGCCTTCTGGGATCGGGTGATGGCCCCTCCTGGCGTTACCCCCGTGGTTGCGTCGAGCTGCGACATGTGCGGCGCTTGCCTGGAAGAGGATATCTGCCACGTGATGGCGCTCTCGATGGGCCGGGACAGGGCGGAGATCGACGGAGCACGGTGTGTCGCCTGCGGCCGTTGCGCTGAGGTGTGCCCTCCGAAGGCGATCAGCTTCCGGATTGAATCCGAAGAGAATGTCGTCGAGACGCTGCTCGCCAGGATCGCAGAGCGGACGGATATCGCCGGAGAA